>NZ_CAMLHM010000007.1 GCF_946479885.1 uncultured Devosia sp.
TGTTGGCCGGCAAGACGGCGCCGGTGCCGATGCTGCGCCCCGCTGGACTCCAGGCAAGCGCGCCGACCGCGAATGCGGGGGCGCCGGTCGCCGCGGCGATCGAGGCTCCTGCCGCCACCGGCAACCTGCCGCCGCCACCTCCGGCCAATTCCACCCTGGGTGCCCTGCCGACCGCGCAACCGGCAGTCGCCACCACCCAGCCTGAAGCGCCTGCGGCCCAACCCGCAACGGCTGAGCCTACCGCCGCTGCCGCCATCCCGGGAGCGGTCGAAGTCGAGGCTCTGCCCAATTCCGCGCCCGCCTATGCCCAGCTTGCGTCCTTGCGCACCGAAGAAGAGGCTCGCGAGGCGGCTCAACGCCTGGTCACCCGTTTCGGTCCGCTGTTTGGCGGCGCCAATATGGAAGTCCAGCGCGTCGATCTGGGTGCCCGCGGCATCTATTACCGCGTTCGCGTTCCCGCTGACTCCGCGCAGGCAGCCAGCAGCATCTGCACCAATGTCATCGCCGCTGGCGGCGATTGCGTCCTGATGTAATCAGCGCCGGTCCTGAGGGACCGGTGCACATCATCTGGTGCGGCGGCGGCGACGCTTGACGCCTGCTGACCCAGCGGCCAAGGATGGCCCTAAGTTCCTGCAGCGCGGCACCGAGTTCATGACGACTGCCCAGACCGACTGGTTTGACACGCCCGCCGAGCCGGCGGCCGAAGATGTCATGTATGTCGACGTCGGCGGCTATGAAGGCCCGCTCGACCTGCTGCTCGACCTCGCCCGCCGCCAGAAGGTCGACCTTGCTGCCATTTCCGTCCTGGCGCTGGCCGAGCAATATCTCGCCTTCATCGAAACGGTGCGCGAGAAGCGCATTGAGGTCGCGGCCGATTATCTGGTGATGGCGGCCTGGCTGGCCTATCTCAAGAGCCGGCTGATGGTGCCGCAGGCGCCGTCCGACGATGAGCCGTCCGGCGAAATGCTCGCCGCCATGCTGCAATTCCGTCTCAAGCGGCTCGAAGCCATGCGTCGCGCCGCCAGTCAGCTGATGAACCGGCCGCGCCTGGGCTTCCAGGTCTATGCCCGCGGCATGCCCGAGCCGATCGAGATCAAGCGCACCAGCCTCTGGGAAGCCAGCCTCTACGATTTGCTCAAGGCCTATGCCGGTCAGCGCGAGCGTGGCATCACCACCGACTACACCCCCATCCAGCGCACCGTCTGGTCGCTGCAGGAGGCGCGAGATATCCTCCAGCGCCTGATCGGTGATAGCTTCGAATGGGTGTCGATGGATAGCTACCTGGCCGATTATCTGGGCACCCCGGCCGAGCGCGCCACCATCCGCGCCTCGAGCTTCGCCTCGAGCCTCGAACTGGTCCGCACCGGCCAGATCGACCTGCGCCAGACCGAGACCTTCGGGCCGCTCCTGATGCGCCGCCGCAAGGCAGATCGCCCGTGACCGACGTCGATGATGACAGCCCGCAGCTGCTCGAGCGCAATCTGCGCATTCTCGAGGCTATCCTGTTCGCCTCTGATGAGCCTCTGGATGCCAACACTTTGCTACCCTATTTGGGCGAAGGGGTACGCGTAATCGAATGCCTGGAGACTCTCCAGCAGCGCTATGCGGGCAGGGGGGTCAATCTGGTTCGCCGTGGCGACAAATGGGCCTTCCGCACCGCCGAGGACCTGGGTTTCCTGCTGCGCCGTGACGAGCAGGAGAGCCGCCCGCTCTCCCGCGCCGCCCTCGAAACGCTGTCCATCATCGCCTACCACCAACCCGCCACCCGCGCCGAAATCGAGGAAGTCCGCGGCGTCGCCACCGGCAAAGGCACCCTGGACCTGCTCATGGAAGCCGGCTGGATCCGCATGCGCGGTCGTCGCCGTACCCCCGGTCGCCCCGTAACCTACGGCACTACCGACGCTTTTCTCGATCACTTCGGCCTGGAGAGTCTCAGCGACCTGCCGGGTCTGGACGAGCTCAAGGGGTCCGGATTGCTGTCGGGACGCCTGCCGCAGAACCTCCAGATCCCGCTGCCATTCGGCGGCGCCCTGCGCGACGACGAGGACCCGCTGGAGCCCGACGACCAGGGCGGGGACGAGGACCGCGAATGATCGAAAAGACCAGCACTGACTGGGGCTTGCGCGGTACGACCGGCGTCAGCTTCGCCGCCACGCTCGAATTCGACGCGGTCGACGTCCGGCTCGCGGGCAGGGTGGTCCTCGACCGGTTCAGCCTCACCCTCAACCCCGGCGAGATCGTCTGCCTGCTCGGCGAATCCGGTTCCGGCAAGTCCACCGCCCTCCGCGTCGCCGCCGGCATCCAGCCCGTGCAGGGTGGCGCCGTGCGCATCAACGGCCAGACCGTCTCGGCCCCCGGCACGACCATGGCCCCCGACCGCCGCGGTATCGGCTTGATGTTCCAGGATTTTGCTCTCTTTCCGCACCTGACTGTACTGCAGAACGTGCTGTTCGGCCTGCGCCGCCTGGGCCGTGATGCCGCGCTGGGGCAGGCCCGCGCTGCCCTGCGGCGCGTTGGCCTCGCCACGCGCGAGGGCGACTATCCCCACATGCTGTCCGGTGGCCAGCAGCAGCGCCTGGCGCTCGCCCGCAGCGTCGCCCCGCGCCCCAGCGTGCTGTTGCTCGACGAACCGTTTTCCAGCCTCGATGCCCGCCTGCGGGAGACGGTGCGCGAGGAGACCCTGTCGGTCCTGCGCGAAACCCACGTTACCAGCCTCATCGTCACCCACGATCCCGAGGAAGCCATGGTCCTCGGGGATCGGGTGGCGCTGCTCCGTCGCGGCCGGATAGCCCAGATCGGCACCGCCGCCGAGATCTACCGCCACCCGCTCGACCTCGACGCGGCTCGGTTCTTCTCCCCGCTGAGCGAGATCGACAGCATCGTATCCAATGGCAGCGCGGCCACGCCGCTGGGGCCTGTCGCGGTGCCTGATCTGGCCGATGGCACCCGGGTAACGGTGGCCATTCGACCGGCCGGCGGCGCCGCCATGAGCATCACCAGGCCAGGTACGCCCGGTCGCATTATCGGCAAGCATGACGCCATCGGCATCGACATCTGCCAGGTCATGGTGGATGGGCTGGATGCCCCGCTCGGCCTGCGCCAGCCGTCCGATGCGGCGATGGGGGTGGGACAAGACGTCTTCGTGACCTTGAACCCGGAACACGTTCTTGTGTTTGCGCGCGATTGAACCTATTTCTGACCTATCTTTCGCGTGTAACGCGTTCTGAAGAATTCTAGGGAGACCAAAATGCACGCGCCAGGAATTTGGGGCATTCTCGTCGTCGCCGTCGTCGTGATCCTGTTGTTCGGTCGCGGCAAGATTTCCGGCATGATGGGTGAAGTTGCCTCGGGCATCAAAGCCTTCCAGAAGGGCATGAAGGACGACGACAAGCCGGTCGAGCGCGTCACCACCGCCGCCGACACAGCCGTTCGCGAGCCGGAGAACAAGGACGTCTGAGGACGTCTGATCCTGACGGCCATGCCGCTGCTTTGAAGGAATAGGACTATGCTCGGCTTGGGTTGGACAGAGATGCTGGTGATCGGCATCGCGGCGCTGATTGTCATCGGCCCCAAGGACTTGCCGGTGGTGATGAACCGCGTCGGCAAGATCGTCGGGCAGATACGGCGCATGGGCAACGAGTTCCAGCGCGAAATCAACAAGACCACCGGGCTCGACGAGGTGCGCAACCTGCGCAACTCGATCACCGCACCACTCAAGAAGACCAGCGACGAAATCCGCAAGGAGTTCAACGCCATGACGCCGACCGGCCCAAAGCCGAGCGGTATCATCAAGCCCGCTGACCCCAAGGCCGAGAGCGTGGTCGACGAGATCAAGGCTGCTGCCGGAATGACGCCGGCCAAGACCGCCGACCAGGTCGCTGCCGAAGCGGGCTTCAAGCCGGCCGGTCCCGCACCCGTCGCCCCCAAGGCAACGGTCTCCGCTCCCGCCAGGAAGCCTGCTGCAAAGAAGCCCGCCGCCAAGAAGGCGCCGGTGAAGGCCGCTGCAGCGCCGACGCGGCCGGTCGTGGCCAAGGATCTGGCGCCGCTGGAAGCGGTACCAAATCCGGCTGAATCCAAACCCATCGCCAAGCCGGCGAAAAAGCCCCGCACGCCCAAGGTGGTCGAGCAGGCTGCCGTGCCGGCGCTGCCGACCGAGCCAGCGGATTCGCCGGCGACCAAGACCCCGCGGGCTCGCGCGCCGCGCAAGACCACCGCAGCGAAAGCCGGAAGCGAATAGACCATGGCCGACGCCAAGCAGATCGAAGACAACAGCAAACCGGTCGAGGACGAACTGGCCGGCAGCGAAGCGCCGCTGCTCGAGCATCTCGTCGAGCTGCGCAAGCGGCTGATCTACTCGGCCGTCACCATCGTCGCGCTGATGGCTTTCTGCTTCATTTTCGCCAGCACCATCTACGAGTGGCTGCTGATCCCCTACAAGAATGCCGTACCCGGCGCGAACCTGATCTTCACCGCCCCTCAGGAACTGTTCTTCACCTACCTGAACGTGGCGCTGTTCGGCGCGATCTTCCTCGGTTTCCCGATGGTTGCCAGCCAGATCTACATGTTCGTGGCGCCGGGCCTCTATAAGCACGAACGCCGCGCATTCCTGCCCTATCTCGTGGCGACGCCGATCTTCTTCGTCGCTGGCGCAGCCTTGGTCTATTTCATCGTTCTGCCCATGGCGCTGCACTTCTTCGCCGGAATGCAGACCGAGGATATCGAGATGCTGACCAGCGTCAGCGAGTATCTCGGCCTCGCCATGTTGCTGATCCTCGCCTTCGGCGTCTGCTTCCAGCTGCCGGTGGTGCTCACGCTGCTGGCTCAAATCGACCTGATTAATGTCGACGCGTTGAGGAAGGGTCGCCGCTATGCCATCGTCGGCATCCTGATCTTCGCGGCCTTCATCACCCCGCCCGATCCGATCTCCCAGATCGGCCTTGCCGTACCCATGTACCTGCTCTACGAACTCTCGATCATCTCGGTTCGGATGGTCGAGAAGCGCCGCGCCGCCGCCTTGGCGGCGCAGGAAGCGGAAATCTCCGGCTCATCATCCGAGTAAGCCTCTCCCATCTCGGGCGAGGCAATGGCGGCAGCATCACTGCCCGCTCTTGGTTCGACAGGCTGACCATGAGTGCGACGACCCAGCCTGCACCAACCAGAGAGGCGGGCAGGGACCCGTAGCAACCGATGTTCGATATCAAGTGGATCAGAGCCAACGCCGAAGCCTTCGACGCTGCCGTTTCGCGGCGCAAGGGGATATCGGTCCGCTCCTCTGATCTGCTCGCCATCGATGATCGGCGCCGTGACATCATCCTTCGGCTCAATGAAGCGCAGGAGAAGCGCAACGCGCTGTCCAAGCAGATCGGCCAGGCCAAGGCCCAGAAGGACGAGGCCAAGGCCGCTGAGCTGATGGCCGAAGTCGGGCGCCTCAAGGACTTCATCCCGCAGGGTGAAGCCGACGAACGCGCCATCGAGCTCGAATTGCGCAATGCCCTGTCGGTCATTCCGAACCTGGTATTCGAGGATGTACCTGACGGCAGCGACGAAAGCGGCAATGTCGAGTATTTCGGTCGAAACGGCTCGCCCGACACGGCGGCCAAAGTGCGCGCGCCGCGCCCGACGTTCACCTTTGCGCCCAAGGAGCATTACGAAATCGGCGTGGCCGCACGCGGCGACATGGATTTCGAGATCGCGGCCAAGCTCTCCGGCAGCCGCTTTGTCGTGCTCAAGGGGCAGGTGGCCCGGCTGGAACGCGCCCTAGGGCAGTTCATGTTGGATCTGCACACGACAGAGCATGGCTATACCGAAGTGCAGCCGCCCCTGCTGGTCAGGGACGATGCCCTGTTTGGCACCAACCAGCTGCCCAAGTTCGAGGAAGACCTGTTCTTCACCCCGCACGGCGACACCAGGCTGGCGCTTATCCCGACCGCTGAAGTCCCGCTAACCAACTTTGTCCGCGAATCCATTGTCGCCGAGGAGGAACTCCCCCTCCGCCTCACCGCGCTCACGCCCTGCTTCCGCTCCGAAGCCGGTTCGGCCGGTCGCGACACGCGCGGCATGCTGCGCCAGCATCAGTTCAACAAGGTGGAGATGGTGTCGATCACCACTCCCGAAACCTCTGTTGACGAGCATGAGCGCATGCTCGCCTGCGCCGAGACCGTGTTGCAGCGCCTCGGCCTCCACTACCGCGTCATGAACCTGTGCACCGGCGATATCGGCTTCGGGGCCAAGAAGACCTATGACCTCGAAGTCTGGCTGCCCGGCCAGGACACCTATCGTGAGATATCCTCGGTCTCGGTCTGCGGTGATTTCCAGGCCCGCCGCATGGATGCGCGCTATCGCCCCGCCGGCGAAAAGCAGGCGCCGCGCTTCGTCCACACGCTCAACGGCTCCGGCACGGCTGTCGGCCGCTGCCTCATTGCCGTGATGGAGAACTACCAGCAGGAAGACGGCTCCGTCCTCGTGCCAGACGTGCTCCAGCCTTATATGGGTGGCCTCAAGTCCATCGGCGGACGCTGATGAGCCTGCGCATCCTCATCACCAATGACGATGGTGTGGATGCGCCTGGCATCGCCATCATGGCCGACATCGCGCGCAGTCTGAGCGACGATGTTTGGATCGTGGCCCCCGATGGCAACCAGTCGGGGGCAGGGCACCGCTTTACCCTCGGCCGCGAACTCGAGGTTATCAGGCGTGATGACCGCAGCTTTGCCGTGATTGGCGGCTCGCCCGCCGACTGCGTTGTCGCCGGCATGACTCACCTTCTGGGCGACAGGCCCGCCGACGTGGTGCTGTCGGGTGTCAATGCCGGACAGAATCTCGGCGATATCATCAATGCCTCGGGCACCGCTGCCGGTGCGCGGGAAGGGGCTCTGCAGGGTGCCATCGGCATCGCGATGAGCCAGGGCATCAACTACGAGCACGGGCGCGAAGTCGACTGGGCCAATTCCATCCGCCACGGCGCTGCCGTCGCTCGCGCGGTGATCGGTGTCGCGCAGAGCGGCGGCTACTACAACGTCAACTTCCCCTTCTGCGACCCCGACGCCACCAAAGGCATCGCCGTCGTCCCGCACCAGCGCTTTTCGCGCTCGCCGTTCCGCTATTATCCCAGCGACAACGCAGGCAAGTTCTTCATCGCCATTCCCGAAACGCCGATGCCGCTCGATCCGGGGGCCGACTTCGAAGTGCTTCGCCGCGACGGCTACGTGACGGTGACGCCGATGCTGTTGCAGCAGACCGATGTCGCCGCGGTCGAGCGGCTGCGCGGGACGTTGTCGCTCTAGGGCCTGCCGCGCTCCTCGGTGACCGCCAGCCCTTAACCTTACCCAATCCAGAATCCGGCCGTCACGATTTCGCTCAAATCGCATCGGCTTTAAACTCGTCTTTACCTTACCGGCTTAGTCTCAAACTCGTGTTGAGTACCTGCGTACGAGTAAGCTGATGAGTATCCGCGTATCCCGTCGGGCGCCCAAAGGTGCCGTGGCAATGGTTGGCCTGGTGGCCGCCGCCGTCGCACTTTCAGGCTGTTCCAGTCTCGGTAGCCGGAGCTTCGGCGACCCAACGACCACCAGCTCTCTGCCGCAGAGTGCGCCGACAAGCTATAGCCAGCCCATGCCGGCTAGCCTGGGTGCCCCCCAGAATATGACGGCCGAGACCCAGTTCCTGCCGCCCGCAAATGTCGGCGGTGGCTGGAACAACCCGACGACAGCTGCGACGCAGCCGGCGTGGAACCAGCCGGCCCAGCCTGCCTGGAACCAGCCCGCCACGGCAACGGCCAGCGCTATGCCTTCCGTTCAGTCCCAAGACCTTCCTGTACTGAGTAATCCGTCTTCTCAGGGATCCCTCCCCACCATGCAAGCACAGCCCGCCCTCGCGTCGGCCGCCCCGATGCCGTCTCCCGCTGCCCTCGGCAGCCTGCCGACCAACAATTCGGTGCCCGCGCTGGCCGCGGCCACGCCCGCCGCACCGACCCTGCCGGGCGCTGCGACCAATGCCTTTACCCACACCATTGCCAGCGGCGAGTCGCTCTATACGATCGCCCGCCGCTACGAGGTCACCACCCAGGCCATCGTCCAGGCGAACAACCTGTCGTCACCCGACAAGATCGTGGTTGGTCAGAAGGTGATCATTCCAGGGCGTGCCGACCTCCTGGCCACCAAGGCGCCGACCACGCAGGTCGCCAGCGCCACGCCGATGGCTGCGCCGGCCCCCGCCCAGCAGACCCTGCCGCAGGCCGCGCCCAACGCGCTGCAGGCCGCCGCGCCCGCGGCAACGCCCCTGCCTGCCGTCGCCCCGCAGGCCGCTCCGGCTCAGGCAGCGCCTGTCCAGGTCGCCAGCGTTCCGGCCGCCGAGCCGGCCATGTCGGGTAGCGACAAGTTCCGTTGGCCCGTCAGCGGCCGTGTCATGGTCGACTTCGCTTCGTCCAAGGGCACCGGCATCAATATCGAGGTTCCTGAAGGTTCCGCCGTCAAGGCCGCCGAGAACGGCACCGTGATCTATGTCGGTTCCGGTGTCGAAGGCTACGGCAACCTGATCCTGATCCGCCACCCGAACGGCTATGTCTCGGCCTATGCCCACCTGCAGTCCATGAGCGTTGCCAAGGGGGCCGTCGTCGGCCGCGGCGACACCATCGGCGCCGCCGGCATGACGGGCTCTGTGACCAAGCCGCAACTGCATTTCGAACTGCGCAAGGGCGCCACCCCGGTCGATCCGGTGCCGCTCCTGGCCGGTTGATCCCGCGCAAACTAAGCGAAGACCCCCGCGAAAGCGGGGGTTTTTGTTTGTGCTAGATCGTCTTGCCCAATTCGCCGGCCAGCGTGCGCACCAGCTGGATCGCCACGCGACCCGACCGCGCGCCGCGTGTCGCCGACCATTCGATGGCGCGCGCCTTCAGCGTCTCGTCGTCGATATCGAGCCCATAGTGATCCGCATAGGCCCGGACCATGAGGAGGAAGGTCGGCTGGTCGCAGTTGTGGAAGCCCAGCCACAGCCCGAATCTGTCCGATAGCGACACCTTCTCCTCGACTGCCTCACCCGGATTGATCGCCGTTGAGCGTTCGTTCTCGATCATGTCGCGCGGCATCAGGTGACGGCGGTTGGATGTGGCGTAGAACAGCACGTTCTCCGGTCGCCCCTCGAGGCCGCCATCGAGAATGGTCTTGAGCGATTTGTAGCTGGTCTCGCCGCTGTCGAAGCTCAGGTCATCGCAGAAGATGATGAAGCGTGCGGCCTCGCCGCCGATGCGGCGCATCAGGGCAGGGAGGGTCTCGAGGTCTTCCCGGGCGATCTCGATCAGCACCAGCCGCTGGAAGCCCTCGGCATGGCGCCCAACGATGTTGCCATGGATGGCCTTGACCAGCGAGCTCTTGCCCATGCCGCGCGCGCCCCACAGCAGCGCATTGTTGGCGCCATGTCCGCGCGCGAACTGCTCGGTATTGCGCAACAGTATGTCCTGCACGGAATCGATACCCTTGAGCATGGCCAGGGGGACCCGGCTCACCTTGGGCACCTCAATCAAGACCCCGGCATCGCCATCCCAGTGATAGGCGTCGCCATCACCAAGCACCGGAATCGAAGCATCCGAACTCGGAGCCAATGTCTTGAGGGAGCTGGCAATTTCGCCAAGCATGGCGGCAATCTGGGCGAGGTGATCTTTGGTGTTCAACAGAAGCGTTTCCCGTGCTCGGCGCGGCAATTTGCGTCCCCCGGAATGGCTTTGCAATCGCCAGGGTGCAAATGTATAGTCCGCGCGATTTTGACCGGGGTGCAAGTGCACTAACCCCATATGCGTCCAGTAGCGTCGCAACGTGATGCTGGTAACTGACGCCGCCCCTCCATAAGCCAAGAAGAAACGATTAGGAGCCTCGCCTCATGTTTGTAACGCCCGCCTACGCTCAGGCAGCTGGTGCCGCGCCCGCTGGTGGCATCAACGACATCCTGATCCAGATGTTCCCCATCCTGCTCCTGGTGGTGATCTTCTGGTTCCTGATCTTCCGCCCGCAGCAGAAGCGCCTCAAGGCCCAGCAGGCCATGCTTTCGGCGATCAAGCGCGGCGACACCGTCGTCACCACCGGCGGTATCGTGGGCAAGGTGACCAAGGCCGTCGATGGCGAGGACCTCGAGGTCGAGATCGCCACCGGCGTCAAGGTGAAGCTGGTGCGCGGGATGATTTCGGACGTTCGCTCCAAGGGCGAACCGGTCAACGACAACAAGCCCGCCTAAGGGCATAGCCCGACCGATGCCGGAGCCCAAGGGCTCCGGTTTTCTGCTTTCAGGACGACTTTCATGCAGTCTTCGCCGATCCGTACCGCCGTCATCGCCATCGTTGCCCTGCTGGGCATCCTGTTCACGATCCCCAGCTTCCTGCCACAGGATGTGCGCGACAACTGGCCAGGTTTCCTGCCGAAGCAGACGGTGGTTCTGGGTCTCGATTTGCAGGGCGGTTCGCATCTGCTGCTGCAGGTCAATGAAGCCGGCATCGTCACCGAGCGTCTGCAGTCGCTGCGCCGCGATGTGCGCAACACGCTGGCCAACGACAACGGCATCGGCAACCTGATCACCACCGATGAAGCGACCAAGTCGCTGACGGTCGAGCTGACCGATCCCGCGCAGAAGGAAGCGGCGCGCACGGCCATCGCTGCCCTGCAGAACACCATCAGCAATTCGCTGATCGCCGTCGGCGGCGTCAACGAACTGGCTTTCGGCGAGACGGCCGATGGCAAGCTGACTGTGACCCTCACCCCCGAAGGCGTCGAACAGCGCATGTCGGCCCTGGTGGCACAGTCCATCGAGGTGATCCGCAAGCGCGTCGACGAGCTCGGCACGACTGAACCCTCGATCCAGCGCCAGGGCACCAATCGCGTGCTGGTGCAGGTTCCGGGCTTTGGCGACAGCCAGCGCCTAAAGGACATCATTTCGCGCACGGCGCGCCTGACCTTCCACATGGTCTATCCCGGCATGACCGCAGCCCAGGCGCAGAGCCAGGGCCTGCCGGCCGGCACCATGATCCTGCCGACCCAGGACGGTGGTTCCGAGTTGCTCTACGAGGACATCGCATTGGGCGGCGAGTCGCTGGTCGACGCGCAGCCGAGCTATGACCAGCAGCGCGCCATGCCCGTGGTCAGCTTCAAGTTCGATACCCGCGGCGCGATCACCTTTGGCCAGATCACCGGCGCCAATGTCGGCCAGCGCTTCGCCATCGTGCTCGACAACACCGTCATCACCGCGCCGGTCATCCAGCAGCCGATCACCGGCGGCTCGGGCCAGATCAGCGGTAACTTCACCACCTCGACGGCCAACGATCTCGCCGTCCTGCTGCGCGCCGGCGCTTTGCCAGCCTCGCTCGACGTGGTCGAAGAGCGCACGGTGGACGCCAGCCTGGGCGCCGACTCGATCCGCAATGGCCTCACGGCCGGTGTGATTGCCGCCGTGCTGGTGGTCGCTTTCATGGTGGCCGCCTATGGCCTCTGGGGCGTGTTTGCCAACGTCTCGCTGGTGCTCAACATCATCCTAATCTTCGGCGCCCTCTCGATGCTGGGCGCCACGCTGACCCTTCCGGGCATCGCCGGCATCGTCTTGACCATCGGCATGGCCGTGGACGCCAACGTGCTGATCTATGAGCGCATGCGCGAAGAGCAGCGTGCGGGCAAGTCGCCCATCCAGGCCATCCAGGCCGGCTTCGAGCGCGCCTGGGGCACCATTGTCGACTCGCACCTGACCCAGCTCATCGCCGCCATCGTGCTCTACTTCCTGGGCTCCGGCCCGGTGCAGGGCTTCGCCGTGACGCTGGCGCTCGGCATCCTGACCTCGCTCTTCACCTCCTACACCGTCACCTCCTACCAGGTGCATGCCTGGTTCCGCCGGGTGCGGCCGAAGACGCTGAAGATCCAGCATTTCCGCTTCATTCCGGACGGCACCCGTATTCCGTTCATGAAGATCAGCCGCTACGTCATTGCCTTCTCGATCGTGGCCAGCCTGCTCTCGGTCGGCTCGGCCTATTTCAAGGGCTTCAACCTCGGCATCGACTTTGTCGGCGGCACCGCCATCGTCATCCAGCACGAAGGCGGCCCGGCCGATGTCGGCCAGGTCCGCGAGCTGCTCGACGGCCTCGATCTGGGCGAAGTCCAGGTGCAGGGCTTCGGCACGCCCGAGGACGTGCTGGTCCGCGTGCAGGCCCAGGAGGGCGGCCAGGACGCCGACCAGGTCGCCGTGACCAAGGTCCGCGACGCGCTGGCCACCGAGAGCTATACGGTTCGCAGCACCGAAGCGGTGAGCGGCACGGTTTCGGGAGAACTCGCCTGGAAGGGCGTCATCGCTGTCATCGTCGCCCTGGGCGCGATCCTGATCTACATCTGGTTCCGCTTCGAATGGCAGTTCGCGCTCGCCGCGGTGGTCACCACCTCGCACGATATCATCATGACCATCGGGCTGTTCTCCATAACGGGGCTGGAGTTCAACCTGACCTCCATTGCGGCGGTGCTGACATTGGTGGGCCTCAGTTTGAACGAGACCGTGGTGGTGTCGGACCGCGTGCGCGAGAATCTGCGCAAGCATCGCAAGATGCCGCTGCCGGAGCTGATCGACCTCTCGATCAACCAGACCATCGTCCGGACCACGATCACCCAGTTCACGGTGTTCCTGGCGCTGATCCCGCTGGTGCTGTTTGGCGGCGAAGTCATTCGCAGCTTCACCATCGCCATGACCTTCGGCTGCCTTGTCGGCATGTATTCGTCGATCATCGTCAACGGCCCCATCCTCATCAACTTCGGCCTCAAGTCGAAGTCCGAGGAGGACGCCTCAGTGGCGAAGACGGCTGACGGGGCTTCGGTCTAGGCGGAGGCCGGCTTGACCGACACGCCCCACTATCCCCGGCAGGTTGGCATCGACGCCTATGGCAATGGGGGCTTCCGCTTTGCGGGCGTCTCCCATCGCGGCTCGTTGCTGTGCCTGCCCAAGGGCCTGTTCGCCTGGAATGTGTCTGCTGTTGCCGAGATCACGGCCGAGACGCTGGCCCCGGTCTTCGCCGTTGCCGACGATATCGACGTGCTGTTGATCGGGCTGGGACCCGATATTGCCGCCATCCCGCGCGAGCTGCGCGATGCCCTGCGCGAGCGCAAGGTGATCGTCGAGGCGGTCAATACCGGCAGCGCCATTCGCACCTACAACGTGCTGCTGGCCGAAGAGCGGGCCGTCGCCGCCGCGCTCATCGCCGTCGATAAGGTGCGCTGAATGGCTGAGGCCAGCTTTGCCCATGCCGCCGAGGCCCTGCGCCAGGGCGATCGCGATCGTTACCTGTCGACGCTGGTGCTGACGGGCGATCATCGCGATGCGGTGACGGCGCTCTATGCGTTCAACGCGGACGTGGCTTCTATCCGCGAGAGAGTGTCGGATCCGGCCCCGGGCGAAATCCGCCTGCAATGGTGGAGCGACGCGCTTGAGGGGGAGGCACATGGCGCGGTGCGCCAGAACCCGGTGGCCGATGCGCTGCTCGACACCATCGCACGCTACAACATCCCCGCCGGCACCCTGCTGCGCCTGATCGGCGCCCGTCGCTTCGATCTCTATGACGATCCCATGCCCGATCTTGAGAGCTTTGAGGGCTATGCTGGCGAGACCGTGTCGACCCTCTACCAGCTGGCGGCGATGATCCTCAACGATGGCGAGATCATCGAGACTGGCGATGCCGCCGGCCATCTGGGCGTCGCGCATGCCATGATCGGTCACTTGCGGTCATTCGGCTATGTCTCCGCCCAGGGCCGTATTGTGCTGCCAATGTCGATTATGGCGGCCAATGGTGTGCGCGAGGATGAAGTATTTTCGGGCACTGCCAGCGAGGGCGTCGTGGAGGCCCTGGGGCAGGTGGCAGACCTGGCGGTCGAGCACCTGAACAAGGCAGAGGCGGCGATCAGGCTGCTGCCCGCCAGGCTCCGGCCGGCTTTTGCGCCGTTCACCGTGCTCGACGCCCAGCTGAAGCTCTATCTCAGGCGTTCGGTCGGCCCGTTTACGGTGGCCCCCGACGAGGCCGATTGGCGCAAGATTGCTCGCCTGGCCTGGTGGACGTGGCGCAACCGCTGACATCGGGGCACGAGCTCGTGTTCGACAAGCTCACCATGAGATTCACTTTGAAGTCAGTGCCGGGCTGATTCAGTGGACCTCATCCTGAGCCTGTCGAAGGACGAGGTCGTGGCACTATGCCGGCACTAAAGCCGGTCCTTGCCGAAGGCCACGAACTCGCCCGAGAGCCTTCCGGTGATCTTGCCTTCATATTCGAGCTCGGCGCCGACCGTGATGCGCGCCACGCCGCGGCGGGTCAGCATGCGCATGAAGCTACCCCAGGCGGCTTCCGAAGGGTTGGTCGCGGTTGCCGTGAAGTCGCCGGCGATCGGCGCCAGGTAGTCCATGCTGTTCCGCTGGATCACCAGGCGGCTCGGCTGGCCCGCCGCCGTCAGTCGCAGATGCAGCAGGGACCAGGCCGAAAGAATAGCCACCGCCGACGCGCTGCCGCCAAACACCGTGTCGCGGTGGTTGATATTGGGGCCGAGCGGCGCACCGAGGATAACTTTGTCATCCGATATCGACACCACCCGCACGGCCATGGCCCGCGACAGCGGGATATGATCGTGCAGGTAAGTCTCGAGCTCGGCCTCGGTCATGCCCAGGCCTTGAGATCATCGAGCGCGCGCGAGGTGATCGCCCGTCGCTTGGCGATGGTCTTGTCATTGCCGCGCCAGCGCCCGACGCCCTCCGGCTTGACGATCTCGACCTCGGGGAAGAGGCCGAAATTGACGTTCATCGGCTGGAAGCTGCGCGCGCCGCTATAGCTTTCGGATTCGATATGCCCGCCGGTGATGTGGGCGACAAGCGCGCCCAGCGCGGTGGTGATCGGCGGCGTCGCCATCGTCTCGCCCCGCGCCTCGGCGGCGGCCAACCGGCCGGTGATCAGCCCGATCGCGGCGCTTTCCACATAGCCCTCCACACCCGTCACCTGTCCGGCAAAGCGAATGCGCGGGTCGTTCTTGAGCTTGAGGTTGGGGCCCAGGACCTTGGGCGAGTTGATGAAGGTGTTGCGGTGCAAGCCGCCCAGGCGCGCAAACTGTGCGTTTTCGAGGCCCGGGATCATGCGGAAGATGTCGGCCTGGATGCCGTAGCGCATCTTGGTCTGGAAGCCGACCATGTTCCACAGCGTGCCCAGCGCATTGTCCTGCCGCAGCTGGACGATGGCATAGCACTTGACGGTGGGGTTGCGCGGATTGGTCAGGCCCACCGGCTTCATCGGCCCGTGGCGCAGCGTTTCAACGCCCCGCTCGGCCATCACCTCGATCGGCAGGCAGCCGTCGAAATAGGGGACCTTTTCCCAATCCTTGAATTCATGCAGCGGCGCGGTCTTCAGCGCCTCGACGAAGGCGAAATACTGGTCCTTGTCCATCGGGCAGTTGAGGTAATCGGCGCCTGTGCCGCCGGGGCCTGCCTTGTCGTAGCGCGACTGAGCCCAGACCACGTCCATGTTGATGCTGTCATAGTGGACGATCGGCGCGATGGCGTCGAAGAAGGCCAGCGCATCCTCACCCGTCGTCGCCAGGATGGCGTCGGCAAGGGCAGGGGAGGTCAGCGGCCCGCTGGCAATGATGACATTGCCCCATTCGGCCGGCGGCCAGCCGGCAATTTCCTCGCGGACGACCGAAATATTGGGGTGGTTATGAACCGCCCGCGTCACCTCGGCCGAAAAGCCGTGCCGATCGACCGCCAGCGCACCGCCCGCCGGCAGCTTGTGCTGATCGGCCGCGCGCATGATCAGCGAGCCGCAGCGCCGCATTTCCTCATGCAGCAGGCCGACGGCATTCTGTTCGTGGTCGTCAGAGCGGAAACTGTTGGAGCAGACCAGCTCGGCAAAGCTGTCGGTGCTATGGGCGTCGGTGCCGCGCACGCCGCGCATTTCGTGGACGATGACCTTGGCGCCCGTCTCGGCCGCCTGCCAGGCGGCTTCGGAGCCGGCGAGACCGCCGCCAATGATGTGGATAGGTTCTTGATTGGACATGGGCCGCAGATAGCAAGCGGGGTGAACAGGCGCAACCGGCACTTGTGCTTGCGAGGGCGAACATTAGCATGCCCCGGCTTCTGAGGGGATAAGCGGTGAGTCTTGAATTGACGCTATGGGGCCGCGCGAGCTCCGCCAATGTGCAGAAGGTGCTGTGGGCGCTTGGCGAACTGGGCCTGGCCTATGAGCACCGGCTGGTCGGTGGTCCGCATGGTGGGCTGGATGATCCGCACTATCGGGCCATGAACCCCAATGGGCTGGTGCCCACGCTGCAGGATGGGGACCTGGTGCTGTGGGAGAGCCACGCCATCCTGCGCTACCTGGCGGCGACCTATGGCGCCGACATGCTGTGGCGCGACGATGTGCGGGAGCGGGCGATAGTCGATCAATGGACCGACTGGACGGCTACCACCTTCCAACCGGCATGGATCTCGGTGTTCTGGCTGTTCGTGCGCACGCCGCCGGAGCACACGATCGCAAGGCGATTGCGGCCGCCTATGCCAAGGCCTTGTCGGCCCTGCGTATCCTCGACGCGCATCTGGCGGAGCGGGACTATCTGGCGGGCAACAGCCTGAGCTATGCCGATATCGCAGCGGGCGTGGCGCTCTATCGCTGGTTCACCATGGAGCTCGACCGGCCAGCCATGCCGGGCGTGGAGAACTGGTATCGGCGACTGGAGCTGCGGCCGGCCTTTCGCCAGGCCGTGATGGTGGACTATGCCGAGTTGGTCGGCAGACTAGCGTTCTGACTGCGCAGGGGCAGACAGCAAAACAGCCGCATCTCAGAGAGAGGCGGCTGTTCGATTTGCTGAGGCTGAAAGTTCAGTCGGGCAAATATTAGAGGCCGGCAGCATGATCGCGAGCAATCCGATTGATGTCGGTGCGCGAAATGCCCAGATCGTTGAGCTGGCGATTGTCGAGAGCGGCGAGCTCACGAACGGTCTGCTGGTAGGCGGCCCACTTCTTGAAAGTCTTGCGGATGTCCATTTGAAGTCTCCTTTTCGTTTACAAGCCAATATTTAGGGCAGCGCCTGCCAAATGAGCAGTGGGTCATTGGTCAAATGAGGCATGCAGTTCGTGCAGGGCTTTAACCAGGGCTGTTCATCTTGGGTTAAGGCTTCGGACAAAGAGAAGGCCACCGAATGGTGTTCCGGTGGCCGCGCATCCAGGTAAGGGTCGAAACGCTTAGCGGTCGAACAGCGACCGGGTCATCTTGGAAAAGTCGGGGCCCGAAAGCCCCAGAAGATCAGCATCACGCGTCGAGGGAACGTCCATCTCCCGCAACGTCTGCTTGATGTCGACCAGGCGCTTGATGCGCCAGACGGCACGAACAAACATCGGCGTGCTCCCTGTGGAATCTTGATAACGACGCCAACATGGGGTGATTTCCGCCCCGGCGCCATGCCGCAAACGTCAACCGCATTATGCGCAGGGTGCATGGCATTTTCACTGATTTGTCGCAAAGGACGTGCGGAGGCCCCGCCTGCGATGCGGTTGCCAAAGTCGCATGCCCAAGAGGGCAGCGAGGGGCCGTATGCCAAGATGGCAACGGGCGGACCCCGAGACGGCTTTCGCCTCGCAGTAAGTAAAAACATGAGACGCAAGCCGCCTCGGAGTGCCGGTTTTTGGAGCAGTGCGAAATCGCGCTAGGGGACGCTCGCCCGGTCGCGGCCGCACTCGGACCTGTGGGAGAGGCAAAACCCCCACCCGGCCCACCCCACCACTGTTCGCCTGCAGGCCGCCCATGTGGGGTGATGAGGTGTGAGGATAGCGGAGGACTCAGCGAGGGGGATAAGTTTGAGAAGAAGGAAGAGTACCCCCACCTAACCTCCCCCTGAAAAGGGGGAGGAATCCGGCCGGTGGGTTGTCGTAGATAGTGCCCTCAAACCCGAATTGTTCCTCCCCCTATCAGGGGGAGGCTAGGAGGGGGTACTCCGATGTCCGTGCCTGTCACCGTTGGGCAAGCGCCCTCAAGCCAAGTCGCCCTACCTACTCCGCCGCCCGCGTTGCGAAATGCGGCCGGCGGGCCATGACTTCCTTGAGGAACTGGCCGGTATAGGAGCGCTTGTTCTGCGCCACGTCTTCCGGCGTACCCACGGCCACCACTTCGCCACCACCATCGCCGCCCTCGGGGCCCATGTCGATGACCCAGTCGGCGGTCTTGATGACTTCGAGATTGTGCTCGATGACGATGACGGTATTGCCGCCCTCGACCAGCTCGTGCAGCACCTCGAGCAGCTTGGCCACATCGTGGAAATGCAGGCCCGTCGTCGGCTCGTCGAGCATATAGAGTGTACGGCCGGTGGCGCGCTTGCTGAGTTCCTTGGAGAGCTTGACGCGCTGCGCCTCGCCGCCCGAAAGGGTGTTGGCCGGCTGTCCGACCTTCACATAACCCAGACCCACGCGCTGCAAGGTGGCGAACTTGTCGCGGATAACAGGGACGGCGGAGAAGAAGTCGACGCCTTCGTCGATGGTCATATCGAGCACGTCGGAGATCGACTTGCCCTTGAACTGCACTTCGAGCGTCTCGCGGTTGTAGCGCTTGCCCTTGCAGACGTCGCAGGTGACGTAGACGTCGGGCAGGAAGTGCATCTCGATCTTGAGGACGCCATCGCCCTCGCACTTCTCGCAGCGGCCGCCCTTGACGTTGAAGCTGAACCGGCCCGGGCCATAGCCACGCGTCTTGGCTTCCGGCAGGCCGGCAAACCACTCGCGCAGCGGCGTGAACGCACCGGTATAGGTGGCCGGGTTCGAGCGCGGCGTGCGGCCGATCGGCGACTGGTCGATATCGATGACCTTGTCGAGGAACTCAAGGCCGGTCAGGCTGTCATGCGGGGCAGGGACCACCCGTGCGCCGTTGAGGCGCCGCGCAATGGCCTGGTACATGGTGTCGATCATCAGCGTCGACTTGCCACCACCCGAGACGCCGGTAATGGCGACGAACAGCCCGAGCGGGACGTCGACCGACACGTTCTTGAGGTTGTTGCCGGTCGCGCCCTTGACCGAGAGCACCTTGCCCTTCTTGCCTTCGCGGCGCTCCGCCGGCATGGCAATGCCCATGCGGCCGGAGAGATATTTGCCGGTCAGCGAGTCCGGGTGGTTGAGAATGTCCTGTGGCGAACCCTCGGCGACGATATGGCCGCCATGCACGCCGGCGCCAGGGCCGATATCGACCACATAGTCCGCCGTCATGATGGCGTCCTCGTCATGCTCGACCACGATCACCGTATTGCCGATGTCACGCAGCCGCTGCAGCGTCTCGAGCAGACGCGCATTGTCACGCTGGTGGAGGCCGATGGACGGCTCGTCCAGCACATAGAGCACGCCGGTCAGCCCGGAGCCGATCTGGCTGGCGAGACGGATGCGCTGGCTCTCGCCGCCCGACAGCGTGCCCGAATTGCGTGCCATGGTGAGGTAATCGAGGCCGACGTCGATCAGGAAGTTCAGCCGCTCACGGATTTCCTTGAGGATGCGCTCGCCGATCAGCTGCTGATTGGGCGTAAACTGGGCGGGCAGCGCCTCAAACCACTCCGCGGCCGTGCGGATCGACTTTTCGGTGACCTGGCCGATATGCAGCCCGCCGATCTTGACCGCCAGCGTCTCCGGCTTGAGCCGATAGCCGCCACAGGCCACGCAGGGCTTGGCCGACATGTATTTTTCGATTTCTTCGCGCATGCCGGCGCTTTCGGTTTCCTTGTAGCGACGCTCAAGGTTGCCGATGACGCCCTCGAAGGGCTTGGTGGTCTTGTACTGCCGCAACCCATCGTCATAGACGAAATTGATCGGCGTCTTGCCCGTGCCATAGAGCACGGCATTCTGCACCTCTTCAGAGAGGTCGAACCAGGAGGTGCCGGTGGAGGCGCCATAGTGCTTGAGCACTGCCTGCAGCGTCTGGAGGTAATAGGGCGCCGACGTCTTGGACCAGGGCAGGATGGCGCCGTCGCGGATCGACAGCGAGGTATCGGGCACGATCTGGTCGGGATCGATCTTCTGCTCGGTGCCCAGGCCATCGCAGACCGGGCAGGCGCCGAACGGGTTGTTGAACGAGAACAGGCGCGGCTCGATCTCGGCAATGGTGAAGCCGGAAACCGGGCAGGCAAACTTTTCCGAGAACGTGGTCTGGCGCGGCGTGCCATCCTCGTTCTTCTCGTCGGCATATTCGACCAGGGAGATGCCGTCAGCCAGCTTCAGCGCGGTCTCGAAGCTCTCTGCCAGGCGGCCGGAAATCTCGGGCCCGACCACGACGCGGTCGACCACCACTTCGATATCGTGCTTGAACTTCTTGTCGAGGGCAGGCGCATCCTCGATCTCGTGGTATTCGCCGTCGATCTTGACGCGCTGGAAGCCCTTGCGCATCAGGTCGGCCAGTTCCTTCTTGAACTCGCCCTTACGGCCACGCGCGATCGGCGCCAAGAGGAAAAGCCTGGTGCCCTCGGGCATTTCGAGCACCTTGTCGACCATCTGGCTGACGGTCTGGCTCTCGATGGGCAGGCCTGTGGCCGGAGAATAGGGCACGCCGACACGGGCGAACAGCAGGCGCAGATAGTCGTAGATCTCGGTGACGGTGCCAACCGTAGAGCGCGGGTTACGCGAGGTGGTCTTCTGCTCGATGGAAATGGCGGGGCTGAGGCCCTCGATGTGTTCCACATCGGGCTTCTGCATCATTTCAAGGAACTGGCGGGCATAGGCAGACAGCGACTCGACGTAGCGGCGCTGGCCTTCCGCATAGATTGTGTCGAAGGCGAGTGACGACTTGCCCGAGCCGCTGAGGCCGGTCATGACGATGAGGCTGTCGCGCGGCAGCTTGAGATCGATGCCCTTGAGATTGTGTTCGCGGGCGCCGCGCACGATGATCTCACGGTTCTGGCTGGGCTTTGGCGTCATCATATCAGTCCATGGCTCGGTGCGCCGAAAGCAGCGCGGCGGCAAAGTCGGAAATAGAGCATCGGGGCAGGAGAGCCACTCAGATAGGTCCCACTGGCCCCTCTCGCAAGCGGTCCGCATGCATGGCGGCCCGTCCCTGGGGTCACCTTAGCGTGTCCCGGATCGCTTGCCAAAGTACCATTCGTCAGCTGGAACATAAGAGGAACAATCCAGATTCGGTCAAGAGCCCACATGCTGCGTCAGCCCGTGCCATGCCGTGAACAGGGCCACCAGCACAAACAAGGCGCCAGCGCTCCGCCCGATCCCGATCGTGACCTGCGGATGGCCGACCAGAGCGTCGCGACCCTTTCCCGCCGCCACCGCAAGCGCGCCATAGATCAGGAACTGCATGATGACGGTCATCACGCCCATGACCAGCGCCTGCGACCAGATTGGTCCGTATTCGGGCCGCATGAACTGCGGAAACACGGCCAGCACGAAGAGATAGGCCTTGGGATTGAGCAGGCAGGTGACGAGACCCTGCCGGAAGGCGACCCAATCGGAGCGCGTCGACGCGCCGCCAATGCTGTCCACAGTGATGGAGCTGCGCAGCAGGGTATAGCCGATCCACGCCATATAGGCGGCGCCGACCAGGATCATCGCCTGGAAGATCATGCCGGGCAGCTGCGTGAGCAGGCCAACGGCCAGCGCGCCGAACAAGGTATGCACGGCGCCGCCCACCATGATGCCGGCGACCGCGCTGAGCCCGGCGCGGCGGCCGCGGGTCAGCGCATTGGTCAGCACGAAGAACATGTCCATGCCGGGCACCACGATGATGCCGAACAACAGGATGAGATAGATCCAGAGGGCCTGGCTGTAGTCCATTGAAGGGTCCCCGCGCGAAGCGCTGCTGTCGGCTACCCCTGCTGACAAAGCGTGTCAGCAGCCCACTGATTTCCAGCACTTGACTGGGAACATAACAAGAACATACAGTGAGACACATGAACGGAGCCGGCCGGTGTCTTAGGTGTTCAAAACATCCTGATGCGGGGCGCGCCGGGAACGGCGACGCGCTAGGATGAGGCATCTCGACAAGGCCAGTCCGACAAGTCCGCGCTGTGGGCGGGCAGGGGCCTTGCGCAACCCGTAAGTAAGCGTCCCGCGACCACGCGGACCGGGACTGAATTCGGAAAAGGAATTTGCCATGGCAGGCAGTGTGAACAAGGTCATTCTGGTGGGCAATCTCGGGGCCGATCCCGAAATCCGCAATCTCCCCAGCGGCGGCAAGGTGGTCAACCTGAGCGTCGCCACCTCGGAGAACTGGAAAGACAAGAATACCGGCGAGCGTCGGGAGAAGACTGAGTGGCACCGTGTGGTGATCTTCTCGGAAGGTCTGGCGCGCGTGGCCGAGAGCTACCTGCGCAAGGGCAGCAAAGTCTATCTCGAGGGCCAGTTGCAGACCCGCAAGTGGCAGGACCAGTCGGGCGCCGACAAGTATTCCACCGAAGTGGTGCTGCAGGGGTTCAATTCCAACCTGACACTGCTCGATGGCCGCGGCGAGGGCGAAGGCGCCGGTGACAGCGGCGGCGGCTTCCGTGGCGTCGACAATGGCGGTGGTTTCCGCGGTTCGCGCGACAACAATAGCGGTGGCGGCGGCCAGCGCCCGCGCGCCAATGCACCGGCTTTCGAGCCCGGTGGCATGGACGACGATATCCCGTTCTGAGAACGCCGGCTCCTCGAATTTGATCTGGCGCGGAGAACCCGCGCCAGATCGTGGCATCAAGACCGGGCTGCCGCCTTGCCGGGTTCATCGACCATGGCGAAGGCCGGGGCGTATTTCCGCGCAAATTGCTCCATCGAGGTCGGCGCGATGGGCAGGATTGCCAGGGTGCGGCCGAAATCGACATTCGTTGTGGCCTTTGACGGATCGGCGGCGACCTCCTCGTAATATTTGGTGACCATGTGCCGGCTTTCCCCGAAGGGCAGGGTCGCGCCAAACTCGGCAGGCGCCATCGTGCGATAGGCAATGGGACGGCCGAGCGCCCGGCTGAAACTAGCCGCAATCTCGGTGCCGGTCAGGCGTTCAGGCCCGCAGATGTCGATCACCAGGTTCTCCCGACCGGTCCGCTCAAAGGCGGCGACCGCAAAGGCGGCGGCGTCGGTATGGCTGATCCACTGGCATTTGACCGCATCCGGAAGCGGGTAGGGCAGCGAGGCGCGCTGCGCGACTTCATCGGCCACAACAGGCATCAGCAGGTTTTCCATATAGATGGTCGGTTGCAGGGCCACGAACGAGATGCCACTCGCTTCGAGCGCGGCGAGAATGGCCCGCCGCATATCGATACCGGGATTGCCGATGTCGACGGGCAGGATGGACCCCGTGGCGTTCCAGACGATCCGCTCGACGCCCTCGGCCGCCGCCGCCTCTATGATGGTTCGGGCCTGCTCAGCGCGACCGCCGGTGAATGAAACGAGCATGAAGACCCCGTCCTGGTCCTTCATGGCCTCCGACACGGCGCTGGCGTCGTCCATATCCCCGACTACGATGCGGATCCCGGCCTGGGCCAGCGCGGCGGCCCTGGCTGCGTCGCGCACCATCGCCGTAACCCGATAGCCGCGCACCGCCAACTGTTCCGCGACCGGGCGCGCCTGCGCGCCATTGGCACCGAATACCAGTATGTTTTTCAACGAAAGTCTCCATCTGAATTGACAGATGGAAGCTAGGTCTTGCTATAAAAATCACAAGAACGCATAATTTTCTGAGATACTGTGGAAAATCATACTGTCAGGAGATCCGCCATGGAGCCAGCTTGCGGTCCGGGCCCCAGATGCCCGGTGACCCGCGCCGTCGAAGTGCTCGGTGGCAAGTGGAAACTGCATATCGTGTTTCACCTGATGGACGGTACCAAGCGGTTCAGCGAGCTTGGGCGCGCCATTCCCGGGATTACCCAGCAGATGCTCACTGCGCAGTTGCGGGAGTTGGAGCGTGACGGGGTGGTGACCCGAACGGTATATCCGGTCGTGCCGCCGAAGGTGGAATACGCGCTCAGTGAGTTTGGCGCCGGGCTCAGGTCGGTGACCAGCGCCCTTGAAGTTTGGGGACAGGCACTTGTTGCGGAGAGCCCCGGCGCAGATGATGCACGCGATACCGAACCAGCCTGAACCTATGGCTCCCGCTCAGCCCTCGAAGCTGCGGCTGGTGTTGCGGCCGGCTGCCTTGGCGGCATAGAGCGCCGTATCGGCCTGGTGGAACAGCGCCTCGGGCGGACCGCCGTCATAATGTGCCACGCCGACGGACGCACTGAGCCGGCCGGTATGCCCGAGCTCGGAGGCAGGGCGACGCATCGCTTCGACGATGCCGTTTGCCAGCGCTTGCGCACCGTCCGGAGCGATGCCTGCATCGAGTAGCACGGCGAATTCGTCGCCGCCGATGCGCGCGATCAGCGCCGCGCCGCCACAGCATTCCACCAGCCGCCTGGCAGTTTCCCGAAGGCAGGCGTCGCCAACGGCGTGGCCGTAGGTGTCGTTGATCTGCTTGAAGCCGTCGAGATCGACCAGCAGCAGCGCCCCAAGCCCGCTCTTGCCGCCCTCCAGCTCGGCGAGGCGCGCCTGGAACTGGCTACGATTGGCGAGGCCGGTCATCACGTCGAATTCGGCCAGATAGCGGGTACGATCGGCGAGCACCTTCTCCTCGGTAATGTCCTGCTTCATGCCGAAGATGCGATGGGCCACGCCGTCGCGGCTTTCCACGGCGCCGGTAAGGCGCATCCACCGTCGGTTGCCCTTGACGGTGACGATCTCCAGATCGAGCGCGAAATCGCTGCAATTGGCGATGGCATGGGCGCGCGCGGCCTCCATGCGCTGCCGCGAGGCATCCGTGTAGCAGGTCAGCGCCAGCTCGCGGGTCACCGGCGTGTTGCGCGCGATCTCGAACAGGTCGTAGACGCCATTGGTCCAGATCAGGCTGTTGTCGCTCAGGTTGCACTGCCAGATACCGATGCGGGCGGTGGCCGAGGCGCGATCGAACAGGGTTCGCCGCTGATCCTCGAGCGCGACATAGTCGGCGATGGTTCGGCTTTGCGCTTCGACCAGGCGGCGCTGGCGCGCGGCGGCGGCGGAGGTGAGCACCTCGCCGGCGAGCGCCGCGATGGTCGTCGCCATCATCGGGCTGCGCGGCCTCGGATCGAACAGGCTCAGCAGCTGGCTCGGGTGATCAGCCTCGCCAGGCAGCACGATGCCCGCATAGAACCGGACTGGCGCCTGTCCTGTATCGGCAATCACCAGCGGTTGCGTCGCCGCGACGGCGCGGGTCTCAAGCGCCGGTATCGGGGGCTGGACGCCCGCCGAAGCGACGATCGCCAGGCCATCCGTCGTTTTGTTGCTCAGCCGCGCGCTGGCTATGCCGAGCAGATCACAGAGGCGCTGCAAACGGGTACCAACGACCAGGTCCTGCGGTGTATCGACGGCAGGAATCGGGGCTATGGCGGCGGCAAGACTGCGCAAGGGGCGCTCCTGAATAGTGCAGGAACGGTAACGTGCGCTGGTTAAGAATTCTCAGTGGCAACCCACTGAGATAGAGAACAAATTTGGCAGCGGGTCGCCGGTCTAGCGCGAGAACGGGACTTCCGCGCGCAGGCTGTCGCCGCTTTCGACATAGACCACCTCGAAGACCACCTCGATCGCATCGCCCTGCAGGCTGATTTGGGCGGTGATGTTGAGGTCCTTGCCCTCTTCGTCCTTGTCCCGCTCGCGCAGGTTGAAGACGAGACCCCCGCCGCGCTTCTGGCCCACGGCGACACCGGTAAAGGTGGCGTTGGAGCTCATGGCGGCTTCAAAGCGCCGGTTGGCCTCGATATAGGCCATGGTGCCGGCGACCGAAAGCTGGGTGCCCGCAAGGCTGCAGCGGCCGCTATAATTGACCTTGTCCTGGTTGCCCTGGGTCAGCGACATCCGGCACACGACGGTCTCGGTATTGGCGCCGATCAGCACCCCGCGGCCGCGCCAATCCCCGATATAGGACTGAAGCAAGGCCACATCGGCCGGAGCCGCAAAAGCCGGCGCCGTACCGGCGGCAGCCAACAGGCCTGCCAGTGCCGCAGCGCGTGACAGGGGTCCGAATTTGGTCATCTGCATTAAGCCTCCACAGAAATCATGCCTTCGGCAGATTTTGAAATCATGCGCCCCCGCAGATTCCGCCCCAACCCATATCAAGATCGACACGATCGCCGACCAGCTTCTCGACAAATTGACCGCCTGAAAACCCCGCTTTGTGGGGATTGGCGGCAGAATCAACACTGCACCATGTAAGCGGGCGCCGCTTTGGCTCGCAAGCGCCTGCCATTCAGCTCGTATGCGGCTGCCCGCCCTCCGTTCCACCGTCGCCCGTGAGCGTGTCGCCGGTCGGATCGTCCGGTGTCGCATCGTGGTCGGCGGTGCGCACCCTGATCTTGCCCAGGGGCTGGAAGAACTTGCCGCCCGCCGCCAGCAGGGCCGGCAGGATGAAGAGGTCGCCGATCACAGCGAAGGCGAGGGTTGAGACGAACAGCGTCCCGAACAGAGCCACCTGAGGCAGCTCCGAGAAGGTGACGATCACCACCCCCGAACAGAGGATGATGGTCGTCGCCACAATGGCCCCGCCAATGCGGTCGAGTGTGTGCTTGACCGCCTCCATATGCGGCCGCTTCTCCTCGCGACGCGAATGCAGGTAATGCGAGAGGAAGTGCACCGTATCGTCCACCGCGATGCCGAAGGCGATGGTGAGGGCGATAACGGTGGTCAGCTGCAGGCCCTGGCCGGTGAAGTAGAGCCAGGCCTCGGTGCCCAACACCGGAAAGAGGTTGGGAATGGCCGAGGCCAGCGCCACCCGGAAGGACTGGAAGGCAAAGCCGATCAACCCCAGATTGACCAGCACCGAAATGGTGAGGTCGAGCTGCAGGCCCGTGACGATCTGGTCGGTGGCAAAGGTGGTGAGGATGCGGAAGCCGCCAATTTCGGCGCCGTCGATGCCGGCCGCGCGCATTTCGGCGGTCACGTCCTCGACCAGCTGCTTGAGGGCCTCGGAATCGATGATGGTCGGCATGAAGCCGGTCACCAGCGCCTGCGAGCCGTCATCGGTAACGAAGCGCTTGCGCATGAATGGCCCGACGGCGTCGAACACCTCTTCGCGGGTGAAGCCGGTCTCGGTGTAGTTGGTCATGCTCGCGGCCGAGATGACCTTGTTCTCGCCCAGGTGGCCCTCGAGGATTTCATGGACCTGACGCACGGTCTCGAAATCGCGGGGCGTGACATTGGGATCATTGTCCTGCAGGGGCACGCGGATATAGAGCGGCGCCACGCCGCCCACGCCGCTGTCGATCTCCTCGGCAGCCGTGAGGGCCGTAGAGTCCTTGGCGACGAAATCCTCGAACGAGAAATGTGGTCTGATCAACCCATAGGGGATAAGCAGCAGCACGGTGACCACGATGGCCAGGATCGACAGCTGCCGGCCGAAGCGGCTGGCGATGAACCAGCTCAGCGGCAGCGGCGCCGTCAGCACCAGGCTCGAACGTTTGGGTGCCCTAAAGCCCATGCGGATGGCGGCCTTGAGCATCAGCGGCAGGAAGGTCATCAGGCAGACGAACAGCAGGAACGTGCCGATGGCGCCGGCAATGGCAAATTCGCGAATGCCCTGGCCGGGTGTCAGCGCCAGCGAGGCAAAGCTGACAAAGGTGGTGAGCATGGTCAGCGCCGCGGCCGGGCCGACGAGCTTCACGGTGGCGTCGACCGCCTTGTTGGGCTCCATGCCGTCGCGCCAATAGGCCAGCCAGTTGAAGACGAAGAACATCGACTCGGCAAAGCTGATCACCAGCACCAGCGTTGTGACGATGATGGTGAGGAACGAGAACGAACCGAAGAAGAACAGGACCACGCCCATCGTCCACATGACGGCGAGGAACGGCGTTGCCGCAACCAGCAGCGCGCCGGGCAGGGAGCGCAGTGCCAGCAGCGCGATAACGGCGCCCAGCCCGAAGCCCCAGACCGTGAACTTGACCTGGTCATCCACCGCGGCATTGAGCATTTCCGAGGTCCAGATCGGCGGCCCCGTGAGCTCGATCGAGATATTCTCGTCCTGATAGGTAGCCACGGTTTCGCGCAGCGACGCGATCATCCGCTTGGTGCCGTCGCCCTTGGTCATCTCCTGATTGGGGAACATGATGAGCACCACGCCGCTCAGATCCGGCGTGATCAGGTTGCGCATCATCGGATCGTTCTGCTGCAGGTCGCTGAGCGCGACGGCGACTTCGCCGAAATCGTCCATGCCTTCGGGGACGGCGGGCACCGAGCCGCCCCGGCCATCGGGCTTGCGCAGGGTGAAGGGCGACATGGTGCCGACGGCGAACTCGTTGAGCTCGAGATCGAAGGCCAGCTCGCGCACGCGTTCGAGCGTTTCGGGCTCCGTCAGGCGCGGAGAATTGACCAGCACATAGACGTCGTTCTCGAACGTCCCGAACGTGTCCGACAGATGCTCGTAGGCGTCATAATACTGGCCGGAATGGGCATAGACGCGCAGGAGGTCGCCGTCGACATTGGCGCGGGGAACCTGGGTGAAGCAGAGAATGGAGAAGGCCAGCACGGCGATGGCAACCGCGCGCGGATAGCGCAGCGTAGTGAGGCCGATATATTCAAGGCCGAAGCCGATGGATCGATCATAGGCGAAGCGCGCCCACAGGCGGCTGAAGAAAGAACCAACTGACACCGGGACCCGACTCCGCGAATACGGCAATAAATTGGCGTAATTTCTAGGGTGTTGTCACCAAGGCGTCCAGAACTCAGCCCGGTTCGGGCCGTAATGTTGCAAGAATGCTGTTAGCTCACGCCGGATTCCACAATGGTCAGCGTCGCCGCCGCACAATCGATACGAGCCTGCACGCCATAGGGCAGGGTGAGCATGGGCTGGGTATGCCCGAAATCAAGGCCGGCCAGGACCGGCAAGTCGCCGCGACCTGCTTCGGCCAGCACCTGCAATATGGCGGTCTCGATGGCGTGCTGGTAGCCGTCATCGCCCTTCGGATCGGCGCGCGCGACGAGCAGCCCGGCCAGGCCGTCGATAATGCCCAAGGCCGCGTAGTTGCGCATCCAGTAGCGAATGAAACTGGGTGATGGCGAATCCTCGGACGTCTCGAAAAACAGGATCGCACCCTGCCAGGCCGTCTTGTCCGGCCACCACGCGGTGCCCTTGGTCATTTCCAGCACTTCGGCGCAGCCGCCAAGCAGATGCCCGGTCGCCGTGCCGGATCCCTGCAGGATACGGGGCGCGTCGGCGGGGTGGAGAGCGCGGGGCTGGCCCTGGAGGACGGAACTCGCCCAATCCGTCGGACCAGCCGTCCAGCCTTCGGTATTTGGCGGTATGGCGCCAATAGTTTCGGCGGCGAACATGGCCCGGCGCACGCCGCTGGCGGTATAGGCATGCATGCCGGCATTCTCGGCAAAGCCGGCCATGATGCTGGGGCCATAGAATGAAGCAAGCCCGGCGGCGTAGCAGGCCAGATGCAGGGCCGTTGTGTCGGAAAAGCCGAGAAAGACCTTGGGATTGGCCCTGACAACGTCGAGATCGAGGTAAGGCAGCAGCCTGATGCAATCGTCCCCGCCAATGGTCGCGAAGATGCCGGCGATGGCTGGGTCGCGGAAGGCGTCCATCAGGTCTGCCGCACGCGCCTGCGGATTTTGCGCGATCCACTCAGCCGGGGCCAGCGTGTGGGCCATCTCCACGACTTTTACGCCAAAACGCTGTTCGAGCTGGGCCTTGCCAGCGGCATAGCGCTGCGGGAAACGGCCGGGCCCGCCCCACGAGGGGGAAACCGTCGCAATCGTGTCGCCGGCAACAAGGCGTCTGGGCTTGATCAGGTGAGGCATGTCTGGAACCGGCGAGACGATCCGGAATCGTTACCATGCGTCACCATCGTTGCCCATGGTGGCGCCCGGCCCCTGGGAAGGGCCGGGCGGCCAGATCAGGCGCCCAGGGCGGCGCGGTTTTCGGCAACGAAATCGGCAAAAGCCTTGGGCTTGCGGCCCGAGAAACGCTCGACGGTGTCGGTGACGGCGCCATGATAGCCGATCACCGCATCGACCTGGAATGCCACCAGCGCCTGGGCAAAGCCCTCAGGCAGGCCGGCGGCGACCATGCCGGCAGTCAGTTCCGGCGGCGTGATGGCGATGCTGTTCACGCTCTTGCCGGTCGCCTGCGCGTAAAGGCTGGCGCGGTCATTGTTGGTGACGGGGGCAGGGCCGGTCACGTCGAGAACCGCCTTGCCTTCCGCCGTCAGCAACGCGCCGGCGGCGGTGCGGGCCGCGTCGGCGCGCGTGACGTAGGACGTGCCACGGTCGCCGATAAGGCCGAACAACTGCCCGGAAGCCACCTCGTGAGCGGCGCTCATCAGGTTGTTCTCGGCATACATGTGATTGCGCAGGATGGTGAAATCGAGCCCGCTCTGTCCGATGGCGACTTCGGTCCAGAAATGCTCGCCCGCGAGACCTGCATCGGCATTGGGCCGCGCTGCCGGTGCAGAGGTATAGACGATGTGCTTGACGCCAGCGGCCTTGGCTGCGGCGACGGCCGCCGATTGCTGCTCGACGCGCTTGCCGATGCCGTCGGTGCTGATGATCAGGATACGATCGACGCCGGCAAAGCTCGATGCCAGGCTGGCCGCGTCGTCGAAATCGACCTTTCGTACGGTGACACCCCTGGCGGCGAGGTCGGCCAGCTTGGCCGGGTCGCGCGTGCCGGCAATGACCTTGGTGGCGCCGCGCGCCAGCAGTTCCTCGACCGCAATGCGGCCGAACTGGCCTGCCGCGCCGGTGACCAGCAGGGTTTGATCCTTGAATTGTGCCATTTTCGCTCTCCTTGTTGCAACAAACCCGCCCTTGCGGCATATGCCGATGGAGAGTAAGTATCTTAGGGAGAGTGCTATCTAGTCGTCATCGGCCGACTGCGAAAGGAGGCACTTTCGCCGCATAACGTCACCTTGGAGTAACCACCCATGCGCAACACGTCTGAAGAAGCCGCGCTCTACATCGAAAAGTGGAATGCCAGCCTGGGTGGGCTGACGAGCGATTGCCCGGTGCGCGGCGTGCTCGACAAGATCAGCGACAAATGGAGCATGCTGCTGGTCATGACATTGGCCAGCGGGCCCAAGCGCTTCAACCAGATCCGGCGCGAAGTCCCCGACATCTCGCAGAAAATGCTGACCCAGACGCTGCGCGACCTGCAGCGCGACGGCATGGTGGCGCGCCGTGTCTTCGACACCAAGCCGCCTTCGGTCGAGTATCGCCTGACGCCTTTGGGCGCGTCGATCATCGTGCCTTTTGGCCATCTGATTTCCTGGGCCAGCGAGAACCATCCGCATATCCAGCAGGCGCGGGTTGAGTTCGAGGGCGCCGCGGCCGCCTGATCGCAAACAAATATTTGCAAAGATATGTTTGCAATGGTAGGCGTGGACCATTGGAGGTCCCGCCATGCCCAAAACCCCATTGCGCGATATCAGCCAGGTCAAGCCTGACCCATCGGCGCTGAAGGCCCTGGCGCATCCGGTGCGGCTGCGCATGCTGAGCCTGCTGCGGCTCGACGGTCCCGCCACTGCATCGGGCCTGGCGACACGACTAGGGCTCAATTCCGGCGCCACCAGCTACCATCTCCGGCAACTGGCGCTGCACGGCTTCATCGTCGAGGACACCGCGCGGGGCAATGCCCGCGACCGCTGGTGGAAGGCGGCACACGAATCGACCAACTATGGTGAGGACGAGGGCGACGGCGAGGCACTTGAGGCCGGCATGGCGTTCGGGCAGGCGGCGCTCAACTGGCAGATCATGCAGATGCAGGGTGCGCTGCGAAACCAGGTCAACCTCTCCCCGGAATGGCGCAAGGCCTCGACCGTCAGCGACTATTACATCCCCCTGACGTCAAGCCAGGCCGAGGCGCTGACCAAAAAGCTGCAGGACCTGCTGTGGGAGGCCATGCAGTCGGCGCCGCCCATGGGCGGACCCTATCCAGAGGGCGTCGAACCCTTCGCTGTCATCCTGCATAGCTTTCCCCGTCCACCCGAAGAGGGGGACGCGCCATGAGCAAGCACGCGCCGCTCATCGCGCTCTCGGCCGCCAGTGTCCTCTCCATCGGCGGTACGCGGGTGTCCACCATCGCCATCCCCTGGCTGGTGCTGACCACGACGGGCAGCCCGGTGCTGACGGGCCTGGTGGGGTTTGCCGAAATGCTGCCCTATGTGGCGACCAAGGCGCTGGGCGGTCCGCTGATCGACCGTCTCGGCGCGCGGCGCATGGCTATCTGGTCCGACAGTCTGTCGACGACAGCGGTGGCGCTTGTGCCTCTGCTCTACTGGATGGGGCTCCTCTCCATCTGGACGCTCCTGCCGGCCGTGGCGCTGATCGGCGTGTTGCGGGCGCCGTCCGATGCGGCCAAGCATGCGCTGGTGCCCACCATCGCCACGCTGGGAGATGTGCCGCTGGAGCGCGTTACCGGCGTCATGGGTGCCAGCGACCGCCTCGCAGGCACCCTGGGCGCCGCCAGTGCGGGTGCCCTGATCGCGCTGCTCGGCCCGGCACCGGCCCTGCTGGCCAATGCCGCGGCCTTCGCCCTGTCCGGGCTGGTGGTCGCGCTGGGCGTTCCGGGCCATCTCGCCGAAGCACCCAGGCGGGACGTTTCCAGCACCTATCGCGCCGAATTCGTTGCGGGGTGGAGCGTGTTGAGCCGTGACCCGGTGCTGCGCAGCCTCGTCATCATGATCGCCATCACCAATCTATTCGACCAGGCCTATGCCATGGTCATGCTGCCGGTCTGGGTGCGGAATTCAGGGCTGGATGTGACCTGGGTTGGGATCTTCCTCGCCACGTTCTCGGCGGGCGCCATCGTTGGGGCGAGTATCGCCGCCGCCATCGGGGACAGGCTACCACGCTTGCTGTTCTATACGCTCGGCTTCCTCTGCGCGGGGCCCCTGGCAATGTGCGTCTTCGCGCTCGACCTGCCGCTGCCCGTCATCCTCACGGCACTGCTGCTGAGCGGTCTATCGGCCGGCTTCATCAATCCGATCCTGGGCGCCATTCTGTTCGAACGCATTCCGACACAGATGGTGGGCCGGGTGACCGCGCTGGTCGGCGCCCTGGCCTGGGCGCTGATGCCGTTTGGCGGGCTCTATGCGGGCCTGCTGGTCGACCACTGGGGCGTCGTCACCGCGCTCGGCCTGACGGCGGCGCTCTACCTTTGCGCAGCCCTGGCGCCGCTGATCCTGCCAAGCTTCCGCCAGATGCAGCGGCGAGCCGTGCCCCAGGGGTGATCTCCACAGCTTCCCCCGGCTGGTCCTGGCACCCCCACCATGCCAGGACCGTCGGGCCATGCCTAAGCCTGCCAGACTGCCGCCGTCGCCTCGGCAAAGTCACGAAAGCTCCTGGCTTTGCGGCCGGTCAGGTCCGGCACGGCAGACGAAACAATCGTCGCCGCACCGTTGCTGATCGCCCTCTGGTCGCGGACCATGATGGCCATGGCCTCAGGCGGCACGTTGGCGCTTGCCAGAATGCCGGCGAACTGCGCTTCCGAAAGCGCGTGGTAGGCAATCGACCGGCCGGCCGCCTGGGCGATCACGGCCGTTGCTTCGGCAAAGGTCAGTGTCTCCGGTCCGGTCAGGTTGTAGTACTGGCCATCATGCCCACCTTCGGTCAGTGCTATCCCTGCAACTGCGGCAATGTCCTCGGCATCCACGAAGGCGACCGGCCCGCTGCCGGTCGCCGTGGCAACCATCCCGGCCTGCAATATCCCTGGCAGCAGGAAGCTCTCGGAAAAATTCTGGTTGAAGCCGCTCGGGCGCAGGATGGTCCAGTCCATGCCGCTTTCGGCGATCAACTGCTCGAGCCGCCGGCGTGGCGAATCGCCGGGCTCACCGGGAAACGTTACGCCCAGCGACGATACCGCCACGATCTTGCCCACACCGGCCAGCCGCGCCTCCTCGAGAAACGGCAGCAGGGTAGCATCCGGTTCGGCGCCGGGATCTGCGACCACCAGATAGACGGCGCCAACGCCCGCAAGCGCCGGGCGATAGGTTGCCTTGTCTGTCCAATCAAAACGGCCGGCGCCGGTAGCGCTACGGCTGGCGCGACGGACGTCAAGGCCGCGGCGTTCCAGCAGAGGCGCCAGCCGCCTGCCGATCATGCCGTTGGAACCCAGGATGAGTGCCGCTTGCTTCATTTTCCATTCCTTTCGCATCCGGCCCCTTCCTTTGGTGCCGGTAGCGACTATCTCGATGCTGTCGGGGCGCCAAACAACGCACCGCGAGGTAAGCAAAGGCGTGCCCCACATGCTGCATGAACCCGACCATCAACCGGCTTTCACACGCGTCCAGGCGGGCATGCCGCCACAGGATTGCCCGCTCGACGCGGCCATCACGGCGCTTGCCGGCAAATGGAAGCTGAGCCTGCTGCGCACGCTGTTCCTGGCCGGCCCGCGCCGCTACAACCAGCTGCTCAAAGCCGTTCCGGGCATCAATCCGAAGGAATTGACCCGCAATCTGCGTGAGCTCGAATATGCCGGTCTCGTGCTGCGGGTATCGTCCGATGCGTCGGCGGCCTATGGCCTGACGGAACTGGGCCTCACCCTGCGACCGGCCTTCCAGGCGCTCGGGGAGTTCGGCTCGCGTTATCGTCAGTCGCGGCAGCCGCCGGCCAAGGCAGGCTGATCGCGCCTCTCCACAGCTTCCCCCGGCGAAAATTAGCAATTTCCCCCGAAATCACCTAGATAAAGAGCAGTTCGAACAACCAAGAATCACCCCAGTGACCGATACGCCTCAGAACGGAACTGGCGCGCTGCCGCCCTCCGACATTTCGATCATCGCCATCACCGACGAGATGCGGAAGTCCTATCTCGATTATGCGATGAGCGTGATCGTGAGCCGCGCACTGCCCGACGTGCGCGACGGCCTCAAGCCGGTGCACAGGCGCATCCTGTTCTCGATGAACGAGAATGGCTACGAGTACAACAAGCCCTATCGCAAGTCGGCGCGCGTCGTCGGCGACGTGATCGGTAAGTACCACCCCCACTCCGACCAGGCCGTCTACATGGCCTTGGTGCGCATGGCGCAGGATTTCTCCATGGGAGAGCTCCTTGTCGAAGGCCAGGGCAATTTCGGCTCGGTCGACGGCGATATGCCGGCGGCCATGCGCTACACCGAAGTGCGCATGCAGAAGATCACCAACGCCCTGCTCGATGACCTCGACAAGGACACGGTGGACTTCAAGGACAACTATGACGGCTCCGAGCATGAGCCCACCGTGCTGCCGGCGCGCTTTCCGAACATGCTGGTCAATGGCGGTAGCGGTATCGCGGTCGGCATGGCGACCAACGTGCCGACGCACAACCTCGCCGAAACCATCGACGCGGCGCTCAAGGTGCTGGACAATCCGCTGGTGACCACCGAAGAGCTGATGGAAGTGCTGCCCGGCCCGGATTTCCCGACCGGCGGCATTATCCTCGGTCGTGCCGGCATTCGTTCCGCCTATGAGACCGGCCGCGGCTCCATCCTGGTGCGCGGTCGCGTGGCCGTCGAAGAGATCCGCAAGGAACGCGAAGCCCTTATCATCACCGAGCTGCCCTACCAGGTGAACAAGGCGACGCTGGTCGAGAAGATCGCCGAGCTGGTGCGCGACAAGCGTATCGAGGGCATTGCCGACATGCGCGACGAGAGCTCGCGCGAAGGCATGCGCGTGGTCATCGAAATCAAGCGCGATGCGCTGGCCGATGTGGTGCTGAACCAGCTCTACCGTTTTACCGCAGTGCAATCGTCCTTCGGCTGCAACTTCGTGGCGCTCAATGGCGGCAAGCCGCAATTGATGAATCTGCGCGAAATGCTGGAAGCCTTCATCGATTTCCGTCACCAGGTGGTTACGCGTCGTGCCCGGTTCCTGCTCAACAAGGCCCGCGACCGCGCTCATATCCTGGTCGGCCTTGCCGTGGCCGTGGCCAATATCGACGAGATCATTGCCCTGATCCGCACCGCGCCCGATCCGGCGACGGCGCGCGAGCAGTTGATGACCCGCCGCTGGCCGGCAAAGGACGTGGCCCCGTTGATCGCGCTGATCGACGACCCGCGCCACCGCATCAACGAGGACGGCACCTTCAACCTGTCCGAGGAACAGGCCCGCGCCATCCTCGAACTCCGTCTCGCCCGCCTGACGGCGCTCGGCCGCGACGAAATCGGCGACGAGCTCAATGGCCTGGGTGCCGAGATCGAGGACTATCTCGAAATCCTGCGCTCGCGCGAGCGGGTGGTCGAGATCATTCGGACCGAACTCACCGACATCAAGGACCAGTTCGCCAGCCCGCGCCGCACCGAGATTTCCGACGTGGTCGGCGATTTCGATGACGAGGACCTGATCGCCCGCGAGGACATGGTCGTGACCGTGTCGCATGAGGGCTACATCAAGCGCGTGCCGCTCTCGACCTATCGGGCGCAGAACCGCGGCGGCAAGGGCCGCTCGGGCATGGCGACGCGCGAGGAAGACTTCGTGTCCCGCCTCTTCGTCGCCAATACCCATACGCCGGTGCTGTTCTTCACCGACCGCGGCATCGCCTACAAGCTCAAGGTGTGGCGCCTGCCGCTGGCCCAGGCCAATGCGCGCGGCAAGGCGCTGATCAACATCCTGCCGCTCGAGCAGGGTGAACGGCTGACCACCATCATGCCGTTGCCGGAAGACGAGACGAGCTGGGGCAATCTCGACATCATGTTCGCCACGACGCGCGGCACTGTGCGCCGCAACTCGCTGGCCGACTTCGTCGAGGTGCGCCAGAACGGCAAGATCGCCATGAAGCTCGACGAGGGCGACCAGATCGTCGGCGTCGAGACGGCAACGGCAAACAATGACGTGCTGCTGACCACGGCCATGGGCCAGGCCATCCGCTTCCCCGTCGACGATGTTCGCGTGTTCAAGGGCCGCGACTCGATGGGCGTGCGTGGCATCGCGTTGGCCGAACGCGACGTGGTCATCTCCATGGCCGTGATCAACCACTCGGACGCTTCGGCCGAAGAGCGCGCCGCCTATCTCAAGATGAGCCGCGCGGTGCGCGGCGAGGGCGCCGAAGACGATAGTGGGTCGGACGAGGGCGATGTCGTCGCCGGCGACCTGCCGCAGGAACGCTATGCCCAGATGAGCGCCACCGAGCAGTTCATCCTGACCATTTCGGAAAACGGCTATGGCAAGCGGACCTCGAGCCACGAATACCGGATCACCGGGCGTGGCGGCAAAGGCATCGTCGCCATGGCCGTCAACAAGCGCAACGGCAACCTGGTCTCGAGCTTCCCGGTGGAAGACACCGACCAGATCATGCTGATCAGCGATGGCGGCCAGACCATCCGCCTGCCTGTCGGTGGTGACAAGCCGATCCGCATCGTCAGTCGCGGCAGCCAGGGCGTGATCGTGTTCGATACGGCCGAAGGCGAGAAGGTGATGTCGGTGGAACATATCAGCGAGCCGGAAGGCGACGAGGATATCGCCCCGCCCGAGGCACCTGACGCGCCGGACGCGCCGGCGGCAGAATAAGAAAAAGGGGCGCTTCGGCGCCCCTTGGCTTTTGGTGATTAGATGAAGCGCTCGGGCGCGCCGAGCCCGTCATAGCCCGGCGCGGGAGGGCGCGTCGCTCCGCTGCCCATGCGCACCGCCCGTGGAATGGTCGTCTCAGGCTGCCGTGGTTGTCTTCCACCGCGTGGCTCGTAGGTAGTGGGGCTTGGGCCGTCGTAGATATTGGTGCCGGGTTCAGAGGCGCAGCATGCCCAGAAAAACAGGACCACGCCGCCAAACGGGACGAAATTAAGCAGGTACCAGGCGCCTGATTTGCCGATGTCATGCAGGCGGCGGATGCTCACGGTGATGGCGGGGATGACATGCACGAAGATCACGAACAGGGTCAGGGGTGCCTGCGGGTTCCTGGGCTGTTTGAGACCGCCGAGCTGAAAATCCGCGACGACGGCCAGCACCAGCAGGACGAACTGGATAAGAAAGAACATCCAGTACTGCATGCGCGTGCTTCGCCCGGAGATCTCGAAGTAGCGCAGCATGCCATCGAAGTAGGAGCCCATCCATGTCCCCCGGATGTGTCATTGCCCTTCGTCCTAGCCTGTCCCACCTAATTTTTTGATGGGCGAACTGGTTAAGGTTTTATCGGTCCTGCAGCGCATGACGGCACTTGCCAATATCTGGCGCCGATGGCTTGCTCTGCTTTCCAGGAGTCTCCGCCATGATCGATGCCGCCATCATCCTGCCTTACGTGCTCGCCTGCCTGCTCTTTGCCGTCATTCCCGGGCCGTCGGTGTCCATCGTCATCGCCAACTCGCTGGCGGGCGGAACGCGGGCAGGGCTCTTCACCATCCTCGGTACCGCGCTGAGCATGATCAGCATGGTGTTCATCGTCGCGGTGGGCCTTGAGGCGGTGATGACGCTGGTGTCCGGCGCTTTCGAGATCATCAAGCTGGCCGGCGCGGCGTACCTGGTCTGGATCGGCTGGAAGATGTTCCGGTCCAATGGCCAGCTCGCCATGGCCGATGGCGATCGCCTGCCCGTCGGACGCTATATCTGGCAGGGTGCGCTGACCAACTGGTCCAACCCAAAGACGCTGCTGTTCCTGAGCGCCTTCCTGCCGCAGTTTGTCGATCTGACGCGCCCGGCCTTTGGCCAGATCATGACGCTGGGCCTGATCTGCCTGGCTGTGGCCGCCATGAGCGACAGCGTCTATGCGCTCGCGGCCGGCCGGGCCCGTCACCTGCTCTCCGTCGCCCGCGTCCGCATGCTCAACCGCGTTTCCGGGGTGATCCTGATGGTCGGCGGGGTGTGGCTGGCGCTGCAGAAGCGGGCGTGATCGCGGGGTTGAGCTCCCTTACCATTGCAAGCCTGAGACAGCACCCGGAGCTCCGGCCCATCGTTGCCGATCGCATCTGGCGTGCCTTCTGGGAGCCATACGGGTCGCCGCTGGACGTTCTGGAGGCGGCCCTTGACGACGTTCTGGCCGCCACTGACTTCCCGTTCACGCTTGTCGCGCTGGACGACAATGGCTTCGTCGGGACAGTAACGGCCATTCAGTCCGACATTGCCGCTCGTTCGGAGCTCGGCCCATGTGTCGCTGCGCTCTGGGTCGAACCGAAGGCGCGAGGGCAGGGCATAGGCCGCGCACTGGTGAGTTCCACCCTGTCGTGCCTTGCTGCCCAGGGTTGCGATCGCTGCTACCTCCCAGCCAAGCCCCACCTGCACGACTATTATGCGAAGGGCGGCTGGAGCCTGGTGGAACGTGGCGTCGGCGATGACATGCTCGACGTCTTCGTCCGCGCCTTGCCATGACTTCCGCCCCATGACAAAACCCTCGCAACAACAACGGGGAGAAGCGTCATGGGCAGGCTGGTTGGGTTCTATCCCGGCTCATTCGATCCGTTGACCAACGGACATCTCGACGTCATCGAGCGCGCCTGCAAGCTGGTGGATACGCTGGTGGTTGCCGTGGGGATCAGCGCGACCAAGAAAAGTCCGCTCTTTGCCCATGAGGACCGCATCGCCATCCTCGAACAGGTGCTGGGCCCGGTCGGCAAGCGAACCGATACCGAATTCAGGATCGTCGACTTCTCCGGCCTCATGGTCAACGCTGCCCGCGAGCATGGCGCCAAGCTGATCATCCGCGGCCTACGCGACACCACCGACTACAATTACGAGATGCAGATGGTGGGCATGAACGCGCAGATGGCGCCGGACCTGCAGACCGTCTTTCTGCCATCGAGCCCGCCCGTGCGGCATATCTCGGCCACATTGGTGCGCCAGATCGCTGAAATGGGCGGCGATATCTCCGCCTTTGTCCCACAAATCGTTCTCAAGGCCCTGAAAAGCAAATGACCGCCTTCACCCGTCGCCTGTTCGGCGCCCTCGTCATCGGCGCGGCAGCGCTGTCCGCCATGCCCGCCATCGCCCAGACCGGCACTCCGCATCTGATCCTGACGCTCGAAGACGGCACCGTCGATATCGAGCTGCTGCCGGCAATCGCACCGCTGCATGTCGAGCGCATCATTACGCTGACCGAGCAGGGCGCCTATGACGGCGTGGTGTTCCATCGCGTTATCGACGGCTTCATGGCGCAGACTGGCGACGTCAAGTTCGGCAAGAGCGGCGGTTCGGAATTCGATCTGTCCATGGCCGGCATGGGCGGCTCGGACCTGCCCGACGTCAAGGCCGAGTTCAACGCGGAGAGCTTCCAGCGCGGTGTGGTCGGCGCGGCACGGTCGCAGGAGGAAGATTCGTTCAACTCGCAGTTCTTCATCACCACGGCCGATGCGAGCTTTCTCGACCATCAATACACCGCGTTCGGCAAGGTCGTGAGCGGCATGGAAGTGGTGGACGGGCTCGAGAAGGGTCCGCAATCGCAGAATGGCGCCGTGGCCAACCCGGACAAGATCGTCACCGCCAAGATCGAATACAAGTAACGTTCTACCGGCCAGACGCCCTGCGGACCCTGCGCGGCTCCTCCCCCCTTGATGGGGGAGGCTGGGAGGGGGTGGGAGCCCCGATATCGCGGCCAAATCACCCCCACCCTTGATCCCTCCCCACAAGGGGGAGGGTGTCGACTGCGAATTCAGGTGACTAGTTTTGCCTCTTGCGGTGGTTGCACCGCCAGCCCAATGGCCTTACATGCGGGCCACAATTTCCCAACCGAAAGTCAGATCCATGGCCGATTACGCCGATCCCGAAAACACCCTCGTCATCGAAACCACCAAGGGCAACGTCGTCATCGCCATGCGGCCTGACCTGGCGCCCAATCACGTCGCGCATATCAAGAAGCTGGCGCGCGAAGGCTTTTATGACGGCATCGTGTTCCACCGCGTGATCGACGGCTTCATGGCCCAGACCGGCTGCCCGCAGGGCCGTGGCACCGGCGGCTCCAAGTACCCCGACCTGAAGCAGGAATTCAACGCCGAGCCCCACGTTCGCGGCACCGCCTCGATGGCCCGCGCGCAGAACCCGGATTCGGCCAATTCGCAGTTCTTCATCTGCTTCGGCGACGCCCCTTTCCTCAACAAGCAGTACACCGTCTGGGGCAAGGTTATCGAAGGCATGGAACACGTCGACCAGATCAAGCGCGGTGAGCCGGTCATCAACCCGGACAAGATGCTTTCGGTCAAAGTCGCGGCTGATATCGCCGCCTAATTCTGGCGCATCATGCGCATTTTGGAGCGGCCCACTGTCCAGTGGGCCGCTCCTTTTTGTTCGTTCACGGGCCATTCATCCAGATTCTGCTTCAAGCCACCTCAGAAACGAACAAGGCTTGGTGGGGGAGAATGAGATGAAGTCCAAATCACGTAGCGTGGCGACAATGGCCGCCGTATTGGCATTGGCAACGAGCGTGCAGGCCAGCGAAGGCCTGATGTGCCGCGGCGAGGGCGCCACCGTGGATGTGGCGCTGGGCCGTCTCGTGGTCGTCGGCGTGCTGGGAGCCTATGTCGAGATTGGCGAAACCGCCTGGTCGACCGGTCCGGAACGCGGCGAGGGCACCCCGATCGCGACCGGCCAGGCCTTTGGCGATGACGACGGCATCAAGATCGATTTCGTCGATCCCAACTTCGAGGAAATCCTGATCAAGCTCCGCCTGACCTATACGGGCAACGAGGACGAGCCCCTGGCCGGCACGGTCACCGCGGGCGAAGCCACCACTGACATTTCCTGCATGGCGGGCTGAGATGAACAGATCAGCAATCCCTAGCCTCGTCCTGGCGCTCGCCCTGTGCGCATCGACCACCACCGCGCAGGCGACCGAGTGGATGTATTGCGGCGATCAGGAGGGGACCGTCGAGCTGGGTTTCCTGCTCGGATCGGTAGATGCCTTCATGCCATCAGGCGCCATCATGCGCCACGACACCCAGCACTGGACGACGAGCGAGGCCTATGGCGAGGGCGCCATCATGACGGTCGGGCAGGGCTTCAGCGACAAGGAGGTGCTGATCGTCGATCTCTACGACGAAGCAGTCAGCGCCGCGATCGCCGAACTGCGTATCTGGAAGTCCGAAGAAGGTGACATGACCGTGGCGGCCGGCACGCTGCGGATCCCTGGCCTGGGCGCCTGGGCTGTTGCCTGCGACGCAACCTGAGAGCCGGCACCAGGCACTTTGCGCGGAGACCGGAATCGGTTTCTAGTTTCGGTCTCCGCCAGCCGGACCCGCCGTTTCCGGCGGGCCGGCCCAGATCAGGTTGTTTGATGAAAATGGATACAGTGCTGTGGGCGCTGATGGGCATCGTCGCTGGCGCCTGCATTGCCACGCAGGCGCCGATCAATGCCCAGCTTGGTCGAAACCTGGGCGTGCCGATCGCGGCGGCAGGCGTGTCGTTTGTCGCCGGCGCAGTTCTGCTGTGGGTCCTGGCCTTCGGCCATAGCTTCCTAAGTTCGACCCCGATCAACTTCAGCGCGCCGGCGCCCTGGACCTTCGTTGCCGGTGGCGTGCTCGGCGCATTCTACGTGTTCTCCAACATTACCCTGACGCCGATGATCGGCGCGGCAGCCGTCATGGCGCTTTCGGTCGCCGGGCAGCTGATCGGGGGCATGCTGCTGGACAAGGTCGGCTTCATGGGCATGGCAGTGCGCGAAATTTCGGTGGGCCGCCTGGCCGGGGCTGGCCTGATCGTTGTCGGTGCACTGATGGTCCGGATGCTCTAGGAGATCGCTTTGCGCTTGGCGCCTTTACTAGCGCATTCGTGCAACACTGCGGTTTTCCTATGCGGCCTGCGCAACGCGCGGAGCGTGCGGTGGATTTCGCTGGCGGATTGCCAATGCTAGGGACGCTCCATGCGTGTCTCCGATTTTGACTTCGACCTGCCCGAAAAGCTCATAGCCCTGCATCCAGTGGAGCCACGCGACAGCGCGCGCCTGCTGGTCGTCGACCCCCTGATCGGCCTCTCTGACCGACACGTGCCCGATCTGCTGTGGCTGCTGAAGGCCGGCGATGTGCTCGTCGTCAACGATACGCGCGTCCTGCCGGCCGAGCTGCGTGGCACCCGTGTGCGCGGCGAAAACCGGGCCAATGTCTCGTTCAACCTGCACAAGCGCGTTGACGCCCACACCTGGCGCGCCTTTGCCCGGCCAGCCAAGAAGCTGGCTTTGCTCGATCGGCTGGAACTGGGCAACGGCCAGGCCGACGCCCTGGTGGCGCGGGTCGCCGGTAAGGGTGACACGGGCGAAGTGACTCTCGAATTCGAACTCGGCGGCGCCCAGCTCGACGAGGCGATCAAGTCACACGGCGCCATGCCGCTGCCGCCCTATATCGGGGCCAAGCGCGATGTCGAAGACCGTGACCTGGTCGATTACCAGACCGTCTATGCCGCCGAGGACGGCGCCGTGGCTGCGCCGACCGCGGGGCTGCATTTCACCGAAAACCTGCTGCAGCAGCTGATGGACAAGGGCGTTACTATCGAGCGCGTGACGCTGCATGTTGGGGCGGGGACTTTTCTGCCCATGAAGGTGGACGATACCGACGACCACGTCATGCATTCCGAATGGGGCGAGATCGACGCCGCCACCGTCGAGCGCATCCGGGTCAAGAAGGCCTTGGGCGGCCGTGTCGTGGCCGTTGGCACGACGAGCCTGCGCCTGCTGGAGACGGCGTCACGCGCGACCGGCAACCTTCAGCCCTTCATGGGCGATACCGATATCTTCATCACGCCGGGCTTCCGCTTCGCCACGGTGGATGCGCTGATGACCAATTTCCACCTGCCCAAGTCGACTTTGTTCATGCTGGTCAGCGCCTTCGCCGGCTTCGAGGTGATGAAGGCGGCCTATGCTCACGCGATCGCGGAGGGGTACCGGTTCTACTCCTACGGCGACTCATCGCTCTTGCTGCGGGCCGCGCAGCAAGAGCCGGAGGATGACGGGCTCTAGTGCACATCAATGCACCACCTCTGACCCAAAATTCGCTTTGACACCTCGAAGTCAACCACAAGGAGCTGAAGGGCAGTCTCATAGCTGTCAGCGCCAGAGACCAACCACCGCAGATAGGCGTACTTGCACGCTTGGGTTGCTTCGATGGGAGCGTCGCTCTCGTCTATCAAAGTTAGCAACTGATCCAGAAATTCCGTCACTCGATTGATCTGCAAAGTCATAGCCAATCTCCTAGCTCACTCGGCGATCATGTGGTCGGCGGCGTAGGGTCAACCGGCCTCAAGGTAGGAACGCAAAATTATTCTACGGTGGCCATGCAGTTGTCTGCGTCCCTTCGACCCGCTAGAACGCGCCGCATGAAACTCGTCACCTTCACCCTTTCCGCCACCGATGGCATGGCGCGGCGCGGCCGCATCGACACGCCGCGCGGTGATATCCAGACGCCCGCCTTCATGCCCGTCGGCACCGCCGGCACGGTCAAGGCCATGTATCCCGACCAGGTGCGCGAGACCGGCGCCGATATCCTCCTCGGCAATACCTACCACCTCATGCTGCGCCCCGGCGCCGAGCGTGTTGCGTCGCAGGGTGGCCTCCACGACTTCATGGATTGGCAGCGTCCGATCCTGACCGATAGCGGCGGTTTCCAGGTCATGTCGCTGGCCCAGCTGCGCAAGCTGACCGAGAAGGGCGTGACCTTTCGCAGCCATATCGACGGCTCGAGCCATGAGCTGACGCCGGAACGCTCGATCGAGATCCAGACGCTGCTTGATAGCGATATCATCATGCAGCTCGACGAATGCCTGAAGCTGCCGGCCGAATACAAAGAGATGGAGCGCGCCATGGAGCTGTCGCTCCGCTGGGCCGACCGCTCCAAGACCGCCTTCAACAACCAGCGAAACCGGGCTCTGTTCGGCATCGTGCAGGGTGGCGACAATGCAGAGTTGCGGGCCCGCTCCGCCCAGGGGCTCAAGTCCATCGGCTTTGACGGCTATGCCGTGGGCGGCCTCGCCGTGGGCGAGCCGCAGGAGGTCATGTTCAAGGTGATCGAAGAGATCACGCCCGAGCTGCCCACCGACCGCCCGCGCTACCTGATGGGCGTCGGCAAGCCGGACGACATCCTTGGCGCCATCGGCCGCGGCATCGACATGTTCGATTGCGTGCATCCGACCCGCGCCGGCCGACACGGCCATGTCTATACCCGCTTCGGCGTCATCAACCTGAAAAACGCCCGGCATAGGGATGATAACAGGCCCATCGACGAGGCCTCGCCCAACCCCAACTGCCGCCGCTGGAGCCGGGCTTACTTGCATCACCTCGTTAAGACAGAAGAGATTTTGGGTGCGATGATCCTTTCCCAGATCAACCTCGCCTATTATCAAGAGCTGGTGCAGGGCTGCCGGGGTGCAATCGAGGGCGGCCGTTTCAACGATTTTGCGGCAGAGACGCGCGCGGCATGGGCCGCGGGTGATCTGCCGGTCCTTTGAGGAAAGACTCATGGCCAAAGGTTCGCGCGGCGCTGCTCTCAATCCGCTGATGAAACACAGGAAGCGCCTGGACGAGGTGACGATGCGCGAGCAGTTCGCCATCGATCCCAACCGCTTCCAGCGCTATTCGGCCACGGGCGCCGGCATCCTGCTCGATTATTCCAAGAACCGCATCGACGGCGACGTCATGGCCGCCCTGTTTGATCTGGCCCGCGCGGCTGGCGTCGAGGAGCGTCGCGACCAGATGTGCGAAGGCGAGCACATCAACATCACCGAAGATCGTGCCGTGATGCACATGGCCCTGCGCTACCAGGGCGACAAGCCGGTGCCGGTCGACGGCAAGGATGTGATGCCCGATGTGCGCGCCGTGCTGGCCGCAATCGAAACCTACACGAATGCCGTCCGCAGCGGCGAAATCCGCGGCCATGGCGGCGAGCAGTTCACCGACGTGGTCAATATCGGCATTGGCGGCTCCGATCTTGGCCCGGCAATGGTGACCTTGGCGCTCGAGCCCTATACCCGCGCCGACCTGCGCGCGCATTACGTGTCCAACGTCGACGGGGCCCATATCCACGACGTGCTCAAGCGCCTCGATCCGAAGCGCACGCTGTTCATCGTCGCCTCCAAGACCTTCACCACCGACGAAACCATGACCAACGCCAATTCGGCGCGCGACTGGATCGCCGATACGCTGGGCGAAGAAGCGGTGCCCAACCATTTCGCCGCCGTCTCCACCAACATCCCGGCCTGCGCCAAGTTCGGCATCCGCGAAGACCGCATCTTCGGCTTCTGGGACTGGGTCGGCGGTCGCTATTCGGTCTGGTCGGCCATCGGCCTGCCGATCGCGCTGGCCGTCGGCTACGACAATTTCCTCGGATTCCTGAGGGGTGCCGACGCCATGGACCGGCACTTCCTGTCGGCGCCGCTCGAAGACAACCTGCCCGTCATCATGGCTGTGCTCGGCGTGTGGTACCGCAACGCCTGGGGTTTCTCGACCCATGCCGTGCTGCCCTATGACCAGCGGCTTTCCCGCTTTGCCGCCTACCTGCAGCAGCAGGATATGGAATCGAACGGCAAGTCGGTGACCCTGTCGGGCAAGCCGGTCGGCTGGTCCACCGGCCCCATCGTCTGGGGCGAGCCCGGCACCAATGGCCAGCACGCCTTCTACCAGTTGATCCACCAGGGCACCGACGTCATCCCCTGCGACTTCCTGATCGCCGCCAAGCCGCATGAGAGCCTGCCGCCGCATCACGACAAGCTAGTTGCCAACGTGCTGGCGCAGTCCGAAGCGCTGATGCTGGGCAAGACCAAGGTCGAGGTGGTCGAGGAGCTCAAGGCGCAGGGGCTCGACAAGGCCAAGATCAAGGAACTGACCCCGCACAAGATGTTCCCGGGCAACCGCCCGTCCAACACGCTGTTCTACGAGAAGCTGACGCCCGAGACGCTGGGCTCGCTGGTCGCACTCTACGAGCACAAGGTGTTCACCCAGGGCGTGATCTGGAACGTCAATTCCTACGACCAGTGGGGCGTGGAATTGGGCAAGCAATTGGCCAAGGCCCTGCTGCCCAAGGTCGAAGGCAAGCAGAGCGGGGAAGGGCACGACAGCTCCACCCAGGGGCTGCTGGCCTATTATCTGGCCAACAAGGGCTGATCACCACCGCATAACTCGGAGCAACAGTGACCATCACCACCGAAGAGCAGCTCGAAAAGCTCAAGGCCATTGGCCGCATCTGCGCCATCACCCGCGACGCCATGGCTTCGGCCATGCGTCCGGGCATGACCACCGCGGAGCTCGACGAGATCGGTGCCAAGCTGCTCGCCGAGCATGGCGCGCTGTCGGCGCCCATGGTGACCTACAACTTCCCGGGCGCGACCTGTATTTCGGTAAATGAGGAAATTGCCCATGGCATCCCCGGCGAGCGCGTGCTGCGTGAGGGTGACCTGGTCAATATCGACGTCTCTGCGGAGAAGGACGGCGTCTTCGCCGACTGTGGCTCGTCCTTCGTGCTCGGCGAGGGCGACAGGCGGCTGGCCGCGCTATGTCGCGATGGCAAGAAGGCGATGTGGGCGGGCATCGGTGCTGTGAAGGCTGGCGCGCCGCTGGCCGATATCGGCGACGCCATTGGCAAGTTCGCCAAGAAGGGCGGCTATACGCTGATCCGTAACCTCGCCAGCCATGGCGTCGGCGACAGCCTCCACGACGAGCCCGGCGAAATCGCCACCTGGCCCGACAAGTCGGAACGCCGCCGCATGACCAACGGCCTGGTCTTCACCATCGAGCCGTTTCTGTCGTTGGGCGGCAAGATGGCCGACCAGAAGGCCGATGACGACGAATGGACGCTGGTGGCGCGGCCGAGTGCGCCGACGGTTCAGTATGAGCACACGGTAGTGGCGACGCCCCGCGGGGCTGTGGTGGTTACGCTGGCGGCTTGAGCCTCTTCACCTCCCCAAAGGGAGAGGTGAAGAAGCCTACAGCCACACCAGCAGCATAGGGCCCATAACCACCATGCCCGCTGCCACCACGAAGCGCAGGTTGCCCAACTGGCGCAGGCTGTGCACGCTGAGCACCGATGAGAGCACGAGAAACACCGCCAGGGCGATGAAGACCGGGGTGAGCGGCGCCAGCGCGAAGCGCGTGCCCTCGGTCAGTTGCAGATAGATCATGTGCCCGCCCACAAAGCCGAGCAGGGCGGATATCACCACCGCCACGGCCTTGGAGGTGATCAGCAGCGCCATGTCGACGGTGTTGCTGGCAATCAGCAGCGCCAACCCCGCGGCGGTCACATGCGCGGCGGCCAGGGTCGTGAACAGCTGGTTTTCGGCCAGCATCGGCACCATTTCGGGTGGCGCGCTGAGCGGCAGCGACCCCACCATGGGCAGGTTGGCGCCATACTGGGCCAAGAGGTAGATGACATAGAGCATGGCCAGCGTGCCGGCGGCAAAAACCAGCGCCGCCGTTGCCAGCACCTTGAGCAGATCAGTGAAATCCTGGGACAAAGCAGCGAGCCCGTTCAGAAGTTGGGAATGGTATGCCGGGAGGGGGTCGAACCCTCGACCATTCGATTAAAAGTCGAATGCTCTACCACTGAGCTACCGGCACGCACCAAAATCTGACGCTGCTGGCGTCGCGGCGGAACATAGCCACGTTGCCTCCGCTGTCAACCGCAATCGCTGCATGGCCCAGGACTGTTCCCAACAGTGCTAATAGGCCAGTGGCGTTCCGGTAAACGGCATGGGCAGGCACGATACCGACAGGCGTTCGAGCCTGGCGCAGAGGGCGGTGGCCTCCGAGAGCTGGTTGATAGGACCGACAATGAGGCGCTTGTTGTCGCTATTGGCCTCTTCGACCAGCATAGGCGCCAGGCCAAACAGGAGCGGACCAAGCTTCATGGTCAGGTCGCGCCATGCCTCGGGCGCCTGTTCAAATGCGATCGACGGCCCCAGGGCCACCCCGAAGGCGGCTTCATTCGGCACCGGGATCGAAGCGACTTCGGCCACCGGCGCGGGCAGCGGCTGCTCGCCCGCGGGCACCGGCTGTGCCTCGGCCATAGGCTGCTGGCGCACGACGACCGAACCGCCATCGGCTTCATAGACCAGCGCCGGATCCTTGCCGATGGCTGCCGTGAGGTTGCTGCGATCGATATTGGCGCCGTTTGGCAGGGATTCGAGCAGCACCGGCAGGCTGACTTCGAGGGCACCGACGCGCCGCGTGATCTCGTTGCCTCTTTGCTCGTCAAGGGCGAAGCGCGCTGTGAGCACGCCGTTCTCGCGCCGGAGCCGGATCTGCTCCTCGCGCAGCTCGCTCACCTGCACGCGCAACTGCTCGATCGAGGCCCCTTCGATCCGCGTCTTGTGCAAGCCCGCCAGCACGCCCTGGGGCATGAGAGCGGAAACATTGGCCCCCATCACGGCAATACCCGACAGCACCAGGGCAACGATGCCCCAGGTCGTGACGTCCGATTGCCGGAATTGTTCCGATGCTTTAGCCAATGCAATTATCCTGGCGGCGCAATCGAATCATATCTTGCGCCTAGATCAACCATGCGGCGGCAGTTATGTGTTCGCCAACGGTTGCGTGCCATAATCTTGTGAAAATGCGTGCGCAAAACGCACGGGCCGGAGAAAGCTCCATGACTGAACTGCTGTCGATCATTCTTGCTGCGGGCGAGGGCACGCGCATGCGATCGGCGACACCCAAGGTTTTGCACCCGGTGGGCGGTATGCCCATGGTCGGCCATGTCATGCGCACGGCACTGCGTTCAGGGGCGACTGACATTTGCGTCGTGGTCGGGCCCAACCATGAGGCCGTAGAGGCCGAGGTGACCCGCCACAGCACCAAGACAAGGATATTCAGCCAGCTCGAGCGGCTCGGCACCGGCCACGCCGTGCGCCAGGCTCGCGAGGCTTTCGAGGGCGCATCCGGCAATGTCGTCGTGCTCTATGCCGACAATCCGCTGGTTTCGAGCGATACCGTGGCGACCATTGCCAGCCGGCTCGACGATGGCGCCGATATCGTCGTCGTCGGCTATCGGCCGGCGGACCCCACCAATCTCGGCCGCTTGCTGACCCAGGACGGACGGTTGCTGGCCATTCGCGAGCATCGTGACGCGACCGAGGAAGAGCGCAAGATCGGTCTCGCCAATTCCGGCATTATCGGCTTCCGCGCCGAGGCGCTGCGCAGCATCATCGACCGGATCGGCAACAAGAATGCCAAGGGCGAGTACTACCTGACCGACGCGGTCGAGCTGGCCAATAGCGACGGCCGCCGCGTCGAGTTCATCGAGGCCGATGCCGGCGAAGTCATGGGCGTAGACGACCGGACGCGCCTTGCCGCGGCCGAGGCGCAGTTCCAGCACCTCCGGCGGGCCGATTTCATGACTGCCGGCGTGACGCTCAAGGACCCGGGCAGCGTGTGGTTCTCCTACGACACCGAGATTGCGCGCGACGTGACCATCGAACCCAACGTGGTGTTCGGACCCGGCGTGGTGATAGAGGAGGGCGCGGTTATCCACGCCTTCAGCCACATCGAGGGCGCCCATATCGGCCGCAACGCTTCGGTCGGGCCGTTTGCGCGGCTGCGTCCCGAGGCCAAGCTGGGCGAGGGCGCCAAGGTGGGCAATTTCGTCGAGATCAAGAAGGCCGACATCGGCAAGGGCGCCAAGGTCAGCCACCTGACCTATATCGGCGACGCCTCGATCGGCGCCGACGTCAATATCGGTGCGGGGGTCATCACCGTGAACTATGATGGCTACAACAAGCACCGCACCGTGGTGGGCGATGGCGCGTTTATCGGCTCCAACGCTGCGCTGGTGGCGCCGGTCACCGTGGGCGCCGGGGCGCTGGTCGCCAGCGGCAGCGTCATCACCGAGGACGTCGAGGCCGACGCACTGGCTCTGGGTCGGGCCCGCCAGGTGGTCAAGCCCGGTCGGGCCAAGGAAATTTTTGCGGCTGCCAAAGCCAAGAAGCAAGCGAAGAAGGGCAACTGACATGTGTGGCATCGTCGGCATAGTAGGCAGCGAACCGGTTGCAACTCGCCTCGTGGACGCCCTCAAGCGCCTCGAATATCGCGGTTACGACAGCGCCGGCGTGGCGACGCTGGAAGATGGCGGCATTTCCCGCCGCCGTGCCGAGGGTAAGCTGGGCAACCTGGCGCAGAAGCTGAACTTCGAGCCGCTGGCCGGCCGCATCGGCATCGGCCACACCCGCTGGGCCACCCATGGTGCACCGACCGAGCAGAATGCCCACCCGCATGCGACCGACCGCGTGGCCGTGGTCCACAATGGCATCATCGAGAACTACCGCGAGATGCTGGACGACCTGGCCAAGGACGGCTACCTGCCCAAGACGCAGACCGATACCGAGGCTGTCGCGCTATGGGTGACGCGCGAACTGACCAACGGCGCCGATCCCGAGCTGGCCGTGGCGCGCACGCTCAAGAAGCTGCGGGGTGCGTTCGCGCTGGCCTTCCTGTTCAAGGGCGAGGAGGGGCTGCTGATCGCCGCCCGTCACGGCGCCCCGCTGGCCATCGGCTATGGCACGACCGAAATGTATCTGGGCTCGGATGCCATGGCGTTGGCGCCCTTCACCTCGCGCCTGACCTACCTGGAAGACGGCGACTGGGCGGTCATCACCCATAAGGGCGTGACCATCCGCGATGGAAAAGACGCCATCGTCCAGCGTGAACTGATGATTTCGCAGGCTTCGGCCGTGATGGTGGACAAGGGTAACCATCGCCACTTCATGGCCAAGGAAATCTACGAGCAGCCCGAAACCATCTCGCACACGCTGAGCCACTATGTGGATATGGGCGCCGAGAAGGTCGCCATTCGCGAAACACTGCCCTTCAACTTCGCCGATCTTAGCCGCCTGACCATCAGCGCTTGCGGCACCGCCTATCTCGCGGGCGCCGTCGGCAAGTACTGGTTCGAGCGCTACGCTCGGCTGCCTGTTGATATCGACGTGGCCTCCGAGTTCCGCTACCGCGAGCCGCCGCTCGAAAAAGGCGGTTTGTCCCTGTTCATCTCGCAATCCGGCGAAACCGCCGACACGCTGGCGGCCCTGCGCTACTGCGCTGGCCAGGGCCAGCATGTGGCTTCGCTGGTCAATACCCTGGAATCGACCATCGCGCGGGAATCCTCCGTGGTCTTCCCGATCCTGTGCGGACCCGAGATCGGTGTCGCTTCGACCAAGGCACTGACGGCGCAACTGACGGCTCTTGCCAGCCTCGCCATTGCCGCTGGACGCGCGCGCGGCGTGCTCGATGCAGGCAAAGAGCAGGAATTCGTGCGGGCACTGACAGGCTTGCCTGCGGCAGTCTCGCAGGCGCTGGCGACCGAAACCCAGATCATCGACATTGCCAAGCGGCTCAGCAAGGCCAAGGACGTGCTCTATCTGGGCCGTGGTCCCATGTTCCCGATCGCCATGGAAGGCGCGCTGAAGCTCAAGGAAATCAGCTACATCCATGCCGAAGGTTATGCAGCAGGTGAGCTAAAGCACGGCCCCATCGCGCTAGTCGACGAGGATATGCCCGTCATCGTGGTCGCGCCGTCCGATGAGTTGGTCGACAAGACCCTCAGCAACATGCAGGAAGTCGCCGCGCGCGGCGGCAAGATCATCCTGATCACCGATGCCGAGGGCGCGCGAACCGTCGGTCACGGCGTGGCCGATATCATCGTCATTCCACACGTTTCGAGCTTCGTCGCGCCGATCCTGGCGACTATTCCTGTGCAATTGCTGGCCTACCACACGGCCGTGTTCATGGGCACGGACGTCGATCAGCCGCGCAACCTGGCCAAGTCGGTGACGGTGGAATAGCCGTTACTCGTCGGGGATCAGCCGCTTGCCATAGCAGGCGGAGGTTTCCAGCGAATAGCCGAGCCCATTGTAGAAGTCGGCGACCGGGTTGCCGGCTCGGACCATGAGATTGATCTTGGGGCATCCCACGGCCAGCAGCAGGGTTTCAAGCTGCGCCAGCAGGGTAGCGCCATAGCGCTTGCCCTGATGGGCAGGGCTGACAGCCATATAGTAGACGGAGCCACGATGCCCGTCATAGCCGCCCATGGCCGTGGCGATGACGGCGCCATCAAGCTCGCCGACCAGAAACAGCTCGGGCTGCACCTTCCCCTTGCGAGCAATGTCCTTATGCGGATCGTTCCAGGGTCGGACGAGCCCGCAGGCTTGCCACAGGGCGACGACGGCTTCGGTATCGGCGGCTGCGAAGGCTCTGATCTGCATCGTCTTATCCAGCCCGGATGAGTGGGATCGCCAGGTCTTTCCTGAACAAATACAACAGCGTACGCGCCGCTTCGCCTTCGGGCCCGGCGAGGCCGGGGTTGCGTTTCAGCAAATCCTTGGCCTCGTCATGGGCATAGTCGAGCAGGTGCCTGTGCACATCGGGCACGGCCAGGCGATAGCCAGGCATGCCGGACTGGCGGGTGCCGAGGACATCGCCCTGACCGCGGAGCTCGAGGTCCTTTTCGGCGATTTCGAAGCCGTCTTCGGTGGATTTGATGGTTTCCAGACGCGCCTTGGCGGTTTCGCTGAGCGGGTCCTTGTAGAGCAACAGGCAGGCCGAGCGCTGTGAGCCACGTCCGACCCGGCCGCGCAACTGGTGCAACTGGGCGAGACCGAACCGCTCCGCATGCTCGATGATCATGATCGAGGCATTGGGGACGTCGACGCCCACCTCGATGACGGTTGTGGCGACCAGCAGCTTGAGTTCATTGGCTGAAAACCGCTGCATGACCTCCTGTTTGGCTGCGGCGCTCATGCGGCCGTGGACCAGCGCCACCTGGTCCCCGAACACCTGCTGCAGCTCGGCAAAGCGATCCTCAGCCGCGACCACCTCGAGATGCTCGCTTTCTTCGACCAGCGGGCACACCCAAAACGCCTGGGCACCTTCGGCGAGCCGGGATTGCAGGCGGGAGATGACCCGGGGATAGTCCCCGATGGAAAGGACCGCCGTATCAATGGGCTGGCGACCGCGCGGCTTCTCGCGCAGCACGCTGACGGCCATGTCGCCGAAATGGGTGAGCACCAGAGTGCGCGGGATGGGCGTTGCCGTCATGACCAGCAAGTCGGTGTGCTTGCCCTTGTCGGAGAGGGCAAGGCGCTGATGGACGCCGAAGCGGTGCTGCTCGTCGACCACGGTCAGGCCCAGATTGTGGAATTCGACGCCAGACTGGAACAAGGCATGCGTACCGACAACGACGGTGGTTTCGCCGCTGGCAATGCCAGCCAGCTTGGCGCGGCGCTCGGCGGCGGGCATCTTGCCGGTCAGCAGTTCGCAGCCAAGTCCGGCCTGATCGCAGAGCGGCTTGAGCGTCTTGAAATGCTGCGCCGCGAGCAGCTCGGTCGGCGCCATCATGGCGGACTGTGCGCCACTTTCGGCCATGGCTGCCATCGCCATCAGCGCCACGACGGTCTTCCCTGCGCCCACATCGCCCTGCAGCAGGCGCGACATGCGGTCAGGCGAGGCGAGGTCGGCGCGGATTTCATCGACGGCCTGCTGCTGTCCCTCGGTCAGCGAAAAGGGCAACGCCTGCGTTACCCTGTTTGTCACCTCACCAGTGAATATGCGGGAAATGCCGCGGGCCGCCACCATGGTGGAGCGGATCAGTTGCAGGGTGATCTGGCCGGCGAGATATTCGTCATAAGCCAGGCGCATGCGGGCAGGGGACCACAGCTGGGCTTCGTCGGGATTATCAGGCAGATGCACCGCCCGCATCGCTTCGGCAAAGCTCGGCCATTTGCGCTGCGCCATGGTGTCGACAGCGGTCCATTCCGGCAGCTCGGGCAGGCCGTCGACCACCTGCCGCACCAGTTTGGCCAGCGCCTTTGAGCTCAGGCCCTGGGTGAGGGGATAGACCGGCTCGACCAGGGGCAGGGTGGCGAACTTATCGGGCTCGACGACATAGTCTGGGTGGGTGATCTGTTTTTCGCCGTTGAAGAAGTCGACCTTGCCCGAGACAAAGCGCTCTTCGCCCACAGGCAGCAGCTTTTCCACCCATCCGCCCTGGCTGCCGAAATACACAAGGCTGACGTCGCCTGTCTCGTCATGGGCAAACACCCGGTGCGGCACCTGCGGCCGTCCGCGCGGTGGCGGCTGGTGGCGGTCGATGTGGAGCTTCAGCGTGACGATCTGGTTGAGATAGGCCTCGGCGATTCCTACCTGCCGGCGCCGGTCGACGACGCCTGAAGGCATGTGCATGAGGATGTCGAGGGCAATGGCTTCCTGGCCCTCGGGCGCCCCGAAATAGCGGGTCAGCAGCGCAGCCAGCTTGTCGCCGACACCCTTGATGGAGTGCAGCGAACGGAACAGCGGCGACAGGGTTTCCGGGCGGCTCACGGGCGATGATTCTCCTACGCGGCAGGGTAGGTTTCCACCATCTTCGCCACAACCGCTGCGTTCCCTCGGGCTAGACCCGAGGGCCGACCGCAACATGGTTCAAGCGTCGAATGGCCCTCGGGTCAAGCCCGAGGGAACGCGGTGTGTGTTTGGGCATTGAGGGCCGACGCTCTATCGCGTAAGAGGAGTGTCCAAATCGGGAACAAACCCAGGATCATGGTGCGTCGAATGACTGCCGGTGAAGACATTGCCATGCGCCGCAAGCGGCTGCGCTACCGGGCCTGGCACCGGGGAACCAAGGAGATGGACCTGATCCTGGGGCCCTATGCCGACGCCCATACCGAGGCCATGGATGAACGGAGCCTGGACAGGCTGGAAGCGCTCATGAACGAGGAAGACCCGCCTCTGCTCAAATGGGTTATGGGTCAGGAGGAGCCGCCCGAAAATGTCGATCGGGCATTCCTCGCCGAAGTGATCGCCGATCATCAGGCGCGGCTGGCCAAATGAACGAAGTCGTGTCCCAGCGCCCGACGCGCACCATCGCCAACGTGCCCGATGGCATGCAGCCCATGGTGCTGGCACGCCTGGTGCAGCAGCGCATCGAGGCGGCGCCCGATGACGCGGCGAGCCTGGTCTTCGTGGCGCGCGACGGCCGCCGGCTGCAGCGCATGGCGGATATTCTCACCGCCATGCTGCCGGGACACACTGTCCTGACGCTGCCGGCTTGGGACTGCCTGCCCTATGACCGGGTGTCGCCCAACAACGTGACCATCGCGGCCCGCATGAATACGCTGGCGGCGCTGACCTCGGGCGCCAAGGGCGCCGTGGTGCTGACGGCGGTCAATGCCCTGATCCAGAAACTGCCGCCGCGCGACGTGGTCGAAACCATGTCGTTTTCGGCCGCGACGGGCCGCATCGTCGATAGCGACAAGCTGATCGCCTGGGCGGCGAACAACGGCTATCTCCGTGTGCCGACGGTGCGCGAGAGCGGCGAGTATGCGGTGCGCGGCGGGCTGATCGACCTGTTTCCCGCCAGCGCCGAGGCGCCGTTGCGCTTCGACTTCTTCGGCAGCCAGCTTGAATCGATCCGGACCTTCGATCCGGACAGCCAGCGCACGACAGGAACGCTGAAGCGCGTCGACCTGACGCCCATGAGCGAAGTGGTGCTGACGGAAGAAACCATCCGCCGCTTCCGCCAGAACTACACGGCGACCTTTGGCGGCAATACCGTCGACGATACGCTCTATGCCTCGGTCAGCGGCGGCTCGCGCTATTCGGGCACCGAGCATTGGCTGCCCTTCTTCTACGAGCATCTCGACACTTTGGCCGATTATGTCGGCGACGCGCCGTTCGTCTTCGACGAGCAGGCGGCTGAGGCCTATGCCGATCGCAAGACGCAGGTGCAGGACTATTACGACGCCCGCGAGGCGGCGCGCCTGCTGCCTGTGGTGGCCGGCTCCGGCGCGCCCTACAAGCCGATCAAGCCCGAATTGCTCTACGCCGTCGACCAGCACCCATACGGCCTGGCGGGGGCCTCGGTGATCCAGCTCAGCCAGTTCCTGGCGCCGGGCACCAAGGCTGCGGATGATGCGGGCGGACATATTGCCCCCAGCTTTGCCGCCGAGCGACAGGCCACCGACACCAACCTGTTCCAGTCCGTGGTCGATCGGCTGCTGGCCGAGCGGCGCGAGGGCAGGCGGGCTGTCATCGCCTGCTGGAGCACGGGCACCCGCGACCGCATGGTGCAGGTGCTCAAGGACCACGGGCTGACCAATCCGCGTCTTGCCGAGAACTGGCGGGACGCCGAGACGACGAGCGCCGCAACCACCTCGCTGGTGGTGCTGCCGCTCGAAACCGGCTTTGAGACCAAGGACCTGCTGGTCCTGTCCGAGCAGGATATCCTCGGCGAGCGTATCCTGCGGCCGCAGCGCAAGAAGAAGGCGAGCGACGCCCTCACCGAGGCGGCTAGCCTCAATGCCGGCGACCTGGTGGTGCATGTCGATCATGGTATCGGCCGCTTCATCGGGCTCAAGGTGATCGAGGCCGGCGGCGCGCCGCATGAATGCGTCGAGCTGGAATATGGTGGCGACACCAAGCTCTACCTGCCGGTCGAGAATATCGAGCTGCTGACGCGCTACGGCAGCGATGATGGCCATGTGACGCTGGACAAGCTGGGCGGCGTGGCCTGGCAGGCCAAGAAGGGCAAGCTCAAGAAGCGCATCCGCGAAATGGCGGAGCAGCTCATCAAGATCGCGGCGGCGCGTTTGCTTACGCGGGCCGACGTGGTCGAGATCAACCCGGGCGCCTATGACGAATTCGCGGCGCGGTTCCCCTACGAGGAAACCGAGGACCAGATGGCCGCCATCGAGGCGGTCTTCGACGACGTCACCTCGGGCCGCGTCATGGATCGCCTCGTCTGCGGCGATGTGGGCTTCGGCAAGACGGAAGTGGCGTTGCGCGCGGCCTTTGCTGTTGCACTGAGCGGCAAGCAGGTGGCGGTCGTGGTGCCGACGACGCTGCTGTCCCGGCAGCACTTCAAGACCTTCAGCGAGCGCTTCAAGGGCCTGCCGGTGCGCGTGCGCCATGCTTCGCGCATGGTCAGCGCCAACGAACTCAAGGCGACCAAGGAAGGGCTGGCCGATGGCCAGGTCGATATCGTGGTCGGCACCCATGCGCTCTTGAGCAAGACGATCAAGTTCAAGGACCTGGGCCTGCTCATCATCGACGAAGAGCAGCATTTCGGCGTGGGCCACAAGGAGCGCCTCAAGGAGCTCAAGGCCAATGTGCACGTGCTGACGCTGACGGCGACGCCGATTCCGCGCACGCTGCAACTGGCGCTGACTGGGGTGCGCGACCTCAGCTTGCTGGCAACTCCGCCGGTCGACCGGCTGGCCATCCGTACCTTCATCTCGCCCTTCGACGCGCTGTCGATCCGCGAGGCGCTGCTGCGCGAGAAATACCGTGGCGGCCAGAGCTTCTACGTCGTGCCCCGCATCAAGGACCAGCACGAGATTGCCGACTTCCTCAAGGCGCAGGTGCCAGAGGTCAGCTTCGTGGTCGCCAACGGGCAGATGGCGCCGGGCGAGCTCGACGACATCATGAATGCCTTCTACGACAACAAGTTCGACGTGCTGGTGGCGACGACGATCGTGGAATCGGGTCTCGACATCCCCAATGCCAATACGCTGATCGTGCATCGCGCCGACCATTTCGGGCTGGCGCAGCTCTACCAGATCCGCGGCCGCATCGGCCGGGCCAAGGCGCGCGCCTATGCCCTGTTCACCGTGCCACCTGATCGCAAGCTCACCGACACGGCCGAGCGGCGCCTGGGCGTGCTGCAATCACTGGAATCGCTGGGTGCCGGCTTCCAGCTCGCCAGCCACGACCTCGATATCCGCGGGGCAGGGAACCTGCTGGGTGACGAGCAGTCCGGCCATATCCGCGAGGTAGGCTACGAACTCTACCAGGCGATGCTGGAAGAGGCGGTGGCCAACCTCAAGAGCGGCGACGAGGAATACGAGGATCGCAACGAGTGGAGCCCGCAGATCTCGCTGGGCATGCCGGTGATGATCCCCGAGCACTATGTGCCCGACCTGCAGCTGCGCATGCAGCTCTATCGCCGCCTGGGCGATCTGACCGATATCCGCGATATCGACGCCGCCGGCGCCGAGCTGATCGACCGCTTCGGACCGCTGCCCGAGGAAGTCGAGGCCTTGCTCAAGGTGATCCTGGTCAAGGCGCTCTGCCGCCAGGCCAATGTCGAAAAGGTCGATGCCGGTCCCAAGGGGGCCGTCATCAGTCTGCGCAACAACGAATTCCCCAATCCGACGGCCCTGGTGCGCCTGGTGAGCGACCCGGCCAACCAGGTTCGCATCAAGCCCGATCAGAAACTCGTGTTCGCGCGCAACTGGCCGACGCCGAATGACCGGCTCAAGGGCGCAGCAGCAATACTGTCGCGGCTGGCAAAACTGGCCGAAAATGCGTCCTGAGCGGGGCGTATCAACCCTGTCCTGCCATAATGCTTTGGCAAGCAGTATCGGTCATGTTATTGCCCGAATTCAGCACTTGAAGGGCAGTTCAATTCTCAAGGTGGCACAAGGTCACCGGGACCGCCAAAGAAGCCAAGGAAATTCTATGAACCTCAGGAAACCCCTCGTCGCCGGTTTTGCGGTGGCCGCGCTCATGCTGTCCCCCTTGTCGGCTTACGCACAGGAGGCCACTCCTGCCGAGGCGCCTGCTGCCGAAGCGCCAGCCGCTGAGGCACCTGCCGCGACCGACGCGGCCGCTGCCCCGGCCGCCGACGCCGCTGCTGGCGCCAGTTCAAACTGGCTCAAGGTCTGTGACCCGCTGCCCGATGGCCAGCAGGCGTGCATCATGCGCCAGGTGGTCTTGGCCAATGGCCAGTTCCTCGGCTCGTTCCTGCTGCGCGATGATCCGGGCCAGGAAAGCCGGCTGCTTGCCGTTGCTGCGGTTCCCCTCGGCGTGCTGCTGCCGTTCGGCCTGACCTGGCAGATCGACGGCGCCAAGCCGATCCGCGTGCCCTACATGCTGTGCGACCCGACCTCCTGCGCCACCCAGCTCGTGATCAACGAGCAGTATGTGAACTCGCTCAAGAAGGGCGGCGTGCTCAAGCTCACCGCCAAGAACCGCCAGAACCAGGACCTGACCATCGAAATCACCCTGGCCGGTTTCACCGCCGCCTATGACGGCGAGGCTGCGCTGACCTTCGACGAATTCCGCCAGGAAACCTCGGGCGAGAATGCGCTGGAGCAGGTGCTGCAGGATCGCGCCGAAGAACTGCGCCGCCAGCTCGACGGTGGCGCTGCGGCTCCTGCCGATGGCGCCGCCCCGGCTCCCGTCGCTCCCGCGGCTCCGGCCCAGTAAAGCTGAACATCAGAATGAAAAAAGGGCGCCGGTGACGGCGCCCTTTTTGTTTCTTAGCTCTCCCCCGAAGGGAGAGGTCAGGAGCGACTGCCCATGCCCACCGCAAAGGCCTGCTTGCGCAAAGCCGGAGCAAGCTTGAGGGCCCAAAGTCCCCCGGCGCGCAGCGCCTGGGCCGGCAGCATGTCGGCAAGCAGCGAGCGGAACAGGGTATCGACCATGCCGCCGGTGCGCGACAGATCGCCGGCGCGCCGCGCCGCATAGTCGCGGCTGACGGCAATGGCCCAATCGGGCGCGGTGCGATCAACCGCGGCCAGTGACGCCGCCAGGTCGGCCACGTCGCGCAGGCCCAGATTGAGTCCCTGCGCTCCAATGGGCGGAAAGGCATGTGCCGCTTCGCCCACCAGCACGACGCCATCGGCTCCGGCGCTGTTGACGCTGAGTGTGCTGAGCGGGAAGATAAAGGCAGGGCTCGCTAGCGTGATCGCGCCAAACAGGCGTTGGGACTTCTCGGCGAAGGCCGCTAGCAGCGCCGACTCGCCGCCCGCCTTGGCGGCCTCGAGCACAGCGTGGTCGTCGATCCATACCAGGTTCGCGCGGTTGGCGCCGGCGGGAACTAGGGTGAAGGGCCCCCGCGGGTAGTGAAACTCGATGGACGTACCACCAATGGGGCGTCCGAGATCGAGATCGCAGACCAGCGCCGCCTGCTCGAAGCTGGCCTCACGCGCCTTCAGGCCCGCCGCAGCCCGCACCAGGGACTTCTTTCCGTCGGCGCCGACAATCAAGGGCGCCGACAGGCCGGCACCATCGGTGAGCTTGACCGTCGTGCCGCCAAGTTCGGTCACGCCGACATCCCGGGTTTGTAGATTGGACAAGGATGCGGCCGCCTGGTGGAAGCGCTCCATGAGGCGGATATTGGCGAAGTTCCAGCCGAAGGCGTCCATACCGGCTTCCGCTGCATCGAACAGCGTTTCAGGCGCCCGGATCAGCCGGTTGGTCGCGTCGATGATGCGGATCTGCGTCAGGGCATGTCCAAGTGCGGCCGGTTCATCGATGAGGCCGGCGCCACGGAGATAGTCGACACTGGGCATCATCAGGGCGGACGTCCGGCGATCGGGTGGGCCCGACGGTGCCAGATGGATGGTCGTGAGCCCGGCTTTCGCCACGGCGATGGCGGCGGCGACACCGGCCAGGCCGCCACCGACCACAATAGCGTCGGCGTCGTACCCGCTCATTTCGCGTCCGCCAGTCGGCGCGAATGCCCGCTGGGGATGACGACACTGCCGGCGAAGGAGCCGACGAACATCGCCACCAGGAATATCCAGAGATTGTCCGGCAGGAACGCGATGAGCGAGATGGCGGGACCCGGGCAGATGCCGGCCATACCCCAGCCGATGCCGAACAGTGCCGCACCGCCGACGAGGCGCCGGTCGACCTTCTTGTATTCGGGCTCGTGGAAGGTGCTGTCGAAAAGCGGCGCTGAGCGGGTCTTGCCGATCCGGACGGCCACAAACATCACGATGAGTGCCGCACCCATCACAAAAGCCAGGCTCGGGTCCCAGCCACCAGTGGGTATCGCCCCGAAATCAAGGAAGCGCAGCACCTTGAAGGGGTCGACCATCTGCGACACGTAAAGCCCGGCCCCGAACAGCGCGCCGCTCAGAGCCGCAGTGGCGAGATAGGGGAGCTTGAGATTGGCCATCACACCACCCCCGTGATGGCCACGGTAATGACCGCGACGCCAAAGAACACAAGCGTCGCCACCAGCGACCGGACCGACAGCCGCGCCAGGCCGCAGACGCCGTGCCCCGAGGTGCAGCCATTGCCGATCTTGGTACCAAGCCCGGTCAGCAGGCCGGCGATAGCCAGCCAGACTGGCGTCGGAACGCCCCAGGCCGGCGGTGCCTCGACCAGGCGCGCCGGCGTCTGCCCGCCAACCCCGAGACCGGGCAGCAACCGGGATGCCGCGAATGTTGCGGCCATCAGCGCCACCAGGAACACGACGCGCCAGACTACGGTCTGGGCCGGCGGCAAGAGCTGGCCGAAAATGCCCGAAATCCCGGCAATGCGGCCATTGCCCAGCCAGAGTACGGCAGCGGCAAGCCCAATCAGGGCGCCGCCCAGCGTGGCGGTGAGCGGCGTGAACGATTCCATATGGGTCACTCGCAATTTTGTTTGCCCGCAAGGTTATCACTCGCCGGTCGGCCTGTGCCAGCGCCGCCGCAGCGACTTTGTGCCGCCAGGGTGGCCGTGAATGGAAAACTCTGCCAATGCGCCTTTCCTACGCGCCAAGCTCCGCTTACGTTGCGCATGAACAGACTCGAAATGGAGCCGACAATGCTTGAGCTTTTGGCCGATCCCAATGCCTGGATCGCCTTTGGTACCCTGACGATCATGGAAATCGTGCTGGGCATCGACAACATCGTCTTCATTTCCGTACTGGTGTCACGCCTGCCCAAGGAGCAGGCCGATCGCGCCCGCCAGATCGGTCTGGCGCTGGCGCTGATTTTCCGCATCCTGCTTCTGCTGGTCATTTCCTGGATCATCAGCCTCACCCAGCCGGCCATTTCGGCCTTTGGGCTCGACCTGTCGTGGAAGGACCTGATCCTGATCGCGGGCGGCGCCTTCCTCGTCTACAAGGCTACGCACGAAATGCATGCCGCCATCGAGGAGCCGCACGAAAACGACATGGCGCAGAAGGCCGGTGCGGTCTTTGCTGCCATTATCGGCCAGATCATCGTCATCGACATGGTGTTTTCGATCGACTCGATCGTCACGGCGGTGGGCATGGCCGACGATGTGGCGGTGATGATCGCCGCTGTCATCGTTGCCGTCGCTGTCATGTTCGTCGCCTCCGGCCCCGTCGCCAAGTTCGTGGCCGACCATCCGACCACCAAAATGCTGGCGCTGGCCTTCCTGCTGCTGATCGGCGTGTCGCTGGTGGCCGATGGCCTCGGCTTCCACATTCCCAAGGGCTACATCTACGCTGCCATGGGCTTCTCGGTGCTGGTCGAGGCGATCAACATCATCGCCAAGCAGCGCAAGCAGGACGGTCGCCCGAGCAAGCCGGGCTTCACCCCGTTCACCGGCGATACGGGCTCGGTCTCGGCGGCGGACGGCGTTGCTGCGGTCACCGGCAAGCGCCCGAGCCCCAGGAATAACCCGGCGGCACGGGCCCAGTCGCGGCCCAAATCGGCGCCCCGCAAGCCGCGGGCGCCGAAGTGACCAAGGCTGTTGTCGTCCATGCGGTAGGCGGTCCCGAAGTCCTGAGCTACGAGGATTGGCCGCTGGCCAGTCCCGGGCCGGGGCAGGTGGCGCTGCGGCAGACGGCCATCGGGCTCAACTTCGTCGATACCTACCAGCGTTCCGGGCTCTATCCGGTGCAACTGCCTTTCGTGGCGGGCAATGAGGGCGCCGGCGTCATCACCGCGCTCGGCGAGGGCGTGACGGGCCTCAAGGTCGGCGACCGGGTGGCGTATCAGGGGCATGTCGGCGCCTATGCGACCGAGCGGATCGCCTCGGCCGAGCGCATGGTGCCCATTCCCGATGGAATTGACGACCGCACGGCCGCGGCGATCATGCTCAAGGGGCTGACGGCCTATTACCTGCTGTTCAAGACCTGGGCCCTGGCCAGGGGCGAGACCATCCTCTGGCACGCGGCAGCGGGCGGCACCGGGCTCATCGCTACGCAGTGGGCCAGGGCGCTCGGCGCGACCGTCATTGGTACGGCCGGCAGCGACGAAAAGGTGGCCCTGGCCAAGGCGCATGGCTGCCATCACGTCATCAACTACAATAGCGAAGACTTCGTCGCCCGCGTCCGCGAGCTGACGGATGGGCGGGGCGTCGACGTGGTCTATGACGGCGTCGGCAAGGCGACCTTCGAGAAATCGCTCGATTGCCTCAGGCCCCGTGGACTGATGGTGAGCTTCGGCAATGCCTCGGGCGTGGTGTCTATCCCCGATGTGACGCTGCTATCGCGCAAAGGCTCGCTCTACGTGACGCGGCCCACCGGCACGCATTACCTGGGCAAGCGAGAGGACCTGCTCGAAGGCGCCGGCAAGCTGTTCGAAGCGGTCGAGAGCGGCGCCATCAAGGTCGAGATTAGCAGGATATTCCCCTTGTCGCAGGCCGCCGATGCGCATCGTGCGCTGGAAGGGCGGGAGACGACGGGCTCGGTGGTGCTCATTCCCTGACATCGTGCCACGCTCTGGACAGTCCGCCCCTCTGCCGCTAAAGGCTGACGCAACGGGTAGATGGCAGAGCGGTTGATTGCTCCGGTCTTGAAAACCGGCGAACGTGAAAGCGTTCCGGGGGTTCGAATCCCTCTCTACCCGCCACCCTGCGCCCTTTGGGCTTCGGGTGGCTGGCCACCCGCGGGCCAAAGGCGCAGGGTGATCTCCCGAAGCGGTATTGCCGCGCAGGTAGACTGTCCGAGCATGTGGTACGTCTACTTCCTTGAGTTGAGCAACGGCGACATATATGTCGGCTCGACCAACAATCTGAAGCGCCGCCTTTCTTCGCATCAAACCGGCGATGTCCTGTGTCAACGCGGGCACATAGGCCCATCAGGCTCAAGTCCTACGTCGCAGTCGAAACTGAGCGGCATGCGAGAGAGCTGGAGAAGTATTTCAAGTCCGGCTCAGGAAAAGCAGTTGCTCTTAAACGCCTGATCCGTAGAACCACACCTGCCAGCGACCAGACAGGGGACGAGCCAGATGAGCCGCAAGGAATTTGATGTATCGCGGATGCGGCGGCTCAAGCGTTACGCGGCGCGGTATGGGTTGACCATTCTGACCGACGACAAGATGAAAGTGCTCGGGCACGCGGGTGGACACGCCATTCGCGACGAGAACTTCAAGATCCTGTTTGGGAATGTGCCCAAGCCATTTTCGGCCAGCCTCGACGAGATCGAATCCTGGCTCGAGGCAAACACGGCGCCGGAAGAGTAAGCGCGGCTACCCTGTGTGGCAATTCCCCGATATCGGGGCAGTGTTGATTTCCATTATTTATTCCGTAACAGGAATCGCCGCACACTGACTCCATTGGCTAACTTGGAGGCGCGTTATTGTGTTCACTCTGATCAACGCCGACGCCGAAGACGACGACGCCGAAATCACCGATCCCCAGGAAATCGCAGAACTGTTTGCTGCCATCGCCGCAGTCGCCATCGAGGCGATCGGCGTGTCGCAGGCCAAGCAGCTTTTCGAGGCTGTGGTCGAACAGGACGGCAAAGACCCGAACTGACCGGACAATCCGTCCCGGCAGGTCAAGTCCGGCCGCTGCTTCAGGGCACCGGCATTCCCGAACGGTCTTCCGAGCGAGGCAGAGTTCCTGCGCTTATGGACCGGGTTGACTGATCCGGGCAGGTCCGACAGGACTGGCGCCCATGTTTCAGCCGAGGAGGCTGTGTCATGGCCGCCCCGTCTACCCCCCTGATATTTCCGACGCCGACGATCGTTCCGCTCGGTGACAGCAGCCTCCTGGTGCGCTTTGGCACGGCGCTGGATGACGCCGCGAACCGCGCCGCCATTGCGCTCGCCCGCACACTCGACCGACTGCCGATTGCCGGCGTGACTGAGGTTGTGCCCAATCTGGTTTCGGTGCTGCTGCGCTATGACCCGGTGGCCGGACCATCGCCTGCCGCAATTGCCGGCGAACTGCGCCTGCGGTTGTTCGAACTGGCCGACGACGCGCCACAGACTGCGCGCTGGACCATTCCTGTGGTATTTGATGGCCCCGACCTCGCGGCGGTCGCTGCGGCGCTGGCGATTGCGCCCGACGAGTTCATCGCCGCCCACAACGCCCATCCCTTGCGCGTGCTGGCGACCGGGTTTGCACCGGGATTCGTTTATTGCGGCCTGCATGCCGACGCCCTGGTGCTGCCCCGTCGCACCGAAGTGCGATCGGCCGTACCCAAGGGCAGCGTGCTCTTTGCTGCGGGGCAAACGGCGATCACCGCCACCGAAATGCCGACCGGTTGGCACGTCATCGGCCATACCGACTTTGCCAATTTCGACCAGGCGGATCAGCCACCGACCCGCCTGGGGGCTGGCGACGTGGTGACATTCAAGGTTGCCCTGTGAGCGCCGTGCTGTCGCTGCTGCGGGCTGGGCCGCTGACCAGCGTCCAGGACGGCGGACGCTTCAACATGCTCCGCCACGGCATTAGCGCATCCGGCCCGATGGACCGGAGGGCGTTCGAGCTTTCCGGCAAGCTCGCGGGCGGGGGCGCGGGAGGCATCGAGTTCACCACGGCTGGTCTCGAATTGAGGCTGTCGAGCGGTCGCTGTCGCGTCGGCTTCGCCGGCGGCGATTTCGTGGTCCGGCACAATGGCACAAAGCTCGACTGGCCCGGCAGCGTCGCGCTGGTGGAGGGCGACATCATAGCGGTCACGCCAGGGTCCCGGGGGAACTATGGCTACCTGCGCTTCGACGGCAGCATCGACCTGCAGCCGGTGCTGGGCAGTATCGCGACCAGCAGCCGGGCCCGGTTGGGCGGTCTGGACGGTCGCAGCCTGAGGGTCGGCGACGTCATCACGCTGGGCGGTGGGGATAAGGACACGGGCACCCCCGCAGTGCCAGAGGCGACCAGGCCATCGGGCGGGCCGATCCGTGTGACTTGGGGGCTCCATGCCGACTTGTTCCCGCAGGGTCTGCGGCAGCGCTTCGTGGAGGCCGAGTTCGTTATATCGTCCCGCCTCGACCGCATGGGTGTGCGGCTGGGCGATCCGAAGGGCGTCTTCGCCGATGCGGCGATCCTGTCGCTGGCTTCGGACGCCATCGTGCCGGGCGATATCCAGATCCTGGGGGATGGCACCCCCATCGTGCTGATGCGCGACCATCAGCCAACGGGCGGCTATCCGCGCATTGCGACGGTCGTCACGGCCGATCTCGATCGCCTTGCGCAGATGCGCCCCGGCACGACGGTTGCCTTTGCTCCGGTCACGGTGGAACATGCGCATGCGCTGTTGCGGAGCCGCGAAACATGACGTCGATCGACCTGAACGCCGATCTGGGCGAAGGCATGGGCAATGACGAGGACCTGCTCAGCATCGTGTCCAGCGCGTCCATTGCCTGCGGTGGCCATGCCGGCGATGCCGCCACGATCCGGCAGATTTTGCGGACATGCAAGGCGCGCGGCGTGCGGGCAGGGGCGCATCCTGGCTATGTCGATCCCAAGCGCTTCGGGCGTTTCCGCGTGGTGATGCCGCTCGATCAGTTGCTGGGGCAGATCCGGAGCCAGCTCTTCCTGGTCCGCTTCATCGCCGATGAGGTTGGCGTGCCCTTGTCCTATGTGAAGCTGCACGGCGCCCTCGCCAACCAGACCGCGGAGGAACTGGGCTTCGCCGTCGGCATATTCGCCACTATCCAGGCCATGAATCCGAAGATGGCGGTGTTGGCGCTCGACAATAGCCAGCAGGTGCGCGCCGCCAAGGCCGTCGGCATGCCGCTGATCCGCGAAGCCTATGCCGACCGGGCTTACACGGCCGATGGGCTGCTGGTGCCGCGCAGCCAGGCCGAGGCCGTCATTCACGACACCGAGGCTGTCATCGAGCGTTGCCTGCGACTGGCCAAGGCCGGTGAGATCGTGGCGATTGACGGGACCGTGCTGAAATCGAGCGCAAGATCGCTGTGTCTGCATGGCGACACACCTGGCGCGGTCGACCTGGCGCGCGATGTGCGCGATGCGCTGGAGGGCGAGGGGATCACCATTGCGGCGGATGTGCCGGAGCTGGCGGACGCTGAGGGGGAGTAGGTGCGTGGCACGAAAACTTACCCTGGGCCTCTCTGGGGAGAGGTGAGATTGGCGGAATGCCTTGGTCGAAAGGCCCAGGGTAGCTCAGATCGCCGGATACTCAGATGGCCAAGTATTCGTGGCGAAGTTCGGTATTGTCGAGAACCTCCTTGGCGGTACCGGCAAAGGCGACCTCACCGGTATCCAGGATGACCGCGCGGTCTGCCAGCTTGAGCGCGGCGACGGCGTTCTGCTCGACGATGATGGTGGTGATGCCCAGCGGTTTGATCGAATGCAGGATACGCTCGATCTCGTGCACGATGACGGGCGCGAGGCCCTCATAGGGCTCGTCGAGCAGCAGGAGCTTCAGATCGCGGGCGAGGGCACGGGCGATGGCCAGCATCTGCTGCTCGCCGCCTGAAAGGGTCACGCCCTCCTGCTTGCGGCGTTCTGCCAGGCGCGGAAAGCTCTGGTATATCTGCTCGAGGCTCCAGCCATTGCCCGGGGCAACCTTGGCCAGGGTGATGTTTTCCTCGACCGTGAGGCCGGCGATGATGCGGCGGTCTTCGGGCACCAGCTGGATGCCTGATCGGGCAGCCTCGAAGCTCTTCATCTGGTGGATGGGCTTGCCGTCGAGCCAGATCTCGCCATGCCGCAATTGCGGATTGTCGGTGCGGGCGATGGTACGCAGGGTCGATGTCTTGCCCGCGCCGTTGCGGCCGAGCAGCGCCAGAATTTCCCCCTGGCGGATGTCGAGCGACACGCCCTGCACGATGTAGCTCTCGCCGTAATAGGCATGCATGTCGCGGATGGAGAAGAACGGGCGCGTCGGTTCCATGCTGACGGCCTGGCTGTTGGTGATAACCTGGGATTCCATGGCGATCGCACTCATCAATGGGCTCCCCCGAGATAGGCTTCCTGCACCTTGGGGTTGCCACGGACCTGATCGGGCGTACCATCGGCGATGATACGACCCTGCGCCAGTACCGAAATCTTGTCGGCCAGCGAGAACACCACATGCATGTCGTGTTCGATGATCACCTTGGTCATGCCCCGGCTCTTGATCTTCTTGAGCAGTTCGATGGTGGTGTTGGTGTCGTGCCGGCTCATGCCGGCGGTGGGCTCGTCCAGCAGCAGCAGGCGCGGATGCTGGATCAGGCACATGGCCAGTTCCATGCGGCGCTTGTCGCCGCGGCTGAGGCTGCCGGCGGCCATTTCGCGTCGGCTATGCATGCCGACATCCTCGAGCATGCTCTCGGCTTCCTGGCGGATGGCCGTCTCGCTATCAAGCGACCGCAGCAGGTTCAGCTTGAAGGCGCCGTCGCGCTTGGCGAGGGCAGGGATCATCACATTGTGCAGCACGCTGAGGTCCGCGAAGATTTCCGGCGTCTGGAACACACGGGCAATGCCCATCTGATTGATCTGATAGGGCTTGCGACCTGTCAGGATGGCGCCATCGAAGATCACCTGGCCGCTCGAAGGCGCCAGCTTGCCGATGATGACGTTGAGCAGCGTCGACTTGCCCGCGCCATTGGGGCCGATGATGGCGTGGGTCTGCCCCTCCTCGACCTGGAGGTCGATATCGGCCAGGGCATGCAGGCCCCCGAAGCGCTTGTGGACGTCGGCAACATGCAGGACGACATTGGGTGTGGTCATGGTGTTCGTCCTATTCGGCCGGTTGCGGTTGCGGCGTGGCTTTGCCCGGCCGGTCGGGCGACTTGCTCGAGCGGTCGAACAGGTGGGCAATGCGGCGCACGCCCTCCATGATGCCGCCCGGCAGGAAAACCACGATCAGCACGAAGACCAGGCCCAGGGTGAGGAACCAGCCCTCGCCGACGAACTTGCTGGTCACGGCCACCAGGACGTTGTCGACCCCATCGGGCAGGACGTCGAAGAAGCGATGCAGGATCGTTTCATTGATGGCCGAGAAGATGTTCTCGAAATACTTGATCAGCCAGGCGCCGATGACCGGACCCACCAGCGTGCCGGCGCCGCCCAGGATGGTCATCAGCACCACTTCGCCCGACGCGGTCCACTGCATGCGCTCGGCGCCGGCGAGTGGGTCGGTTACGGCCAGCAGCGCCCCGGCGAGGCCGGCATACATGCCTGAGATCACGAAGGCGGCCAGCGTATAGGGCTTGGTGTTGAAGCCGGTATAGTTCATGCGCGTCTGGTTGGACTTGATGCCCTTGAGCATCATGCCGAATGGCGAGCCGGTGATGCGCTGGGCGATGAAGAAGGCCAGGATGAGGAAGCCGGCGCAGAAGTAGAAGCCGGCAAAGCCGCCGAGCGACTGGCCGAGCAGGGTCGGGACCGGTTGACCGGCCGTGGCGCTGCCCAGCGCGGCATCGAGATAGCGCGGATCGCTGGGAATGAGCTGCAGGCCCGTCTCGCCATTGGTGATGGGTGTCAGCACCGAATAGGCCAGGTTGTAGCTCATCTGCGCGAAGGCCAGCGTCAGGATGGAGAAGTAGATGCCCGATCGCCGCAGGCTGACATAGCCGATGATGAGGGCAAACAGGCCCGACACCACGATGGCGAAGATCATGGCGGGAATGGCATCGAGGCTCAGCAGCTTGAACGACCAGACGGCGGCATAGGACCCGACGCCGAAGAAGGCGGCATGCCCGAAGCTGAGATAGCCGGTGAGGCCGAAGAGGATGTTGAAGCCCACGGCAAAGATGCCGAAAATCATGAAGCGCTGCAGCAGGTCGGGATAGGCGGCGCCGAAGGGGTGCAGCCAGATCGGCATGGCCAGCACCACCACGGTGAAGCCCAGGAACAGCAGCAAGTCGTTGCGGGACGTGGCGCGCATGTCAGGCCTCCATCACGCCGCGCCGGCCGAACAGGCCACGCGGCAATACCAGCAGGATGATGACGGCGACGAGATAGATGATGATCTGGTCGATGCCGGGAATGAGCGCCTTGACCTGCGTCATCGAGGCGAAGGATTGCAGAATGCCGAGCAGGAACCCGGCAGCCACCGCGCCCGGTAGCGAACCCATGCCGCCCACGACCACCACGACGAAGCTGAGGACCAGGAAGTCCATGCCGATATGGTAATTGGGCGGCAGCAGCGGCGTGTACATGACACCTGCCAGACCCGCGACCACGGCGGCGAGGCCGAACATGATGGTGAAGCGCCGATCGATATTGATACCGAGCAGGCCCACCGTTTCTCGATCCGCCATGCCGGCGCGGACCACCATGCCGAAGGTGGTGAACTGCAGGAAGGCAAAGACGCCACCGATGATCACGGCCGAGAACAGGAAATAGACCAGCCGCCAGATCGGGTAGGTGATGACATTGGCCTGCATGCCCAGGAACGCGCCGATATCGGCTGCGCCCCGCAGGTCGGATGGCATGGGCTGCGGAATAGGATTGGGGCCGAAGAAGGCCTTGATGACCTCCTGGGCGACGATCGCAAGACCGAAAGTCACAAGGATCTGTTCGGCATGCGGGCGTTTGTAGAAGTGTTTGATGATGCCGCGCTCGAGCATGATGCCGACCACCAGCATGATCGGGATGGTGATGATGATCGACGCCGGCACGGAATAATTGACCAGCAGGGCGCCGAAATCACCGAACCAGGCCTGCACCAGCGGCGCACGCACTTCCAGCGGCGCCCCCCAGGGCGAGAGCTTGGTGGGGTCGATGGTGACGGTTTCCATCGTCAGCAGCTGGCGGAACAGCACCGCGCAGAACGAGCCCAGCATGAACAGTGCGCCATGGGCGAAGTTGACCACGCCTAGCGTGCCGAAAACCAGGGTCAGTCCCAACGCGATCAGCGCGTAGGCCGCGCCCTTGTCGAGACCATTGAGGAATTGCAGAAAGATGACTTCGAACATGGCTGTGCTCCTGAGCGCCTAGTTCACGGTGAGCCTGTCGAACCACGAGGCGTGGCACGACAGGTCCGGGAGGCACGACCTCGTCCTTCGACAGGCTCAGGATGAGGTCTACTGCGAGATTGGTCGCTCCAGATGCTGGAGCGACCGTGCAATCAAGCGCAGAGGGGGGCCGGCTCTGCCGGTCCGAGGTCGCCGCCGAAGATGGCCGGATCGTAGGCCACGACGTCGCGCTGGACCTCCTGCACCACGTTGAGCACGTCATACTCGCTGGTGGGGTTGTCGTTGCCCTGCACCACGAGGATGTTCTTGATGCACTGGTGGTCTTCGGCGCGATAGAGCGTGGCGCCATTGCCCATGCCGTCGAACTCGTGGCCTTCGAGCGCCTTGATCACTTCGGGCGGATAGAAGGTGCCGGCGCGCTCGCAGGCATCTGCATAGAGCAGGGCCTGGACATAGGCGGTGTGGGCAGCCTGGGACGGCGGGGAACCATAGGCGGCGCCGAACGACTTGGTGAAGGCGATCGTGCCCGGATCCTGCAGGTTCCAGTGCCAGTTGGAGGTGCCGAAGATGCCCTTGATATTGGCGCCGGCGCCCTTGGCCATCAGTTCGGAGAACAGTGGCACGACGATCTGGAAGTCCTTGCCGTTGACCTGGCGGTCACGCATGCCGAACTGCACGGCCTGGGTCAGCGAATTGACCATGTCGTTGCCGTAGTGGTTGAGGATCAGCACGTCGGCGCCGGAATTGAGCACGGGCGTGAGGAATTGGCTGAAGTCGCCGGCCCCGAGCGGGGTGCGGACGGCCTGGACCGTTTCCCAGCCGAGGGCTTCGGTCGCCGCCTTCATCGACTCTTCCTGGGTCCAGCCCCAGGTGTAGTCGGCCGTCAGGTGATAGGCGCGGCGATCCTTGCCGTATTCCTGGCCGAGTACGGGGCCGAGGCCGATGCCGGACTGGTAGGCATTGAAGAAGTGGCGGAAGCCGTAGCGGCGCTTGTCCTTGCCGGTGGTGTCGTTGGAATGGGTGAGACCCGCCATGAAGATGACGCCCATTTCCTGGCAGAGACCTTGCACGGCAATGGCTTCAGCCGAGGACGAACCGCCCGACACCATGATGGCGCCATCGCGCTCGATCATGCGGGTCGCGCCGGCGCGAGCCACGTCGGCCTTGGTCTGGCTGTCGGAGGTCGCGAAGGCGACCTTCTTGCCCAGGATGCCGTTGCCCTTGAGCGCGGTCGGGGTGAGCACACCGATGAGGCCGCCGTCGCCTTCGCCATTGAGATGCTTGACGGCCAGCTCATAGGCCTTCTGCTCGTCGGCACCTTCTTCGGCATAGGCGCCCGTCAGAGGCAGGTTGAGGCCGAAGGTTACGGTGTCGCCGGTGGGGTTGTTGCAGAATTCCTGCGCCCAGGCGCCCTTGGTGAAGATCAGGGGCGCAACGCCAGAACCGATAATGCCGGCCATGCCGGTCTGCAGAACCCTGCGACGGGACAAGCCACGCTTCAAAAGTGTCATTGATTTCCTCCTTTTGGCGCGGGGCGACTGATACATGGCCAGCAGCTCACCGCGTGGGGAGTATGGCCATCGGTTGAAAACGACGGCAATAGATCATTGTAATTGCAGTGATATTCTGTAAATTGTTGATCTAAAACAGCTGCACCAAAGTCAATTTGTTGACAGACCGTCGCCTGGGAGGGGCTCTTGCATGCGCGCGCCGATCGGCTTCCGCATCAGCAACAGGCGGAAATCGCTGAAGATTTCTCAGGCTTCGCTTGCAAGAAGCTTGGGGATTTCTCCCAGCTATCTGAACCTGATCGAGAACAACAAACGCGACATCGGCGGCGCGCTGCTCAACCGGGTGGCGACGCAACTCGACATCGACATCGATGAACTGGCGGGTCGCACCGAACAGAAGCTGCTGCAGGACCTGGAAGAGGCCTATGCCGATCCCATGGTCGAGTCGCTGCCATTCCGCCCCGACGAACGGCGGGAACTGGTGGCGCAGTATCCAGCGAGTGCCGCCGCCCTGGCGCGGCTGCACCGCGCCTATTCGGGCGCCATCGCCAATGCCGATGCCTATGCCGACCGCCTGCGCTCGGACCCGTTGCTGAGCCAACTGCTGCACCAGATTCTGTCGGGCATCACGGCAGTGCGCTCAAGCGCCGAAATCCTTGAGGATGTCGGCGATCTCGATGAGGCCGAGCGCCGCCAGTTCCTGGCTGCCATCGGGCGCGACGCCCGCACCCTGTCGGACGTGGCGCGCAACCTGATCGGGCAGTTCGAGACGTCGAGCCAGATCCGTCGCAGCGTCTCGCCGGCCCGTGAGATCGATGACCTGCTGATCGAGCGGGAGAACCACTTTCCGTTGCTGGAGGACGTCGCGCGCGACCTGCGGGCCGAGATCGACAGGGTGGGGCATTTCGGCAGTGAGGCATTGTCCGACCTGCTGGGCAGCCGGTTTGGCGTCGAGATCCGCATCGGCGGGCCGCCGGACGAGGCGGATTATCCCGGCCAATACCGTTTCGACGCCACATCGCGGCGCATGTGGTTCCACGGCGCCACGACGCTGGCGACGCGGCAGTTCCAGCTCGCCCGGCTCTACGGAGAAATGGCGGCACCCGACGCCATAGCCGAAACACTGCAAACGGCTATGCTGTCGACGCCCACGGCGCGGCGTCTGGCTTCCCGCGCGGTGGGATCGTACCTCGCGGGGGCCATCGTGTTTCCCTATGAGCGGATGTTGGCCGATGCTGAGGCGGCGGCCTATGACATCGACCACCTGCGCCAGACCTATCACGCCAGCTTCGAGCAGGTGGCGCACCGGCTGGTGACCCTGCGCCGGCCCGGGCAGCAGGGTATCGCCTTCGGTTTTCTGCGTTCGGACCCCGCGGGGCGGCTGACCAAGCACTTTCCCCTGCCGGGCCTGCTGCTGCCCAATAGCGGCCACGCCTGCCCGCTCTGGGCTATCTATGGCGCCTTCCGCACGCCGGACGTGCCGCTGCGTCAGGTGGTGCGGTTTTCTGACGGGTCCCGCTACCTCTTCCTCGCCCGCACCGTGCAGCGACGGACAGCGTCCTTCCGCGAGCAAGCGGTCGCTTCTTCGGTGATGCTGGCCTGCGACGTGCTCCACGCGGATCGAACCGTCTATGGCGCCGGTCTCGACCTGTCCGACCTGGCCGCTGACGTGCTCGTCGGCCCCAATTGCCGCCTCTGTCCACGGCGCGACTGCGCCAGCCGGCAGGAGGAGGCGCTTTCCACGACGTCAGGCCATTCGCGCACTCGTGGTCCCTTGCTGCCATCATTACCGCTTGGCGATCCGCCATGATTGCGCTTTAGTGTCCGCACCTGCGGAGGGGAGACCGCGGGTGCTTCGAGGGGGGATTTTGGCAGTCGACATACTCATTGCCGAGGATGAGCCGAGCATTCTGGAATCGCTCGATTTCATCCTGCGGCGCGCAGGTTGGACGACCAATTCGGTGACCGACGGAGATGCGGCGCTGGAAGCGGTGCGGCGGCTGAAGCCCCGTGTGGTGGTGCTCGATGTCATGCTGCCCAAGCGCAGCGGGTTTGAGGTGCTCAAGCAGATCAGGGCCAATCCGGAAACAGAGACGCTGCCTGTGTTGATCCTCACCGCCAAGGGCCAGCAGCAGGATCGCCGCATCGCCGAGCAATTGGGCGCCGACGTTTTCGTCACCAAGCCTTATGCCAATGCAGAGGTGGTCGGGGCGGTGCGCCAGCTGTTGGGCGAAGATGGCGGACCGGCGTAAGATTACCGGCGGCATGCTGTTGCTGACCGTCTTTGGCGGCATGCTGCTGCTGCCACCGCTGGTTTACGTGTTCAACCAGTCCATCACCCATTTCGGCATCCCCCAGATCGTCCTCTACCTGTTTGCTGTCTGGCTACTGCTGATTATGGGCATGGCGCTGCTGACGCACGCACTGCCCCCCGATGAAAACGGTGCAGAACCGGGCGAGGGGGACCGCTGATGCTCTCCGCCGATTTCGTCATCGCTACGGCCGTCGGCTATGTCGGCCTGTTGTTCGTGCTGGCCTATCTGGGCGACCGGCGGGCGCGGACCAACACCAAATCGTTCCTGCACTCCCCAGCGGTCTACACGCTGTCGATCTCGGTCTACTGCACCAGTTGGACCTTTTATGGCGCCGTGGGCAATGCCGCGCGCAGTGGGCTGGAATTCCTCACCATTTATCTTGGTCCGACCTTGGTTTTCGTCGGCTGGTGGTTCCTGCTGCGCCGGCTCGTTCGCATCAGCCACAACCAGCGCATCACCTCGGTCGCCGACCTGCTGTCGTCGCGCTTTGGCAAGTCGAACCGGCTGGCCGTTCTGATCACCTGCATCGCGGTCATCGGCATCGCCCCCTATATCGCCCTGCAGCTCAAGGCCGTCACGTCTTCAATCCAGGCCGTCGCTGGCGCGTCGGAAGTTGGGCGCGGAAGCCTCACCGGCATCGACGATGTCGGCCTGGCGTTTGGCATAGCCGCCGGCATGGCCCTCTTTACGATCCTCTTTGGTACCCGCCACGTCGATGCCAAGGAACAGCATCACGGCGTGGTCGCCGCCATTGCGTTCGAGGCGGTGGTGAAGCTGACGGCATTGGTGGCGGTCGGGGTCTTCGTCGTGTTTGTCGGCGGCGGCTTCGAGAACATCTTCAGCCGCGCCATCGAAGCGGGCGTTGCCGTGGACGCGCACGAAACGTTCGGCGCGCGCTGGCTGACGACACTTGGCCTGTCGGTGGCCGCCATCGTCTGCCTGCCGCGGCAGTTCCAGGTGACGGTGGTGGAAAATTCCGACGAGAATCACCTGCGCGTCGCCAGCTGGGCCTTCCCGGCCTACATGCTGCTGATGAGCCTGTTCATCCTGCCGATCGCGGTATTCGGGCTGACGACCATGCCCGCCGGCTCCAATCCGGACATGTTTGCACTGACGCTGCCCATGGCCTTCGGCCAGGACGCGCTGGCGCTGTTCGCCTTCATCGGCGGCTTCTCGTCGGCGACATCCATGATCATCCTGGAATCGATCGCGCTCTCGATCATGGTTTCCAACCATATCGTCATGCCGCTGATCCTGCGGCTGAGTCCGGCTGGTCGCGGCGATGGGCAGGGGGTGACGAGCCTCCTGCTGATTGCCCGCCGCTTTTCGATCGTGCTGATCCTGTCACTGGGATTTTTCTATTTCTTCTTCACGCGCGATTCCAACGCGCTGGCGCCAATCGGCCTCATCTCGTTTACCGCCATCGCGCAGTTCTTTCCGTCCGTCATCGCCGCCCTGTTCTGGCGCGAGGCCTCGCTCAAGGCCGCCACTGCCGCCATCGCGGCCGGGTTTGTCTTCTGGGTCTGGTGCAGCTTCCTGCCATCGTTCGAGTCGGTCTCCCCCCAGGTGGCGATGCTGCTGAGCCAGGGTCCCTGGGGAATTTCCTGGCTGCGGCCGGAGGCCATGTTCGGGCTCGACAATATCGACCCGCTGGCTCACGCCGCGTTCTGGAGCATCCTGGTCAACGTGCTGACCCTGACATTGGGCTCGCTGCTGACCAGCCAATCGGCATTGGAGCGCATACAGGCAAGTGTCTTTGTCGATGTGTTCAAGCGCGGGCAGGTGCCGCGCGGCAATTTCGTGCGCGGCTCGGCTACCGCCAACGACCTGTTCTTCGTGGCCGAACGCGTGCTCGGCGAACGCCGTGCGGCAGCCTTGTTCGAAACCGAGGCGCGTGACAGCGGCGTCGACCCGGACATGCTGGAGCCATCGCCGGAGTTCATCGGGCGCCTCGAACGCGAACTGGCGGGCTCGATCGGCGCGGCCTCGGCGCATGTGATGCTGTCAAAGGTGCTTTCGGGTAGCGAGGTGTCGCTCGAAGAAATGATGCAGATGGCCGATGAAACCCAGCAGGTCATCGAATATTCCCAGCAGCTCGAGAAAACCTCTGCCGAGCTGCGCTCGACGGCGCAACAGCTCGAGGACGCCAATGCGCAGCTGCGCGAACTCGATAGCCAGAAGGACGAGTTCCTCAGCCAGGTCAGTCACGAGGTGCGCACACCCATGACCTCGATCCGTTCGTTTTCCGAGATATTGCTCGATGCTGACGATATCGATGAGGGGCAGCGCCAGCATTTCGTCGGCACCATCCATCAGGAAAGCCTGCGGCTGACCAAGCTGCTCGACGAAATCCTCGACCTCAGCGCGCTGGAGCGCGGCGAGCGCGCCTGGGAGAATGTGCCTGTTGATGCCGAGGCGGCGCTGGGGCGGGCGCTGACGGTGTGCGAGGCCCTGCTGCGCCAGCGCGGCGTCACGGTGGAGCTGGGCGAGCGGGCCAGCGCGACCATGGTGGAGGGCGATGCCGATCGGCTATGCCAGGTGTTCATCAACCTGATTTCCAACGCGGTGAAATACAACGACTCCGATGCGCCAGTGATGCGGATAACCTCGATGGTGAGGGCGGGCAGCTTTGTCGTCGATATTGCCGACAACGGACCGGGCATCGCCAAGGGCGAGCGCAAGCTGATCTTCGAGAAGTTCGCCCGCGGCCAGCGCGGTGCGGCCGACCAGAGCGGGGCAGGGCTGGGTCTGGCCATCTCCCGGCAGATCGTCACGCGCATGAACGGCGCTCTCGATCTGGTGCCCGGACCGCTGCCAGGCGCCTGCTTCCGCGTCAGGCTGGCCGTGCTGCGCTAATCCTGCCCGTGGTCGGGAATATTGAGCAAGTGCCCGCAGGCCTTGCAATGGACGGCGTCCGGCTCGTGCTTCTGCAACCCGCAATGAGGGCACGGAAAATTCACCTTGGCGGGGCGGAAGATGGCCTGCGCCAGCCGCACGAACAGCGAAATGCCGATGATCATGATGACGATCGAGGCCAGCTTGCCTGACGTGCCGGGCAAGGTGATATCGCCGAACCCTGTCGTGGTGACCGTTGCCACGGTGAAGTACAGCGCGTCGACATAGCCGACGATTCCCGCCTCTTCGCCGCGATTGGCAAAGGCCGTATAGACAAAGCCGGTGACCACGAAGAGGAAGACCAGCAGGTTGATCGTCGCCTGGATCGGCTCCTGGTAGAGCCCCAGGCCGCGTTTCTTGAGCGGCCGCCAGAATGTGGAGGTCCGCGTCAGCGTCCACAATCGCAGGATCCGCAGGAAGCCCAGATTGACCAGCCAGGCAGGGGCCAGCAGCGTCGCCAGGATGAAGATGTCGACGATAACAGGCATCTGGCGCAGCCAGCGCAGGATGTCGGTGGAGGCCAGCGCCCGGGCGACCAGATCGGCCAGCAGTAGCGCCGCGATGGACAGGTCGATCCACAAAAACGACGCGTTATCGCGCAGCAGCGGTGTGGTGATGAAAAAGGCGATGATGGCCAGGTCGACGATAAGCACAGCCGCCTGGAAGCGCTGCGCAACGGGGGATTGGCTGTGATAGAGCAGCCGCAGCCTGGAGCGCAGGCGCGCGAACCCGGTCTTCCTGTCGGCGGCGCCGTTCACCGGCCTGTCTTCTTGCTTGCTCATAGAACCGCCTTGCCAGCCATCAACCGCGGGCGCAGAACACAGTTCCCGTTCGGGACCGCACAATCAAGGTAGCTTTGCGAATGACCATTTCCGTCTATGGCATGACCGTGCCGATTTTTACCCGTATGCTGACCAACCTGCTGGCCATCATGGACAAGGCCGAGGCCTATGCCGCTGATCGCAAGTTCGACACGCTGGTGCTGTCCAACATGCGGCTGGCCCCGGACATGATCCCTTTCCGCGGCCAGATCATGATCGCCACCGATCACGTGAAGGGTTGCGTGTCGCGCCTGGCCGGCCGCGACGTGCCGTCCTGGCCCGACACCGAGGAAACCTTTCCGGAGCTTCGCGCCCGCATTCAGAAGGCGCTGGACCTGTTGGCGACGACCAAGCCGGAAGATCTCGATGGCGGCGACACGCGCGAAGTCACCCTGAAGCTCGGCGGCAAGGATGTGACCATGGCAGGCCAGACCTATCTGACCGAGCGGGCGCTGCCCAACTTCTTCTTCCACGTCACCACGGCCTACGCCATCCTGCGCCACGCCGGCGTGCCGGTCGGCAAGCGCGACTATATCGGCTGAGCCTGGGCCATCAGGAGCTGCGACTACCGCTTGGGCGGCGGTGGCAGCCGTGGCGGCGGAGGTGTCGGCGTAACGACGCCGCTATCCTCGCTGCCCTGGTTGCTCTTGGGCACGTTGACCTGGGGCTCTTCCGCGCAGAGCGCAGCGCCGCCCACCCGGAAGGGCGGCAGCAGCGGAGCCTGGAACCGTGCATAGCGGAATTCCAGGCTCAGCGGCGTGCGCAGCGGGTCGCTCCGCACGAAGAGATTCGCCTCGTCGTTGCTTGCCACGGCGACCTCGCAGTGGCGGGTCACCTGCTGGCAGGCGTCACCCGGGTTACAAATCTGCAGGGCGCCCTCATAGAGCATGACCTTGGTCAGGCCGGGCTCCACGACAATGTCGAACTCCGTGCCACGCACCGCGATAGCGGCCGTCGGGGTCAGGATGGAATAGGCCGGCTTGGGGCTGTTGCCGGTGATGAACCGGAACGAGCCGCCCAGCGCGTTGATGGTCAGTTGCTGCGCCGTGTTGCTGGTTGCCATCAGGTACGTCTCGATCAGCAACGAGCTGCGCGGGCCGACCACGAGCCTGGTATCGTCGTCGAAGACGATCTGCACCAGCCCCGATGGGCCCGTGACGACAAGGTCGCCAACCGAAACATCGGCGCCGACCTCGAGTATTCGGTCTGTGGAGTTGATCTGCACCTTGGCGTCTGGGTCGACGCCCACGGCCGTGCCTTCATTGGCGGCATAGGCAACAGGTGCCGCTGCCGACAGCAAAAGAACCAGCAAATGTTTCAACAGCCGCTTTTTCATCATGCCCCGCTTGTCGCAATACGCAACTGAACACTCGATGAACGCTTGTAGCAGAAGCCTTTACCGCAACGGAAGCAGTCTCCCTGCAGGGCAGGATACTGAATTTGCCGGCCGGGTGGGGCCTGGCACGCTGAAAAGCGGTGCCCATCTGTTGCCGTAGCGCCAAGCAGAGGCTATTGGCTGGCATTTGCGGCGATCGGTCCGCCAAGCCCAGCAAGAGGCACGATGAGAAAACTGGCATTCGTCATACCCGCCTACAACGAAGAGGCGCTGATCGGCAAATGTCTGGAATCGGTGGTGGCCGAGATTGCCCGCTCGGGCGCCGATGCCGAAATCATCGTGGTCAACAATGCCTCGACCGACCGGACGGGCGAGATTGCCCGCGGCTTTCCGACGGTGCGCGTGGTCGATGAGCCCAAGAAGGGCCTAGTCAATGCCCGCGACGCCGGCTTTGCCGCCAGCCAGGGTTTCGAGCTGATCGCCAATATCGATAGCGACACGATCGTGCCGCCGGGCTGGCTGGATACCGTGCTCGCCGAATTCAAGCGCGACCCCAAGCTAGTCTGCCTCAGCGGCCCCTATGTCTACTACGACATGAGCGCCTGGAGCCGGTTCCTCGTCGGCATGTTCTATGGCCTCACCTGGCTGATCTACGTGCTCAATCGCTATGTGCTCCGCGTGGGTTCGGTGGTGCAGGGCGGCAATTTCGTGTTCAAGCGCGCCGCCTGGGCGCAGGTGGGCGGCTATGACCGCACGATCCAGTTCTTCGGCGAGGATACCGACGTCGCGGTGCGTCTGTCCAAAGTGGGCGGGGTCAAGTTCACCTTCGCCCTCAAGATGATGACATCGGGCCGGCGCCTCGAGAAGGAAGGCGTCTTCCGCACCGCCGGCACCTATACGCTCAACTTCTTCTGGGTGACTTTCCGCGGCAAGCCGGCGACCAAGGACTATACCGACATCCGCCCCGACTGAGGCCGCGCGCCGATGTTGCCGGTTAGACGATGTTAAGTTTCCCAAGAATGGGGAATCACTGGATGCTGTTCGCGCGTTAGTATGGGTTGCCGCATGGTGCGGCAGAGGGCCGGAACGCCATGGTCATTCCGCCGGAGCTGCCCAGGTTCGTTTCTGCCGCCCGCCCGGGCGCGCTGCAGGCGCTTGCGTTGCAATCAGGCCAGGTGCTGGATGCCCGGGTTGTCGGTCCGGCGGCCAATGGCGTCACCCAGGTGGAAATCCGTGGCCAGCTCCTGAACCTGGTGCTGCCGACACTGGTCCAGACGGGAGAAACCATCAGGCTGGAAGTGCAGGGCGCTGGCCAGCAGATGCGGCTGGCCCTGCAGCAGGCCGTCGCACCCCTGCCGACCGCCGTCAGCCCCGCGCCGGCCGCGCCCGCACCCGATATCAGCCTGCCTCTGCCCAATCCGACAGCGAGTGCCGCCCCGGCCCCAACGGGTGCGCCACCGATTCCTGCACAGGTGGTGCAGGGCCAGCAAACGGTAATGCTGCCGCAGGCCGCGGTTACGGACACGCCAGCGTCGTCGCCGAACCAACTGACCCCGCAAAGCGTCAATGCTGGCGTCAGTCCGCCAACGACGGCCCAGGCAGCCCAAGCGGCTCCGCTTGCGAATGGGCAGGCGGCCAACCCGCCAGCCACAACTCCAACGCCCGCCGCGCCACCCGCCCCCTCAGCATCCGCGCCGTCGACCGTGGCGACGACGACTGTCATCACCACAACGGTAACTACCCCGACGCCAGCAGCGATCTATCCGCAAACCAATCCGGCCAATCCCAATCCGTTGGCAGTCGCGGCCGCAGGCGCTGCCGCGACGCCATCTGCACCGCCTGCCGCCCAGGCAGTGCCTGGCGCCGTGCGACCGGTTGCGCCGGCCATCGCGGTGGGCAGTGCCACAGCCCACGCGTCGTCGGGCAATCCGCTGCCGCAACCGCCGCAGCAGCCGGTGACGCCACAGGCGGCGCTCGCGCAGATGGTGCAGGCGTCCATTCCCAGCCAGGGATCGGTAACGGCGCTGACTACGGCCCTGGCGTCGATTGCCGGCAAGGTCGTGCTGCCCGAGCCGGTGGTGCGCGCCGCGCAGCAGGTGCTGGCCGGCCGCGTCGCCCTGGATGCACCCCGCTTTGATGGGGCGGCCTTGCAGGCAGCCGTCAAGAGCTCGGGCGTGTTCCAGGAGGCCAGCCTGGCTCAGGGCCTGACACAACCCCAGGCCGACATGAAATCGGCACTGCTGACGCTCCGGCAGACGCTGACCGCGTGGCTGGGCCAGCAAGCGCCGGTCGCCGCCGTGGCCCAACTGCCACCACCCCTGCGCGGCATCACGCCCCGTTCGCGCCCCGGCGACACCCCACCCATCGACGTGGATGCCACCCCCGAAGAGGTTGGCAAACACCTGCTGGAACGCACTGAATCCGCCCTTGCGCGCGTCCGGCTGCATCAGCATGCGTCCTTGCCCGACCCCGTAGCCAAGACAGCCGACTGGAGCATGGACTTGCCCGTCATGGTGGGAACGCACCAGACGCTGATGCAAATCCACATCCATGGCGACCCGGAAGGGGAAACGGAAACCAGCGGAGAACGCGGATGGCAGATGCGCTTCGCCTTGAGCTTGCCCGATATGGGCGAGGTCGGCGCGCAGGTCACGCTTCGGGCCGGGGCCACCGGGGTCATGCTGTGGGCCACCGAGCCCACCGCTTCAGCCGCGCTCGAAGCCGAGATCGCCTCGTTGCGCGAGACACTGGGCGAAGCCGGCCTGCGGCCCGGTGCGGTCATCGTCCGGCACGGCGAGCCGCCGACGCCGGCCGTCGCTGCGCCCTCGGGTCACTTCGTGGACGAACAGCGATGAATGACGAGATCAAGCCGCGCGCACTGGCGGTGGCGCTGCAATACGAGAAGGGCTCGCGCGATGCGCCACGCGTGGTGGCCAAGGGCAGGGGGCTGGTCGCCGAGCGGATCGTCGAACTGGCCCGGGAGCAGGGCATCGTCATCGAGGCCAACCCGGTACTGGCGGAGGCGCTGAGCGGGGTCGAGCTTGATGACACCATTCCGCTCGAGCTCTACGAGGCCGTGGCCATCGTCATCGGCTACGTGCTGCGGGTGGGCTCGCAGAAAAAATAAGGCCCCGCGGACCGTTGGTCGCGGGGCCTCGAGTCGCAAACGCCAGGCTTACTGGACGCCGAGCATCTGCTTGGTGGCAGCCTCGGCCATGTCGCCGGCCTGCTTGATCTGTTCGGCGCTGAGGTTCTGTGCCTTGGCGGCGTCTTCGGCGGCCTTGCGTGCCGCGGCGATCGTCTCGGTCTTCTGCGCGTCGGTCATCGTGGCGGCCTGGGCCTGCACGGCCTGCATCGCCTGTTCGGGCGTCACGGCGGTGGTGTTTGCGGCAGGCGCCGTTGCAGGTGCGGCAGCGGGTGCCTCAGCAGCCGGAGCGGCTTCCGGCGTGGATTCTGCCGGGGTCTCGGGGTTGCTGCATGCCGCCAGGGCAAGCATGGCAACGGCGGCGAAGGAGAGCAGGATCTTGGAGGTCATTGGTTTTCCTATGGATTCGGCGGTTGAGCTGCAGATCACGGCTTCGTTACACTGGTAGTCCCGGCGAAGTTTTGGCGGCCTGATGGCTTTTCTGGGGCAGACCTGCGCAATCAATCAGCGCGGCATTGCAACCGCTTCCGCGGGTCCCCACTTGTTCTGCATTATTACTTGCTCCGGGGAGTGGGCACATGCCGAACCAGCAGGACCAGCAGGCTATCGACGGCCTGTTCGATCGCATCGAGGACGTGGCGCGCAACAGCCAGCCGCGCGACCGGGACGCCGAAGGCCTCATCCAGCAGCGCCTGCGCGAATTCCCGCCGGCGCCCTATTACATGGCCCAGACTATCCTGATCCAGGAAGAGGCCTTGCGGCAGGCACAGGCCCGGATCGAGCAACTGGAAGCCAGTCAGCGACCCACTGGCGGCTTTCTCGGCGGCCTTTTTGGCGGCGATGAACCGCCGCCGCCGCGTCGCCCCGCACGCCGGGGACCATGGGATCGTGGGCCGCAGGACGACTATGATGCCCGCCGTACTCAAGGCGGCGGCTTCCTGGCGGGCGCGGCTCAGACCGCTATGGGCGTAGCCGGCGGCGTGCTGCTGGGCAGCGCGATCGCCGGCATGTTCACCGGCGGCGCCCACGCGCAGGAGCACAGCCCTGACGATTCAGCCGATCAACAGGCGGACCAGGACCAGGATTTCGATGCCGGTGGCGATGATTTTGACGGCGGCGACTTCGATATCGGCGGCGATTTCTAAACGGCACCTGAACGGGCGCTCCAGCACCCGTTCAGTCCATCTCGGCCATACCATCCTCATCGCAACGCCAATGAGGGTCATGGCCATGCTCACCACTCGTCAACGCCGCGCCTTGCTGCGCAATTCGCTGGTCTTTGCCGGCTTCGCCGCCGTTGCAGTCTTGCTGGGCGTGCCGGCCCGGGCATTTGAAGCCCAGCAATTCTACGCAAATGACGAAGGGCAGGTCGAATTCGTCATGCCCTCGGGCAATATCGGCTGCGTTTACACGCCCGAAGGCGGCACCTCGGTCTACGAGACTTGGGATGGGCTGGCCGAAATCCAGTGCGACCGCGTGGAGCCGAACTATGTTCGTGCCATTCTTGGCGGCCAGGACGACGGCTATCTGGTCGAGGATGTAGGGGACGCGTCCTGCTGCTCGCTTACCCAGAAATTCCAGTATGATCACGTCGTGACGCTGGGCCCGTTCCAGTGCCTGTCAGAACGCCGCGGGCTGACCTGCGCCCGTGAAGACGGCCACGGCTTCTTCCTGAGCCGTGCCCTGGTGCAGGCCAAGTAGACCGTCTTCAGAACGTGCCGGGCGTCCGCTTTTCGTAGAATTCGTTGCCGCCCGCTTCGAGCACGTAATACATGTTGTTGTAGGGGAAGCGCAGGCCGGCCGTGTGGAAATGCTGGGCATTCTGCACGCCGGGATGGCGCGCGCCGCGCAGCACCTGGTCGGCCACCTGCGAGGCCAGAACGGCTCCGCTATCGGTCATCTTGCGGGTGAGTACGCCCTGGGCGAACTGGTTTTTCTGCCCGACGACACCGCAGACCGTGTGCGGATAGCGCGGATCGTTCATGCGGTTCATCACCACAGTACCGACGGCAAGCATGCCTTCCGAGCTCGAGCGGTTGGACTCGAAATACATGGCGCGCATCAGGCATTCCTTCTCGGAAAGCTGCGCCATGCCGAAATTGAGGCCGAGGAAACTGCAGCCACCCAGACTGGTGGCGGCGACAGCGAGGGCGGCGAAGCGCAGGATGGCTTTGGAAAGCGCCATAAGGCATCTCCGGTCTGTTGCAATTGTGCAAGTCAGACCGAAAATGCCTCAACAGACTTAAGGAAAGTCTGAGCCGAACGGTTAACGAAACGGCAATGCTAGTCGCGCGTGAAGATCAGCGCCGAGAGCAGGGCGATGGTGCCCAGCACCACGATGACTGGTACCGGATTTTCCTGGATCGCCTTGCCGGCGACCCCAGCCTGGCGATTGACCTGGCGCGCCATGAGGGCGCTGCCGTGGCGGACCTCCTTGGCGAGGGCAGCAGCGCCGTGCTGAAGATCGCTCAGCGAATGGCCGCCGTAATCGCCCACCGCTTCGGAGATTGTCGCAATCTCCTTGCGCAGGGCGGCGATCTGGTCGAGCAGCGCGTCTGACACGCTGTCGCCGGCATTCTCGACGGATTTGAGGGCACGTTTTGCTGATGTGGCCATGGCGACGCTCCTTTGTTGGAAAGGTGCTGGCTCAACTCGCCCTGGGCCGGGAAGTTCCGAGCCAATGGCTGCGAGGCGCGGGTTTCAAGAGCATGCCCGCGGAAATGTGACCGCCTTAACCCTTGGAAAGAAACAGTTTCGACCCCAAATGCAGTTTCACCTGCCAGAGAAGGGGACACATATGGCGACCAAGAGCCACGCCCGCCTGAACCGACAGTTCGACCGCCTGCAACGCCGTATCCCAAATTTCGCGGCGCGCATGCTGGAACGCATTCGTCGCCCCGAGGCGCGCTGGATCCGCATTCCGCTCGGCCTGCTGCTGATCCTGGGGGGCATCTTCAGCTTCCTGCCGGTGCTGGGCATCTGGATGCTGCCGCTCGGCCTGCTGCTGCTGGCCCTCGACCTGGTTTTCCTCCAGGGTCCCGTCAATTCGGGCATCGTGCGCGGCACGCGCAAGTGGAGCACTTGGAGCCGCGCGCGCCGGGACAAGAAGGCCGGTGGCCGCTAGAGGCTCGCCTCGATCAGGCTGACGGCCCCGGCCAGCTTTTCATCGATGATGTGCAGATACTGCGTCCAGTCGTTGACATGGGCGAGTTCGGCCGCGCCATCGGAAATGCCGCGCAGCGCCAGCAGGGGGACGCCAAAGGCCTGGCAGGCGCGTAGGACGGCATAGGTTTCCATGTCCACCATTTCGGCATCGATACCGTCATAAGCGACGCCCGAAACGATATTGGCCCCGGTCGACAGCGTCGCCGTTGGTATGCCGGGCAGCGTGAACAGGGGTAATACTGGCGGCAGGTCGAGAAATGGCGTCTGGCCCTTTGGGAAGCCAAGCGGGGACGCATCCATGTCGCGATAGGCGACGCTGCTGGCCTGATACAGCCCGCATTGCTCGAGCCTGCGTGATCCGGCCGAACCCAGCGACACGACGAGACGGGGCAGGGCACCGTTGCCTTGGGCCTGCGCGAGCGCCCGTGTGACGGCGACGGCGGCCTCGACCGGGCCGACGCCCGTCATCACCGGCTTGATCCGGGCGCGCAGGTGCGGGCCATACTCGGCCTCTGCGGCCATGACATACAGAATGGACATGCCACCGAGGCTAGCATGGCCGGGTGGTTTGCCAAGCGGCTTCGTTACCGGTTCGGTAAGGGGCGTGTGACAATCTGATGACGTGAGGCAGCGCCAGAAGGCAGGCTGCGGGACATCAGGGGACCGAAGTGCGTTTCGCGGTGATTGAGGGTAGCAGCAGGGAATGGACCGAGCCAGGACGGCCTGGGTCAGGCCCTGCAACGGGGTCCGTTCTTGTCGAGGATGTCGAAGCCGAAGCTCGCCGCCGTCTGCGAACCTGCCGCATCGATGAGTGGCGGACCCGCGAGTTCATCACCGGTCGCCCAATGCCGGACGATGTGAGGCATTTCGCCATGCAGGTGGAGTTCGCCGCAACGGCGATTTCCCGCCTCTCCCCCATCCCGCATGATTTCGACAATGACGTGTACTGGCCCCATCTGATGGGCCACTAGACCGGCGCCGTGGCGCCGGGTCGGGTTACGCCGCCTTCTTGGCGCGCGGCGCACGCTTGCGCGGCGGCTTGATGGTCTGGGCGGCTGCCGCGGCGAGTTCAGCCATCGCCTTGAACCAATATTGCTGATCCTGCCCGTGTGGACGGCCGTCGGCTTCCCACAATTCATAGGCACGGCGTCTCACCTGATCTTCCATCGGTAACCTCACGCTGACTGGTCGAGCCAGTTTGCATAAACATGGTTTCCGGAGCGTGAATGGGCGGGGGTGTCGGATTGCCGGGCCTCGGCACGTCCTTGTCCGAACTCGACTTGCCGGCCGGTGTGGCGCACCACATCGATGACACAGTGATGCCGGACGGTGCGGTGAGCCGGAACGGATGCCGCGTGGCACCTTGAAATATTGTAGATTACCAATAGCTTGGCCCGCCTCCGGGCGCATCGGGTGATTCAATGCTGAAGCCATTTCATCAAATCCTGGCCAACAATCTGCTGGCCAACATCACCAATTTCACGGTGTGGTTCGCGGTGACATTCTGGGTCTATCTCGAGACCCGATCGGTCTTTGCCACGGGCATGATCGCCGGCGTCTATCTGGTCCTGACCGCCGCCTTCGGCATCTGGCTGGGCAGCCTGGTCGATCACAATGCCAAGAAGCTGGTCATGATGGGCTCCAGCGTGGTGTCGGCCATCTTCTATACCGCCTCGCTCGCCATGGTCTTCCTTGAGCCCGAAGGGGCGTTCGCCGATCCCTACGGCTGGTACCTCTGGGCCTTCGTTTTCCTGATCATGCTCGGCGTCATAGCCGGCAATATCCGCTCCATAGCGCTGCCGACCCTGGTCACCATCCTCATTCCCGAGGACGAGCGCGACAAAGCCAACGGCCTGGTCGGCATGGTCGGTGGCATCGGTTTCCTCACGACGTCGGTCATCTCAGGCTTCCTCGTCGCCTGGGGCGGCATGCTGGCGACCCTGGTGCTGGCGCTCGTGCTGACGCTACTGGCCTTTGCCCACCTCCATTTCGTCCATATCGACGAAGGCCGGCCCGCGCCCGTGGAGGGGCAGGAGGCCGAACCCAAGCGCGTCGATCTCAAGGGCACCATCGCCGTGATAGCGGCGGTGCCCGGGCTGTTCGCGCTGATCTTCTTTGCCAGCTTCAACAACTTCCTGGGTGGCGTGTTCATGGCATTGCTCGATGCCTATGGCCTGTCGCTGGTCTCGGTTCAGGTCTGGGGCCTGCTGTTCGGCGGCCTGTCCTGCGCCTTCATCGTCAGTGGCATCCTGATCAGCAAGGTTGGGCTAGGCAAGAACCCGCTGCGCACCCTGCTGCTGGTCAATCTCGCCACCTGGACAGCCTGCTGCTTCTTCACCGTCCAGCCCTCCATCTGGCTGCTGGCCGGCGGCTGCCTGATCTGGATGTTCCTCGGCCCCTTTGCCGAAGCGGCCGAACACACGACGCTGCAGAAGGTCGTGCCCCTGGAACGCCAGGGCCGGGTCTTCGGCTTTGCGCAGTCCGTCGAACAATCGGCCTCGCCGCTGACGGCCTTTCTCATCGGACCGCTGACCCAGTTCGTCGTCATCCCCTTCATGACCGATGGCGCGGGGGCTGATGCCATCGGCGCCTGGTTCGGCACTGGACCGGATCGTGGCATTGCGCTGGTTTTCACCATTGCAGGCATTATCGGCGTCATCGTCACGCTCATCGCGATGAACTCGCCGCAATATCGCCAGCTCTCTGCCGCCTATGCCAATGCGCCCGATGACGACGACACCGATGGCGGTGTCGCCGTCCCCAATCCGGCTTAGGCGGGCTGCAACTGACCAACCTGCGGCAGTGATGGTCGCGGGAAGGTCAGGGCCACCAGGGCTGCCGCGATGCCGATGGCGGCCGAGCTGACATAGAGCCAGTGGTAGTCGCCGAACGTATCGAAGATCCAGCCGCCGCCCACCGGGCCAAAAGCCATGCCGATGCTCGAGGTCATGGTGATGCCGCCCAGCACCGTGCCCATCACCCGCGCCGGGAAGTAGTCGCGGGCCAGCACCGCATAGAGCGGCATGACGCCGCCATAGGCCAGGCCAAGCACCGCCGCCAGCATGTAGAACTGGGTCAATTCGCCGACATAGATGTACGTGTAGATGCCGACGGCCTGCAGGACGAGGCCGCCGATGATCACCCGCTTGACCCCCAGCCGGTCACCCAGCACGCCAAAGAGCACGCGGCCGAACAGCCCCGCCAGGCCTTCGACGCTATAGATGCTGGCCGCCTGTAGGGCGGTCGCGCCGCAGAGCATGGCGTAGCTCACCGTGTGGAAGATCGGGCCCGAATGGGCACCGCAGCACAGGAAGAACACAGCCGCCAGCACGATGAATTGCGGCTTGCGCATGACGCTGAGGATCGACGATCCGGCAGACGCCGGCGCCGCAGTCTGAACATCGCCCGTGGCTGGAGCCGACGTTGCGACCGGAGCCCGGCGGATCAGGAAGCTGGCCGGAGCAATGATGGCCGTGGCGACGATTGCGGTGAGCATCATGGCATTGCGCCAGCCCTGCATCTCGATCAGCACCGTGGCCAGAGGCGTCATCACCATGGGCGCGACGCCGCCACCCAGCGAGACCAGGGAAACCGCAAGGCTGCGGTTCTTCTCGAACCACGCCACCGTGGTCGCCATGAGGGGCGCAAAGAACGCGCCGCCCGAGGCCCCGACCAACCCGCCATAGGCAAACTGGAAAACGATCAGGTCACTGGCGCGGCTGGCGATGAAGAGTCCCAGCCCAAGCATGACCGCGGCGATCAGCACGACGGGCCTTGCCCCGATGCGATCGGTCAGTGTGCCCCAGAGAAAACCCGCTACACCCATGACGATGAAACCCACCGTCATGGCGCCAGAAATGCCGGCGCGGGTCCAGCCGGTTTCGTCGGCCATCGGCTGCAGATAGACGGGCAGGGCGAACATCGACCCCATTGCCACGCAGGTGATCAGCGCACCCGCCGCCACGATCACCCAGCCATACCGGTTTTCCATTTTCCCCACTCCTTGATGCGTTGCACACTATAGACGGATGCCAGGTGGGCATATCGACAGTGCGGGAGTAACATTTCTGGCGCGATGTGGCCGGCTCGGCAATCGCATCGCGCCGTTGTACCTTTCCCACTCCTGGTGCTTTTCTCGCCATGTGCAATGACTATGAACAGCATGTGAGCCGCGCCGACTACCAGAAGGCAATTGCCGCGCTGGAGCTGGCGGGCGCCGATAGCGACGACGCGGCATTGCTGCCGGCCGACGATATCCGCATCGGCGATAGTGGTCCCGTGCTGCGGGCCCAGGGCAATGGCGTCGAGCTGGTGACCATGCGGTTCGGCTTTCCGCCGCCGCGTCCGAAGGCCGGGCCAATCTTCAACTTCAAGTCAGACGGCCGCAGCTTCGCCGATAGTCGCCGCTGCGTGATTGTGCTGTCGGGATTCTTCGAGTTCACCGGCAACAAGTATCCCAAGACCAAGCATCGCTTCGCGCTCAAGGACTCCCCCGTCATGGGCATTGCCGGCCTCTGGAGCGAGGATAGCGACGGCGCACTGAGCTTCACCATGCTGACCACGGCGCCCGGGCCCGATATCGCGCCGATCCATGACCGGCAGGTTTGCGTCCTCAAGCCGGAGGATTGGGCCGCGTGGTTGTTCCTGACGCGGCCTGAAGAAGACCTGTTGCGGCCCTTGCCGGCGGGAACGCTGGTGGTCGAGGTCGTCCGCGAGGGGAAAGACTAGCGGTCACATTCGCGTCGGCGCGTTGCGATGGTTGCGCCGGCAGCCTATCTGGACAGCATGACCAAGCCCTCCACAGACCAGGATGAAACCAGGCTCAGCCAGGAGTGGACGCTGCCGGCTGCGGCCACGCTCGGTTCATCGGTCCGCGCCCGCGGCCTGCTGCTTGAGATCCGTGCCCGCATGCCTGTCAGCATGCGCAAGGCGCTCGACCTCAAAGCGGGTGTGCTCACCCTGCGCTTGCCGGAAAGCGCCGCAACCGAATTCGCCGCGGCCACGACAATTGTCGCCAGCACCCTCGATGGTATCGAGGACCTGCCGGTGATCCCGCGCGAAATCGAGGATATCCTGGCCATCAAGACCTCCGAACGGCATCGCTGGCTCAAGGATGGCCGTCTGCCCAGCGCCGGGACGCGCACCGTCAAGCTGCGCGGGCGGGCGCGAAAGATCACCTTCCACGTCTTCGACCCGCGCCTGGTGGAGGAGCTGCTCGAGGGCGGCCAGATCGACGACTGGCGCGAACAGGACGCCGAAACTGCGCGCGAGAACCGGCGCCGTGCGGCCTGGAACCGGCGGCTGGCCCGGGCGAGCAAGAGCGAGAAGGCGGTACCGGACGGGGACGCGGAGCGCGTGCAACTGGTGGGCTGGGCCGAGTTCGAGCGCGACGGACTGCTGCGCTGAGGTCGAACGCACTACCGGGCGACCAGACCCCTGTCCGTGCCGACAGCCCCATTGCATCCCGGACCAGGCCCGGCACAAATAGCGCATTGGCAGGGCATGGGAGGTGGGCTTGGCCGGCTGGTCGTCCTGGATAGTTCCGGCTGCTCTCTGGCTGGCCTTCATGGCCTCAGGCTACCTCTATCTGGGCCTGGCGCCGCTTGATCCACACAATCCCGCGCGCCTGCCGGGCCCGATCGCCAGGGCCGCGTGGTCGGCGGTGGCGGCGACGGCAATGGTCATGGCGCCGCTCTATACCGGCACGCTGGCCCTGTTCCTGGCATCGTTGGCCATCGGTATCATCCTGTCGCCGGGGTTGAACGATCCGCAGCACCAGCGACGTGATGAAAACCCGTCCGCAACTGGGCGCTGGCTTGCCTCGATTTTCGACAAACTCGCCGGCGGCATGTTGGTCAAGCTCCTGGCCCTGGTCGTTGGCTGGGCAACCTCGCTCTTGGTCGGCCCCTGGTGGCTACTGGCGCTCGCGGCCATTGCCACATTCAGCATCATGGGCCGCGTCGGCGCGCTGCTGGCCCGCGGAGGCGATCCCGACGAAATCCGGCGCGACCTTGTGGAGGCGCTCGGTGGCCAGATACCGGCAACGCCGGAGACGATGTCGCCGCGCGATCTGGTTGTCCTCGCGACCAGCCCGGAACGGGAAATATTCAAGAACTTTCAGCCGCGCGAGACAGCCGAAAAGGTGGCGCTGCTGCGCCGCAAGCTGATCGCCCTCCGGCTCTACGATCGCGAAATCATGCAGCGGCGCGTGCTTTGGACGGTCGCGGCGCTGATCGTCTGGACGAGCCTCGCGGCCAGTCTGCTTTCGGCATTCCCGCTGGGCGTCGACGCGACGAACTATGCCGGAGCCCTGGGGCTGTTGCTGGGCGCGCTTGTCGGTGCGGTTGTCTGACAGGCCTTGGCGGGACCAGCGGCCCTGGCTCAGGGCTCGATCGTTCCCTTGAGCGCGGCGATCGCGGTCTCGGACAGACGTCCGGCCATGGGGGTGAACTCCAGGCCGCGCCGGTTCATTTCGGCATAGAGTGCCGTCAGCACCAGGCTTGGCAGGTCGGCGCCAGCGTGGTCGAACAGGTCGATCTTGGCTTCGTCCGAATCGCGCACGATCGCCTCGAGATAGTAGTGCGCGGCCTTGACCGGGTCGGCCTTCACATGCAGGCCGGCGGAATGGTAGAGGGCCAGGTTATGCGCGGCCATGTCGTTGCCTGCGTCATAGGCCCTTTCGACCAGGGCCAGGCCCGCCGCTTCGTCCATGGCGATGCCCTCGCCTCGCAACAGGCTTTCGCCCAGATTGTTCATGCCCTGCGGTTCGCCGGCCTCGACGGCCCGGCGGTAATAGTCGTTGGCCTGGACGTGATCGAGCGGAAAGCCGCCAAGGCCCCGGTCGGCCAGCCAACCCAGATTGGTCAGGGCGCCGGCATCGCCAATGGCCGCTGCCTGCTCATAGAGGGCGCGAGCCTTGGCATAGTCGCGCGGCACGCCCAATCCATCTTCGTAGAGCTGGCCGAGATCGATCATGGCGGAACTGTCTCCGCCATCCACCGCGACCTGATACCATCGCGCCGCGCCGGCATGGTCCTGAGTCACCCCGCGCCCGTTCGCGAGCATCAGGGCCAGATTATAGGCGCCAACGGCGTAGCCCGCATCGGCAGCCCGGCGATAATAATCCATCGCCGCAGCATAGTCGGTCGGAACGCCCATGCCCGTTTCGAGCGCCAGTCCGTAATTGATCAGGCCAACGATGTGGCCGCTGTCAGCGGCCTGTTTGAAGAGGGCGGCCATGCGCGGCAGGTCGGCCTCGGCGTGGTCCACGGCGAGCGCCCGGCCGAGGTTGAACGCCGTGCCCGCATCGTCGGGGGCCGCCAAAATGGCGGCTTCACAGGCGGCAATGGCGCTCGGCGCATCCAGCTCCCAACGCGTGACCCCGACAACCCCTTCGGGACGCTGCTCGTCAGCAGGGCTGCTGGCGAGCTCGGCGCACCGGCGGACCAGGGCCTCGGCATCCTGCGCCAACGCGGGCGCGGTCAGTACGAGGGCGGCAAGCAGGGCAACAAGGCTCGGATTAGCACTGAAACGCATGGGATGGGCCCTCTGTTGCGCGGCCACAGACTATACACGCCTCAGCTGGCTGCCCAGCCTCCAACAGGGATGGCGGCTCGCCCGTCTCAGCGGCAATGGGCGAGGATGGTGTCGACCACTTCGGCCAGCGGGCTTGTGGCGTCGATCCGGATGCCGTCCCGAGGCTGGTTCCGGCCGCTTTCGTGCAGGGACATGATCATGGCGCGCTCGGCGGGTTCAGAGCCCCATTCGTTGACCCGCGTATCGATGCGGCGCTCCAGCGTTTCACGATCCAGTTCGAGCAGGAACACGGCATCCATGAGGTCGATGAACTTGTGCCAGTTGCGCGAGCCGCCGCAGAAGAAGGTTTTTTCGTGTGTCTTGTCGGCGATGATGGATAGGACCCGATCGAGATTCCAGATGTGGTGGTCGTTGAGGAAGTCGAGATCATCAGGTGGCGGGGTGACCGGGGCACCGGTCTCCGGATCGCCCTGATAGGCCAGCACGCGGTCGCCATGCACGACGTGATAGCCCCGGCGCCCGAGCTCGGTGGCGATAGTGGTCTTGCCGGCGCCGGAGCTGCCTTCGATGAGGTAATTATGGATGCCCATGGCAGCGGCATTCCCCGAAATGGCTGTGGCCGCGCTATAGCGCCCGCAGGCAGATGTGCCAAGACCGCCATCGAGACGGCGCGCCGTCTCGCCGTCCACATCATCGCGCGCTCCGCAGGAAAAGGAAAAAGCGGCATTTGGTGAGACCAAAGTACCTGTCAAGCTGACTCATGCCGCTGCCTTGCGTCAGGACTGCAGCCTGTCGGTTAGCGCTTCGCCCATTCGACCATATCGGCAAAGAGACGTTGCAGAACCGAGCGCACCGGTGCAGCTCGTCCGGATGAGTAGGGAGCAGGCTCAAAGCCCGGATGTTCATCCATGTAGCCGCGACAGGCAGTTTCCATCTGGACGGCATGGATGCCATTGGCTGGATTGCCATGGTGGCGGGTGATCCAGCCGCCCTTGAAGCGTCCGTTCGACACGCGGGAAAAGCCTGAGGCGTCGCAATGGCGTTCGACCAGGGCTTGCAGCTCCGGCGCACAGCTCGCGCCGCTATTGGTGCCGATGTTGAAGATGGGGAGTTCGCCTTCGAACAGGCGCGGCACGACCGAGCGGATCGAGTGGCAATCATAGACGACGATGCTGTCATGATCGGCGCGTAACCGGGCGATTTCGGTGGTGAGGGCGGCGTGGTAGGGATCGAAATAGTCGCGCCGGCGCGCGCTGATATCGGCATCGTCCGGCTCGGCGCCGGGGCGGTAGAGCGGGGTGCCGTCAAAGCTGGTGGTGGGGCAGAGCCCGGTCGTTGCCTGTCCGGGATAGAGCGACTGACCTGAGGGATCGCGGTTGACGTCGATGACGCTGCGCGAAATCGCGGTATGCACCACCGTGGCCCCGAGAGAGCCAGCAAAATCATAGAGAAGGTCGATCCACCAATCGGTGTCGTTGCCGGCGAGCGGCAGCGAGGCGAGCCGTTCGGCGATGGGCGGCGGAATTTCGGTGCCGGTATGCGGCAGGCTGACGAGGAGCGGCGCGCTGCCTCTGACGACGCTGAGCCAGGTCATGCGGATATCTCCGGCAGCGCCGAGCCGATGATGGAATCGACCAGCGCGCCGCTCGTGATGAGACCTGTGGCGATCGCCATATCCGGCGCCATGTAACGGTCATCGGCCAGGTGCGGCACCACGCTTCGCAGCAAGGCGCGGGCGCTTTCGAGCACCGCGCTCGACGCCAGGGGCGCGTGGAAATCGCAGCCTTGTGCCGCGGCCAGAAGCTCGATGCCGATGACATTGGCGGTGTTGGCCGCCATAGGCCCGAGGCGCCGTGCCCCGTGGGTCGCCATCGACACGTGGTCTTCCTGGTTGGCCGAGGTGGGGATGGAATCGACGCTCGCCGGAAACGCCCGCTGTTTGTTCTCCGATACCAGGGCGGCCGCCGTGACCTGCGGGATCATGAAGCCGGAATTGAGTCCCGGTTTTGGCGTCAGGAAGGCGGGCAGGCCCGACAGCACCGGATCGACCAGCATGGCTATGCGGCGTTCGGCGATGGAGCCGATTTCGCACAAGGCCATGGCGATCATGTCGGCGGCGAAGGCGACGGGCTCGGCGTGGAAATTGCCACCCGAGATCACCTCGTTTTCGGCGGTGAAGACCAGCGGATTGTCCGAGACCGCATTGGCCTCGATGGCCAGGGTCGTCGCGGCTTGGCGCAGCAGATCGAGGCAGGCGCCCATCACCTGCGGCTGGCAGCGTAGGCAATAGGGATCCTGCACGCGCGTGTCGCCAATACGGTGCGAAGCACGGATGGCACTGCCCTCCATCAGGCGGCGCAGCGCATCGGCGACCTCGGTTTGCCCGCGATGGCGGCGTACGGCGTGAATGCGCGGATCGAAGGGACCATCGGAGCCGCGCGCCGCATCGGTCGAAAGCGCGCCCGTTACCAACGCGGCCTGGAACACCCGTTCGGCCTCGAACAGGCCGGCCAGCGCGAGGGCCGTCGAGACCTGCGTGCCATTGAGGAGCGCCAGGCCCTCCTTGGGGCCCAGCTGGAGCGGGGCGAGGCCCGCATCCGCTAGCGCCTTGGCGGCCGGGACCTCGGCTCCGTCAATCAGGAACGAACCGACGCCCAGTAGGGTGGCGCTCATATGCGCAAGCGGCGCCAGGTCACCGGAGGCGCCGACCGAGCCCTGGCCGGGAATGAGCGGGATCAGCCCCTTCTCAAGGCATGTCGCCAATTGGGTAATGGTCTGCCAGCGCACGCCGGAAAAACCCTGGGCGAGGCTGGCGATCTTGAGCGCCATGATCAACCGGACCACCGGAACGGGCAGCGGCTCGCCAACTCCGGCGGCATGCGACAGCACGATATTGCGCTGCAGCGCGGCAAGGTCGTCGTCCTCTATCCGCACGCTGGCGAGCTTGCCGAAGCCGGTATTGATGCCATAGACCGGCTCGCCCTTGGCGATGATCGCCGCGACCGTTTCGGCTGCCGCCTGAACGGCCGGCTCGGCATCGGGAGCGAGGTTGCAGTCGGCGCCGAAATAGATGTCTCGCCAGACCGACAGTGGAACCTCGCCGGGCACCAGTTGGTGGTGAATGCTCATCGGTTCCTCCAGATGCGGGCATGCAGCGGGTTGAAGCCGAGCCGGTAGACCAGTTCGGCTGGCCGCTCGATGTCCCAGATGGCCAGGTCGCAATACTTGCCGGCTTCGATCGTGCCGGTCTCGTTGAGTTTCCCCAGCGCCCGCGCGGCCTCGCGGGTGGTCCCGGCAATGATCTCGTCGACCCGCATGCGGAACAGCGTCGCCGCCATGTTCATCGCCAGCAACAGCGAGGTCATGGGCGATGTGCCCGGATTGGCATCGGTCGCCACTGCCATCGGCACGCCGTGCTGGCGGAACAGGTCCACCGGCGGCAATTGCGTTTCGCGCAGCGTGTAGTAGGCGCCCGGCAGCAGCACGGCGACGCTACCGGCGTCAGCCATGGCCGCAACGCCGTCTGCGTCGGTATATTCGAGGTGATCGACCGAGAGGGCGCCGAAGCTCGCTGCGAGCCTGGCGCCATGCAGGTTGGAAAGCTGGTCGGCATGCAGCTTGACCCGCAGGCCCAGGCTTTTTGCCTTGGCAAAGACACGCGACGTCTCCTCGCCCGAGAACGCGATACCCTCCATGAAGGCATCGACGGCGTCGGCGAGCCCCTCGGCGGCCATGGCCGGCAGGATGGTGTCGACCACGAGATCGAGGTAACCCGCACGATCCCGCTTGAATTCGGGCGGCACGGCATGGGCCGAGAGGCAGGTCGTGGCGATGGAAACATCGCGCTGCTTGCCCAGCGCACGGGCGGCGCGCAGCATGGCCAGTTCACTGGCGAGGTCGAGCCCATAGCCGGACTTGATCTCGACCGTGGTGACGCCCTCGGCGATCAGCCGATCGAGCCGGGGCAGGGCGCTGGCCACCAGTTGCTCGACGCTCGAGGCGCGGGTGGCGGTTACCGAGGCGATGATGCCGCCGCCGGCCCGGGCAATGTCCTCGTAGGACGCGCCCTCGAGCCGCATTTCGAATTCACGCGCCCGATCGCCGCCATGCACCAGGTGGGTATGGCAATCGATGAGGCCGGGCGTGATCCAGCGGCCGTCGAGATCGATGCGCTCGGCCCTGCTGGCTCCTGCCGGCAGATCATCCATCGGCCCGACCCAGGCGATGCGCTCGCCATCGGCCAGGATGGCACCGCGCTCGATGATGCCCAGACCGGGCAGGCTGGCATCGAGAGTGGTGATGCGCGCGTTGGTCCAGAGTCGGGACATAGGCCGATCCTCCTCAGACAAGCGGCATGGCTCGCAGCAGCGGCCGGATCGCCGCGACGTCGTCCGCCAGGGGTCGGTCGTCGGTATAGGTCGGGACCTTGGCGCGAATGGCGCGCCAGATCGCCTCGGTGGCCGGGGCGTGTGCCAGTCCGTCACTGCGCAGGTCGGCCGCTTGTGCGGCAGCCAGCAATTCGATGGCGATGATGGATTCGACATTGTCGAGGATGGCCAGCATTTTGAGTGCGGCCGGCGTGGGATGGCCGATGAGGTCTTCCTGCAGACCTGAGGTCACGCCGCCGTCGAGGCTCGCCGGTGCCGCCAGCCGCCGATTTTCGCCGACCAGCGACAGCGCGGTATATTGCAGGATCATGAAGCCGGAGGCCGCGCCGCTGTCAGCCGCGAGGAACGGCGGCAGGCCGCTGACCAGCGGATTGACCAGCCGGTCGGTGCGCCGCTCCGACATCGTGGCGACCAGCGCCATGGCCGGCGCCATGGCATCCATGGCGAGGCCGATGCCAGCGCCCACTGCATGGGCTTCCGAGAAGACTTCCGGGGCATCGACGGAGCCGCGCACCAAGGGATTATCCGTCACCGAGGCCAGTTCGTTGCCGACAATGCCAGCCACGTAGGCCAGCATGTCGCGCGCACCGCCATGCACCTGCGGCAAGGCCCGCAAACTCAGCGCATCCTGTGTCCGCGCGCCGAGGCTGTGTTCGAGAATCTGGCTGCCCGCCAGCAGGTCGCGCAGGCGCTGGCCTGTTTCCGCCAGCCCCGGCGAGGCATGCAGCGCCAGGCTTTTGGCATCGAGGGCGGTCTTCTGCCCGTTGAGGCCTTCAAAGGTCATGGCCGCCGCGATATCGGCCCAGGCCAGCAGCGCCTGCGCTTTGGCGACCGCGATGGCGGCGAGGCCCGTGACGCAGGGCGTGCCGTTGATGAGGCTGAGGCCTTCCTTGGCCTCTGGCACCACTGGCGGTCGGCCGATCCGGTTCAGAGCGTCGGCGCCGGTGATGCGCTCGTCGCCGGCCAGCACGTGGCCGCCCCCGATCAGGACCTGCGCGATATGGGCCATATGCGTGAGATAACCGATCGAGCCCCGCGACGGGATTTCCGGTGCAAAGCCGGCATTGAGCAGGTCGACCATGGTCTCGATGACCTCGAGCCGCAGACCGGAATAGCCATGCGCCTGGTTGTTGATCGCGGCGGCCAGGATGGCGCGCGCCTCCAACGCCGGCAGCGGCGCCCCGATGCCGACGGCATGGCTCATGATCAGATTGCGCGACAATTGCCGCTGCATCGGCACGTCGACCACAGTGTCGCTCAGTGCCCCCACGCCGGTATTGACCCCATAGGCGCGGATGCCCTTGGCGACGATAGCTTCCACCAGGCTGCGGGCGTGGACGATGCGGGCCTTTGCCGCGTCGGACAGTGTCAGCCGCGCGCCCGCCGCAACAGCAGCCAGGTCGCGCCAGGAGAGCGGTTCGTCACGGACGATCTCGGTCATGGTCAATCGTGGGCCAGAGCGTGGTTGGCATGGCGCTGCACGAAGCGGGCGACATAGTCATTGGCCGGATTGCGCAGGATGGCGCCGGGCGTATCCACCTGCACCAGCCTTCCATCGCGCAGGATGGCGATTTCCGAGCCGATACGCAGCGCCTCGTCCAGATCGTGGGTGATGAAGACGATGGTCTTGGCCAGGCTGCGCTGCAGTTCGAGCAACTGGTCCTGCATTTCGGCGCGGATCAGCGGATCGAGCGCGCTGAAGGCCTCGTCCATCAGGATGACATCGGTATCGGCCGCAAGTGCCCGGGCAAGGCCGACGCGCTGCTTCATGCCGCCCGAGAGCTCGAACGGGAACTTGTTCTCATAGCCCTTAAGGCCGACGGTCTCGATCCATTTCATGGCGATATCGCGCACCTGGGCCCGCGGCTCGCCGCGCACGGCCAGGCCATAGCCGGCATTCTGCAGAACCGTATGGTGCGGCAACAGGCCAAAGCTCTGGAATACCATGGAGACGCGCCGCATGCGGAAGGCGCGCAGGTCGCGAGCATTGAGCGTGAGGATGTTCTGGCCGTCGAACAGGATCTCCCCGCTCGATGGTTCGATCAGCCGGTTGAGGTGGCGCACCAGCGTCGACTTGCCGGAGCCCGAGAGCCCCATGATCACGAAGATGCGGCCCGAGGCGATCTTGAGGCTCACATCGCCCAGACCCATATTGGCGCCTGTCTTGGCGAGGATTGCCGCCTTGTCGAGGCCCTGCTTGGCCAGTTCGATGGTCTGGCCGGTATTCTGGCCGAAGATCTTGTAGACGTTGCGAATTTCGATCTCAGCCATTGCGGGCCTCCTCCAGGCGCGAGCGGCCGAAGCCCTGCATGATGCGGTCCAGCACGATGGCGAGAATGACGATGCCGATACCGGCTTCGAGGCCGCGACCGACATCAAGCGTCTGGATGCCGTTGAGCACCTGCTCGCCGAGGCCACGGGCGCCGATCATCGAGGCCACCACGACCATGGAGAGCGCCATCATCACCGTCTGGTTGAGGCCGGCCATGATGGTGGGCGTGGCGAGCGGCAGTTCCACCCCGAACAGCAGGCGCGCTGGAGCGGTGCCGAAGGCGGTCGCCGCCTCCACCACCTCGGCATCGACCTGGCGAATGCCGAGGTCGGTGAGGCGGATCAGCGGCGGCACGGCATAGACCACCGTCGCGAGGATAGCGGGCACCTTGCCCAGGCCAAACAGCATCAGCACCGGAATGAGATAGACGAAGCTCGGCATGGTCTGCATCACGTCGAGCACCGGCAGGGTGATGGTCCGCGCGATGCGGTTCTTGGCGCAGAGAATACCGATAGGCAGCCCGATGATGACAGAGACCAGTGTTGCCACCAGCATCAGCGCCAGGGTTTGCATGGTCAGGTCCCACAGGCCCAGGACGCCCACTGCCACCATCATCACGCCGACAATGGCGCAGAAGACGATCTTGCGCGTGCTGGCCCAGGCTAGCGCCACGAAGATGATGATGATCGCCCACCAGGGCAGGCCGCGCAGCACGCTCTCGACCACCAGCACGACCTGCAGGATGGCGTTGGAGATGGCCTTGAAGGTGCTGCCGTAGTTGATGACCACCGCTTCGACCCAATCGTTGATTGGCGACCGGATGGAAAGCTGCAACGATTCTGGAAACATGGCCCACCGTCCCTGGCTGGCTGGATGAGGTTTGGTGCGCTACCGGACCACGGGCCCGATAGCGCTGGCAAGATCAGAGCCCGGCGACGATCTTGGCGCGGGCTTCGTCCGACACCCAGGGACCCCAGACGTCCTGCTTGGTCTTGAGGAATTCGAGAGCGGCGGCGGCGCCATCGACGTCATTGTCGGTCATATAGGCGAGACTGCCATTGACGTCGGCGAGCGGGAAAGTGGCCTTCTCAAGTACGGCGATCAGGTCCGGCGCCTCGGCGGCGAAGGTGGCATTGACGCCATAGGACACGTCGACCGAGGGGAAGGCGCAGGCCTGGTCACGGCTGCCATCGGCGCTGGTCAGCTGCGTCCAGCACTCTTCCGAATAAGCGGGTTCTTCGAGCTGAACCAGGTCGAACTTGCCCATCGCGGCGGTCGGCGACCAGTAATAGAACAGCAGCGGTTCGCCCTGGAGGTAGGCCGAGGCAATGGCCGCATCGAGCGCCGCGCCGGTGCCGGGGCGGAAGTTCACGTAGGAATCGGTGAGCTTGTAGGCTTCGAGCTTGGCGGTGGAGACGCCCTCGCAGGTCCAGCCCGATGGGCAGTTGAGGAAGCGGCCCTTGCTGGGCTCCTCGGGGTCCTTGAACAGCGCCACCAGGGCGGGATCGGCTAGCTGCTCGACGCTCTTGAGGTCGGGCGCCATCGGCGCGATGCCGCGCTCGGCGTCGCCAGAAATCACGTAGGCGGGAACGAACCAGCCCTCAGCGGCGCCCTCAAAGGTCTTGCCAATGGCCAGCACCTTGCCGGCCGCAGTGGCTTCGTTCCAGACGTCGGAGCGGCCGAGCCACTCCTCGGCAAAGATCTGCACTTCATTGTTGGCGGTGGCCTGTTCCAGGGTCACCGAATTGCCGGGGATGGCATCGACCGTGCAGTCATAACCCTTGGAGAAGATGGTCTTCATCACTTCGGTGATGAAATCGCCGCTCTGCCAGTCGATGCCGGCGAACATGACGGTCTTGCCGTCGCTGCAGTAGGAAGCCTGGGCCGGCGCCGCGGCGAGCAGGAAAGTGGCCGTCCCCAGAGCGAGGGAGGTAGCGAGCAGTCTCATGTGTATTCCCCTTGGTTGAAGGACTGGCGTCCCGGTCTCATATGCGTTTGGGCGATCAGCAGAGGCGTGCGAGCACTCCGCGGAATTTTTCGTCGATCGATGTGTCGAGGCGATGCTGGCGGTCGGTGATCTGCCAGCGTCCGGCCACCATGACGTCGCGCACGGCGCGGTCGCCCAGCGTGAACAGCCAGCGATCGAGAATGGCGTCGTCCCTGGCGGTGGCAATGAATGGATCAGCCCCGTCGAGCACCACGAGGTCCGCCGCGGCACCGACCGCGAGGCCGGTTGTGGCCTGACCCAGCGCCTGTGCGCCGCCTGCCAGCGCCGTATCGAACAGATCCCGGCCATTGGAGCGCCCCGGACCGTTCACCAGCCGCACCCGGCGCTCGTCGCGCAAGCGCTGGCCATATTCGAGGAGGCGCAATTCTTCGCTAGGGCTGGTCGACACGTGGCTGTCCGAGCCGACGCCAAACTTGCCGCCAAGGCTGCGATAGGCCGTGGCCGGGAAGATTCCGTCGCCGAGACTGGCCTCGGTGGTCGGGCACAACCCGACAACGGCGCCGCTCGCCGCCAAGCGCTGAACTTCGTCGTCATTGGCATGGGTGGCATGGATCAGGCACCAGCGCGCATCGACCGGCATTTCATCGAACAGCCATTCGAGCGGGCGCCGTCCTGACCAGGCGAGCGATGCGTCGACCTCGGCCTGCTGCTCGGCGACGTGAATATGGATTGGGCCTTCGCCCGGTGCGACCGCCAGGATGGCGCGCATCTCGTCGGGCGTCGCCGCCCGCAGCGAGTGAAAGGCGTAGCCCAGCGTCGCGCCCGAGGCGGCGACTTGCGGACGTAGCGTCTCCATCAAGGCGAGGAAGTCGTCCGCGCCATGGATGAAGCGGCGCTGGCCTTCAGTCGGCGCCACGCCACCGAAATTGGCGTGCGCGTAAAATACCGGCAGCAGCGTCATACCGATGCCGCTTGCCAACGCGGCGGCCAGGATGCGGGTGCTCATCTCGGCGCGGTCCGCATAAGGGGCGCCGGCCTGATCATGGTGCAGGTAATGGAACTCACCAACGCGGCCGTAGCCGCATTTGAGCATGTCGACATAGAGCCTGGTGGCGATCACCTCGACATCGTCAGGCGAAAGCGCGCCGACCATGCGATACATGGTGTCGCGCCAGGTCCAGAAACTGTCATCGCCATGGCCCGATACTTCGGCCAGCCCCGCCATGGCGCGCTGGAAGGCGTGGGAATGCAGATTTGCCAGTGGCGGAAGCACCGGCCCGGCCGCAATGACGTCGCCGGCTTGCGCCGCAGTGCCCGTTTCGATCGCGGTGATGGTGCCATCGGACGCGATCGACACCGCAACGTCGGTCGCCCACCCGCTGCTGAGCAGGGCTTGCGAAGCGAAGATGCGGAGAGCGGCGTGTCCGGCCATGACCCTGCCTGTCATTGGTTGTATAGGGAACCATAGATAATTAATGCTGGCGCGCAAGCGAAAAATATCAAAAACTGTGCGAGAGCGGATTCTGCGGAAAGTGGCGGCATGAACAAGACGGTGGGCGGCGGGGCGGGGCAGGGCGCATTCGGCGCGGAAGCGTTGCAGGGTACCGATACCGGGCCGCTCTATCTGGCGGTCAAGCAACTGATCCATGAGCGCATCGACAGCGGCGTCTGGCCGCCGAACTTCCGCGTGCCCTCGGAAAACGAGCTGGTCAGCGAACTCGGCGTCAGCCGCATGACCGCCAACAGGGCCCTGCGCGAGCTTGCCAATGAAGGGGTGATCAAGCGCGTTCAGGGCGTCGGCTCATTTGTCGCCGAGCGCAAGGGCGGCACCGCTTTGTTCGAAGTGCGCAACATCGCCGAGGAGATCCGCAAGCGCGGGCATACCCATACGGCCGAGATCATTCGTATGCAGCGAGACGCGGCGGCGCCTGAGATTTCCGATGCTTTGGGCATTGGTCTGGGCGAAGTGGTTTTCCATTCCATCATCGTGCATTTCGAGAATGGCGTGCCGGCGCAGGTCGAGGATCGCTACGTCAATCCCGGCGTGGCGCCTGACTATGCCGACCAGGATTTCACCCAGACCACGCCATACGCCTATCTCACCGCGGTCGCCCCGTTGTCGCAGGCCGAGCATGTCGTGGAAGCCGTGCTGCCGCAGGCCTGGGAGGCCAAGCTGCTGGCCATCTCGCCGGCCGATCCGTGCCTGCTGATCCGCCGTCGCACCTGGTCGGCGGCGCGCTGCGTCACCGCCGTCCGGCTGCTCTATCCGGGTGCGCGCTATCGCATGGAGGGTTTCTTCAACACCCAGTCCCGCGCCTGATCCGACGAAAGTTCCGTCATTTTGCCGGTTGCCAACGCTGTAGAGTTTGATAACTTACATATACAACTCTATACAGGTGAGGCCGCCATGCTGAGCAACAGCCGTTATCGGGACGTCGAAATCCGCGCGGCGCGCGGCACTACTCTCTCCGCCAAATCCTGGCTGACCGAAGCGCCGCTGCGCATGCTGATGAACAATCTCGATCCTGACGTGGCCGAGAACCCCAAGGAACTGGTGGTCTATGGCGGCATCGGCCGCGCCGCGCGCGACTGGGATGCCTATGATCGAATCGTCTCGACGCTGCGGCGCCTCGAGGGCGACGAAACCCTCCTCGTGCAATCCGGCAAGCCGGTCGGCGTGTTCAAGACCCATGCCGATGCCCCCCGCGTGCTGATCGCCAATTCCAACCTCGTGCCGCATTGGGCGACCTGGGAGCACTTCAACGAGCT
>NZ_CAMLHM010000008.1 GCF_946479885.1 uncultured Devosia sp.
CTCAACGCAGTTGCATCAGGAGCTTAACAGCTTCGCGGCGGGAATACAGCCTCACGCCTCCAGATCGAGCACGCCTTCGCCCACGATCACCGCGTGGCCGCCGATGCCGCCATGGATCAGGATGTCGTTGTCCTTGCGGAGCTGGAGGGTGATGCGGCAGGGGCGGCCCATTTCGAGGCCCTGCCGCAGCACATAATCGGCCTGCCCCGTAGCCAGGTCGGCCTGTTCGGCAAGCAGGCCAATCAGCGCCGCAGCGGCAGAGCCGGTGCCGGGATCCTCGCCGATATCCATGCCGAACATGCGGGCGGCAAAGTCGTTGTCGGGCTCTTCCGGGGTCAGCGTGAACACGTAGGCCGAGTTGTGATCGTGCGAGAATACGCTGTTCCAGATGCCGTTATTGACGTTGATCCGGCGCAGCACTTCCGCATTGCGCACCGGCACCAGGTGGTAGGTGACGCCGGCCGAAAACACCGCCGGCTCATAGAGATCGCAACCAATATCCTCGACCTCGATGCCGAGCGCCTGGGCCATACCCAGCCGGTCGGTGAGCGGCGCGATGCGGGACGGTAGGCGCGGCAGGGCAAAGCGCGCTTCGCCGGAGCGCTTGTCCGCCTTTTCGAATAGCGCCGTGATAAGGCCGATCGGCTCCTCCAGGCGCACCGCACTGACCTTGTTCTGCAGGCCCAGCACAACCGCCGCACCAACCGTCGGATGGCCGGCAAAGGGCAACTCGGCATAAGGCGTAAAGATGCGGATCGAGGCGGTGTTGCGCTCGATATGCGGCTTGAGGATGAACACGGTCTCGCTGAGGTTGAACTCGCGCGCAATGGCCTGCATCTCGCCGTCGAGCAGTCCATCGGCCTTGCAGACGACCGCCAGCTGGTTGCCCTTGAGCCGCTCGCGGGTGAACACGTCCAGCAGCAGATAGTTGAGCTTCATGATGGCCCCTATTCCTTGGGCAGCGCGTAGGCGGAGCGATCAAGACCCAGATGGTCGCACAGCGCCGCGACGGCGACGCCATGGTCGTCGCGCCCCGGCAGACCCGAAATGGTGAGGCAGCCGACAAGGCCCGCGCCCTTGACGCGGATCGGGAAGCCGCCGCCCGCAATGACATAGTCGGCCGGGTCGGCATTGACGATCTCGGGAAACACGCCGTCGCCGCCGCGCTCCAGCGAAATGCGATAGCTCGCCTTGTGGAAGCGACGCACCGTGTTGATCTTGCGGCGCACCCATTCGGCATTATCGACGGTCGTGCCCGCGGTCGCCGCAAAGAACATCTGGCGGTCCCAGGTGCGGATATCGACCACGAGCGAAAGCCCTTCGGCCAGAGCCCGATCCCTGATTGCGCATCCCAGGTCGAACGCCACGGTCTCGTCGAACGCAGCCAGGACCAGGTCCTGCTCCTGCTTTTTGACGAGGGCGATATCTTCAGCGGCGGCCATATTCAGGTGTCCTTGTGGGTAAAGCGCGTCCAGGCATCGTAAAGCGGCTGCCGATCCACGATGCCCTTCGGGAAGTTGGTAAGCGCCGGATCGATACCCGCCCAGGCCGCCTTGCTGTCGGTCCAGATATTGCCCACCGGCGCCGCCCAATCCATGTCGTCGAGCGTTCCGGCGCGCACCACCTTGATGCCGGGCTTGGCCGGGTCGTTCCAGACCCAGCCATGACAATGAGAGCAGAAATTCATGACGATGACATTGCCGCTCTCAGCGGTGCGCCGATACTGTTCCAGCGCGCCGCTGCGCAGATCGAAATCCTCGTCGCGCACGATCATGGACATGGACCAGCCGGCCCCCGAGAAGCGCTGGCAATCCTTGCAATGGCAGTTATAGACCGCCAGCGGGCTCGCCTTGAGCCCATAACGCACCGCGCCGCACTGGCAGCCGCCCTCGACCGGGAATTCCGGCAGGTTCATCACGCTCTCCACGACTCGAAAAAATCGCCCTGTCAGGTTCTAGACCAAGTTGCAGGCGGGCAGAAGCCACCCGGCATGGCGCGCCGAGCCCCTGTCAGGCAATATCGGCCGGTTCGCTGATGCCGTGCTGCGCCCGCGCGATCCGCTTTTCCTGGCTGAGCCAGGCCTGCGCATCGTCGGTCTTGAACAGCTCGAAATCGGCCTCGTCATGGTCGGTGACCGGCGTCATGGCGTGATCGGTATAGGCCAGTCGCCCCGGATCGCGCTCCACCCTGAGCTGGCGCAGCCCGAAACGCAGATAGAGCCAGGCCCAGCGGCTGAGCTTCCAGCCCAGCTCGGCATAGTATTTCGGATAGAACAGGATAGCCGGCTCGATCGCCATGCCATGGCGGCGGTTGCGGCGGGCCTTGAGGCGTATCCAGCCCACTTCGAGCGGATGTACACCCTCGATCTTGAGCGCGCCCATGAACCAGGTCGAAAGCAGCAGCACCTGCGACGTCGAAATGCCCGAAGCCGCGGCACGGCGCATGATCGTCTCGACATGGTCGATCGAGTAATACCGGGTCCAGGCCTCGGCATAGGCCTTCTCGAACTGCGCCTTGCTCATCAGGGCATGGGCGGTCGTGGCGTGATTGAGGTCGTATTTGTTGAGGTCGGGGTCCATCGCCACCCCGGCGCGATGCAGCTTCTGGTGATCCTCCGAGCCCGGCAGCGGCGTCAGGAAGAAGAATTCGAGGATATCGACCGGCAGCTCCCGCTTGACCACATCGATGTCATGCATAATGCGCTCGGGCGTATCGGTGGGAAAACCCAGGATGTAGCCGGCGTAGGTGATCACGTGCCACTGCTTCCACGCCAGCAGCATGGTGCGATATTCGGTGATCTTGTTCTGCCGCTTCTTGGCGTCCTTGAGATTGGCGGGATTGACGTTTTCAAGCCCGATAAACACCCGCGTCACCCCGGCCCGCGCGCATTTCTCAATGAAATCAGGAATGCGGTGGCACAGCGTATCGACCTGGATGATGAAGTTGAACTTGAGCTCCTCGCCTTCACGCATGGCGATGAGGCGGTCGAGGATGGGTTCCCAGTCCTTGTTGCGGGCAAAGTTGTCGTCGGTGATGAAATAGCGGTGCACGCCCTGGCTGAGGTTCAGGCGGATGATCTTTTCGATATCGTCCGGCGAGCGGCGGCGTGACTTGCGGCCTTGCACATTGATGATGGTGCAGAACGAGCACTGATAGGGGCAGCCGCGGCCCGCGTCGAAGCTGGTGAGGTTATAGGCCGTGCGGGCGACATGGCCGGCCGGCATGAACGGCACCGGCGTATCCTCGATGCCAGGCAGGTCGTTCATGAAATTGTAGAGCGGCTTGAGGGCACCCGCGGCAGCGTCGGCCAACACCTCCTGCAGCCGACCCTCGGATTCCCCGGCAAACAGCGAAATCCCCATCTGCTGCGCCAGCTTGAAGTCGGCATCCTCGCCACCGAGCATGGAAATGACGCCCGAGACGTGAAAGCCGCCAATGGCCACCTGCACCCCATCGGCCAGCAGCGGCCGGGCGATATCGAGGGCGCGGGGAAACTGGTTGGACTGCACCCCGATCAGCATCACCAGGCCGACATCGGCCGCCCTGACCTGCCGGGAAATCGCCGCGACGTCGATGACCGTGTTGGTTTCGTCGATGGTGACCACATCGAAGTCCCAGTCGGGCCCGAGCGCCTGGCGATCGATGATGTCGCGCGTCAGTCCATGGACCGAGGCCAGCGAATTGGAGGGGATCGGCGACAGACGCCACTGGATGACATAGCCGTGGTCGTCGTAATGCGACGGCTTGATCAGGTACAGGCAGAACCGCTTCATAGTCATAGTCACCCTACCCTTGAGTAAAGCCCGAGACCGAGACGCTGGAGAACTGTAACTGGGTTGAATGGCGCTGGAAAGACACCAGCGCAGGGGGCTTGTCAGCCCAGCTGGCCGGCGAAAAACGCCTCGGCCACGGCAACCGCATAGGGCACGGCGCCGGCTGCTTCGGCGTCGGCCCGCGAGGCGATGATGACGATGTCGTCCAGTTCGCGGTGCGCCTGGCGCTCGATATTGGCGCGAATGCGCGCGGCCAGTGCGCTCGTGCTCTCGGCGAAGCGGAAGACCCGGCCAAAGGACAGGCGTGGCCCATCGACAACGGCCACCATCGCGCCCGCCTCGGCCTCCTGCGCGCGCAGCCCGGTCTCTTCTTGGAGTTCCAGTTCGATGCAGCGGGCGACATCGACCCGGCCATCGGGCAGCACGTCACGCGGCTCGAGCGACCCGCCCGGCGGATAGACCCGGCTGGCATTGGCGGTGTGGCCGCCCATGACGCCATAGATGACGGCGCCGTCACTGCCCGCGATCAGCGCCCAGCCAAAGGCGTGGCACATGCCGATGTCCGGGAAGCCCTGGTGGCGCCAGAGCATGAAGGCGGAATAGGCGTCTTCACGCGCCTCGGCGCGGAACACCCCCGCTTCGACCCTGGGCATGCCGCCGCCTGGGGCTGACAGACCCAGGATACGCCCATCCCACAGATGCGGATTGGCCGCGACAGCGCCCTGCCAATAGGCATCGACAGCCGCACGCTGCACGGCGCTCAACGGCCATGGGCCGGGCACGCTGACAATCTCGATGTCGGTGAGGGGAACGATGCGCAAGGCAGAAACACAACGGCCGGGGTTTCCCCCGGCCGCCGCTTGTCTTGCTTAGTTCTTGGCCTTGTCGACCAGCGCGCCGGCCTTGATCCAGGGCATCATGTCGCGCAGCTTGGCGCCAACGGCCTCGATCTGGTGCTCATCATGCAGGCGACGGGTCGCCTTGAAGCGCGAACCGCCAGCCTTGATTTCCTGCATCCACTCGGCGGTGAACTTGCCCGACTGGATGTCGTAGAGCACCTTCTTCATCTCGGCCTTGGTTTCCGAGGTGATGATGCGCGGACCGGTGACGTACTCGCCCCATTCGGCGGTGTTCGAGATCGAGTAGTTCATGTTGGCGATGCCGCCCTGGTAGATCAGGTCGACGATCAGCTTCACTTCGTGCAGGCACTCGAAATAGGCCATCTCAGGAGCGTAGCCGGCTTCCACCAGCGTCTCGAAGCCAGCGCGGATCAGTTCGACCAGGCCACCGCAGAGCACGGCCTGCTCGCCGAACAGGTCGGTTTCGCATTCTTCGCGGAAATTGGTCTCGATGACGCCCGAACGGCCGCCGCCAACGCCCGAGGCATAGGCCAGCGCGATGTCATGGGCATTGCCCGACGCATCCTGGTGCACAGCGATCAGGCACGGCACGCCGCCACCCTTCTGGTATTCGCCACGCACGGTGTGGCCCGGGCCCTTGGGGGCGATCATGATCACGTCGACGGTCGACTTGGGTTCGATCAGGTTGAAATGGACGTTGAGGCCATGGGCGAAAGCCAGGGCAGCGCCGTCACGGATATTGGGCTCGATATGCTGCTTGTAGATGTCGGCCTGGAGCTCGTCCGGGGTCAGCATCATGATGACATCGGCCCATGCGGCGGCATCGGCAACCGACATCACCTTGAGGCCTTCGCCCTCGGCCTTCTTGGCCGAAGCGGAGCCGGGACGCAGGGCCACCACGACATTGGTCACGCCCGAGTCACGCAGGTTCAGCGTATGGGCATGGCCCTGCGAACCGTAGCCGACAATGGCGACCTTCTTGGATTTGATGATGTTCAGATCGGCATCACGATCGTAATAAACGCGCATGGGTTTCTCCCTTGAAATACGGTGTTAGAGGTTGGCTTTCGCCCCATAGAGGGCAAAGAACTGGTCGGTCGCGGCCTTCACATCGGCCTCGATATTGGCTTCGACATTGGACTGGGTCAGCGCCTTGTCGCCCAGCAGCAGGCGAATCTGCACATCGCGGACGACCAGGCCGAAAAAGGTACGATAGGCGTCTTCGCTGGAATCGAACCGCAGCAGGCGCGCGTCGCGCCCGGCTTCGAGAATGGGTTTGAGCCGGCGGCGAATAGCCAGCGGGCCGTTTTCCAGCACGATCAGGCCCAGGCTGTCCTTTTCCTGCGCGGCGTGGGTGACAGCCGTGCGGTTGAGCGTGACCGAGACTTCGCCGACGATGACCGTCAGCAGGTCGCGCGCAAACTGCTCGATGGAGAGGCGCAGCGCCTTGGCATTGAGATGCGACCGATCGACCACCGGCATGCGCACCTTGGCCGCCTGCCATTGCACGGTGGCGGTGAGCAGCCCGTCGCGATCACCGAACCACTTGTAGAGTGTTTCTTTCGAGCACGAGGCGCGGCGGGCCACGGCCGTCATGGTCAGGCCATCGCCATTCTCGACGAGCAGGTCCAGCGCCGCCGTCAGCACAGCCTGCTGGCGCGGAGTGAACGTCTCTTCGTTGACCTTGATGGTCACTGGCACGGGGGGCCCTCGACTGGCGGCGGACCGAACGATATCGGCCCAATTCGTCCGCAGGCGTACCGTACGGTACGGTTCCAGGCAAGCGCTATTTGCTGGCCGCGGTCAATTCTCCCGGCCCACGCGCCCTAACTCATTGGCGGCGCTAAGTGCGTTGCGAAAAAGGCCAGCGCTGCCTGGCGCATGGCCGGGGTTTCCTGGTGGCCCACGCCCGGCTCGCTGACCAGCTCGAGCCGATCGCGAACATCGGCATAGGCAGGCTCGAGTTCCGCCCAGGCGCGTTGCACCGCCAGCGCTGGCGTAAGGCTATCGGCTTCACCGATGCAGACCAACTGGGGGCGCGGGGCGATGAGCGCGGCGATGCTGCCGGCATCGCCTTCCCGCAACAGCCCGGGCACGGTGAGATAGATGCCGTGCCCGTCATGGGCACCAAGCTCGATCATGGTGCGGAAATCAGCAAAGCAGCAGAGATGCGCCACGGCGGCGATCCGCTCGTCCGCCGCTGCCAGCCAGTAGCTCAGCACGCAGCCCATCGAGAGGCCGAAGGCGCCGATGCGGGCCGGATCGACATCGTCCCGGCCAGCCAGATAGGTCAATGCAGCCGAATGGTCCGACAGCATCTGCCCGAACAGCGATTTGCCATGCCAGAGCAGCGCCTTGGCGGCATAGCCTTCGCTCACCGTGGCACGCTCCCCGAAGACCGGCATGTCGATGCAGAGCGTGACATAGCCAGCGCGGGCGAAGACCGGGCCGAGCGGATCGAGCAGATATTCGCGACCCTCCAGCAGCTCGGCCGCACCAATGCCATAGCCGCCGCCATGCGAGTGACCGTAGAGGATGGCCGGCAGCCGGCGCGTATCGCCCTCCGGCCGGGTCAGGATGCCGCGAACCTCGGTGTCGCCGAGCCGCAGCCGCAGATGCTCGATGAGATAGCCATCCCCGGCCTCGACCTTGCTCGATAGCAATGCCACTGCAGGCTCAACGAGGCCGACGAGGTCGCGGAACCGGTTACACGTGAGGGGCATGATCTATTCCTTCCAGCCATCGGCGCGCGCCGGCGACGGGCTGGCCGGGTTGACGGGCGCCTTGCGGCCACCGACCCAGCGGTTGAACCGCGCCAGCGCCAGCCCGAAGCCAATCAGCAGCAGTCCGCCGCCCAGGATCGAGAACGGCTGGGCGCCCAGCACCATGAACCATTGCGTAAAGAAGTGGAGCGCACCGAAGACCGCTACCGTGTTGACGACCCAGCGGCGATTGGCAAACACCGCCCAGCCGCCGAAGGCGAGCAGCGCGAGGGCCCAGGCGACCGAGAAGTAGAGGCCGGGAAGGCCCAGCAGTTCGTCCCCGAAGATCGAACCGATAAAGAAGGCGCCATTGACCAGCAGGATGGAGGTGCGCATGGCGATGATGGCGAGCCGTTCATAGGCTGGCGCCAGCCGCAGCGACAGCAGGTAGAGGCCCAGGACCAGCGCCGAGAGGGCAATGATCGCGACCGAGAGATAGTGCGTGGGCGCCCAGATATCGACGTCGAGCGTGATCGTCGCCGCGAAGGCCAGGACCGCCAGCGACGCCAACAGCCCCGATGTCGCCAAAACCGCCGCCACCGCGGTCGCTGCCGTCAGCGCCACCCGCACCCACAGGTGTTCGCCAAACAGGCCACCCAGCCCGCCGAGCAGGGCCAGCGCGCCGATGACCATGATGATCTGGGCAAACACGTTCCAGCGGGCAACGCGCGTGATCCGAAGCCAGAAGCCCACACCGAACAGCACCGCGCCCAGCGCCACCGCCGTCTCGATGGTGGGCACCAGCACACCGACGCCGACCGCCACAGCGGCCGCGCCCAGCGCGAACAGCACATTGCTGCCCAGTTCCCCGGTATCGGTGGCGGCGAAGCCCCTGAGCCGCTCGGCTTCGGCGGCGGTCAGCTTGCCCTCGGCAACCAGCGTATCGAGGTCCAGCGTGATCTTCATGTCGGTCTCCCCATCCGCGCGGACCCTAGCCTGCGTGACACGGTGGGAAAAGGCCGCGGGGAAAACATTGTAGGGCTCGGCCGCGACAGTGCGTTGCTCCATCGGCGCTTGCCGATGGTCGAGGAAGAATGCATATGTGCAGCGCCAGTTTCCGGTAGACCAACCAAGAGCATTTTCATGTCCAAGCTGTTTTCGCCCGCCACATTGGGTGGCCTTACTTTGCGCAATCGCACCGTTGTGGCGCCCATGTGCCAGTATTCCGCGCAAGACGGCTTCGCCAATGACTGGCACCTGGTGCATCTGGGCCGCTTCGCGCTCGGCGGCTTCGGCCTGGTCATGCTGGAGGCAACGGCAGTGACGCCCGAGGGGCGCATCAGCTATGCCGATCTCGGCCTGTGGAAGGACGAGCACATTGCGCCGCTGTCGCGCATCGTCGATTTCCTGCATAGCCAGGGTGCCGCCGCCGGCATCCAGCTCGCCCATGCCGGCCGCAAGGCCTCGACGCCCGTGCACTGGCGCAACGGCTTCGACGAGACCGAAGAGGAAAAGGTCAAATTCCACTTCGAAAGCTGGACCCCGGTGGCGCCAAGCGCCGTCATCCACGCCGAAGGCAAGAATTTCACCCAGCCCGAAGCGCTGGACGAAGCCGGCATTCGCCACATCATCGACTCGTTCGCCGCCGCCGCCCGGCGCGCCGACCAGGCCGGCTTCGACACGGTCGAAATCCATGCCGCCCATGGCTACCTCCTCAATCAGTTCCTTTCGCCGCTCGCCAACAAGCGCACCGACCGCTATGGCGGCAGCCGCGAAAACCGCATGCGGCTGGTACTGGAAGCTACCGAGGCGGTTCGCGCCGTCTGGCCCGCCGAAAAGCCGCTGCTGGTCCGCCTGTCGGTCAGCGACTGGCACCCCGAGGGCTGGCAGGTCGAGGACAGCGTGGCTCTGACGCGTGAGCTCAAGGCCCTGGGCGTCGACGCCATCGATGCTTCGAGCGGCGGCTTTGAAGGCGCCGTCATCCCCACTGCCGCCGCCTATCAGGTGCCGCTCGCCAGCGCCGTGCGCAACCAGGGCGGCCTGCCCACCATGGCGGTGGGCCTTTTGGGCGATGCCCAGCACGCCGAGAACATCATTGCCAATGGCGAAGCCGATTTCATCGCCCTGGCGCGCGGCGCGCTCGATGATCCCAACTGGCCGGTGCATATCCGCCACGAACTGGGCCTGCACGACTATGACCTGTGGCCCCGGCCGCTCAACCGGGTCCGCGAGCGCGACCGCTCGCTCCACCAGCGCGGCTTCGCCGCCTCCTGAAACGTGATGCGTTTCCGCCAAACGACCTTGGCGGAAACGCAAATTTGCCGTGTTTGAACGGCCCTCTTGTTCAGCGTCGTCATGATCACCAGATCAGCTGAGAACAGGGAGCAGTTCAATGGATACCAAGGCCGCCATCCTCGCCCTCATGAGCGTCTGGGGCATCGGGGCATTGGGCACTCTGCCCGCCTGCGCACAGGACACCGATACGCCCGAAGACGCGACCGATGAAGCGGGCGACAGCGACAATCCGCTGCTCAACAAAGTCTGGATCCGCGCGGATGCCGATGCGTCCCTGCCCGGACCCATGCAGATTTTCCTCGGTGACGGCACCCTGGTGAGCGACAGCTGCTGGGAGACCTACCGGCTCTCCAAATGGCAGCAGGTTTCCGACAGCGCCATCAGCTGGGACGAGGACGGCATGACCATCAACGCCGATATCGCCAGCGTCAGCGACACCGAACTGGTGCTGAGCCTCAAGCTCGGCAACGAAGTGCAGAAGCAGCGTTTCGTCACGGCCACCGTGCCCTATATCTGCCCAGACATGGTGAAGTAGTCAGACGCGCGGCGGCCGCTTCAGCTCGAGGCGCCGCAACGGCCACAGCAATGATCCCGATACCAGGGCCGCGAGAAATTGCGGCGCCGGCGGGATGCGCGCCAGCAGCGAAACCAGCACGTCGCGGATGATGGGCAGCAGGCGGCTATCGGACTGGTAGAACGGCGTGAACATGGCGCTCAACGCCTGGTAGAGGCGCACATGCCAGCGCCGCAGCCGGGCATACCGCTCCAGCGCCAGGCTGACATTGCCGGGATGATCGCGCAGCCCGAGATAGAGCGCCCGCGCATCGAGCAGGGCCATATTGGCACCCTGCCCCAGTTGCGGGCTGGTCGAATGCGCGCTGTCGCCGACAAAGGCGATTCCCGAACCGGTCGGGTTGGCCATGGTGTGATGCGCATAGCGTGCCAGCGTCATATCAGGGAAATCCTCGATGCAATCGAGGTAAGGCGCCACCTCCGGCCAATGACCCAGCACCGACGTCTTCCATGCCGGCAGACCATCAAGCTTGAGCGTCTCGTAATCCTGCGGCTTGAGGCTCCAGAAAAACGCCGCCTGCCGCGACCCGCCCGGTGCTGTGCGCCCGATGGGCAGCACACCGATCATCACGCTGGCGCGGCGGTAGCGCTGGCTGAGCGCGGTATCCCCAAAGCCTGCACCATGCCACGGCAGCGTAGCCCAGATGGCGCCGAACGGCAGGGCGCGTGGCGTACCGGGTCCGGCAGAATGGTGGCGCAGCGGCGTGTTGGCACCAAGGCAATCGACGATGAGGTCGAACGGTGCGGTGACCCGGTCGTCATCCAGGACCAGAGCGCGACGACCGCCCGACATGTCGCGCAACCCGCCGACTTCAGCCGCATTGCGGATCGATATGCCGGCCGCGAGCACCGCATCATGCAGCACCCCGAACAGCGCGGCGCGATGGATGCCGAGGCCCCTGCCGCTATGGGGCAGGCTGTCATAGCGCACATCGAGCACGACACGCCCGCTGCGCGCATCGGCGCCATGCAGCCGATCGAGCGGCGCTCCAAGCGCACGAATGTGGTCCAGCAGACCCAGATCCTGCAGCACCGCCTGCCCGGTCGGCTGCAGCACAAGACCGGAGCCAAGGGGCTTTGGCGCATCGAAGCGCTCGAATATGGTCGGCCGGTGGCCGAGCCTTTGCATGTAGAGAGCCGTCGCCAGCCCTGCCGGACCTGCGCCGCAGACTGCGATGTCGAGGGGCGGCGCAGGCGGCGCCAAGCTAGAGCACGACCTGCGTACCGATCTCCACCACGCGCCCGGTCGGAATATGGAAATACTCCGTCGCGTCGCTGGCATTCTTGGCCAGCCGGGTGAACAGCCGATCCTGCCAGAACCGCAGCGGGTTGCCGGGCTTTGGACCTGGCTTCAGCGACCGGCGGGATAGGAAGAACGAGGTCGACATGATGTCGAACTTCCAGCCCAGCTTGCGGCCCAGCGCCAGCGCCTTGGGCAGGTTGGGGCTTTCCATATAGCCGAACGTCACCACCACCCGGCTGAACAGCTCGTTATAGGCGTCGATGGTGACCTTCTCGTCATCGGGCACCCGTGGCGAGGCCGAGGTGCGCACGGTCAGGATCACGTTCTGCTCATGCAGCACCTTGTAGTGCTTGAGGCTGTGCAGCAAAGCGGTCGGCGCGCCCTCGATATCACTGGTGAGGAACACGGCGGTACCCGGCACCAGGGTCGGCTTCTTCTTGGACAGGTTATCGACCAGGAACTGCAGCGGCACCTCGTCGCGACGCGTCTTTTCGGTGAGGCGACGGCGACCGGCCATCCAGCTCCACATGATGACTGCCACCGCCAGCGCGACGGCTGCCGGCACCCAGCCACCCTGGAACAACTTGGCGGCATTGGCGGCGAAGAACCCGCCGTCTATGATCGCGAAAATCACGCCGAAGACGATGACGGCTGCCGGGTGCCACTTCCAGTTGCGCCACATCACCACGACGAGCAGAGCGAGCGTGACGATCATCACGCCTGAAACCGCAATGCCATAGGCCGCCGACAGAGCGCTCGAACTGCGGAACATCAGCACCAGCAGCAGCACCCCGACCATCAGCATGCTGTTGATCTGGGGCATGTAGATCTGCCCGCTCTGCGTCTCGGAGGTATGGGTCACCACCATACGCGGCATCATGTTGAGCGCGATGGCCTGCTGGGTCAGGCTGTAGGTCCCCGAGATGACCGCCTGGCTCGCGATGATGGTGGCCAGGGTCGCCAACCCGACGAAGGGCAACAATGCCCAGTCGGGCTGCATCTCGAAGAACGGGCTCTCGACATTCTCGGGGCCGACATCGAGCACGAAGGCGCCCTGCCCGAAATAGTTGAGCAACAGGCACGGAAAGACCAGCCAGAACCAGGCCAGCACGATCGGCTTGCGGCCGAAATGGCCGAGATCGACATACAGCGCCTCGGCGCCGGTTACGGCGAGGAAGATGGCGCCGATCACGACAAAGGCGATGCCGACATGGGTGAACAGGAACTGTGCGCCAAGCAGCGGGTTGAGCGCCCAGAGCACGTCGGGGTTGCCGACGATGTGGACGAGGCCCGAGCCACCCAGCGTCAGGAACCAGATGGCGGTGACCGGCCCGAACACGATCGATACCTTCGCCGTGCCGAACTTCTGCACGAAGAATATGCCGGCAATGATCACGAGGGTGATCGGCACCACCCAGCGCGTCAGATCGGGGGCGACCAGCTCGAGCCCTTCCACCGCCGACAACACCGACACAGCCGGCGTGATGATCGCGTCGCCGAAAAAGAGCGCTGCGCCAAGCACGCCCAGGCCGGTGATCCAGACGGGGGGATTGGTGAAGGTCTTGCGCGCCAGGGCGACCAGCGACAGCGTGCCGCCTTCGCCATTGTTGTCGGCGCGCGTCACGAAGAACACGTATTTGAGCGAGACGGTGAGCGTCAGCGCCCAAACGATCAAGGACAATAGTCCGAGAATCTCCACCGTGCTCGATGCCGCGCCGGGCCGGATATGCATGGCTTCGCGGAAGGCATAGATCGGACTGGTGCCGATGTCGCCATACACGACGCCGAGCGCGCCGAGCACGAGAACCGGAAGATCTTTACGGGAATGGGAGTGGCTGGTGAGGTCGCTCGCATCGACACCGGCGTGGGAACCGCCGGTAGTGCTCGTCTGCGTCATGAACCTGATGCTCTCTTGGTCAAGGCGGGCGCCGCTATACACCCGGCCACCGTCACACACAACACAATCGCATCACAATGGTTCAAACGACAAGGGCCGCCCCTTGCGGAGCGACCCCTGACGATAAGCAAGACTGGAGGTCTTGGTTAGGCTTATTCGGCAGCCTTGGCGGTGGCAGCGTCTTCTTCGCGCGCTGCCTTGGCAGCAGTGCTCCACCAGATCAGCTGGTCAAGCATGTCCTTGGCCGAGTTGCCGATCGAGCCTTCGATCTCGGTGAGCGACTTGGTGCCGCCAAAACCGGGATGGACGGCCATGAAGTCGGCGCCACCGATATGGACGGCCGAACGGGTCGAAACCATCTGCAGCTCGACGCCGATACCGCGCAGGTGCTCGATGGCACGGGCGCCACCAACGGTGCCGTAACCGACGGCGCCGAAAGCCTTCTTGTTCCAGTTCACATAGGCCTGGTCGATGGCGTTCTTGAGGGCGCCAGTGATCGAGCGGTTATATTCGGCGGCGACAAAGATATAGCCGTCGAACTCGTCGATCTTGTTCTGCCACTTGACCGCATTCTGGTTGGCCGAAGGCATCCAGGCATTGGAGGCCATTTCGTCGAAGAACGGCAGGTCGAAGTCGCGGATATCAACGATCTCGGCCTGGATTTCCGGGCGCTCATTGGCCTTTTCCAGGATCCACTTGGCCGGCAGCTCGCCAAAGCGGGTCGGGCGGGTGGAGGAGATGATGACGGCAATCTTGAGTTTGGACATTTGAGCCCTCCTTGGTAACAAATCGTAACTGAGGCGATATATGTGCCTATCGACAACGCTCACAAGAAGGCACTTCGCTGTGGTGCGAAGACAGCGAGCTGCCTAGGGCACATCCGTGTAAGTATTGGTGAATGCTGGGATTTTCGCCGATTCTGGCCCTATTCGCTTGCTGCGGGCAGAGAATGCGGCGCAGCCGCGAAACGGACCGTTCAAAAAACGGAACCAATCAGGCTCGCCCCACCCGGGCAACGCGCATTAATGACGTCAGGCGAATTACTGCGCATTTGAAGTAAAAGCGCCGGCTGCGCCTTGCGTTTTACCTGACGACGTAAGCAGTTGGCGCACAGCGGAATGCCCCGCCCTAACCCGAGAAATGCATGCGCATCCAGTTCGCCGCCGCCGTGACGCTCGCCACCGCCCTGTTCGCCCTGACCAACAGCGCCGCCCTGGCCATGGAACGCAAGGTCACGATCAACAACCAGACCTCCTTCACCATCGTCGAATTCTATGCGTCCAACACCGGCACCACCGATTGGCAGGAAGACATCCTGGGCAGCGACGTCCTGGCCTCGGGCAGCAGCGTCGTGATCAACATCGATGACGGCTCGGGCTACTGCAAATATGATTTCCTGGCCGTGTTCGATGACGGCGACCAGCTCGTCTCGTCGGACAACAATGTCTGCGAACTGGATGAATTCAACTTCACCAACTAATTCGCACAGTCCCTGACAAGAATGGGCGCCAGCAAACGCGGGCGCCCATTCTTTATTCACGGCACGGATCGAGCAGACGATTCCAGTTGCGAAGACCTCACCGAGCGGATTAGCTCTTGGCGGGGCACTTTCAAGCAGTGAGGGACTAACATGAAAGCGTTTTCGGCCGTGCTTGCACTGGCCATACTGGCGATCGGCGTCGTGGACGCCGCCGCGCTCGACCGCAGGGTGCGGATCAACAACAAATCATCATACGACATTGTCGAGTTTTACGCATCCAACACGGGCAGCCGCTCCTGGGAAGAGGACATCCTGGGCCGCAACATTCTGCCGTCTGGCAGCAGCGTCGTGATCAACATCGACGACGGCAGCGGCTACTGCAAATACGACTTCCTGGCCGTGTTCGAAGATGGCGACGAGGTCGTATCGAACGACAACAATGTCTGCGAACTCAGCGACTTCAACTTCACCGACTGAGAATCAAGGAGGCGCCGGTCGTCGCCGGCGCCTCCCCTGCCTATTCCGCGGCTGCAGGCACGGCCTGCGGCGCCGACCGGATGGTCAGCCGCGTGAGCGCGAAGGCCACGACGGCGCAGGCCGCGATGCCGATGACCATGGGCCGCGCGGTGCCGTCAAAGAAGCTGCCGACCACTCCCATCACTACAGCCGCAGTCACCAGTTGCAGCGTGCCCATCAGGGCCGATGCAGTGCCAGCGATCTGGCCGTGCTCTTCGAGGGCCAGCACGGCGGTGGTCGGAATGACGAGGCCGAGGAAGCCGTAACCGATGAACAGCAGCACGGCGAGGACCTCGAGCCGGTCGACGCCCGTCAACCACACCGCCAGCAAGGCGAGCATGGTGACGATGAAGCCGTTGACGGCCGTGCGCACCACCGCGTTGAGGCCGAAGCGGCGGGTCAGCACGCCGGTCAGTTGCGACACGCCGATGAAGGACACGGCATTGATCGAGAACATGACGCTGTAGAGCGTCGGGTTAAGCCCGTAATGGTCGATCAGGATGAAGGACGAATTGGCCAGGTAAGCCATGAAGCTCGCCATGCCGAAAGCGCCGATCATGCTGAGGCCCAGGAAGTTGCGGTCGCGCAGCAGGACGCCATAGCCCCGCAGGGCCGAGCCAATGCTGCTTTCGAGCCGGGCTTCGGGCGGACGCGTCTCCTTGAGGAAGAACAGGACCAGCAGCGCGCCGAGCACGCCGATGGCGGCCACCACGTAGAAGATCGCCCGCCAGTCACCGAACTGCACGATCAGGCTGCCGCCGAGCGGAGCCAGGATCGGCGAGACCGAGAAGACCAGCATCAGCAGGCTCTGCAGCTGTGCGGCGTCCGCCCCCGTATAGCCATCCCGCACGATGGCGCGCGGCATGGCCATGGCGGCGCAGGCACCGACGCCCTGCAGGAAGCGTGCGGCGATGAGCCATTCGATGCTGGGGGCCAGCGCCGAACCGATGGCGCCGGCGACAAACAGGGCCATGCCGAAATAAAGCGGCGGCTTGCGGCCGACCATGTCGCTGATCGGCCCGTAGAAGAGTTGGCAGACGGCAATCGCCGCCATGAAGGCCATCAGGCTCGCCTGGACACCGGCCGTATCGGCGCCGAGGTCGAGGCCGATGGCCGGCAGGGCCGGCAGATACATGTCGATGGCAAACGGACCGATGGCCGACAGCAAGCCGAGCACCAGCGCGGCGCGCAGGATCTGGGAGTTCATTTGGCAATACCTCTTCGACCCGTGCCAAGGCACTGAGTCGCACTGGGTGAAATTTGGATCGGCGCGAAAAATGGGAGGATCAGGCAGCCGACGACCTGATATTGGACAGAGTTGTAAAATCAGTCAAGCGTGATCGTCCACAAAAATGGACAGAGTTGTAAAATCATCGAAGACCGTGTATAGCGCCTGTAATGAGTGTCATCGATCTCGCACCCGCACGACCCGCTTTTCCCAAGGCGCCAACCAAGCGCATGGCCATTCTCGACGCGGCCAAGCGCGCCATCGTGCGCGATGGCTTCGCTGCCCTCAGCATTGACAGCATCGCGGTCGAAGCCGGGGTCTCGCGGCAGACGGTCTACAACCAGCTCGGCGACCGCGACCAGTTGCTGATCGCCGTCATCGAGGATGTGACGGCCCGGTCCAGCGCCGCGCTGATGGCGGAGCTGGCGAACTTCCCCGACAAGCCCGACGATATCCAGTCCGCCCTGGTCGATTTCGGCATCCGCATGCTGGGGCGCTGCATGTGCGACATCGATGGCCGGGCGCTGGCAGCGCTGCTCAAGCGCGAGGCGCAGAATTACCCTGAGCTCTTTGCCGCCTGGGTCGAATATGGACCTGGCCGGGACTGGCCGCTGATCGCCGGCCGCTTCGCCAAGCTGGCGCAGGATGGCTATCTTGACCTGCCCGATGCCAGCATTGCGGCGCGCCATTTCTTTGCGCTGATCAATTCCGACCTGCCCAATGACAGCACGTGCGGCCGGCCATCCGACGACGTCCTGCGTCGGGCGGCTACCACGGGAGTCACGACCTTCCTTCGCGCTTTCGGCGCGCGGCAGACCTAGCCGCCCAACACCGCCCGATATTGCCGCACAGCTTCGGCAAAGCCCATCAGCAGCGCGTCGGCGGTGATGCCGTGTCCGATCGACGCCTCGTCGACACCAGGCACGGCCGACTGGAAGGCCACAAGGTTGGCCAGCGTCAGGTCATGCCCGGCATTGACCCCCATGCCGGCGGCATGGGCGGCTTGCGCCGTGTGCGCCAGCGCCGCCAGTTCGCGCACCGCGCGGTCGGGGTCAGCGTAGCACCCGCCATAGGGGCCGGTATAAAGCTCGATGCGATCGGCGCCCGTTGCCTTGGCGGCGGCAACACCCTCGACGCCCGCATCGGGGTCGCAGAACAGCGAGATGCGCCGGTTGGGCGCCCGTAGGCGCTGCACCACCGAGGTGAGGAAATTGCCCTTGCCGCGGAAGTCCCAGCCATGGTCGGACGTCGCCTGGGCCGGATCGTCGGGCACCAGGGTCACCTGCTGCGGATTGACCGCGTCGATGAGCGCGAAGAAGTCCTCGCTGGGATAGCCCTCGATATTGAACTCGGCCGTCGGGTAGTCCGCCGCCAGCAGTTCGGCCAGCTCGAACACGTCCGTCCGCCTGATATGCCGCTCATCGGGCCGCGGATGCACGGTGACGCCGCTGGCACCGGCATCGAGCACCACGCGCGCCAGGCCGACCACGCTGGGCCAAGGCAGGTTGCGCCGGTTGCGAAGCTGGGCGACGGCATTGAGATTGACGGATAGCAGGGTCATGGGGCCGCGGCTGGTTGATTGAGGTCGGGCAGGATGCCGTCCTGCAATGGCGTTACATTGGGATAGGCCTCAGCCACAAGCTGATAATAGGCGAAACCGCTCCGCATGATCCGCATCACATAGTCGATCTCGCCGGCCGAATTGCTGGCGCAGCGCGCCTCGGTATCGGTGGCGATCTCCCGGCGGAAATCGTGGAAATAGGCATAGATGCGGGTGAAGAGGGCAAGGTTGTAGTCGCCGAAGTCGAGGGTCTGGTCCAGGACACCGCTATAGACCGGGGTTTCATCCACCAGGGTCCGCAACATGTCATGCATCAGGCTGCTGCAGACGTCCGGGAGTGCGGCATCGGCAGGGCTGATGGTCTGGGCAATGCCATAGGCCCGCTGCAGCGGCCCGACCATCCGCTCCACCTCATAGGCCAGCGCCTGTCCGATCGCCGCGGACGCCCGCTCGGTGCGCGCCTGCTCGGTATTGCTCTGGATGGCGGTGCTCAGCATCAGCGCACCGGCCGCGCTGAGAAAGCCTGCCACGGTGCCCAACGTGTTCTGCCAGTCCCGCAGCGTAGCGACCCAGTTCGGCCAGCCCTTGTCACGCACATCGAGCAGGATGACGATGGTGAGGCCCGCCAGGGCGAGCCCGAGAACCGCAATTGCACTCCACAGCAGCATCGGCGCCCCCCTGCCTCACGCTAGGTGTAGCGCTGGCCCGGCAGGGCCAGCAAGGGGCGCCTTGCCGTGGCTACAGGCTCTGCGGACCGCGCGAAATCGCGGCAAGACCGGTGCGCACCACCTCGACCAGCCCGAGCGGCTGCATCAGCGCGATGAAGCTGTCGATCTTGGCCGGCTTGCCGGTCACCTCGAACACGAAGCTCTCGACCGAAGCATCGACGATCTGGGCCCGGAAGGCGTCGGCCAGCCGCAGCGTCTCGCCGCGATGATCGCCCGAACCGGCCACCTTGATCAGCGCCAGTTCGCGCTCCAGCGACGCACCCTCGGCCGTCAGGTCGTGCACCTTGTGCACCGGCACCAGCCGTTCGAGCTGCAGCTTGATCTGCGTCAGCGTCTTGGGCGTCGCCGTCACCACCACCGTGATGCGACTAAGTCGGCGCCCGTGTTCCGTCTCGCTGACGGTCAGGCTTTCGATATTGTAGCCGCGCGCCGAGAACAGGCCGACGACGCGGGCGAGAATGCCCGGCTCGTTGTCGACCAGCACGGACAGAGTGTGGCGCTCGATTTGCTGGGTTTCCTGGGTCAGGAAATAGGCCGAGCCCGTGGGCTGCAGATGTGCGTTCATGGTCTTGTCCTCTGCAGCGCCCTAGACGAGCTGCCGTCCCTTCTCGTCGATGATGTCGCCGATATTGGCCGTATCGGGCAGGATGATTTCGTTATGCGGCTTGCCCGACGGGATCATCGGCAGGCAGTTCTCGTCCTTCTCGACGATGACGTCGAACAGCACCGGGCCGTCATAATCGAGCATCTCGGCAATCGCGGCGTCGAGCTCGGCCGGGTTCTCGCAACGAATCCCCTTTCCGCCGTAAGCCTCTGCCAGCTTGACGAAATCGGGCAGCGATTCCGAATAGGAATGGGCATAGCGCGAACCATGCAGCAGGTCCTGCCACTGGCGGACCATGCCCATGCGCTCGTTGTTGAGGATGAAAATCTTGATCGGCAAGCGGTACTGCACCGCCGTCGACATTTCCTGCATCGTCATCTGCACCGAGGCTTCGCCGGCGATATCGATCACCAGCGCATCGGGATGCGCCACCTGCACGCCGACCGCGGCCGGCAGGCCATAGCCCATCGTGCCCAGGCCACCCGAGGTCATCCAGTGGTTGGGCTTGTCGAAGTGGAAATGCTGGGCGGCCCACATCTGGTGCTGGCCAACCTCAGTGGTGATGTAGACTTCCTTGCCCTGCTTCTTGGTCGCTTCATACAGCCGCTCGATGGCATATTGCGGCTTGATCACCGTGTCCGAGTTCTTGTAGCCGAGCGAATTGACCGCCCGCCACTTGTCGATCTGCTTCCACCATGGCGCGATGGCCTCGGTGCGCGGCTGGTTGGTCTTGCTGCGCCAGACGCGCACCATCTCCGACAGCACCCGCTCGCAATCGCCAATGATCGGCACGTCGACGCGCACCACCTTGTTGATCGAGCTCGGATCGATATCGACATGGATCTTGCGGCTGTTGGGCGAGAAGGCGTCGATGCGACCGGTAATGCGGTCGTCGAAACGGGCGCCGATATTGATCATGACGTCGCAGTCATGCATGGCGAGGTTGGCTTCGTAGGTGCCGTGCATGCCCAGCATGCCCATCCACTGCGGGTTCGATGCCGGGAACGCGCCCAGACCCATCAGGGTCGAGGTCACCGGAAAACCGGTCAGTTCAGCCAGCTCGCGCAGGTGTTCGGATGCCTCGGGCCCGGCATTGATCACGCCGCCGCCGGTATAGAAGATCGGCCGCTCGGCCTTGAGCATCAGGTCCACCGCCGCTTCGATGGCAGCGGCATCGCCATCCATCTGCGGGCGATAGCTCTGGTGGCGCAGCGTCTCGAGATCGGGCTTGTAATACTCGCCCAGCGCGAACTGCACATCCTTGGGAATGTCGACGACCACAGGACCGGGGCGGCCCGTGGTGGCGATCAGGAACGCCTCGTGCATGATGCGCGGCAGGTCTTCCACGCGCTTGACCAGGTAATTGTACTTGGTGCAGCTGCGGGTGATGCCGACCGTGTCGCATTCCTGGAACGCGTCCGAACCGATCAGCGTCGTCGGCACCTGCGCGGTGATGCAGATCATCGGGATCGAATCCATCAGCGCATCGGTAAGGCCGGTGACCGCATTGGTGGCACCCGGACCCGAGGTGACGAGAACCACGCCCGGCTTGCCGGTGGAGCGCGCATAGCCTTCGGCCATGTGGGTGGCGCCCTGCTCGTGCCGCACCAGAATGTGCTGGACCGCATCCTGCTGGAACATCGCATCGTAGATTGGCAGGGCAGCGCCGCCCGGATAGCCGAAGATGTGCTCGACCCCCTGGTCGGTCAGCGCCTGGATCACCATTTCCGCGCCGGTCATTCTTTCGGCCATCGCCATAGTCCTTCCTGAAGTCACTTTGGAAACCCAGTCTCGTAGCGGCGAAAACCGGGCAATAAAAAAGGCCCCGTTCGGGACCTGTTTTCGGCGCACCAGCTATCGCGCGGGATACCTATCCCACGTTGCCGATGCGCCTGCCTACTACGAGAATGAGTGCCCGCACGGGACCTCTCCATAAATTACGGGCGTAGTGATAGGTGCATTGCATCAGGAGTGTCAAGTGCGCCGAACATCACTGAACTTTCCTCTTAAGCATTGACCCGATGCTGCCAGTCACTTAATGTCCTGCTTAACAATAAGCAGGAGAACATCAATGACGGAACGTTCCATCGCCCACGGCACCTTTGTCCTGGAGCGCACCTATCCCGTGAGCCCGACCCGCGTCTTTCGGGCCTGGTCCGATCCGGCGATCAAGAAGCGCTGGTTCGGCGGCGGCGCCGAACCCAAGATCTTCGAATTCCGCGAGGGCGGTCGCGAGCTGGTGGAAAGTGGCGAAGGCGAGTTCCAGTTCGGCTTCGACGTGCGCTACGAGGACATCGTCGAAGACAACCGCATCATCTACACCTACTACATGACCATGGGCGGCAAGCGAATCTCGGTCTCGGTGGCCGCGATCGAGCTGTTTGCCGCAGGCGACGGCACGCGCATGACCGTCACCGAGCATGGTTGCTTCCTCGACGGCCTCGACAATATGGAACAGCGTCGGCGCGGCACGGAGCAGTTGCTGGGGGCCCTGGGCGACGAGCTGGCCCTGCAGACTGCCAACTAGCGGAGGACCGGGCGGTATTTGTGTCGACAAAGCCGGCGAACCATAGTCCATAATCGCCGGACACCGTTGAGGACCACCGCGCGACCAATGCCACGGACCATTCTGCCTCTGGGCATTGCGTTGATCTTCATGCTGGGCACCGCATTCTTTGCGGGCCTGGCAGTGCCATCGGGTCCCCTGCCCTTCCTGTTCATCCTGGGCTGTGTTGCCGCCGCCTATATGGCGCTCAACATTGGCGCCAATGACGTGGCCAACAATGTGGGTCCGGCCGTCGGCGCCAAGGCGCTGACCATGGCCGCAGCGCTGGCTATTGCTGCGATCTTCGACGCCGCCGGCGCCATTCTCGCCGGCGGCAACGTCGTCCACACTGTTGCAAACGAGCTCCTGTTGCCCGGCACGGACCTCGCTTCCACGGGGCTAGTGCTGGTGATGATCGCGGCGCTGTTCGCGGCGGCACTGTGGATCAATGCCTCGACATTCGTCGGCGCCCCGGTCTCGACCACCCACGCCATTATCGGCGGCATCGTCGGCGCCGCGGTTGCCGCCACCGGCATGGGTGCCGTGGCCTGGCCGGTCATCGGCACCATTGCCGTGAGCTGGACCGTGTCGCCCGTGCTCGGCGCCCTGTTTGCCGCTGGCCTCCATGCGGTGATCCGCCGCGCGATTACCCGCCGGGAAGACAAGGTGGCCGCGGCACGCATCTGGGTGCCCATCCTGGTCGCCATCATGTCAGGCGTCTTCGCCGCGTACCTCGCCACCAACGCGCTGTCTCAGTGGTGGCAGCCTGGCCTGGGTGGCGCACTCGCGGTGGCGCTACTCGCGGCCGCCACCGGCTGGTTCGTCGCCATGCCCTGGGTCCGCATGCAGTCGCTGGGCATGAGTAACCGCAAGAAGCAGGTCGCTACCCTGTTTCGACCGCCGCTCATCGTCGCTGCTGCCCTGCTGTCCTTCGCGCATGGCGCCAACGACGTCGCCAATGCGCTGGGGCCCTTGGTGGTCATCATCCGCGAAACGCAACAGCTTGCGGTTGCAGGCCTGCCCGTTCCGGCGTGGTCGCTGGTGCTGGGCGCGGCGGGCATTGCCCTGGGCATCGCCCTCTTCGGCCCGCGCGTCATTCATACGGTCGGCGAGCAGATCACCAAGCTCAATGAAATCCGCGCCTTCTGCGTCGCTTCGTCGGCGGCGCTGACGGTCCTGGTCGCCTCCGCCTTCGGCCTGCCGGTATCGTCGACCCATATCGCGGTCGGCGCCGTGTTTGGCGTCGGCTTCGTGCGCGAATTCCTCGCTATCAGGAACATGACCGGCGCTGCCGTGCCCATGCGGGCCAGCCTGGTCGATGCGGCAACGCTCAATGACCGGCCCGAGGACGCCTTGGCCCGCGAACGCCGCAACGAACGGCGCTACCTGGTGCGCCGGCTCAAGCTCGCCCAGATTGGTGCCGCCTGGTTGGTCACACTGCCGGCCTCAGCCCTGCTGGCCGCGCTGCTCTATCGCGTACTATTGGCCTTTACTGGGTGACACGCCGGCTTGCCAATTGCCGGTGCAGGCTCTCGACAATGCGCACCAGCGACCGGTCGGCCAACAGGCGCCTGGCCTCGGCCAGCAATACCCAGTGGCGCAGCCGCTGATCCATCTCGTCCCAGCTGTCGAACTGCTCGCCGACCTTGAGCGGATAGAGGTCGATATCCACCAACAGGCCCTTGTCGGTGTTCTGGTAGGTTCCGACGGGCTCGGTGCCGATCTCGCCGATCACCCCGGCCTCTTCGAGCGCTTCCTTGGCCGCGCTGTCCCAGGCCGTCATGCCGGCGCTGATCGAGCCCTTGGGAAATATCCAGCGGCCGGTGCGACGCGACGTCACGAGGAGGAAGACAACGCGTCCATCGATCACGGTATAGGGCAAGGCGCCCGATTGGCGTGGGCCGGGAACAGCCTCGACCAGGGGGCTCCAGTGGCGCAGGAATTCGCGCAGCATGGGCGCCCTCCGTCGGTTCTCGCGGCGGCGACACTGGCACGCCGACTCGGCTGGAGTCGATGCATGGCACGCCGCCTTTCCACCACCGGCACAAACAAAAAAGGGCCCCATGGGGCCCTTCAAACGCCTTCGGTCCTGCTTAGCTCAGCAGGGTCAGGTTGACAGCCGATTCCTTGCCGTCGCGGCCGGTCTCGAGCTCGTAGGTCACCTTGTCGTTCTCATACAGGCCCTGCAGGCCCGAGCGCTGAACGGCAGAAATGTGAACGAACGCATCCTTGCCGCCACCTTCGGGCGAGATGAAACCAAAGCCCTTGGTCGTGTTGAAGAATTTTACGGTGCCAGTAATGACAGCCATGTCAGTCAGTCCTCTTCGTGGTCGCCGCAGCAGCGGCTAAGGGTTGAAAACGGGCTGTGGCCAGCCCGGCCTAAACGATTCACAGATCAGGACGTAGCCAAGTTCCCGGCTTTCTGCCGGTCGATCAGATAGCGCAAGTCAGTGTCGTCACTGAAAAATATGTCGGCTGTCTGTCTGAAATTCAAGGCGATTTCGCTGGTCAATGAGAAGCCCCCGATCCAGGAGGGACTCCGGATCGAGGGCTGAGGCGCCCAGGTGGGCGCAAGCAGCATGGGGCAATGCTGCAACTGTTTACCCGCGCGGGCAGGTGTCGCGATAGCGGCTGCCGTCGGCGCGCTGGTAGATGCAGATGTCGTCGGTGCCAGATACCCGGCCAAGCACATTACCTGCCGCCGCACCAACCACAGCACCGACACCGGCACCAACCGCCGTGCTCAGCACCGTACCGCCTGCCGCGGCACCGATTACGCCGCCGCCGATTGCGCCGACAGCAGCACCCTGCTGGGTTGTGGTACAGGCAGCGAGCGACAGCATCGTTGCGGCAATGATCAGGATTTTGTGCATGAGATACCCTCCAAGGAACTATCGAGGGCAAGAATGCGGCACCTCCACATTTGGTTCCGCGGGCATTTTAACTAATTCTTAGAATCCGATAGATCGGGTCGCCAGACCAGAGCAGCGACCACCACGGCCAGCCACCCGCCGATCATCCCGACGCCGCCCAATGGGGCCGCGCCCGGGAAGAGACCCCTGCCGACCCATTCGCGCACAGCCAGGTCGCCAACGAAAATCGCGGTGCCGATGGCAAGCAGCGCCGCGGCGATCCCGAGCGCCCTGCCGCGCCCCGCCAGCGCCAGGGCAAGCAGCGCCGGCCCATGGGCCAGCCCGATGGCCGCAATGGCCGAAAGGTTCCGCTGCTCCCCACCATGTGAGGCGCCTGCGGCGGCCATCACCCCGATCGCGCCCAGCATGCCGGCCATCGCCAGCACCACCCGCCGCCACGCCAACCCACTGCCGCCCATACCCAATACCTCCGCCTCTTTCGCTGGATAACGGTTTCCTCTAAACCATTGCCCCGCGAGTAGGAAATTCAAATGGACGAGCCCGTAACGGTTGCGCCTGGCGCCGCCGACACTATCTCAGTCGATAACGGCTGGGGCGCCGAATTGCGCGCTACCTTCGCCCTGGCATGGCCGCTGGTCATCGCCCAGTTGGCGCAGAACGCCCTCACCACCACCGACGTCATCATGCTCGGCTGGCTGGGCCCCACCTACCTGGCCGCAGGCACCCTCGCGACCACCTTCCTGATGCCATTCTTCCTGCTCGGCGTCGGCATTGTCGGTGCGGTGGCCCCGCTGGTGGCGCAGGCCCGCGGCGCACGCGATATCAAGGCGGTGCGCAGGGTGGTCCGCCAGGGCCTCTGGGCCGCGATCCTGCTGGCGGCGCTGATGATCCCGCTGCTGCTACAGATCCGGCCGATCTTTGCCCTCCTGGGTCAGGACCCCCCTGCAACCATCATGGCCGAGCAGTTCATCCAGATCGGCGTCTGGATGCTGTTCCCGGCCCTATCCATCATCGCGCTGCGCTCTTTGCTGTCGGCCTTCGACGCGACGCGCATCATCCTGGTCATCACCGTCAGCGGCGTTCTCTTCAACGCCGCGGCCAACTACGTTTTGATCTTCGGCCATTTCGGCTTCCCGCGCCTCGAACTGCGCGGCTCGGCCATCGCCACCGTGCTGACTAACGTGCTGATGTTCGCCCTGATGCTGGCCTATGTGCTGCGCCACCGCCGCTTCAGGCGCTTCTACGTGCTGATGCGGTTCTGGAAGCCGGATTGGCCGCGCTTCCGCGAAATCTTCCGCATCGGTATCCCGATCGGGCTGACCGTGCTGGCCGAAGTCGGGCTCTTCACGGCCGCCGCACTGCTCATGGGCCGGCTGGGCACCGACGAGGTGGCGGCGCATGCCATTGCACTGCAAAGCGCCTCCATGGCCTTCATGGTGCCGCTTGGCCTCGGCATAGCGGCCACCGTCCGGGTCGGCCGGGCCTATGGCCGCAGCGACCCCGAGGGCATCCACAAGGCGGGATGGACCGCCTTCGCGCTCGGCACCGGCTTCATGGCCCTCTCCTGCGTGGTCTTCCTCACCATGGGCCCGGTCATCGTTTCGTGGTTCCTCGATCCGCGGGCACCGGAAAACGCCAACGCCCTGGCCCTGGCTGCCAGTTTCCTGATGGTCGCGGGCGTGTTCCAGCTGGCCGATGGCGCCCAGGTCGTGGCGGCCCACGCCCTGCGCGGACTGAGCGACACGAAGATCCCCATGCTGCTTGCCATTCTGGGCTACTGGATGGTCGGCCTGCCCATCGCTTACCTGCTGGGCTTCGTGCTCGGCTGGCGCGGCACCGGCATCTGGATGGGGCTTGCCGCCGGGCTCGCCTTTGTCGCGGTCGTGCTGGTGGCGCGCTTCGCCATGCGCCAGCGACTGGGCCTGCTGCGCCCGCGTTAGGAACCGCTCAGCCCGCGTCGCGGCCAGTCGCCAAATCGGTTACGGAACCAGGTGCGCTGCCGCTTGGCATATTGGTGCGTCGCGATGACCGCCAGGGCGATGGCCTCGTCGCGACCCATCGCCCCGTCGAGCCAGTCGCCGATTTCGCGCACGCCGATCGCCTTCATCACCGGCAGCGAAGGATCGAGATCGAGCGCCCGCAGCGCCTCGACCTCGGCCACCGCCCCGCCGGCAAACATCGCCTCGAAGCGCAGGGCGATACGGTCCCGCAGCACCTGTCGATCCGGGTCGAGCACCATCCGGTCGATGTCGAAACCGCCGAGCAGCACGGCCTGCGGCGCGTCCTGATAGCTGGACAGCATCCGCCCGGTTGCCCGCTTCACCGCCAATGCGCGGGTGAGCCGCTGTGGGTCCACCACCTTGAGCCGCTCGGCGGTCAAGGGATCTTCCTGCTGCAGCAAAGCCAGCCGCTGCTCGGCGTCGAGCGCTTGAATCTCTTGTTGAACTTGAAGCGCCGTTTCGGCCGGGACCTCGGGAATATCGGCGAATCCATTCAGCAGCGCATCGAAGTAAAGCCCCGTGCCGCCAACGAAAATCAGCGGGCGAGCCGGGTCGGCGCTATCCATCACCGCGCCGACCGCCGCCAGCCACTGGCCAGTCGAGAACCGCGTCGCCGCCGGCACCACGCCGTAAAGCCGATGCTCGGCCAGCGCTATTTCTGCGTCGGAGGGCCGGGCCGTAACCACCTGCAGCGTATCGTAGACCTGCATGGCGTCGGCATTGACGATGACACCGCCCTGCTCCCGCGCCATGGCGAGCGCCAGCGCCGACTTGCCGCTGGCAGTCGGACCCGCTATCAGGACGGCGCGCCTGCGGCCTGTCACGCGTTCCTCCAAAAAGTAGACCCCATGCCGGTTCTCTGCCTCATCGCCGATCCTGCCGATTCCGAACTCAATCCGGCTTTGGCCGCCGCCGTGGTGCGCGAAACCGGTGGCGAACTCAACTGGCTCAATCACGCCATTGCCTGCGAGATCATCGAGCCGAAGTCAACCGACGCCCTCGCCGCAGCCCGCGCCATCATCGGTCATCGCCGCGTCGACGCTGCCCTGGTGCCGACGGAAAACCGCCGCAAGCAGATCCTCGTCGCCGACATGGATTCCACCATGATCAACGAGGAATGCATCGACGAGCTCGCCGCCGCCCTCGGCATCAAGGCGCAGGTGGCCGAGATCACCGATCGCGCCATGCGCGGCGAACTCGATTTCGGCCAGGCGCTCGATACGCGCGTTGCCCTGCTCAAGGGGCTGGAGCGCAAGGTCATCGAGGAAATCCGGCGCGAGCAGATCACCCTGGCGCCCGGTGGCCGCGCCCTGATCCACACCATGAAGGAATATGGCGCCTATACCTCGCTGGTCTCGGGCGGCTTCACCTTCTTTGCCGACTATTTCGGCAAACGCATCGGCTTCCACGAGGCCATCGCCAATGTGCTCGAATTCGACGATGACCGCCTGACCGGCACGGTGACCAAGCCCATCGTCGACAAGAACACCAAGCGCGAACGCCTCATCGCCGTCGCCGCCGAGCGCAACCTGCCCCTCAGCCAGACCATCGCTGTCGGTGACGGCGCCAACGATCTCGACATGATCCGCATCGCCGGCTTTGGCGTGGCGCTCCATGCCAAGCCCGCAGTGGCCGCCGAAGCCGGTTTCCGCATCGACCACGGCGACCTGACGGCCCTGCTCTACCTGCAGGGCTATAGCGACGAAGAAATCGTGCGGTAACGCCTGGCGCTGTCACCTCGGCTCCAAGCCAACCTTGATCCGAAACAAAAAAGCCGGCGCTGGGCGCCGGCTTCGTCTTCTCGACGGCTGACCCTTATTGGGCCGGCGCCGTTGCGGGCTCCTCGGTCGGTACCGGGACTTCGGTGCCGACAGTCGGCGTCAGCTCCGAACCATCCTCGAGCGTAATGCTGGGAACGGTGCTTTCCTCGATACCAAGGCCATCAAGCGCCGGTACGTCCGTCTTCGGAGCCGTGATCGGAGCCGCGGTCGGCTGGATCGGCGGCGCTGGGTTGGGATTGCCCGCCGGGATTTCGCCATTGGAGCCGAAGTAGCGGAAGAACTCACTCTCGGGCGACAGCACCATGGTCGTGCCGGTATTGGCCAGCGCGTTGCGATAGGCTTCCATCGAGCGATAGAACTCGAAGAATTCCTCATCCTGGCCATAGGCGGCGGCAAACAGGCGGTTGCGCTCGGCGTCGCCCGTACCACGGATGATTTCCGAGTCACGGGTGGCGGCGGCGACAATTTCGACGGCCTGGCGATCGGCGATAGCGCGCAGGCTCTGTGCCTGCTCCTGGCCGCGGGCACGCAGCAAGGCGGCTTCGGCAAGGCGCTCGGCGCGCATACGCTCATAGGTCCGCTCGAACACGTCGGCGGCCAGATCAGTGCGCAGGATGCGCACGTCCACCACTTCCACGCCAAGCTGTTCGACGTCGGGACGGATCAGGTCACGGGCTTCCAGCATCATCTGCGGGCGCTGCTCGGACAGAGCGGCGTTGAATTCGCGCAGGCCGTAGACCTGGCGCAGCACGGCGGCGAAACGGGTCGCGATACGATCCTCGACCACCGCGACCTGGCCCTGGGCGCGTTCGCGGAACAGGCGCGGATCGGTGATGCGGTAGGTGAGGAACGCGTCGACTTCGTAGAAGGCGCCGCCCGAAACCTGCACGCGCAGGTCGCTGATGTCCTGGCGCAACAGGCGATCTTCAATGATCTGCACGCTGTCCACGAAATCGGTCGGGATCTTGAAATAGATGCCCGGCTCGGTGCGGATATCGGTGATGGCGCCGAAACGCGTCACGATGGCCTGGTCGCGCTCGTTGACCACATAGATCGACGAGAAGAACACGTAGAGCGCCGCGAGCAGGACGACGCCGATGATAACAAGACGATTGTTCATGGCTTAGTTCCCCGTCGTCGTCGTGGTGGTCGTGGCGCCGGGGCGCAGTTCGGGCAGTGGCAGATAGGGGACGACCCCCTGGCCATTGGCACCGTTCTCGATCAGCACTTTTTCGGATCCACCCAGCACTTCTTCCATGGTTTCGAGGAACAGGCGCTTGCGGGTCACTTCGGGGGCGTTGACATATTCGGCATAGATGGCGTTGAAGCGCTCGGCCTCACCGGTTGCTTCCTGCACCACGCGATTGGTGTAGGCGGCAGCGTCTTCGCGCAGGGCCGCGGCGCGACCACGGGCATCGCCGAGCAGCGTATTGGCGTAGGAACGCGCTTCTTCCTGCACGCGGTCCTCGTCCTGCTCTGCACGCTGCACTTCGTTGAACGCATCGGCCACTTCGGCCGGCGGCGCGGCGCCTTCGATCGAGATCTGGCTGACCGCAACGCCCAGGCCATAGCTGTCGAGAATGGTCTGGGTGATGTCCTGGACCTGCGCTTCGATGCCGGCCTGGTCGTCACGGAACACGTCATTGGCCGGACGGCGGCCGACGACTTCGCGCATGGCGCTTTCAGCCGCGTTGCGGACCATGTCTTCGGGGTCGCGCACGTTGAACAGATATTCGACCGGATTAGCCACGGCCCAGAACACCGAGAAGCGAACATCGACGATGTTCTGATCGCCCGAGAGCATCAGCCCGTCATCACCGCTGCTGCGCGACCCGGCCGCTGCCGAGCCGATCGTCGTCTGGTTCACCGTCACGGTGACGCGCTCGACCGTCTCGATGGGCCACAGATGGAAATGCAGGCCCGGCATCGACAATTCGGGCTTGGGCGCGCCAAAGCGCAGCTCGACGCCCACTTCCTGGGGATCGACGGTATAGATCGAATTGAGGGCCCAGAAGGCGATGATGGCGAGGGCGCCACCGATCAGTGCCCAGCGGCCACCGGGAACGCCGCCGCGAAATTGGTCGCGGCCACGGTTGAGAATATCTTCGAGGCTGGGCGTATTGCCGCCACCTGGACGCCGCGGATTATTGCCGCCGCCAGGAGTCTGGCCCCAGGGTCCGCCATTATTGTTGCGGCCACCCCCACCTCCGTTATTCTCCCACGGCATCGCGTCCCTTTCGGATAATCTTGTTTCGTTGAGGACTTATATAGGCAAGGCCTTGGCCCGATCAATGCGCGGCGGCCTGTCGGCGTTCGTACACTTTGACGCGGTAGGTCGCTTCGTCCTTGGGCGAAGGGGCCACTTCGGGCAAGTCAACCACCGTCCAATCCTCGTGCCTGACCGCCGGAAACAGCACGTCGCCGGGCGGATTGAGGTCGATATGGGTGATGTAGAGCCGGTCGGCCCGCTCGATGAGCTGGGCATAAAGCTGCCCGCCACCAATGATCATGATTTCGTCAACACCATCGGCCCGGGCAATTTCCCGCGCCCGCGCCAGCGCTGCATCAACGCTGTGAAACACCAGCACACCCTCCGGCTGGTAGCCTTCCTGCCGGGTGATGACGATATTGGTGCGACCGGGTAGCGGCTTACCGACCGTCTCATACTGCTTGCGCCCCATCACGACGGGCTTGCCCATGGTGGTTCGTTTGAAAAACGCCATGTCCGAAGGCACCCGCCACGGAATGGTCTGGTCGCTGCCGATCACGCCGTTTTCAGCAACACCGGCAATCATGGCGATCTTGACGGTCATGCGGCCCCCAGCTTCAGCAGGGCATCACCATCGACACGCACCTTGGTCCATTCGTCCTGCATCACGCCGCCCTGGCTCTTGTAGAATTCGATGCTGGGTTCGTTCCAGTCGAGCACCCACCACTCGAAGCGCCCCAGCCCCTCGGCCACGCAGCGTCGCGCCAGGTTCACCAGCAGCGCCTTGCCGATGCCCTTGCCGCGCATCGCGGGGTCGACGAACAGGTCCTCCAGCCAGATGCCGTAGCGGCCCTGGAAGGTGGAATAGGTGTAGAACCAGAGCGTGAAGCCGACCGGCCTGCCCTCCCACTCAGCGATCTCGCAGAACACCTTGGGATCGGCGCCGAACAGGTCGCGCAGGATATCGGCTTCATCAGCCTTGGCCTCGTGACTCAGCTTCTCGTAAGCCGCGAGCGCCTCGATGAAATGGACGATGAGCGCAGCGTCCGCGCTCACCGCCGGGCGAATGACAAGGCTCATTACTCGCCTTCGCGCCGCTGCAGGATCAGGATGTCCAGCTCTTTCTCCGGCCAGAAGTCGGTCTTGACCATTTCGAACGTGGTCGGCCCGATCTTCTTGACGTCATCGCCGCAGAACGACACGAAATTGTCCTCGCTGCCCTTGTCGACCACCAGGCGGAATTTCTTGATGGCGCCGCCACCCCAGTTTCCGCCCGTGGTCAGAATGTAGGAAATCCACTCCTCGGTGTACGGCGCCGAATAGGTCTCGTCCGGGCTGGTCTGCGTCGCCGCCACTGCCGCGCGGAAGTCATCATCGGTGCAATATTTGGCGCGATACTCCGAAGCCGGATCGTAATCCTCGTAGGGTTCGCTGAGGAAGCTCACGGCCACCGTGCCGCCGACGCTGGGCTTGTAGGTGTGGACGACTTCGACCATCTCGCCTGCGGGGAAAGTGCCCTCCCAGGTATAGGTGGACTTGTATGTCCAGCCCGGCCAGTAGTGCTTCTCCCAGCCATTGCCCTGGTCGAATTCGTCCGGCCAGACCATGCCCATATGCAGCAGTTCGGCAGTGGTCTCATCATCAAGCCCGTCGACCAGCTGGCTGGCCTCTTCGGTGAACGGCACGATGGGCAGGCCCAGTTGCTTGACCACCTTGGTGCGATCGACGCCGAACGCATAGGCATATTCATGCAGCGTCGCCTCGACCGGCTTGCCGTTGAACGTGGTCTCGAATTCGAACAGGTTATCGTCCGGCCCCGTTGGGAAGGCCACCGGCGACCACCAGTTCGGCACGATATCGGGCATGGGGAAGGCAACGAGGATGTTCTGGTCGACATCACCGGTATTGCGGAACTGGTAGACCACCTTGATCTGGTCACGGGAGATGAACAGCTCCTCGCTCTCCATGACGATGTTCTCATTGGTGATGAATTCCAGCCCACCGGTCGTCAGTTGGGCCGAGGTATCGTTGCCAAGGGCCGGAACGCTGGCAGCCAGCAGCAGGCCGAGAGCCGTCAGGGTCTTCATGCTCATCCTCCAAGATGGTTGTGCATCTTTACCACCCGGACAGGCCCGCGAAAGCGGTAATCGATGCGGCCGCTGCGATGCCTGCCCAAGCTTGAACGGCCGATGAACGAAGGGATTTAGCCGCTCCGCCCCAGATACTGGAACCACTTCCGCTCCAGCGCGGCATCGAGGTCGATGCCATTGTTGCGGGCAAACAGCATCAGCATGGCCAGAACGTCGGCCGCCTCGTCTTCCATCGCCGCACGGATCGCGGCGGGATCGGCGCCCTTGAGGCGCCCCCGACCGGTCGACCTGAGATACTCGGCCGCCAGTTCGCCCAGCTCCTCCTGCAGTTTCAGCAGGTACCAATCATCGTCCCGCGCGATGTCGTTCCGCGCCGCATAGGTGTCAGAAACCTCCGCCACCAGCGCCGTCAGGTCGGCCAGACCGCGGCTCAAACCGCCACCGCCGCCTTGATATGCGGATGCGGGTCGTAGCCTTCAAACGTGAAGTCCTCGAACACGAAGTCTTCGAGCCGCGTGACGGCAGGGTTGATCTTGAGCACCGGCAGTGGCCGCGGTTCGCGCGTCAGTTGCAGCCGCGCCTGCTCGAAGTGGTTCGAATAGAGGTGCACGTCGCCAAAGGTGTGGACGAAGTCACCGACCTCGAGACCCGTCACCTGCGCCACCATATGCGTGAACAGCGCGTAGGACGCGATGTTGAACGGCACGCCCAGGAACGTATCGGCTGAGCGCTGATAGAGCTGGCAGCTGAGCTTGCCATTGGCGACGTAGAACTGGAACAGGCAGTGACATGGTGGCAGCGCCATCTCGTCGACTTCGGCCGGATTCCAGGCCGAAACGATGTGCCGGCGTGAGTCCGGCTTGGTCTTGATCGAATGGATGACATTGGCGATCTGGTCGATCTTGCGCCCGTCCGGCGCCGGCCAGCTGCGCCACTGCGAACCGTAGACCGGCCCCAGGTCGCCATTCTCGTCGGCCCACTCGTCCCAGATCTTGACGCCGCGCTCCTGCAGCCAGCGCACATTGGTCTCGCCGCGGATGAACCACAAAAGTTCATAGACGATCGATTTGCGATGCAACTGCTTGGTGGTCAGCAGCGGAAAGCCCTTGGAGAGGTCGAACCGCATTTGATAGCCGAACAGGCTTCGCGTGCCGGTCCCGGTTCGATCGGACTTGTCGGCACCGTGTTCAAGGATGTCGGAGAGAAGTTTCAGATAGGGCTGCATACCCTCATCCTACTTCGATTCGCCCCGCCCTGGCTTTGCGACATGCGTTTCCACCAACTTGGTCAGCAGCTCGATCTGCTCCTGCTGTTTGGCAATGAGGTGCTTGAGGTCGTCGTTGCGCAATTGGTCGACCTTGTCATGCAAGGCCATGATCTCGATCTCGGCCTTGAGGTTGCACTCGTAGTCGTGGCTCGTGACCAGGCGATCCTTGGCCGCCTGCCGGTTCTGGCTCATCATGATGATGGGCGCCTGCACGGCCGCGAGCATCGACAGCAACAGGTTGAGGAAGATGAACGGATAGGGATCGGGCGCCGACTGCGCCAGCAGCAGGTTGCTGCCCACCCAAACCGCCAGCACGGCACCAAAGCCGATCAGAAAGCTCCACGAACCGCCGAACGATGCCACGCCATCCGCCAGTCGCTGCCCGAAGGTCGATTTCTCGTCGAACACCGCGCTGGTATCGAGCGAGAGGGCTTTTTTGCCAATGGCCTGTTCCAGCACTTGCCGCTCCACCTCGCTCAGCGCCGTTTCGCCTTTGCCCAGGAAACGCTCCGCGGCGTGGATCAGCTTGTCGGTGGACGTGTCTGTCATGATGAGTCTCTCGGCTGTCGGCGGCAGCTTACACTGATTGGCTGGCGCGGAACTGTCCCTCGAGGCTTCCAGTTATCCAACATGGGTCCGACGCCTATGGTAATAGAATACCCCATCCCCTGCTGACATCTGCCGTCAGCGCCCGCACCTAGCCTGCAGCGAACCACCCCGAGGAGAGCCAGCTATGTCCGTCGAACATCTCAATCCCCCAGGCATGTATCGGAGCCCGGTCTTCTCCCAGGGCATCATCCTGCCGGCCAACGCCCGCATCCTGCTGATCGGCGGCCAGAATGGCGTCAATGCCAAGGGCGAGGTCGTGGCCAAGGGCGATGTGGTCAAACAGACCGAACAGGCGCTGGCCAATCTGCAGCAGGTGCTGGAGGCTGGCGGCGCCCGCCTCGAAGATCTGGTCAAGGTCACCATCATCATGCAGCAGGATATCGATCTGAATGCTGCCTTCGGCGCCTGGATGGCCGTCTGGGGCAGTCGCACCAACCCGCCAACGGTCTCGGCGTTCCGGGTGCCCAACCTCTCCAATCCCGATTTCCTCATCGAGATCGAGGCGCAGGCCGTGCTGCCATGAGCCCAGTCCTCCGCCCCCTGCGCAAGCGCGAGGACATGCCCGACTTCGTCCGGGAGGCGCTGGACGCGCGCGGCTTGCGCGACAAGTACGAGGCGCGACCACCCTATCAGCGCAACGATTACCTGCTGTGGATCAACAAGGTGAAGCGCGACGACACCAAACAGAAGCATCTCGAGCAGATGCTCGACGAGCTGGAGGCGGGCGGCGTCTATATGGGCATGGCGTGGAACGGCTGAGATCAGCCGAGTTCGCTGCGCAGCACGATCGGATCGCGTTCCCACACATGCGTGCGGTCGATATGGGCCAATGACCAGGCGAAGACCTTGTGCATGGCGCGCAAATCTTGTGTGGCCACAGCCTCTTCGAGCAATTCGTTCATCCGCATTTTGGCCGGCAGGTGACCGGCCGGGCCGACGCGCTCGAACTCAACCCCCACGCCCGCTGCCACCCAGCCGCCGACGACAGCGGCAAACTCCTCGGACACCAGAAATGGCGAGAGACGCAGGATCAGCAACGTGATGACATCGTCGTCGAAGTGTTCCGACCTGATGATCACGCCACTGTGGTTCGGGTGCCAGTCCGCCCCCAGTTCTTCCAGAAAGAACCACCCGCAGTAGAAGCCGCGACACACGGAAGGGCGCGCCTCGTAGACCGTACAGCCCTGCCCTTCGGCACAATGCGGGCAGAGCAGGTTGGCCGGCTTTTGCAACGTCTCGGTCCGGATGGGCGGGAATGAGCAGCAGGCGGTGCAGCCGTCGCAGCTCCTGCCCTCCAAAACATCAAGCGCCACGCTACGCCTCCACCGCTTCCTTGTGAGAAGCTAAGCGGAATTGCCGCCTCAGCGCCAGCGCATCGCTCACATCGTTTGCAACCTGAAGCGGGGTCACCTATATTGGAGCTGCTCGCAAGAGCTATGGCGATAAACTGTCATCGTAATAAACCTTTCGGACCCGGGGGCAGTACCCGGCGCCTCCACCATCTTCCCCCGCAAAGGGGCAGCCAATGGGGGCGAAACAGGATCGACGAGGGCGTAAAGGGTGTGCTTTTGCTCGGTGAGGTACCACCGTTATCGGTCCAAAACTTATAGTTGCAAATGACAACCATAAGGCTCCGGTCGCTCTCGCCGCGTAAGCGGTGCTAGCACTGGGAATTTAAGTCCTCCACCCCTAGCCGGGTGACAGGCGGGGTTCGCAGGCACCTGGCAACAGAAGCCTGCACCTTCCCTCACGCCCGCGCCTTTCTCCTTGAAATCTCTTGGAACGTGAGGCTGATATGGACCGTTCGGGATTCTATCCCGTGAGACTGGAAGGTTCCGATGGCCGAAGATCACATGCGTTACGACATCCTGACCCAGGAAGCCCTGCGCGGCGTCGTGCGCAAAGTGCTGTCCGAAGTGGCCAAGACGGGCCTCCCCGGCGAACACCACTTCTTCATTTCCTTCGTCACCCGCGCGCCCGGCGTACGCCTGAGCGAGAAATTGCTCGGCCAGTACGACAAGGAAATGACCATCGTCATCCAGAACCAGTATTGGGACCTCAAGGTCTCCGAGACCGGATTCGAAGTCGGCCTGTCCTTTGACGGCATTCCTGAAACGCTGGTGATCCCGTTCTCGGCGGTGAAGGGTTTCTTTGACCCCTCCGTGCAATTCGGAATGCAGTTCGACCCCGCAACCGCGCCCGGCGCGGCTGTCACCGAGGCCAAGGCCGACGCCAGCCTCGAATCGACCGCATCAAGCAGCGCTGACGACACTGCCGAGAAGCCGGGCGAAAAGGTCGTGAGCCTCGACTCCTTCCGCAAGAAGCCCTGACACCGCCGCATGGACAAGCGTTCCCTGTCCATCTCGGGTCACCGCACGTCCATCGCGCTTGAGCCCGAATTCTGGGCCGCGCTCGAGGCCATGGCCGCCGAAAAATCCCAGACCATGGCCGGCCTGATCCGCGACATCGACGAAAACCGCCAGACCGCAAATCTCTCCTCGGCGACCCGGCTCGCCGTGCTGCGCTGGTATCAGCAGCGCGACGCCGGCCATCCCACAGCTTAGAACATCGGCTGGTTCACGCCCGGCCCGATCGGCTGGTTGACCTGCGGCTGCAGACCCAGATCAAGCGGCGCTTGCGGCTGTGGCGTCGGCAGCGTCTGGATGGACGGGCTGTTCTGCTGCTGCTGTAGCCGTCGCGCCTCTTCCTCCGCCGCCAGCCGCGCCTGCTCCTCGGCGGCTAGCCGGGCCGCTTCCTCGGCTGCCTTGCGGCGCTGTTCCTCGATCAGGCGGTTGCGTTCCTCCGCCGCGGCGCGTTGCCGCTCGGCATCCTCGGCCCGCAGGATTTCGAGGCGATCCACTTCGAGCTCGTTGGCCCGCACCAGCACCGCCGCGATCATTTCCTCGAGATCCAGCGTCACTACCGGCGCCAGCAGCGTGCCCGCCAGCCTGGTGATGATGCGCGACGTATCGGGGCCGACCAGCCCGCTGGTATCGGCAAAATCGCGCGGCGTCATGACGAAGCTGCCACCCAGTCCCAGATCGGCCAAGGTGAGGTTGACGTCGCCTTCAAGGCGCGCGCCGGCACCGTCGACAATGAAATTGGCGAGCCGCACGACGCCCCCGGCCATAGTGAAGGCGCCCGTGGCGCTGGGGGCAGTGAAGACTCCCTGCCCCAGCGCCAGCCCCATGATGGCGCCCATCGCATCGGGCTCCATGGTGAGGACATCATCAAGCCCGGCGATCGTCGGATAGACTTGGGGCGACAACTGCTCCACCGAAAGTCCGGTCAGCGTGAGATTGCCCTCGCCGGCCATTGCGGCCATCACCTCGGCAAGGCTGGCGCCCGTTCCCTCGAACTGCACGCCGCCATCAAGCAGCCCGCCAATCATGTAGTTGAGAGCCGGGGGCGCAATCAGCTCGATCGGCGTGGCGGCTATGCTGAGGCGTCCGCTCACCGTCTTGTCGGTCAGCGGGCCAGCACAGCAGACTGCGACATCCAGACTGACCGTGCCCAGGTCGGCCACCGCCTTGAACCGGGCCAACCGCGTCCGCGTCTCGTCCCAGCTCAGCTCGAAACTGGTCTTGCCCAGCCGCTCGGCCTCTCCGGCGGCCAGTGCGCCCGCGGTCACGCTGACCGTACCACGGGTATGTCGCTCGTCTCCGGCGAGGCTGATTGGCCCATCGGGCCACGTGCCGTTCCCGGCCACCAGCGCCGCCGGACCGAACAGCGTGGCCGCCAGTCCCTCGACCGAAACCAGATCGACCGCAAGTTCACCCGCCACCACGGCACTGGTGCCGGTGCGCGACAGCGACAGATCGCCAGTGAACCCGACCTCGCCTGATGTGCCGGTGATGTCGGTCAACCGGGCCAGGTCTGCGCCCTCGAAATGGAGTTGCGCGCTACCCTTGGCCGCGGGCAGCGCCATGCCGCTTGCCCCCACCATTCCGGCCAGTCCGCCGGCCTGGGAGAGCGCCACATCGAGCGTACCGGTCCCCTGGACTTCGCCATCGTCCAGCGACAGCAGGTTTCCGGCATAGCTGATGCTCTCATCGCCCAGGCTTGCGGTGATGCTGGCATCGAGGCTGTTGCTCGGAGAGCCCTCGACACTGACGCTGACGAGCATCGAGCCTTCGCCACCGAACAGGGTGGTGTCGCCCAAGCCCAGTTGCCGGGTCAGCCCGGCACTGTCGGTGGATTCAAGCCCGGCCGTCACCTGGAGGGGCGCGCTGGCCAGTGCGATAATCCCGCCATCGAGCCCCGCCCGCAGGTTGAGCTCACCCGCGCCCAGCGAGCCGGCAAGCGTCACTGTCTGGCTGCCGTCCTGGGGTTTGCCGAGGTCGACCAGCAGGTTTGCTGGCGCCGAAAGCGCGAGGAAATCGCGCCAGCTCTGCGGCGCATCCAGCAGGTCGTAAAGCCCCACCAGCGCCGGAGCGTCGCCCGCATCGATCTTCACCATGCCGGAGCCGGAGATATCGGGTTCTGCCGCCGTGCCGCCGGCCGTCAGGGTGGCGTCAAAGCCAACGCCGCCCCAATCTTCCGCCGACAATCGGGAGAAGCTGATCTCATCCTGGCGCCACTGGCCCTCGGCGACGAGGCCGGTCCCGTCCAATCCAAAAACGCGCGCCCCTTTGCCGGTCAATGAGAAGCTTCCCAAGGGAAAGCTCACGCCAAAGGTCGGCTCCGCCACGATCCTGGGCAGCAGCGCACCCACCAGGGCGCTGCCCCGCTCACCCAGTTCGTCGAAATGGGCGACCAGATCGAGCCGCTTTTCCTCGCCGAAGCCCAGCCGCAATTCGAGCGCATGCGGGCGCCCGTTCAGCGTCAGCACGCCACCGACCAGCCCCAGGGCGTCCCCGCCCAGCATGACCTGCCCGCTCAGCGCACCCGGCTCGTTGAACAGCAGGTTGTTTTCATCCGGCTTCCGCCACAGGGCCGCCAGCCCGTCGAGCCGGGCGCTGGTCAGCGAAACATTGCCGCGAAACGACGGACGGCCGTTATCGCTGGCCACTTGCCCGGTCACCTGCAATTCGGTGTCACCAGGCAATTGCCCGGTAAATTGCTCGATCTGCCAGGTGGCCCCGTCGGTCCTGGCATCCATCCGCACATTGCGCAGGGCAAAGCCGCGCAGGCCAACCTCGGCCAGATCGATCCCCACCCGGCCAGCCATGGGCGGCATGATCGGCGCCGGCAGCTCCGCCAGCAGCCGCACGGCCTCATAGGGCAGCGTGCTCGCATCCTCCTTGGCGTCGCGCGGCGGCAGCGAGAAGACGCCGCCCGAAATCACCGCATCGAAGCTCCTGACATCGCCCAACTGGACGCTCGCGGCCCCCGTCAGCCGCGTACCGGCCCGATTTTCGTCAGGGCGCAGGGTATAGCCCGAGAGCACGATCCGGTCCGTCGAGCCGGTGACCTTGCTTTCAAGCACCAGGTCGCCACGAATTTCGGTCGCCGCATCGGCCGCCGGCGGCGCCTGCCGATAAATCAGGTCGCCATCGAATTTTGGCGCCATGCCGGGTTCCAGCAGGCCTTCGAGCGAGAGTGAAAACGCGCCCGACTGCGGCTCGAGGAACAGCGACACGCGCGATTTGCCAGCCGCATCGAGGGCGCTGGAATTGAACCTGATAGAATAGGGTTCATTGCCCTGGCTGCCACTGCCCTGGAAGGAAAACGGCCCGCTGAAATCGGCGAGGCGCAACTCGCCGCTGACATCGTCGGCCACAACAGTCTCGCCCGAGCGGCGATCCATCAGCCGCACGGTGGCGCCCTCGATGGTGGTCCGCCCCAGCCCGACGCCACCCGATCCTGCGGCGAGGCTCACGCCGCTACCGAAAAACCCGCTTTCATCGATGCTGAAATCGATCACCGGCTGGCGCAGCACCAGGCGCGTGACGTTGTAGTTGTCGCGCAGGAAATCCATCAGCGAGAACTCGGCCTCGACGCTGTCCACCGTCGCTGCCGGTTCGTCGGCCGGCCCCACCAGCACATCGGAAAAGCGCAGCCGCGGCTGCGGCAGCAGCGTGAAGTCGATGTCGCCGCGCACCGTCACCGGCGTGCCAAGCATGTCGGTCGCCAGTTCCTCCATCCGCCCGCGATAATCGCTCCAGCGCACGAAATTGGGCGCGATGAACGCACCGGCGAGCACGATGATCGCCAGCATGCCGACGATGATGTAGATGCGGTTCAGCACTGCGCGTGGTCACCCGATTGCCCGCGGCAGAGTGTAGGCAAGCGCGCGGTCCGCGCAACCCCGCCATTGCCTTGAATAGACATATAGATTTCGGCCAAAACCGGCATGGCGCGATCACGTGTCGGTCATGAGGCACAAAAGCAGGCGGCCGGCCCCTTGGGACCGGCTGCTCATCACGGTTTCAGGTGGCGCTAGAGGGCGCCGACCGACCAGAAGAAGGTCTCGCCCGAGCTGTCGTCCACGCCGTCATTGTCGGTGATGACGAAGCCGTTGCCTGCGGCGTCGATGGCGAGGCTCTCCACCTTGTCGACCACATAGCCATTGTTGGCCTTGAGGTCGGGAACCAGGTCGCGCACCAGGTCCTTGCTGACGACGGGCAGTTCGCCACCGAGCGGCGCCGCGACCAGTTCGCTCACCGGCACGCGGTAGATCGCCTTGAGGCCAGCCTTGCCGGCGATCTGGTTGTCGCGCTCGATGACATAGACATAGTCGCCATGCGCGGTGATTTCGCTGAGGCCGACCCAGCCGCCTTCCGGCGCCGCTTCCAGCGGGTAGCTGACTGCGCCCCATTCGCCGGCGGACGGCTTGTACGAAACCAGCTTCACGAAGCCCTTCTCGTCGTCCTTCCATTCGCGCTGGATGGCGATCCACAGGGTGAGATCGTCACCGCTGCCGATGGCGGTCACGCCTTCGGTGCCCGAACGGGTCTCGCCGGCCAGCAATTCCGCCGGGAAAGCGATCTCTTCCTTGATCTCGCCCTCGGCATTGACGTGGAACAGCGCATGCGGCCGCAGCTTGGCGGTATCGCCTTCCGAGCCGAGCCAGAAGCCACCTTCGCCATCGAGCGTGATGCCTTCGAGGTCGAGCTTCTGCGCAGCATCGCCGCCGCGGGTGATCACGGTTTTCTTGACGATGCGGGCCGGTTTGGCCGTCGCATCGATCTCGTAGATCGCCGGAGCGCCGCTCAGCACGCTGTCGCTGACCGCATAGAGGATGCCGGGCTTTTCCGCATCGGCAACGGCGCCGGAAATGGCGGCCCAGCCGATTGGATGGCCGTCTTCGCCCAGCTCGGACACGAGCTGCGGATAGGCGGCTTCGCCCTCGGCCAGCTCATAGAGCATCACATGCGAACCGCCCAGGCCGTCGGCCCGCAGGTCCACTTCATTGGCCGTGGCCAAGAGGTTACGCTCGGCAATGGCAACCAGGCCTTCCGGCGAGATGCCCGAAGGAACCGACTGCACATATTCGGGCTCGGCCCCGGTATCCTTGTAGATGGCGATCAGCGACGAACGCTCTTCGGCGATGAAGATATACTGGCTGTCGCCGAAGGTCGCGACTTCGAGGCCTTCCGGCTCGACGCCCTTCTTGTTGCGGGCATCGGGGTAATGGCCGAGCAGCGCCGCCTGCACGTCGAGCGCATTGCCCGAATCGAACAGCACCGTGCCGTCGCGGCCGAAAATGGTAAAGCCACGCGAGCCACCATCGAGGTCACCCTCGTTGGCGACGACGAGGCGCTCATTGTCGAGCCACTTCACCGCGTCGGGTTCGCGCGGCACCGCATCCTTGCTGCCCGAGAAGTCGATGACGCCGTCCTTCTTGGTGTCGACACCCTCAACGGCGGTCGCGCCAGCCGAGAAGCCGCCGGTCACCGTGCCGGTCTTGGCATCGACGATGACGATCCAGTTGTTTTCCTGCAGCGTCACCGCCACTTCGTCGGCCTCGTTGAACGACACGAATTCGACTTCGGCGTCGTCGGGCGCGACTTCAGAGAGCCCCGTCAGTTCGACCCTCTTGATGCCGGCTTCGGTCACTGCGCCATCGGTCAGCGTGACCAGGGTCAGCCAACCCGAGGGGGCCTGCGGAATGGCGCCGTCATTGACGTCCTCGTCGCGCTCGTTTTCGATCGCGATGGCGAGAATGGTATTGTCCTTGTTGTGGGCGATTGAATCCGGCTGGCCGCCCAGCTCGAACTCGCCATCAACGGCCTTGGTGGCGATATCGACCACGACCAGCTTGCCGGTCTGGTTGATGAAATCTGCGCGGGTATTGACGGCCACATAGGCCTTGCCGCCGATGACGGTCACCGAGGTGGGCTCGCCGCCCATGTCGATGAAACCGCCCTGCTTGGGCGCCTTGGCGTCGGTGATGTCGACAAAGCCGATGCCACCGGCCGGGCTGTCCGAATAGATCAGCGTCATGCCATCATCGGTGGCGGTGATGATTTCGGCCGACGAGGTCTCGGCTTCGGGATTGTTGAGTTCGACCGGAAAGCTGGCGATGCGGTTGAACGTTTAGGCGGCAGCGACCGACGCCGTGCCGGCAAGCAGCGTGGCGGTCAGCGCAAGCAATGATCTGGATGAAAACATGATGGTGCCCCTGTTGTAGCCGGTCTCGCTTAGGGCTGCCGCAATACACTCCGATGACGCCGATATGACCGATCCGTGACGGGTCGCCGTTCTATACACCGGGCCCGCCAATCCCTATATTGCCGACGAGAACAAAATAAGATTCGTCAATCCCCGCGCCGCGTCTGCCGGTCCCGGTACGCAGCGATGGAAAGGCCCCTGAATGCCCGGCAAAGCCCACAATATCGACCGCCCGTCCGCCGGAGCAATCACCAGCCAGTTCGGCCGGTCGCAACCGGCGCCGGACTACCTCAAGGGCCTCAATGACGAACAGCGCGATGCGGTCCTCAGCACGGAAGGCCCGTTGTTGGTGCTGGCCGGCGCCGGCACCGGCAAGACCCGCGTGCTGACAACCCGCATCGCCCATATCATCAATTCCAAACTGGCCTGGCCGTCCGAAATTCTTGCGGTGACCTTCACCAACAAGGCGGCCCGCGAAATGAAGGAGCGCATCGAAAAGTCGGTGCCGCGCCTGGACTCAATGCCCTGGATGGGCACGTTCCACTCCATCGGTGCGCGCATCCTGCGTCGCCATGCCGAACTGGTCGACCTCAAATCCGACTTCACCATTCTCGACACCGACGACCAGATCCGCCTGATCAAGCAGTTGCTCGACGCCGAGAATATCGACGAAAAGCGCTGGCCCGCCCGTCAATTCGCCGGGATGATGGACACCTGGAAGAACCGGGGCCTCTTGCCCAAGGACGTCTCGCCAGCCGATAGCGGCTCCTATGCCAATGGCCGCGGCGCCAAGCTCTATGCCGATTACCAGGCACGGCTGAAGGTGCTCAACGCCGCCGATTTCGGCGATCTGCTGCTCGAAAATATCCGCCTGTTCCGCGAATATCCTGACGTGCTGGCCGACTATCACCGCCGCTTCAAATACATGCTGGTGGACGAATATCAGGACAGCAACGTCGCCCAGTATCTCTGGCTGCGACTGCTGGCTCAGGGCAAACCGGCCAGCGAAGCCAATATCTGCGTCGTCGGCGATGACGACCAATCCATCTACGGCTGGCGCGGCGCCGAAGTGGACAACATCCTGCGCTTCGAAAAGGACTTCCCCGGCGCCAAGGTCATCAAGCTTGAGCGCAACTACCGCTCCACTGGCAACATCCTCAAGGCGGCCTCCGCCGTTATCGCCGTCAATGAAGATCGCCTGGGCAAGACGCTGCACAACGATTCCGTCGCCCCCGGCGAGCTGCTGTCGGTCACCTCGCTGTGGGACAGCGAGGAAGAGGCGCGCACCGTCGGCGAGGAGATCGAGGATTACCAGCGGGCGGGCGAAACGCTCAACTCCATGGCCATTCTCGTCCGCGCCTCGCACCAGATGCGCTCCTTCGAAGAACGTTTCATCACGCTGGGGCTGAATTATCGCGTCATCGGCGGCCCGCGCTTCTACGAGCGCAAGGAAATCCGCGACGCCATCGCCTATCTGCGGGTGGTGTCCAATCCGTCAGATGCTCTGAGCTTCGAGCGCATCGTCAACACCCCCAAGCGCGGGCTGGGCGACAGCACCATCCAGATTCTCCACAACACGTCTCGATCGGCCGGCGTCTCGCTGCTGGCCGCCACGCGCATGCTGCTGGAAACCGAAGACCTCAAGCCCAAGCAGCGTACCACCCTGCGCGAGTTGGTAGGCCAGTTCGACAACTGGTCGAGCCGCCTGCAATCCCTGCCCCATTACGAACTCGCCGAGCAGATCCTCGACGAGAGCGGCTACACGGCCATGTGGCAGGCCGACAAATCCCCGGACTCGCCGGGGCGCCTCGAAAACCTCAAGGAACTCGTGCGCTCGATGGAAGAGTTCGAGACGCTGGGCGGCTTTCTCGAACACATCTCGCTGGTGATGGATCGCGACACGGCCGAGGCCGAAGACGCCGTCTCCATCATGACGCTGCATTCAGCCAAGGGGCTGGAATTCGACACCGTCTTCCTGCCCGGCTGGGAGGAAGGCCTGTTCCCCAGCCAGCGCACCATGGACGAGAGTGGCCGTGCCGGCCTCGAGGAAGAACGGCGCCTGGCCTATGTCGGCATCACCCGCGCCCGCAAGCGCGCCCGCCTGTCGGTGGCGCAGAACCGCCGCATCAATGGCCTCTGGCAGTCCGCCATTCCCAGCCGCTTCCTCGACGAGCTCCCGGCCGATGCCGTCGAGGTCAAGGATACCGGCTCGTCCTATGGTGGCTACGGCTATGGCGGTGGCGCCACCTCGCGCTTCAACAAGGCCGACCCGTTCGAGAGCGTCTACGAAACGCCCGGCTGGCAGCGCGCTCGCGCCCAGCAGTCGAGCCGCAAGAGCGCCGGCCCCCTGACCATCGAGGGCGACCTCGTCGCCCGCTCGGTCGACCTGGGCAATGACCGCTCCGCCTTCAGCCTCGGCGAACGCGTCTTCCACCTCAAATTCGGCTACGGCGCCATCGTCGATATCGAGGGCAACAAGCTCAGCATCGAATTCGAAAAAGCCGGTCGCAAGAAGGTGCTGGAGAGCTTTATCAAGAAGGGGTGAGTCAGTTTTCCAGAAACCAGGGCTCGGCCGACCTATAGTGTCGCACTTTGCGCTCGAACAACCGCTCAGCTGCATGAGCAACTTCGTCAGACGGATTTATCACGTCAATTACGTCACAGCCGGCACCCCAAGAACGGTATATCTCCATTAGATCAATGTCACTCATGGTAAGACCAGTACCCCACAACACCAACTGAGTGGGCATTCGGAGTCTTGCGGGGGCCAGGATCATCGCGGAAATGGGGTGCTCACTGTATGATTTGTGCAAGCGTGGCGGCATGAGACCAGAGTAACCTTTGAAGCCCGGGGGTTGTGGCTGCCCCAACCAATCTGGCGGGCCAAAGGCAAATCCCACGTCGTTGGCGATCATGTTCAGAGAGCCGTGCGGCTTGCATATCGCGATCTGATGCGGACCAACTACATTGGGCAGATAACTGATCGGCGTCCCATTCTGGGATAGGGCGATCTCGCATAAGGTGTCGTAGTTCAAGTTCAGAAGCATGTCCCCGCCCCGGAGCTTGCTCATCATTACCCTGGTTAGTGGCAAGTCCTTGAAGCCGATACCGTTTTCAAAGAAGGCCTGAGAAATCAGGACGCTCAGCGGGTCACCAAGGCCGTGGTATTGGAGGTTCTCCCAATATGCCGGTGCGGAGTCGCCAACCGAAACGCTATCAGTCGCAGCAAAATTCAGCATTAACCCGTAAATGAAGCCCGGTGGCGCAACATCGGGGACCTTAATCTTGACGTTTCTGTTATTCCAAGCGAACTCCAAAAAGCTCTCAATATCGGCCTTTTGCACCAACTCAAGCTCATAGAATTTCTCTCTCGGATCCCTGCCCAAATCCGAAACTCCCCTCATTTTGAGGTACCTCTCCAGAAGAGGATACGGGGAATAGTTGGACCACATTTTTCGAGCGAAGTTGCTCATTAGCGGCGGGCAGAGCTCATCTGGCGTGCCCAACTCCTTTGCCTGGGCCAACGACGCACCAGCACCAACAACCATGTGTCTCAAATCACCCGCCTCTCTTTGGAGCTATCGTGCAAGCTTAGCCCACCAGCACGATGGATTTAAGGAAACCGCTCGGTCGACCTGGGCAATGATCGCTCCGCCTTCAGCCTCGGCGAACGCGTCTTCCACCTCAAATTCGGCTACGGCGCCATCGTCGATATCGAGGGCAACAAGCTCAGCATCGAATTCGAAAAAGCCGGTCGCAAGAAGGTGCTGGAGAGCTTTATCAAGAAGGGGTGACGCCCTCCGCCGGGTCCATTCTTGCCGGAGGTCGGCAGGTCCTGCCCAGTTACCATCCTGGTTGGGCTGCGCGATCACCACGGCACCCCGGTTTTCCTCAGAATTTCCGAGGAGGTGCACTGGCACGAGCATTGCATGCTGCCCGGCTGGACAAGCTGGAGGCGGGCATGACGATCGGAAGCGTGGGCGGCGGATTTCGCACCGGACTGCTGGAGCGACTATTTGCTCGGGCCGACAGCGATCAAAATCAATCTGTTGGCGCCGATGAGCTTGCCGGTCTCATGTCCGGCGACGATGCATCGACAAGGGCTCGTGCCATCCTCTCCGCCCGTGACGCTGATGGCAACGACCAACTGACATTGGCCGAGCTGACCGGCGGCAATCTCACGCCCGAAACCCTGTCCGGCCTTCTGTCCGTTCAGGAATATGCAGCCGCGGACCGGGCCAGCCGCGCAGCCGATGACCGCAAGGCGGCGGACGCGTTCTTTACCAGCGCCGACATCGACGGCAACGGCCAGCTCAGCAAGGATGAATTTGACGCTGAGCGTGCGCTTCGGATGACGCAGAGCCTCGATTCCGGCGAGCCTGCGCCGCAGCATCTGTTCGCCGTCCTGCCCGGCGCCCTCGATGACAAGCAGATCACCCGGGACGAGCTCATGGTCGGCCGGCGCCTCATCGACGTGGCCAAGCCAGTCTCGGTCGATGACCCCAACCTCGACCCTGAGCTCGCCGAACGCCTGAAACAGCTCTTGCCACCGCAAGGTGAAGCCGAAGCGCCCCCGCCTCCGCCGCCCGAGTTGAGCACCGTGATGGGCAATGCCGTTAGAAGCACGGAACTAACCCAGGCGCTGATCGCCCGGCTGATCCGGCAGCTCGAACAGGCACATCCGGCTACACCGGTTCAAGACCTGACGGCCTGATCAGGGAGGGGCGATCCCCTCGGCCTCCCGCTCCGCGAACACCTCCAAGAAAGCGTAAGGCCAGACCCGTCAAATGTTGAGGTGTCAATTAGCTGTCGTGAACAACCGACCGACTTGCCTAACCCTTTGGGGGTAAGCTTCAACACTAAACTTGGTGCCGCTAGTTCCTTCAAGAAGTCGGCTAGCAATCCAAGCCTCACGGCCAAAGGCGGGGTTGCTTTGCGCCAACGACCGTACGCCGTTGCCCACATAGCCTGCTGCCAATTTTAGCATAGTTAGGATGTGAACCCGTTCTTGCGTGTTGTTCTGCGCTAGAAAGGCTCCCCCATACCAACCATCGTATCGCAGCCGATCCGCAAGTCGAACACTTGCGTCAGCCAGCGTTCGGAATTCTAGCCTCAACTGCTGCGCGCATACTAGCGGGATGAGTATTGGATAGATCGGCCGCTCATTGTTCGGCCAAGTCGAGATAATTGCATTAAGCAGTGACGTACACTGGGCCATATCGCGGGCGCTCATGTCGAAGGCCGTGTAAATCGCATTAAGGTATTCTGGAACCAAAACAGTCGGCATAACCGTGGCGTCTTTCAGCCGCGGATAGCTTTCCAGCAATCCGAGCACGAAGCGGTTTCGCTGCGGCTCTGCGAGGCTATAGGTTAGGTCGAAGAACCGATGCAGATATCGCTCGCTATCGAACCCTGTGCCATAAACCGCTCGGATAGAGTGTTTCAGCTGGTCGGTGTTGGTAGCCACAATGAAGACGACGTCCTTGATTTGAAACAGATGTTTGATGCGTTCAAGCATAGCGACAGCGTACGATGGCCTGCATCTGTCCAATTCATCAATCAGGACGAACATCGGCATAGGACGCTCTCCGCCGGCTAAGGCTACTACCGCCGCGAGATCGAGCCTAAAATTAGCTATTGACGCCAACGTCTGCCGGAATTCGTCCAGAGCTTGTTGGGCGAACTTGTCTATCAATGTGTCGATGGCCTTTCGCGCGCCTTCGGAAACAGCATCGTCAATCACGCTTTCGGCCTGGTCCCCGAGATCCCCCTGGACTAGGTCAGCCACAGCATCAGCGGTTCCGGGCAGGAATTTGTTCGCCAAGCCGCGCAAGAGTCCCCCACCAGCGGCCATTAGGATCGGACCGACGTTCTCTTTGGCCGCCTGCCATTTGCTGCCCGTCTCGCCTCTCGCAAGATGTGGCTGAAGCGCTTGCTCGAGGGCGGCCATTACCGGCACCAGTGGGTCTGATGCGAAGTCACTGGCCCATGCATCGATTTTGGCAACGACATGCCCACCCGCAGAGAGCTGCTTCGCCAAGTGCTCTAATAGGAAGGACTTCCCGTAGCCCCAATCGGCATCGAGGTTAAGTACGAGCGTGAAGTCTTTCTCAAGCGCGATGGCATCCTCGCGTTGAGCCCTAACGAAATCAATGAGGAACTGGCCCTCGGCTTTTCTCCCGAGAGTGTCCCCATCCCATGCGCCCTCCGTTTCGGTCATCGCCCCTCCAAATCCCTGCCGACATCGCAGGGCGATCGCTCCACCTTAACCAGGAAACCGCTTCCCCAGTTCCGCGATATAGGCCCTGGCCAGCCGCTCGAACGTTTCGGCGTCCAGCGCGATCGTCTGTCCGGGCGCGATCCCCGCCACGGCCTTCTCGGCCTTGTATTTGATCGTCTTGTTCTCCCTCAGCACGCCATCATGCTCCATGATGGAATCGCTCAGCATCCGCACTTCGTTGAGCGGATTGCCGTCCTTGCCTTCGGCGCCGCGCATGCGGTGCATGAAGTGATGGTCCAGCGCCAGCAACATGGAATTGAAGTGGCCCGGCGCGAAGGCGGCCAGGGCCGCTTCGGCCTTGGCATTGCCCTTCACCGCTGCGGCCAGCGCCGCATAGGCTGCGAGTTGCTCTTCGAGCTTGGCGGCGGTGAGTTGCACATAGACTTCGGGGTAACTGGTAACGGCAAGCATGGTGGTTGATCCTCATCCCGCAGCCGGATAGTCCGGCCCTCGATCGCATGTCGCCCCGTCGGCCGGGGTTTCGACAATTCCGCCGAGAATTTTCCTGGGGCCCGTCAGGCCGCCTTGGTCGCCCGCACCATGCCCGTCACCTTGGGCATGACAATCGTGCCGCCACCGGCCTCCAGCGCCGCCTCGACCAGTTCCACCAGCCGCGCGACCGCGGCGTCGTCGGCATCGTCGCCGGGCGGGAAAGAGGTCAGCGCCAGTACGATGTCTTCGGTGCTGGTCACAGCCAGTTCGCCGGGCACCTCGAAGACCTGCACATCCCCGAACTGTTCGGCCACCAACTGTTCGGCCTTGCGCAGCCCGAACACATCTGCCGCCGGATCGCTGGCTTTACCGCCGAATGCCGAGGCACCCAGGGTATAGAACGGCCCCATATTGCCTTCGAGATTGGTGGTCACGGCAAGAATGCCGCCCGGCCGCAGCACGCGCTTGAACTCGCCCAGCGCCACGCGCGCATCAGGCACGTGATAGAGCATGTGGCAGGCCAGCACGGCGTCAAAACTCGCATCGGCAAACGGCAGTTTGCTGGCATCGGCGACGACGCCCTCGACCTTGGCATAGCGCCCCGCGGCTTCCGCGGCCTTCACCGCATCGGCGACCATGCCGGGCGAAAAATCCGCCAGGGTCAATGCCAGGCCAGACGGAAACACGTCCTTGCCCTGCGCCCACAGCCAGCCCGGACCACAGCCGATATCGAGCACCGCTGCGCCCGTCGGCAGATTGGCATGACCGGCAATCCACTCGAACCAGTTGCCGCCACCGCCCCGGCCATAGCGGCTATGCAGGTTCGCCCGCGCCTCGAGCTTCTTGCTGTCGCGATACTGGCGCGAGAGCAGATAGCCACTATCTAGATCAGGTCCGACAGACGAATTGCTCATGATCGCTCCCGCACGCTCTGGCGTCCGGCCCGAACGTGCCGCAATCTGCCGGCGACCTCAAGCATCTCAAAGGATAACCCCGATGATCATCTCGACCACCCCGACCCTCGAAGGCCGTCCTGTCCGGGAATATCTGGGCATCGTCACCGGCGAAGTGATCGTCGGCGCCAATATCTTCAAGGACCTGTTCGCCGGCATCCGCGATATCGTCGGCGGCCGCGCTGGCGCCTATGAAGGCGCCCTGCGCGATGCCCGGCGACAGGCCCATGACGAGCTGGCCTACGAGGCCGAGCGCCTGGGCGCCGATGCGGTCGTGGGTGTCGACCTCGACTACGAAGTCGTGGGCGCCAACGGGGCCATGCTGATGGTGTCGATCTCGGGCACCGCGGTGAAGCTCTAGCTCACATCCAGGCCGTACCGTCGCCCGTGGCGCAACCATGGGGCGGCAGGGCGCCGGCAAAGGTGGCCTGCAGCTTGTCGCAGCCCCACTTGCGGATCGGATCGGGCATGCGGCTGTTCAGCTCGATACCCACCTCGTCATAGGGGCTCTCGGTATTGCTGACATAGCGATACCAGGAGCCGCCGATGACCACGGCCAAGGCCACGACCACGATGACGACCAGACGTAGCAACCGACCCATTTGACGCTCCAGATTTCGGACATTGCTCTGTCAGTAGAGCGTCGCTCAGGACGGCGAAAGCCCAATTCCGCCAAGCGGTTCGGTTTCAAAGAACTCCGCGAAGCCGGCAATGACCGGTCGCGCCTTGGCGATCGTCGCCTGCACATGCGGCAGTTGCAGCGAGGCGCCGTGGCTCGCCTTGTCGTTCCACACCTCGGTGATCCAGATGCCATCCTCGCTCTTGGGATCGCGGGCGATCACATAGCTGATGCAACCGGGCATGGGCGCATTGCCCTCCAGCATGATGACCAGCAGTTCCTCACGCTTGCCAGGCGCTGCCAGCATCCTGCCGATCAATCCATACATCGCGAACTCCCCACCGAATCTACACCAGCCCACCCATGCGGGGATAAGTCAGATTGACCTCCGGCCGCACTTGGCGCAACTAGGCGCAGAACAAAGGATTTTCTGCCATGGCCGTCGACCAGCTCTCCTCCATTCCGCTCACCAAGGACCAGGCCTACGCCCTGGTCGATGCCGTGATGGAACGCGACGATCTGGCGCTGACCGCATCGGCGCATGAAAACGAGGAAACCGGCGAGTGGTTCTTCGAGGCCACCTGCGACAGCCCACCCGATATTGAATCGTTTGTTGAACTGGCGCGACAAACCCTTGGTGGCGCAGTAGAATTTTCCGTCGCACCGATCGACCCCGAGATCAACTGGGTGGCCAAGTCGCTCGAAGGCCTCGCCCCGGTCATCGCCGGCGGCTTCTATGTCTATGGCAGCCACGAAACCGGCCCGGTTCCCGGCGGCCTGACGCCGATGAAAATCGATGCGGCACAAGCCTTTGGCACCGGCCACCACGAAACGACCACGGGGTGCCTTGAAGCCATCGACAAGGTGCTCAAGCGCAAGAAGCCGCGCTACATGATCGATGTCGGCACCGGCACGGGCGTCCTCGCCATTGCCCTCGCCAAGCGCACGCGCACCACCGTGATCGCCAGCGATATCGACCCCATTTCAGTGGTCACCACCATCGAGAATGCCGCGCAGAACGGGGTGGGAAAGCACATTATCGCGCTTGAGGCGACGGGGGTAAACCACCCCACCATCATGCAAAATTCGCCCTATGACCTGATCGTCGCCAATATCCTGGCCGGTCCGCTGATGGCGCTGGCCCCCTCGATCGGCCGCATCGCGCAAAAGGGCGCGACGGTGATTTTGTCGGGCATCCTGCAGCATCAGGCGCGCGGCGTCATCAACGCCTATGCGCGCCAGGGCATGGTGCTGAGCCAGAAATTGCAGCGCAAGGACTGGACCACGCTCATTCTCGAGATGCCGTAACATACCCTTCGATGTGACACCGCACTCTGGGCCAATTGGGTAACGGACTGCGGCACCTGAGCAGCTCCAACCGGGCCGGGCGTCCTCACCACTCTGTGGGAGAGGCCAGAAAAGCAAAATCCCCGAAGCATGCTCCGGGGATCAAACAGAATCGTCAGCAGTAAACTGCAGCGCTTTACGGGCGCTTGGTGAACGCGCCGATCAGCTGGTGCTGCATGCGATAGCTGATCTGACGGCTCGATTCACGACCGCGGGCGTCGATGACGCTACCCAGGGCCTTGCGGAAATCGTTCTTGCTCTCAGTCATTCTAGGCTCCATGCACTTGTGACGACGGTCTATTGCCCCCGTCACGATCTATTTAGTCTGCCCCGCAGGTTTTGGTTAGGCCCTTACGGTCAGACCAGCCTTGCAGGACTCGCAAGTCCCGTTACCGCTTTGTTAATTTGCCATTCAGCCTGCCGTATTCGCGCTCGTGGCGCGCGACATAAAGCTGCGCCTGCCGTTCACGCCCGGCGATCAACGCATCGAACGCCCGCGCGAGGAAATTCTTGTCCTGACCCATCTTCGCTCTCCTGGCTTCTGTAACTAAGGTAGGCTGCGGTCGGCGATTTGCCATGGGCCGATCCATCACGCCAGCCATGACCGGGACGCAATCCGGCACAAGGACCGCAAGCCATGACCACCCAGAGCTTCCCGCCAGCCGTGTTCCAGAGCTTTGAGGAAAAGTCGGACAAAAAGACGGTGGCACCGCGCCTCGCGGCACTACGGGCGGCCATGACAAAGGCTGGCATGGACGCATTCCTCATCCCCCGCGCCGACGCCCATCGCGGCGAGTCGGTGCCGCCGAGCGATGCCCGGCTGGCCTACATCACCGGCTTCACCGGCTCGGCCGGGCTGGCCGTGGTGGGCCCCAAGAAAGCGGCACTGTTCGTCGACAGCCGCTATACGCTGCAGGCACCTGCCCAGACAGATACGGGCAAGGTCAGCGTGGTGCAGACCGACCGTGGCGACATGAGCGACGCGGTCAAGGCCATCATCCCCAAGGGCGGCAAGGTGGCCTATGACCCCTGGCTGCACACGCCGGGCGAAGTGCGGGACATGACCAAGCGACTGGCGGGCCACGCAACGCTGGTGCCCGGCCCCAACCTCGTCGACGCCATCTGGGCCGACCGCCCCGCCCCGCCCGTGTCGGTCATCGAATTTCTCGGCCATAACAGAGCCGGCCAGACGTCGACCGACAAGATTGCCGAAATCCAGAAGTCTATCGCCGCCGACCATGCCGATGCCACGGTGCTGACGCTGCCCGAATCGATCTGCTGGCTGCTCAATATGCGCGGCCGCGATGTGCCCAACACGCCCTTTGTGCTCGGCTTTGCCATCGTGCCCAGGAATGGGCAGCCCACGCTTTATCTCGATCCGGCCAAGATCACCGATGAGCTGAAGGCTTCGCTCGCCGGCGTGGCCAAGGTCGCCAGCCGCAAGGCGCTGACGACAGCGCTCTCCAAACTCGGCAAGTCCGGCAAGGCCGTGCTGGTCGATCCCGCCACGGCGCCGGAAGCCATCGTCACGGCGCTGACCGAGGCCGGCGCCAGGCTGGTGGAAAAGCGCGATCCCGTATTGCTGCCCAAGTCGCGCAAGAATGCCGCGGAGCTCTCCGGCATGCGCGAGGCGCACCTGCTCGATGGCGTGGCCCTGGCCAAGTTCCTCGCCTGGTTCGATGACGCTGCCCCCAAGGGCGGCCTCACCGAAATCGCCATCGTCACCGCGCTCGAAGCCTTCCGCCGCGAGGAAGAGACCTGCGTGGATGCCAGCTTCGACACCATTTCCGGGGCCGGCCCCAACGGCGCCATCGTTCATTATCGAGTGACCGACAAGACCGACCGCACGCTCAACCCCGGCGAAATCATGCTGGTCGACAGCGGGGCGCAATATCTCTCCGGCACCACCGACATCACGCGGACCCTGTCCACCGGCAAGCCCAGCGACGAGGAGCGCGATCGCTATACCCGTGTGCTCAAGGGCATGATCGCCATCTCCATGCTCCGCTTCCCCAAGGGCACGACCGGCGGACAGATCGACGTCCTGGCCCGGCAGTTCCTGTGGCAGGCGGGCATTACCTACAATCATGGCACCGGCCACGGCGTCGGTGCCTATCTGGGCGTGCATGAGGGACCGGTCGGCATTTCCTCGCGCTACACGACACCGTTCGAAGTGGGCAACGTCATCTCCAACGAGCCGGGCTACTACCAGACCGGCGCCTATGGCATCCGCATCGAGAACCTGATCACCGTCGTCGAGAGCGCCCAGTTCCCCGGCTACCTGGAGTTCGAGACCCTCACCCTGGCACCGATCGACAAGCGGCTGATCCGCAAGTCACTGCTGTCGGAAGCCGAGCGCGCCTGGCTCGACGCCTATCATCACCGCGTGTGGAAAGAGATCGGGCCGCTGGTCAAAGGCAAGGTCAAGGACTGGCTGAAGGACGCCACGGCGGAGCTGTAGGGGCGCTACTTCTCCCGTGGCGCCCCCGTGTCGCTTCGCGCCCGAGGACAGGCTCCGCGCAGTATGAGGGGGCGTTGCGGCCGCCCTTGGGTCTTGGCCAGGGGCGAGGTTCCCCCTCACCGACTCGGCTTCGCCGAGCCACCTCTCCCCGACGGGGAGAGGAATAGAAGCAAGCGTATCGCCTAGAACCCCAGCGGGTCGTAGGTCAGCGCCCAGCTCAGCAGCCAGTGGTCCTCGTTGCCCATGGAGGCGACATCGTCGACGTGCCAGCCGTCGTTCTCGTGGATCATGGAGATGCTGAGCAACCGCGGCTGGTCGAAATTGTGGTAGCTGACATTGACCACGGCGCGGTCGTCGATGATGGCGGGCTCCCCGATAGCCACATCGAACAGCAATGCGTTCACATCGGGCAGGAACGGATTGAACACCGCGTTGAGGGTGAACGCCGAGCCGCTCATCGCCGCGTCGCTGGCGAAGACATCGTTCTCGATGGCCTGGTCGAAAATCGCCTTGAGGCGCGTCGAGTAATAGACCGAGGGATCGGCCACCGTCCGGCCGAGATTGTAGTCGTCGTAGATGGCCGCAACCAGTTCCTTGGGGTTGCTGAAAACCTCGGCCGCGTTCACCGCCGACGTCAGCACCAGCGCAGCCGCCATGGCCACAATCATTCGCATCGTTTTGCCCTCACATCATGCTGCCGATTGGCTAGCGAGAGCGCGCGGCGCCACTGTGATCGGTCCGTGGCGGATTTGCGGCGGGACGTGAAAGTTTGGCAAGGAAGGGAAGGAAGGGTCTTCCTTGGGGCTACCCCCTCCTAACCTCCCCCTGATAGGGGGAGGAATCCGTCCGGTGGTTGTCGCGGATCGTGCCACGAACTCTATCTGTTCCTCCCCCTTTTCAGGGGGAGGTTAGGAGGGGGTATTCTTCCCTACTGATACAGCGCCGCGGCCTCGGCGAAGATTTCGCTGAGGCGGTAGGGGTTATCCGGGTTGGTCGAGACAACGTCGTCGATCTTCCAGCCGCCATCTTCCAGCACCAGCTCATAGGTGAGCGAGCGCGGTTCGCCGAAATTGTTGAACGTGACATCCACCGAGGCATAGTCGCCGGCAATGCCCGCCGCGCCGATCTCGAAATCGGTGATGTCGTAGTCCTGGCCATCGATATAGGGATCGAAGCTGATGGCGCCCATTTCGCCCTCGGGGGTGATCTCGGCGTCATTGTCGTAGAGCGCCTGCAGCGCCGCCGAGCGGAACTGGCCCTCGTCCTCGGGGAAGGTGCCGTTGAAATAGGGCTGGTAGAACGCCTCCAGCAGCGCATCGGGCGTGTCATAGGCTTGGGCGGCGGCAAGGCTCGTCAGGGCCAGGACGAAGCCGACGGCAAGGGTGGCAAGGCGCATGGAAGTCTCCGGTATGTCAGAACGGATTGGCGAAATAGTCCGAGATCCGCTCGGGCTCGGAACCGTCATAACCGGGCAGGATGATGTCGTCGATCTTCCAGCCCCTGGTTCCCTCATCGACGAGTTCGAAGGTGATCTGCTTGGGCTGGTAGCCGGTGATGTCGACGGCGATCACGGCCCGGTCCCGTTTCACCTTGGGCTCTCCGACCGCGAAATCCATCCCCGCCGAATCCTGGCCGTTGATGAAGGGCGAGAAATCCAGCACCCCCATCTCATTGCCATCGGCCTTCATCGCCGCGTCGGCCGCGGTGAAGCTGGCGTGAAGCGCGGTGGAAAAGGCGTCAAGGTCGCTGAAGGCAGCGTCGCTGTCGAAGTTCTCCCAGTCTTCGGCGGCCTCGATCTGATCGTAGATGGCCACGAGCAAGGCGCGCGGGTCATCGAACTTCGGAATCGGCGCGGCAAAAGCCGGCACCGACAGGAGTGTGAGGCCAAGGGCCAGCAAGTGTGATCGCATCAGTTGAACCAGAAGGCGTAGTTGATCCAGTCGGTGCCAAACACCCGGTTGGCTTCGGCAAAGCTCTGTGCATCGGCAACCGGACCCGCCTTGATATAGGGCAAGGCGCCCTGCCCGGTGATCAGCATGACAATGTCGGTCTCGGTCGCGTTCTCGAAATAGGCCTTGAGGTCAAAGCCCTGCTTGAAGCGCCAATGCGGCACCAGCAGTTTGCCCGCCAGAATCTGGTCGACCGTGTCGAGCGTGGCCATCCAGGCGTCGACAGTCTCCTGCGTCACCGGGTGGTCGGGCGACAGAGACGTCTGGCTGGGCGATGGCACGAGTTCTCGGTCATCGTCGGTCTCGGCCAGGATCAGCTCCCAGTTCTTGCGCGACAGTTCCGTGATCGACTGCAGGCGCCCCAGCACCCCGGCCAGTCGCTCGCGGTCGGTCACCGGAAAATCCATGGTGTGGATGGCGGCGACGATGTCGGCGATGAACGCGTCGCTGTCGGGGTCCATGAACAGCGTGCTGCCGGTCGAATAATCTTCCATCGGCAAGCCGGATTTGGGGAAGACCCGATGCAGATAGGCGTCGAAAAACTCGGAAAAGTCATGCGCCAGCAGCAGATCGACCGGTGCGGCCGTAACCTGCATATAGCCCGCGAACCAGATCGCATCGGCGCGGTCGAAGCCAATCGTGGTATCGAATTCCGGGGCCGGCGTGCCCGATTTTGTCTTGCCGCCGGGCGGCGGGCCATCCGGCGGCGGGATATCGGTGAACTCGCCAACCGAACCGAGCAGCGCACCCAGGGTTTCGTTTGCCCCTGCCTCGCCATTGCCGTCGAAATCGATGCGCACCTTGAGCGGATCGATCTTGATGACGTAGTCGCCGTTCACGCCTGCGGTTTCAAAGCCGATACGCGCCTGCTCCACATCGGCCAGGAAATCCACGAACACGGTGCGCAGTGCCGTATAGGTCAGCGTCTCCGGGTTGGGATTGGCCGGCGCGGACTCGAGGCCGGTATCGATGCCCAGCAGCATGGCCGCGGCGGGCGAACCGGGCGTCGTCGCACCATAGCGATAGAGATCCTGCGCCAGGCTTTCATAGGCGATGACCATCTGCAGCATGCCTTGGGCAAAGCACGCCTCTTCGTCCAGCTTGTAGCAGGCCTCGAGCGCATCTGGCAGGCCGTCGGCGGCCGTACCGGCATAAAGATGCTCCACCAGCGCATCGGCGGACTCGCCGGCAATTGCCGCACCTGGCAGCATCAGGGTGGCCATGGCCACCACAGTCAAAACCCTCATCGCGTTCTCCCTCGTGACGCTGCGCGATAGTCTGTGTTCACATCTGACCGTTTACCTGCCGACCCGCTCGAACCACTCGTCCTCGGTGATGACCTCGACGCCCAGCGCCTCGGCCGACTTCAGCTTGGACCCCGCCCCGGGCCCAGCGACCAGGATATCGGTCTTGGCCGATACCGAACCGGCAACCTTGGCGCCCAGCCTCTCGGCCATAGCCTTTGCTTCCGATCGTGACATTTTTTCGAGTGAGCCGGTAAAGACCACGGTCTTGCCGGCAACGACGCTGTCGGCAGATACGGTGACGATATAGGGCTTGGGATGAACCTGAGATAACAGCGCATTCAGCGCCGCGTCATTGCGCTCATTGCCAAAGAAATCGACCAGCGCCTCGATGACAGTGCCGCCAATGCCATCCACGGATGGGAAGACGCTGTGCGGGTCATCGGCCACCGCGATCTCCTTGCCGACACGGATCAGCTCCTCCATCGTGCCGAAGGTGCGGGCCAGCACCGCGCCGGTGGTTTCCCCGATATGGCGGATGCCCAGCGCAAAGATGAAGCGGTCGAGCTCCGGCTCGCGTCGCGCTTCGATGGCCGCAAACAGCTTGTCGAGCCCCTCATAGTTGCGGTCCTCGACGCTGCGGACATTCTTGCGCGTCTTGCCTGATGCCGCCTCGCGGATTCGCGCCTGCTCCTCGCGCTTTTCCGCCAGAGCCTGCTGAACGGCAGGACGACGCTCCTGCAGGGTGAAGATGTCGGCAGCCGTGCGGACCAGGCCCTTGCTGAAGAACAGCTCGATATTCTCGGCGCCGAAGCCTTCGATATCGAGCGCGCCGCGTGAGACGAAATGCTTGAGCGTTTCGACCGCCTGGGCCGGGCAGATCAGTTCGCCCGTGCAGCGACGACGCGAATCTTCCTTGCCGGTCTTATCGTTGATCTCGCGAGTAGCCGGCGAGCCGCAGACCGGACAGGTATCGCGCATCTGGTAGGGCTGCGCATCGGCCGGCCGCTTGTCGATGACGACATCGACGATCTGCGGGATGACGTCCCCTGCCCGCTGGATGATGACCGTATCGCCGATTCGGATATCCTTGCCGTCGCGGATGGGCAGGCCATTGCTGTCCTTGCCGGCGATATAGTCTTCGTTGTGCAGGGTCACGTTGACGACGGTGACGCCACCCACGCTGACCGGGTCGAGGCGAGCAACGGGCGCCAGGGTGCCGGTTCGGCCCACCTGGATGTCGATGCCGCGCACCACGGTGGTCGCCTGCTCAGCCGGGAATTTGTGAGCCACGGCCCAGCGCGGCTCGCCTGTGACGAAGCCCCAGCGGCGCTGCAAGTCGAGCTGGTCGACCTTGTAGACGACGCCATCGATGTCATAGCCCAGCGACGAGCGCTGTTCCTCGATCAGCTTGTAATGCGCGATGAGGTCATCGACCGATTTCGCCCGCACCATCAGCGGGCTGATCTGGAAGCCCCATTCGGCAAATTTCTGCACCGCCTCATATTGCGTGGGGGCCGGGTCTTCGGTCGTGGCGCCCCAGGCATAGGCGAAGAATCTGAGGTTGCGGCTGGCAGTGACCGAGGCATCCTTCTGGCGCAGCGAGCCGGCGGCGGTGTTGCGCGGATTGACGTAATCCTGCCCGCCCGACGCCGCCGAGCGCGCCTTCAGCGCCTGGAACTCGGCATAGGTCATATAGACCTCGCCGCGGATTTCGATGCTGGCGGGCCAGCCGGAGCCGGCGAGCTTTTCGGGAATATCCTTGATGGTTCGCAGATTGGCGGTGATGTCCTCGCCCACGGCCCCATCGCCGCGCGTTGCGCCGCGCACGAATACCCCGTTCTCGTAAAGCAGCGAGGCCGAGAGGCCATCGATCTTGGGCTCGGCGGTGAAGGCCAGTTCCAGCCCCTCATCCTTCTGGAAGAAGCGCTTGCCGCGCTCGAGGAAGTCGACCACGTCCTCGTCGGTATAGGCCTTGGCCAGGCTCAGCATCGGCACGGCATGGCGTATCTTGGCAAAGCCCTCGGCCGGCGGCGCACCGACCGAAAGCCCAGGGCTGTCGGCCCGCACCAGGTCGGGGAAAGCCAGCTCGATCGCATCATTGCGCCGGCGCATGCCGTCATACTCGGCGTCGGTGATGTCGGGCGCATCCTTCTGGTGATAGGCGATATCGGCGGCGGCAATGGCCTCGGCCAGGCGGGCCAATTCGGCCTCGGCTTCATCGGCGGTCAGGTCTTCGACGGGCTTTTGGGACAGGTCAGTCATCACTTCACTCACGGAGCCGACCCTCTCCTGAAAATACGGCGCCACCTTAGGGGATTCCCGCCTGCGCGGGAATGACGCCGAGGTCGGTGTGGAATGGGGCCCTACCCGACTTCGCTCAGCAGCTTGCTCGCGGCCGCCCGGGCTTCGTCGGTGACCTTGGCGCCGGCCAGCATGCGGGCGACTTCTTCCTGCCGCGCGCCGACATCCAGGGGCTTCACATGGGTGCGCATGAACGCACCCTCCTTGACCGCCTGCTTTTCGATCAGCAGGTGGCGTTGCGCGCGCGCCGCCACCTGCGGCGCATGCGTCACGGCCAGCACCTGCACCTTGCCGGCCAGCCGCGCCAGGCGGCGGCCGATGGCATCGGCGACGGCGCCACCGACACCGGTGTCGATTTCGTCGAAGATGAGCACCGGCGCCGAGCCGCGATCGGCCAGCACCACCTTGAGGGCGAGCAGGAACCGGCTGAGCTCGCCACCCGAGGCGACCTTGAGCAGCGGACCAGCCGCCGTGCCAGGGTTGGTCTGGACGTGAAAGGCAATCTGGTCGAAACCCGACGCCGCCACACGGGCCTTGTCGACCTGCTGGTCGACGATGAACTTGGCTGATCCAAGCTTGAGATCGGGCAATTCGGCCCCGACCGCCTTGCCGAGCGCCGCGGCCGCCTTGGCGCGACCGGCGCTGAGTGTCTCGGCAGCCTTGCGATAGGTTTCCGTCGCCTTGGCCTCGGCGGCTTCGAGCGCAACAAGACGCGTCTCCCCGCTCTGCAGGGTCTCAAGATCGGCGCTGTATTTGGCCAGCACCTCGGCCAGGCCATCACAACTGGTCTGGTGCTTGCGGGCGGCGGCGCGCAGCGCGAACAGGCGCTCCTCGACGCTCTCGAGTTCGCGCGGATCGTAGGCCATTTCGCGCTTCAGCTCTTCGAGCGCATCGCCCGTGCGGTCGAGCGCGACCAGTGCGCCATCGAGCGTATCCACCAGCGGCTGGAACAGGGTCTGGCCGCCGTCGATCTTGCGCATCAGGCGTCGCATCAGGCTGGCCAGCGCCGGGGCCGGCGCCGAGGGCCCGTTGAGCATGTCGTCGATTTCGACCACGTCGGAGGCGGCGCGCTCGACCTGCTGCAGGTGCTGGCGGCGTTCGGCGAGTTCGTCCTCCTCACCCGCCACCGGCTTGAGCTTGGACAATTCGTCCACCGTATGGCGCGCATAATCCTCAGCGGCGAGCGCCTGGGCAACCAGCGCCTTCTGCGCAACGACGGCGTCCTGCGCCTCAGACAGCGCCTGCCAGGCGTCATTGACCCGCGCCGCAGCCGGTTCGAGTTCGCCAAAGGTATCGAGCGCCGCGCGATGGGTGGCGACATCGACCAGCGCCCGGTCATCGTGCTGCCCGTGAATTTCGACGATCTGCCCGCCCACCCGCTGCAACAAGGCCGCGGAGACCGGCTGGTCGTTGATGAAGGCGCGCGTGCGACCATCGGCAAACTGCACGCGCCGCAGGATGACGTCCTCATCATCGGGGATGGCATTGTCGCGCAACGCAGCGCGGGCCGGATGATCGGCTGCCAGTTGCAGCACGGCGACCACCTGCCCGCTCTCCTGGCCGCTGCGCACCAGCGAGGCATCGCCCCGCCCGCCCAGGGCCAGCGTCAGCGCGTCCAGCAGGATGGACTTGCCCGCGCCGGTCTCGCCCGTCAGCACCGTCATGCCGCCGTCGAGCGCCAGATCGAGCTGGTCGATGAGAACGATGTTGCGTACCGAAAGCGCGTTCAGCATGCGCGGACTATTCCCAGACTTCGACCAACCAAGTGGATGACATCCATTTACCACCACTGCGTCATTCCCGCGAAGGCGCGATTCCAGCTTATCCGCTGGAAGAATGGCTTCCCGCCTGCGCGGGAATGACGCCGAGGGTGGAAGTCCCCCAAAAAACGAACCGGGGCGCATCTTAGCGCCCCGGAACAAACTAGCAACAGATTACTGAGGAACCGTTAGTTCCCCGAAACTCAGTTTCGGAGGCCCGCCATCCAGCTGCCGTCATTGACGACAGGCGACAGGCCCTGCTTGCCGAGCAGGTCGAACGCTTCCTTATACCAGGTGCTCGACGGGTAGTTGTGGCCCAGCACAGCCGCGGCGGTGGTCGCCTCGTTGGTCAGGCCGAGCAGCAGGTAAGCCTCGGTCAGGCGGAACAGGGCTTCCTCGACATGGGTGGAGGTCTGCCACGTCTCGACAACGACGCGGAAGCGGTTGATGGCGGCGGTATACTGGCCATTGCCCAGATAATAGCGCCCCACCGACATTTCCTTGCCGGCCAGCTGGTCATAGGCCACCAGCAGCTTTTCCTTGGCATCCTCGGCATAGTCGGACTGCGGGTAGTTCGCGATGACCAGATTATAGGTCTCGATCGCATCGGCCGAGAGCTGCTGGTCGCGCGTGATGTCCTTGATCTGGGCGAAATAGGCATTCGCCTTCAGATACAGCACATAGGCCGCATCGGGCTTGTTGGCATAGAGCGCCATGTAGCGGTCTGCCGCCAGGATAGCTTCGTCGAGCTTGCCGCCGCGATAGTTCGCGTAAACCTGCATCAGCTTGGATTTTTCCAGCAGCGCATCACGCGGATGCTGCCGATCGAGCTGCTCGAGCGACTTGACCGCCGTGGCGTAGTACTGGCGATCCATGTCGTCCAGCGCCTTCTGATACAGCGTGGCGGCAGGAATGATCGGCTCTTCCTTGAGCTTGGGCGGACCAAACATGCTGCAGCCGGCGAGCAGCGCAGCGAAGAGGGCGACCGTGAGAAACCGGGCGGCCCGGCTGGTGAGACCACCAATAACGTCAACTGTCACGAAGTGCCCCGTCCTTATAACGAAAACCGCATTGGCTGCGGCGTAGTTAGAAAATGGATCAAAACTGTGGCGCCGCGCGCCGCCCTCAGGATCAGCGCACGGACCGCAGATAGTGATTGACCGCCAGACCCTCGGGCTGATCGTCGAAAGCCTCGAATTCGAGCGGCAAGTCTTCCGCGCCCACTATTTCATAATTGGCTTCACTGGAGAAGAGCCCGGTCAGGACATGCGCATTGAGGGCGTGGCCGCCCTTGTAGGAACGAAAGCGCCCCCAGATGGGCAGACCGCCCAGGGACAGGTCGCCGATGGCATCCAGCAGCTTGTGGCGCACGAATTCATCCTCGTAGCGCAGGCCACCCGGATTGAGGATGCGGTCTTCATGCACTGTGATGGAATTGTCGAGGCTGGAGCCGAGCGCATAGCCGGCCTGGCGCAGGATTTTGGCGTCGCGCACGAAGCCGAAGGTGCGCGCCAGCGACACGTCTTCATAGTAGCGGCGCGGCGTCCAGTCGAAGATCATGCGCTGGCGGCCGATGACCTTGCTGTCGAAATCGATCTCGAGATCGAGCGCCCGGCCATTATAGGGCTCGAGCGCCGCAAAGGCGTCGTTATTGCGCACGGTGACGGCGCGCATGACCTTGAGGAACTTGCGCTGCGCCGGCTGGATTTCGAGGCCGACCTCGAGAATCGCTTCGGCGAAAGGCCGCGCGCTGCCATCCAGAATCGGGCATTCGCCGCCATCCAGGGTGATAACAGCATTGTCGACACCCATGCCCGACAGAGCCGACATCACATGTTCGACGGTAGCGACGCTGATGCTGTCGCCCAAGTCGAGCGTGGTGCACAGTGTCGTGCGCGTAACGCGCGAAAAATGTACGGAAACCGGCGTGGTGGTGGTGCCATCGCCCTTCTGGCGGCAAATGGTGATGCCTGAATCGACTGGACCCGGAGAGAGGGTCAGGGTGACCGGCTGGGCACTGTGAACGCCGTAACCGGCGAAGCTGATCGCGGCCGCGATTGTGCGCTGGCGCGTGGACAGTTTTTGCATACTCGAAATAACTCCGACCCCAGGGCCCCGGACGTCCAAGACTGTGTTAGCCAAAAAAAACTCGGCGCGAAAGCCGCGCCGAGCAATCTTCTCGTGAATTTACCCGCAGGTTATTAACCGTGCTTGCGCAGGAAGGCGGGGATTTCCAAACTATCTTTTTGCGGCGCCGGAGCCGGCTGGCGACCATGCGGATCAAGGTTGCCGCGAGCCCCCTCTACTGGCGGCGCGACGCGCGAAGTCCTTGCACCACCGGCCTCAATGGCGCTGCGTGCTGCAGCATCGTCGGCTGCCGAATAGACCGTTTCGTCCTTGGCGGCAGCCTGCGGCTGACCTAGGTTGAGCCCGACATTGGACGCCAGTTTCTTGAACAGCGCGCGTGCGTTGCGCGGTTCTGCGTCATGACGTTCCTGCGGCTCCTGTGACCGCCTCGCAACAATCGGCAGCTCCTCGGTGCGCGGCATGCGGCGCTGGCCTTCGGGGCGTGCTGCGTGGGAGGGCACATAGACGCTGGGCACCGGCTCTTCAGCCATCGCGGGCTCGTCGGTCTCGTGCATGGTCTCGGCGGCGGGGATATAGGGCTCGACGAAAACGCCGTCATCCTCAAGATCGTGGCGCGCCGGCGTGGGCGCCGCCATGCTGAAGGCCTCGGCAACGGCGGCTTCGAACTGATGCTCGATCGCCTGGGGCTGCGGAGCGACAGGCGCCGCGGCGGCGGCAACTGCGGCCCGTTCGATCTGCGCGCGGGTCGGCTCGACCGGCACATGGCGGCGCACTTCAAGCGGGGTACGCGAAGCATGCGGCTTGGCCGGCTCCAGCGCCTGCACCATGGTGGCATCGGTGCCGGTGGCGACGACAGCCACGCGGATCGTGCCGGTCAGGCTCGGATCGAAGGTGGCGCCCAGGATGATGTTGCAATCCACATCGACTTCCTCGCGGACGCGGCTGGCCGCTTCGTCGACTTCGTACAGCGTCAGGTCCGGACCACCGGTGATGGAGATCAAGAGGCCACGGGCGCCATGCATCGAGACATCGTCGAGCAGCGGATTGGCGATGGCGGCTTCGGCGGCGTGGCGAGCACGATCTTCGCCCGACGCTTCGCCGGTACCCATCATCGCCTTGCCCATGCCGCGCATCACGGCGCGCACGTCGGCGAAATCGAGGTTGATCAGGCCTTCCTTGACCATCAGGTCGGTGATGCAGGCAACGCCGGAGAACAGCACCTGGTCAGCCATCGCGAAGGCGTCGGCAAAAGTGGTCTTCTCGTTGGCCACGCGGAACAGGTTCTGGTTGGGGATGACGATCAGCGTATCGACATGGCGGTGCAGCTCGTCGATGCCGTCCTCGGCCAGACGTGCACGACGGTTGCCTTCGAAATTGAACGGCTTGGTCACGACGCCGACGGTCAGGATACCCTGCTCGCGCGCCGCGCGGGCCACCACCGGCGCCGCGCCGGTACCGGTGCCACCACCCATGCCGGCGGTGATGAACACCATATGCGAACCACTGAGGTGGTCGTTGATCTCGTCCCAGCTTTCCTCGGCCGCCGCACGACCGACTTCGGGGTGCGATCCGGCGCCCAGGCCTTCGGTAACCCCGACGCCGAGCTGGATGATGCGCTGCGCCTTGCTGAGAGCCAGCGCCTGCGCGTCGGTATTGGCGACGACGAAGTCCACGCCATCCAGACCGGACTCGATCATGTTGTTGACGGCGTTGCCGCCGGCGCCGCCACAACCGAAGACGGTGATGCGGGGCTTGAGTTCCTGAATGTCCGGGATGGTGAGGTTGATAGTCATGAGTGGCCCCATAGTGGCGGTGTTGGTAAAGATTTACCCTCCCAAACGTTAACCGGCCCCTAACAATTGTCTCGCCGGTGTTAACGTGAACGCAATTTGCGACACCGAACCGTTACGCATTGACCGGCCATTAACCACGCCCGACCGCTTTCACCGCCCCCATCTGCCTGTTGACATCCATTATATAACCAATTAGCAATATAACACATTGGTTCTGGACAACGGGTCCAGCGCCGCACCGAGGAGATCCGAGATGACCAAGATCACCCCCTGCCTGTGGTTCAACAACAGCATCGACGACGCCATCAAGTTCTACACCGGCACGTTCAAGGACGGCAAAGTGCTCGACGTGCAACGCAACGACCCCAACGGCGCCGCCTTCACCGCGACGATCGAGCTGGCCGGCCACAAATTCTTCCTGCTCAACGGCAGCGGCCAGGACAAGAGCCAGTTCCCCTTCAGCGAAGCCGTGAGCTTCATGCTCCAGTGCGACGGGCAGGAAGAGGTCGACTATTTCTGGAATACCTTCGTCGACAATGGCGGCGAGGAGAGCATGTGCGGCTGGTGCAAGGACAAGTTTGGCCTGAGCTGGCAGGTCATTCCCAAGCAGCTGTTCGAGACCGTGGGCGGACCCGACAAGGCGGGCGCCAACCGCGCCATGCAGGCCATGCTGGGCATGCGCAAGCTTGACGTGGCCGGTTTGCAGAAGGCCTATGCGGGGGCGTGAGGCAAGGTGTGCGCCCAACCGTGATGTCATCCCGGCGAAGGCCGGGATCCACGTCCGCATCGCTGCCGATCTCCGCGTTCGGGAGTGCCGCTGGACATGGATTCCGGCCTTCGCCGGAATGACGCCGCGCGTAACTGGCGTGCTCGGCTTTCCCAGACCCGAAGCAGTCAGAAACTCGTCCGCAGCCAGTTGCCCACGCGGGCGAAATAGCCGTCGGTGCCGGTGAGCTTCCGCGAGCCGCGCGGCTCCTGGTATTCCTGGGCGCAGACCTGCGGATAGATCAGCATGCCGGCGACCGAAGCGAAGGCCGCGCCCTTGGCCATTTCAGGCAGGCCGGCAATGCCCATCGGGCGGCCATTGCGCACATTGCGCGCCAGGGTACGGCGCGCCACTTCCGGCAGGCCGGTCATTTCGCTGGCGCCGCCGGTCAGCACGAAACGGCGGCCGCACACATCCATCATGCCGGTCGCCTGCATGCGATCGCGGATGGCGGTGAGAATTTCCTCGATGCGCGGCCGCATGATGCGGGTCAGCACCGAACGGGCCACCTGCCCCGGCGCCTCGTCATGGCTGGCGCCGACGGGCTGGATCGGGATGAGGTCGCGCTCGTCGGCCTGGCCGGGCAGCACCGAGCCATAAAAGGTCTTGAGCCGCTCGGCATCGGCGACACTCACCGAAAGCTGGCGTGCGATATCGAGGGTGAGATGGTGGCCGCCAATGGCGATGGCATCGGCATAGACCAGGTGCCCGTCATTGAACACCGAGACGGTGGTGGTTGCGCCGCCGAAGTCGATGCAGGCGACGCCCAGCTGGGCTTCGTCATCGACCAGCGTCGCCAGGCCCGAGGCGTAGGGCGTCGCGATCAGGGCCTCGATCTGCAGGTGGCAGCGATGCAGCACCAGCTCGAGATTGCGCATGGCCAGCGTTTCCGAGCTGACCACGGCCACGTCGACGCCAAGCTTGTCGCCGACCATGCCCTTGGGGTCACGAATGCCCTTCTGGCCATCGATTGCGTAACCGATGGGTAACGCGTGGATGATGGACCGTTCGGGGCGCACGCTGCGCTCGTTGACGGCGCGCAGCACGCGGTGCACGTCGGCCTTTTCCACTTCCTGCCCGTCGAGCGACACGGCGGCCGAAAAGGTCTCCGAGCCCAGGCGGCCGGCGGTGACGTTGACGATGACCGATTCAAGCGTCAGCCCGGCGGCGCGCTCGGCCATGCCGACAACCGAGCGAATGGCCTGCTCGGCCTTCTCGATATCGGTGACGACACCGCTCTTGACCCCTGAGGACGGGCCATAGCCGAAGCCGATGACTTCGGCCTGGTGGGTGCGGCCCCTGAGTGCCCTGCCTTCCGAACGCGGCGTCAGCCGCGCGATGACGCAACAGATCTTGGTCGAGCCGATGTCGAGCACGGCGACCAGCGTGGTCTTGCCAGGCTGGACGGGGCGGAGCCGGGAAGTCATGGCGTCGGTCATCATTGTGGGGCGGTCGTCGGTTGGGGAAACGTAGTGGAGGGCAGATTGCGCGGCGGCATCGGATAGGGTTGGGCGGAACGGGCGCGCTCGGCGATCGCGGCCTGGCGCTTCTCTTCGTCAGCCGCCAGTTCCTCTTCGGTCTTGGTGGGGCGAACCGCGACCAGCGTATCGACGCGCAGGTCGATCACGGTGACGTCGCGGTCGAGCAACTGATAGTCGGCCTGGTAGCCGTCGAGGTTACGCAAGGCGCGGGCGACACCCAGCTCGGGCAGTTGCACGCGCAGACCCGTATCGTAGATGAGGTCCCAGCGCCGATCGGCGATGCGCGACAGGGCGACCAGCCCATCCTTGAGGTCGGGATACTGGTCGAGCGCGCGGATCATCACCATGGCGTCGTCATTGGCGCCGTCGCCGACGACCAGCGGCAGGTCGGCATAGGCGCCGCGATCCTCGCCGATCTGCTCGCCCGATTCATCGACCACGAAGGTGATGCCATCAACGCGCCAGCGCGCCACCGGCACCTTTTCGGTGACCGTGACGATGACGTCGCCCGGATAGGTCTTGCGCACGGTGACGCTCTCAACGGCCGGCAGTTCGGCGATGCGCTGGCGCGCCGCCTCGACGTCGAAACTGACGGTGGAGGTATGGGGCTCGATGCCCAGGGCATCGAAGATCGCCTGTTCGCTGGTCAGCGTCTGCCCGGAGATGGAGATTTCGCCGATGGCAAGGCCGGCGGCCGCAAAACGTCCCTGGGCCACGTCGCCCAGCGCGGCAGCGCCGATGCCGATGGGCTCGCGCAATTCATAGACGACGGCGGTGGTTGCCAGCAGCGCCGCGACGGCGAGGCCGCGCAGGATACCCTTGCGATGCAGGACCCAGGTGCGACCGAAATTATTGGCAAGCTTGCGGCGGGGCGAGCGGACAGGAACAGGCAATGCGCGGGGATCGACGATCCTTGCGCCAGCGAGAAAAGCCTCGCTTTTTACCTGTTGCAACTCGCGTCCTCCACCATCCAGGCGACCAGTTCTTCGTAGCTATGGCCCGCATGGGCCGCCTGCTCGGGCGCGAGCGAGGTAGGTGTCATGCCCGGCTGGGTGTTGATTTCCAGGCAAACCAGCTCGCCGTCCTCGCCTGCCGCGTCATTGTAGCGGAAGTCCGTCCGCGTCACGCCGCGGCAGCCGAGCGCCGCATGAGCGGCTAGGCTTAGCTTTTGCACTTTGTCGTAAATTTTAGGTTTCAGGTCGGCAGGAATGATGTGGCGAGAACCATTTGCGGCATATTTGGCTTCGTAATTGTAGAAGCTGAGATCGGTGACGATTTCGGTCACCCCCAGCGCCACGTCACCCATGACCGCACAGGTCAGTTCGCGCCCGGGAATGAAGCGCTCGACCATGACCTCTTCGCCGCAATTCCAGTCTTCGCGCAGGATTTCCTGCGGCGGATGGCTGACCCCGGCCTTGACGATGAACACGCCAAAGCTCGAACCTTCCGCGATCGGCTTGATGACATAGGGCGGCGCCATGACATGGCTGCGCGCCGCCTCGGGCCGGGACACGATGACGTGATCGGTGACCGGAATGCCCGCCGCCTTCAGCATCATCTTGGCCTGGTGCTTGTCCATGGCCAGCGCCGAGGCGAGCACGCCCGAATGCGTATAGGGAATCTGCAGCAGCTCGAGCAGGCCCTGGATCATGCCGCTCTCGCCAAAGGGCCCATGCAGCGCGTTGAAGGCCACATCCGGCTTCAGTTCGAGCAGCACGTTGGCGATGTTGCGATCGACATCGACCTCGGTCACCCGATAGCCGGCTCGGCGCAGCGCCGCGGCACACTGCGCGCCGCTGCTGAGGGACACGGGGCGTTCGTTGGACCACCCGCCCATGAGGACGGCGACATGCTTGGGCGTGTTCATTCCGGATCTTTCCCGATCAGCGCGCCAAGTTCGGCGGGCAGCGCCGCGGCCCATTGGGTGATATTGCCGGCGCCCAGGCACACGACATAGTCGCCTTCGGCGGCGCGGCTGGCGATCAGTGGTGCCAGCGCTTCCGGGCGATCGATGACGCGGGCGTCGCGGTGGCCGCGGGCACGGATGCGGCTCACCAGTTCCTCGTGGGTCACGCCGGGGATCGGCTGCTCGCCCGCAGCATAGACCGGCGCGATGATGACGGTATCGGCATCATTGAAGCAGGCCGAGAAATCGTCGAACAAATCGTGCAGGCGGCTATAGCGATGCGGCTGCACCACGGCGATCACATCGCGCTTGGTGGACGACCGCGCGGCCTTGAGCACCGCGGCGATTTCGACCGGGTGGTGGCCATAGTCGTCGATGACAGTGATGCCGCCGACAACGCCGGTTTTGGTGAAGCGGCGCTTGACGCCGGTAAAGCCCTTGAGCCCCTTGCGGATCGCCTCGGCCGGCACATGCAACTGGTCGGCCACAGCGATCGCCGCGGTAGCATTGAGCGCGTTGTGCACCCCCGGCATCGGCAGTTCGAGCCCGTCGATGCGCAACTGCGTCTGGCGGATACGATCGCGGATCTCGACCGCGAAGTGGCTGACGCCGTCGATCGTCTCGAGATCGACCAGCCGCACATCGGCCTGCGGATTGCGGCCATAGGTGATGACCCGGCGATCCTTGATCTGGCCCACCAGCGCCTGCACCTCGGGGTGGTCGAGGCACATCACGGCAAAGCCGTAGAAGGGCACATTCTCGACGAATTGGTGGAAGGCCTTCTTGACCCCCTCGAAGTCGCCATAGTGGTCGAGATGTTCCGGATCGATATTGGTGACGATGGCGACGTCGGCCGGCAGCTTGACGAAGGTGCCGTCGCTCTCGTCGGCCTCAACCACCATCCATTCGCCGCCACCCAGGCGCGCATTGGTGCCATAGGCGTTGATGATGCCGCCATTGATGACGGTGGGATCGAGATTGCCGGCATCGAGCAGCGTTGCCACCAGCGTAGTGGTGGTCGTCTTGCCGTGGGTGCCGCCAATGGCGATGGCGGTCTTGAACCGCATGATCTCGGCCAGCATTTCGGCCCGGCGCACGATGGGCAGCGCCCGGGCACGAGCGGCGACCAGCTCGGGATTGTCTTTCTTGATTGCCGAAGACACCACCACGACTTCGGCCTGGCCCAGATTGTCGCCGCTCTGGCCGATCTCGACCTTGATGCCCATGTCGCGCAGCCGCTGCACATTGGGGTTGAGCGAGGCGTCCGATCCCTGCACCGTATAGCCCTGGTTATGCAGGATTTCGGCGATGCCGCTCATGCCGATGCCGCCAATCCCGATAAAGTGGACGGGTCCGATATTGCGCGGCATTTTCATGAACGATGATCCACTTCGACATTCTTGCCTGAGAGCATTTCGGCGAGATCCGCCAGCTTCTCGACGGCCCGCGGCTGCCCGAGCGAACGGGCGGCATCAGCGGCTTTGGTGAGGGTTATGGGGTCCGATAACAGCGTCGTCAGGCGACTGGCAAGCGTTTGCGGCGTCAAAGTTGCCTGCTCGACAATCCAGCCCCCGCCGGCCGCGTCCACGACAAGCGCATTGTTTTTCTGGTCGGCATCGATCGCGCCGGGCAGCGGCACCAGGATTGCCGGGCGGCCCAGCACGGTCACCTCGGCAATGGTCGACGCGCCCGACCGTCCGATGACCAGGTGGCTCCTGGCCATGCGCTCGGGCAGATCGCCGAAGAAGGCAGCCAGTTCGACATTGACCTTGGCCTGGCGATAGATTTCGGCCACGCGGTCGAGGTCTTCGGCGCGGCACTGCTGCTCGATGTGAAGCCGATGCCGCAGCGCGTCCGGAATGGCCGCAACGGCAGCCGGCACGATGTCCGACAGAGCCTTGGCGCCCTGGCTGCCACCAAAGATGACGATGCGAATGGGGCCGGTCGTGTCCAGCGCCGGATAGGGCATGGCCGACACAGCACGGACCCGGTCGCGCACGGGATTGCCAGTCACGACCTTTTCAAGATTCTGCCCCTCGGCGAACCTGGTCTGGGCGAAGCTCATGGCAAGGACGTCGGCGAACCGGCCCAGGGCCCGGTTGGCCCGGCCCATCACCGAATTCTGCTCGTGCAGGATGCCCGGAATGCCCAGCAGGCTTGCGGCGACAAACGGGGGAAAGGTCGGGTAGCCGCCAAAGCCGATGACGCAATCGGGGCTGGATTTCCGCAGCTTGCCGAAGGCCACCGCGATGCCGCGCAGGATTCGCAACCCGCCGCCGATGAACTTGATCGGATTGGTGAGCGACGGCGTGGCCGAGGGGACGATATGGATCGCGCTGGCCGGAAAATCGGCGCCGTAACTCTCGACCCGATGATCGGTCATCAATTCGACGGTGTGACCGCGCCGCGCCAGTTCCTGCGCCAGCGCCATGGCCGGAAAGAGGTGTCCTCCCGTGCCGCCCGCCATGAGCATGAACGTCTTCATTCAGCGGGCGCCAACGGCGCCACGGCGCTCTTGTAGCTCGGCAGGCCCGTAGCCATGCGCTCCTCGGGCTTGGTGCGGGTAAAGGCCAGCATCAGGCCCATGCCAAAGGCAATGGCAATCATCGAGGTGCCGCCATAGGAGACGAAGGGCAGCGTCATGCCCTTGGGCGGAATGAGGTTGAGATTCACGGCCAGGTTGATCCCCGATTGCATGGCGAACTGGATCGCCAGCGTCGATGCGGCAAGACGAGCGAACAGGCTCGTCTGCCTTTGTGCTCCCATCATGGCGCGAATGACGAGGAAGGCGATCAAAGTCACCAGCACCAGGCAGAACAGGATGCCGAACTCACCCGCCGCAGCCGAGAACACATAATCGGCATGGGCGTCTGGGATGAGCTTCTTGGCAATGGACTCGCCCGGCCCCCGGCCGAACCAGCCGCCCTCTAGCAGCGACTGCAGGGCGCGATCGATCTGGTAGGTGTTGCCGCCCCCCTCAGGATTGAGGAAGGTATCGATGCGGCGCGACACGTGCGGGAAGAACATGTAGGCGCCGAACAGCAGCGCCACGGCGCCGCCGGCCAGGCCGAAGATGACAAACCAGGAAATGCCCGACAGGAACAGCAGCGCCGCATAGGTGCCCAGTACCAGCGCCGTCTGCCCGATATCGGGCTGCAGCAGCAGGGCAGCGACAATCGCGCCCATCATCAGCGTGGCGATGATCCGGCCCGGCACATTGCGATGGATCATGGACTCCGAGAACAGCCACGCGCCAAGCACGGCAAAGGCCGGCTTGACGAATTCGGACGGCTGGATCGACTGCCCGGCAAAGGAGATCCAGCGCCGCGCGCCCTTGACCTCGGTGCCAAAGCGCAGGGTTGCCCAGAGCAAGGCGAGGCTGATCGCCAGTGTAACGAGTGCGCCGAGGCGCGCCTGACGATGGCTGAGGAACGACGTTGCGATCATCACCGGCAGCGCGACCGCGCAGAACATGGCGTGGCGGATGATGAAGAACCACGGCGAGAGCCCGATGCGCTCGGCCACCGGCGGGCTGGCGGCGAAGCTCAGCACCATGCCGCAGGTCATCAGCAGGATCAGCGCCCCCAGCAGTTCCCGGTCGATCGACCACCACCACTCCGCCAGAGGCGTCTTTTCGGCACGGGAGAACATCATGGGGGAAGCCGGGCTACTGGATACAACTCGAAACGAATTGTAGCAGCCGGTTGGTTACCGATTTCCCAATGGTCGTTGCGTTTTGCGAAAGTGTCGGTCGCCGCGCCCTCCTCGCCCGCGATGTCATCCCCGCGAAAGCGGGGATCCATCCTGAGATCTCAGGATGGGCCCCGGCTCAAGGCCGGGGTGACACTGTGGTTGGGACGGTATCTGCGAAACTACCGCAGCTTGAGGCTGCTCAACCCGATCAGCGCCAGCACGAAGGAGATGATCCAGAAGCGGATCACCACCTGGCTTTCCGTCCAGCCCAGATGCTCGAAATGGTGGTGGATCGGCGCCATGCGGAACACCCGCTTGCCGGTGAGCTTGAACGAGGCGACCTGCACGATGACCGACACGGTTTCCAGCACGAACAGCCCGCCGATGATGGCCAGCACGATCTCGTGCTTGGTCGCCACGGCGATGGTGCCAAGCGCGCCGCCCAAGGCAAGCGAACCGGTATCGCCCATGAAGATCTGCGCGGGCGGGGCGTTGAACCACAAAAATCCCAGGCCCGCGCCGATCAGCGCGCCGCAGACCACCGACAGCTCGGCCGTGCCGGGCGTGTAGTTGAGCAGCAGGTAGTCCGAGAACGTCACGCTACCCACGAGATAAGCGATGAGCGCGAAGCAGGCCGCGGCCACCATGACCGGCACGATGGCCAGACCATCCAGGCCATCGGTGAGATTCACCGAATTGCCGGCGGCCACGACGACGAAACCGCCGAACAGGATGTAGAAATAGCCCAGGTTGAAGGCCAGGTCCTTGACGAAGGGGAACAGCACCGACATGCCGTAAGAGCCTTGCGACAGCTGGGAAATCGCAAAAGCCGCAATGCCGCCGATCAGCGCCTCGAGCAGCAGCCGCTGCCGCGAGCCGAAGCCGGCATGGGTCATGCGCTTGACCTTGAGATAGTCGTCGTAAAAGCCGATGGCGCCAAAGCCGACCGTGACGAACAGCACGACCCACACGTAACCGTTGCTGAGATTGGCCCAGAGCAGGGTCGAGATCACCGCACCCGACAGGATCATCAGCCCGCCCATGGTGGGCGTGCCCTTCTTTGTCAGCAGGTGCGTCTGCGGCCCGTCTTCGCGGATCGGCTGTCCCCGCCCCTGCTTGAGCCGCAGCAGCGCAATCATGCCGGGTCCGAACAGGAACACGAAGAACAGCGCCGTGATCACCGCGCCCGCAGTGCGGAAGGTGATGTAGCGGAAGACGTTGAAAGCCGCGAGCGCGTCACCCAGCTGGCCGAGAAAATACAACATGAAACGAAGAGTCCTCGTTGGGTGGGATCAGTTGCCTTCGAACCGTTGGCGGATCTTGTCGACTATGCCAGCCAGCCCCACGCCGTTTGATCCTTTGATCATAACTGCGTCGCCATAGGCAAGGTCATCGAGCACAATGTCCGCCATGTCAGCGGCCGTCTGTGTATGCGCGGCAACACGCGAAGGGCCCAAGGCTGCAGCCAGCGCCGCCATTTCGCGGCCGACCAGATAGATGCGTTCGGCCCCCGAGGCGCTAACAGCGGGCGCCAGGCTGGCATGCAGGCTCGCCGACTGCGGCCCCAGTTCGAGCATGTCGCCCAGGATGACAAGTTTGCGCCCGGACGGGGCGGCCTGAGCCGCAAACACATCGAGTGCCGCCGTCATCGAGGCGGTGTTGGCATTGTAGCTTTCATCGATCAGCAGCAGCGGCTTGTCCGATGGTCCCAGCAAGGTCCGCTGGCCACGTCCGGGCTGCGCACCAAAGCCGGCCAGCGCCCGCAGCGCGACCGATGGCTCGATGCCGGCCAGATGCGCCACCGCCAAAGCCGCCGTCGCGTTGGCGATCATGTGGCGGCCGGGCACGTTGAGCACCAGCGCGTGGCGGACGCCCTCATGTTCGATGGTGGCAAAGCTGCGATCGGCCAGCAGCTCGACGTCGACGATCTGCCAGTCCGCACCGCGCGCTTCGCCATAGGTGACGATGTTGGCGACATCAGCGGCGCGCGCTTCATCGAGCAGCACGGCCAGTTGCGGGTGGTCAGCATTGAGCACCGCCGTGCCGCCGGCTTCCAGGCCGGCGAAAATTTCCGCCTTGGCCCGGGCAATGCCATCGAGCGAACCGAACGATTCCAGATGCGCGGGGGCAATGGTGGTGATGACGGCGATATGCGGGCGCACCAGCTGGGCCAGCGGCCGGATTTCATCGGGGCCGCTCATGCCCATTTCGAACACGCCGAACTGCGCATCTTCGGGGAAACGCGCCAGCATCAGCGGCACGCCCCAATGATTGTTGAAGCTCTTGATCGAGGCGTGGGTTTCCCCCGCCGCTTCGAAGACCACCCGGATGGCCTCCTTGGTCGTGGTCTTGCCGACGCTGCCGGTGACGCCGACCACGATGGCCCGGCTCCGCGCCCGGGCAGCGCGAGCGATATCGCGCATGCCCTCGAGCGCGTCCGCCACCACGATGCGCCCCGGCCCCTCGCCTTTGTGCACGATCGCCGCCACGGCGCCGTTTTCCAGCGCCTTGTCGACAAAGTCGTGCCCGTCGAAGCGGTCGCCCTTGATGGCAACGAACAGCGCATCGGGGCCCAGCTCGCGGGAGTCGATGGAAATGGAATTGATCGGCGTCGCCGGTTCGAGATCGCTCGTGCCGCCGGTGGCGGCGAGAATGGCGTTGAGCGTGTAGAGGGGGTGGGTCATCAAAGGCTTCCGCGCACTGGATGCGGCACCTCCCCCTCGACGGGGGAGGTTGGGAGGGGGTGTTGCGAGCCCGGATATTGGGGCCAACCGCCCCCCACCCCGGCCCTCCCCGCAAGGGGGAGGGTGTCGGATCGTACCTGCGGCTCGCTCAAATCCTACCCCTTGATCGCCTCCGCTACCACTTCGTGGTCGGAGAAATGCGTCTTCGTCGTCCCGACGATCTGGTAATCCTCGTGGCCCTTGCCGGCAATCAGCAGGACGTCGCCGGCCTTTAGCCCGTTGACCCCTTCGATGATGGCGGCCTTGCGGTCGGCGATTTCCTTGGCGCCCTTGGCGGTCGCCAGGATTTCCCCGCGGATGGTCCTCGCGTCTTCGGTGCGCGGATTGTCGTCAGTCACGATGACATTGTCGGCAAGCTCGCTGGCGATTGCGCCCATTTGGGGGCGCTTGCCCTTGTCGCGATCACCGCCGCAGCCGAACACCACCGTCAGCTTGTTCGTGGCATAGGGGCGCAGCGCATTGAGCGCGGTCTTGAGGGCATCGGGCGTGTGGGAATAGTCGACAAATACTGCCGCGCCATTGTGCTCGGCCACCAGCTCGAGCCGACCCTTGGCACCCACCAGCTCCGACAGGGCCGGGAAGGCCTGGGCCTTGTCGACGCCGCTCGACATCGCCAGGGCCGCCGCCACGATGGCGTTGGACACCTGGAATTCGCCGGTCAGCGGCAGATGGAAACTGAGCTTTTCGCCGACATGGCGGACCTGGACGCGCTGGCCATAGCCCTCAGGCTTGATATCGAGCACTTCGATATAGGCGCCTTCGCGGCCCACGGTGAGCAGCGTCGCGCTGGCCCCCAGAGCCGCGAACATGAAGGGCTCGTATTCCGGGTCGTCGACATTGACCACCGCGGCGCCGCCATCGACCAGCAGATCGGTGAACAGGCGCAGCTTGGCATTGCGATAGGCGTCCATGTCGGCGTGATAGTCGAGGTGGTCGCGGCTGAGATTGGTGAAGGCCACGGCCTCGAAATGCATGCCGTCGAGCCGCCGCTGGTCCAGCCCATGGCTCGAGGCTTCCAGCGCCACATGATCGATGCCCTGCGCCTTGAGCGCCCGCATCGACTGGTGCAGCGTGCGAGAATCCGGCGTCGTCAGGCTGCCATCGATATGGCGGGTTGCCGTGTCGACGCCCAGTGTACCCACGCTGGCCCCGGGGATACCGGCATAGTGCCAGATCTGGCGCACGAAGGACGCGACCGACGTCTTGCCATTGGTGCCCGTCACCGCGACGGTGATTTCCGGCTGCGGCTCGAAAATGCGCGAGGCGGCGCGGGCATAGGAGGCACGCACATCCTTGACGATGATGACCGGCACGCCCGGATCGCCCACCGGCGCGGTGTCGCTGATAATGGCCAGCGCGCCGCGCTTGACCGCATCGGCCACGAACTGGTTGCCATGCACATTGTGGCCCGGCAGGGCGAAGAAGATATCGCCCGGCTCGATGCGGCGGCTATCGGAATTGAGACCGAAAACCGCGCCCAGGCCCTTTTTGGGGCGGGCGCCTGAGCCTTCGAGCAGTTGTGTTACGCTGAGTGACAAAGCGATGAATCCTTCTGGATCAATCTATCTGAGGGCGGGAGGAACGAGATTCTGGTCCAGAATTTCGGAGAAATCTGGGGCAATGCCAAGCATGGGCGCGACGCGCTGGACAATGCGGCCGGTGACGGTGCCGGCATTCCAGCCAGCCGTGGTGCCCGACTGGGCGTTTTCGGCCTTGGGCTCATCGACCATGATGACCATGGCATATTGCGGATTGTCGAGCGGGAAGGCGGAACCGAAGAAGTTGGTCACCTTGCTCGATGAATAGCGGCCGTCGACAACCTTTTCGGCCGTGCCGGTCTTGCCGCCAACGCGGTAGCCCAGGGCTTCCTTGTTCATCTGCGAGCCCGAGCCTTCCAGCGCATTGAGCCGCATCAGGTAACGGATGGCCTCGCTGGTGGACGGCTGCAGGACGCGGCGATACAGCGCCTCCGCCTCGGCCATGTCACGCCGGTAGAGTGTTGGAGCTATGTAGTTGCCGCCGTTGACGAATGCCGCATAGGCCGCAACCATGTGCAGCGGCGACACCGAAAGTCCGTGCCCGAAAGACGCAGTGGCCGCGCCCACTTCGGAGAATTCCTTGGGTACTGTCGGCAGCCGCATCTCGGGCAGCTCGAATGGCACGCGCGCATCAAAACCCATGGTGGTGAGGAAGGCGCGGTAGGCATCCTTGCCCATGGCCTGCATGACGCGGATCGTGCCGATATTGGAGGAGTATTTGTACACCTCCGGCAGGCTCAGGATGCGGTGCTTGCCGTGGAAGTCGTCGATGGTGAAGCGACCGAAGCGCACGCCGAAGCGCGCATCGAACTGGTCGGTGATCGACACCGCGCCACTATCGAGCGCGCCGGCCATCGTCACCGTCTTGAAGATCGAGCCCGGTTCGAAAATGCCCGCGGTGACGCGATTGAAACTGTCCTTGACCAGCGCCGAGGCCGGATCGTTCGGATCGAAATCCGGGACCGACGCAAGGGCGATGATCTCCCCGGTATGGATATCCATCATCACGCCGGCGGCGGCGATGGCCTGGTAGCGCGTCATCGCATCGACCAGTTGCTCGTGCATCACGTGCTGCACGCGCATATCGACCGACAGCTCCACCGGCGCCAGCGCATTGCCGCGCGCCAGGCCAAGCTCCTGCAGCAGCGCCACGTCCTCGCCATCCATGTGGCGTTCGATGCCGGCAATGCCCTGGTTGTCGATATTGGTCGAGCCCAGGATGTGGCTGGCTTCGTTCATGCCGGGATAGAAGCGCTTGGACTCCGTGATGAAGTCGATGCCGGGAATGCCCAGCCGCATCACCTTTTCCTGGATCGCCGGGGAGAGTTCGCGCTGCACCCAGACAAAGCCCTTGTCGCCGCTGAGCCGCGTGCGCAGCCAGGCCTCGTCGAGATCGGGCAGCACGGTGCGCAGCTTGCGCACAGCCTCTTCCACATCGATGATGCGGCGCGGTTCGGCAAACAGCGAGGGCACGCGGATATCGACGGCCATTTCGAGCCCGTTGCGATCCAGGATCGGCGGCCGCGTGGCCGTGATCACGTCGCGGGCCTGGCCCTCGATGGTGGAATCGGGAACCACCATGCCCAGTTGCACCAACCGCCCGCCCACCAGGCCAAAGCCCAGCACCAGCGCCAGCACCATCCAGCGGATGCGCGCCTGGGTGAGGTTGCCGCGCTGCTTGCGCGCGCCATCCAGCGAAATGGTGGGGCCGAAATCCTCTGAGGTGATGGCCATTACTCGATGCCCTCCAGTTCGAGGATCGCGTCGATGGGGTCGATACCGGCTTCCAGCGACTCGAACAGGGAGTCCATGGCCGACGAATTGGGCTTGGCCGGACGCATCGGCAGGTCGGCGAAGGCGCCAAACTGCTCCTGCTTGACCGGCGCAATGGCCAGCGCCAGTTCATGCCGGCGCACGATGGGCTCGATATGGCCGGGCTGGTTCAGCACCGCCTCGTCGGCCTTGAGCAGCGACAGCTGGCCTTCCTGGCTGTCGATTTCGGCGATGAGCGCGGTGCGCTCCCCGGCCGTGTTCTCGATGGAGAACTTGAGCGCATAGACGCCCGACAGCATCAGCACGCTGGTGAAAATCAGCAGGATATTGAGGTTGCGGATCATGCTGCGCCCCGCACCTGGGGAACGCCAAGGCCCTCGAAACGCACCGGCCGCGCCGCGGCATCGGAACGCGTCGCCGCGCGCAGGATGGACGAACGGGCCCGCGGATTGCGGCCCAGCTCAGCCTCGCCCGGCTTGACTGCCTTGGCCACGTCAACCCAGCGCCTTGCCTCGGTCATCACCTGCGGCAGATGCCGTGATTGCGCCGGCCCGCCCTTGTCGGGGTCGAAGAACCGTTTGACGATGCGGTCTTCCAGCGAATGGAACGTCACAACCGCCAGCCGCCCGCCCTCGGCCAGCAACCGCTCGGCGGCAAACAGCGCCTCGACCAGTTGGTCGAACTCGCCATTGACGGCAATGCGCAGCGCCTGGAACGAGCGCGTCGCCGGATGCGGATCGCCCGGCTTGCGGCCGATGGCCTTTTCGATGATGCGCGCCAGCTCCAGCGTGGTGGTGATCGGCGCGGTCTCGCGAGCCGCCACGATGAACTGGGCAATGCGGCGCGATTTGCGCTCCTCGCCAAAGGCATAGAGCAGGTTGGCCAGCGGCTCGGCATCGAGCCCGTTGACCAGGTCCGCCGCGCTTTCGCCCTCCCCGCTCATGCGCATGTCGAGCGGCCCCTCGCGCATGAAGGAAAAACCGCGCTCGGCCTGGTCGAGCTGCATCGAGCTGACGCCGATATCGAGCACCACACCATCGATCGGGCCATGCTCGGCGGCCAGGGTATCAAGTTCGGAAAACGTGCCCGGCACGAAGATGAGACGCCCTTCGAATTCGGCCATCAGGGCATCGGCGAAGGGCTTTACGCTGGGGTCGCGATCAATGGCGATGACAATGGCGCCGGCCTCGAGCAGCGCCCGCGAATAGCCGCCCGCGCCGAACGTGCCGTCCACCACGCGCTTGCCCGATAGCGGCGACAAAGCCGCCAGCACCTCGTCCAGCAGAACGGGAACGTGCGGGCCAGCATTGGGACTGGTTTCGGGCACGGAACGCTTGCCCATAAAGGCCACTACTCCACTCCCGGCCAAAAAGCCGGTTCGTAAACTCCCCGCCAGTTTGCGTCACGACGCTTAAGATTCTGTTTCCCATTCGCACTTTGGTAGGGATTTCAGCCCTGGTCCGCCGCCTGCCAGCTGAACACTTCGGTGATCGGCACGCTGAACGCCGCCGCGATGCGGAAGGCGACCTCCAGCGAGGGCGAGTAGCGCCCCTGCTCGATGGCGACGATGGTCTGCCGCGTCACCCCGACCTTCTCGGCCAGCGCCGCCTGGGTCATTTCACCGGCATTGAAACGCAGTACCCTTATGGTGTTGCTGATGCCCGACTGTCCCTTGCCCATGGCCTCAGCCGACCCGGTAGTAATAGAGCTGCGAGACCGCATCGACGGCCCCGGCCAGCATCAGCCCGCCATAGAGCACATAGACGCCGGTCGCGGCCTCATGGCCCAGCGCCCAGACGATCAGCGCGGCAAGGCCGCCAAGCGAAGCCACCAGATAGCCATTGCGCATCGCCTTGGCCCCGACGAAACGGTCCCGCTCGTCGGCCGCCTCATCCTTGAACTCCCGCCCCTGCGCAATGCTGATCAGGATGGTGAAGACGATGATCGCCACGATGTTGAAGATGATGGAGGCCAGGATCGCCCAGCATAGGCGCGCCGCAACGGCCGAGAGCGTCATGTCCGGCGCAGCAAGCCCATCCCGCAGCACCCAGGCGGAAATCACCACGGCACCGAGCAGCATCACCGCTGCGTTCATTTCCTTGAAGGTCATCATCGTCTCCCGCGGCCTTTCGCACTGCGGGGATTGGTATGGCAAAACTGACTCCGTGTCAAATATTTCATACATCAAGTCGCGAATATACGACTTCTTGCCGTTCAAAGCCCTTTCTGGACGATGGTTTGCCGGGAGCCCGAGGGCGCACTGGGGATCTGCCGCCGCCCCCCCAAAAATCAACAGCCAGTTGACCTATAAGCCGGGTTCTGTAGGGCCCTTGCCTTGCGGCACGGACGTGGCGGCCATTCATCTGTGACGCCTGTTGCCAGACGCCTCGTGCAACCAACCCGGATGATCTGGCCTCAAAACCGGCTGGGGCCGAAGCCCCGCGTCATCCCTATTTGGTCTTGCTCCCGGTGGGGTTTACCGTGCGGTCTCCATTGCTGGACACCCGGTGCGCTCTTACCGCACCCTTTCACCCTTACCTGTCTTCGCCCTTTCGGGCTTCGACACGGCGAGCCCGAAGGCTTGTCGCGCCGTAGCTGCAGCGCAGCGAAGGCGGGCGGTTTGCTTTCTGTGGCACTTTCCCTGAGGTCGCCCTCGCCGGGCGTTACCCGGCACCGTGTTTCGATGGAGCCCGGACTTTCCTCCAGCAGCAGGTTACCCCACTGCCAGCGGCCACCCGGTCAACTGGCTGAGCGTGATGTAGGGGGCGATGGTCGCCGCCGTCAAGCCTGCCCGCCGCCATGGCAAATCCGGCAAAGACGCAGGCACGCATCGTGTGGAACAACATCACCGCCAACCGAAACGGGGACCGGACATGCATGGCAAGCTCGACAGGGCGCTGGAACTGATGCGACGCGGGCTGGGCGAAGAACCGCCGACCATGCAGTCGATCGCCGAGGCCATCGGCATGTCGCCCTTCTATTTTTCGCGCCTGTTCACCGCCACCCACGGCATGGGGCCGCTCGCCTATCTGCGTCGCCTGCGGCTCGAGCAGGCGGCGGCGGATCTGCTGGCCAATCCCGGCAAGGCTATCGTCGAGGTCGCCTTGGACGCCGGCTTTGAGTCCCAGCAGACCTTCACCCGCGCCTTCCGCCAGGCCTATGGCCAACCGCCAGGCCGCTTCCGCAAGCAACCCACATCACAGGAGAAAGACATGACCGCCTCCAACCTGCCCGCCGTATCGCTGGAGTCACACATCGCCCGGCTCCCGGCCCGCCGGCTCGCTGGCATCGCCGTCACCATCGATGCCAGCGGCAAGGCCAACCCCGGTCAGGCCTGGGCGGGGCTTGAGGGCCACTTGCCGGTGTCGGGCCAGATACCGGGTACCAGCTATGGCGTCTGCTTCCCCGAGACCGCGTCGGGAACGCACCGCTACATGGCCGCCGTCGAGCTTGCCGCCGACGCACCGGCCCCGCATGGGCTGGAACTGATCGATGTTGCCGCGCGCGATTATCTGGTGGCCCGCCAGTTCATGCCGGCCGCCGGGTTTGGCGATCATCTCAAGGCGGGCCTTGAGCAGCTCTGGTCCGAGGTGCTGCCGGCCAGCGGGCGCACCGCCGCGCCAGAACCGGATTTCGAGGTCTATACCGATGATCTCGTGGCCTTCCAGACCGAGGGCTGGCTGACGCATCTGGTGCCGCTCGAAGCGGCGTAACCTGCCCGCTAGGCGCTGGCCGGGTCCGCGGTCAGCAGCGGCGTCTGCCTGGGCTTGGTCAGTGCCTGATAGGCCAGGTTGATCGACTTCATCCTGGCGGTCGCCACATCGATCAGGTCCTCGGGCACGCCCTTGGCGATCAGCCGGTCGGGATGGTGCTCGGCCACAAGCGACCGATAGACGCGGCGGATCTCATCGGCCGGGGCATTGTGCGCCAGGCCGAGCACCGCATAGGGATCGACCCCGGCTTCCAGTTGCACATGCTGGCTCGCCATCTGCTCGAAGCGCGCATCGTCGAAGCCGAAAATGTCGCTCACCGACTTGAGATATTCGAGCTCGGCCTCGTGCACCAGGCCATCGGCGGTGGCGATGAAGAACAGACTATCGAGCACATGCTCGAGCGTGTCGGGGCTATCGGCGAAAAAGCGCGTGACCTTGCGCGCATAGGCGTCAAAGCCGGCCACATCCTGCTTGGCCAGGTTGAAGACCCGCGCCACCTGCTCCTCATGCCCGGCGGCGATTTCCACCGTGGCGCGAAACGCCCGCTCTTCGGATGCCGTCACGGCCCCATCGGCCACGGCCATCTTGGCCGCCAGCGCGATCAGCGCCAGGGTGAAGGCGGCATCGCGCCCGCCCGGCAGCCAGGTGTCGGGGTCGAGCGCATTGACCAGCGATCCCGCCAGGCCCGTGCGCTGGCTGAACGAGCCGACGAAGTCGCCTAGCCTCTGCCACATGTCGATCTTCTCTTCGGGCTCGCGCATGCAAATGCTACCGGCTGCGCCTCTTGAGGGAATCGAGCAGGCGCCCTGCCCGATCAGGACGCGAACAATAACGATTGCAGGAGGCGGGGTCTACCGCCAGCGGCGCATGGCCGCCTTCCCTCAATCGCCGAAGAAGAAGAAAGGTTCGGCCTCGCGCGCGATGATCCGGTCGCGGCGCGGACGGTTGGGCCCCTGGTCGAGGAAGAAGCCATCCGGGTCGACCTGGGCATTGCCGCCCTGACGCTGGGCAAGGAAATCGGCCAGTGGTCCGGTCTCCCAATCCTGCAGATCGGCGGCGGTGACATTGGCAGGCGGTCGCACGGCGCCGGTCGGCTGCGCCGGCGTCAGGCCGGGCGGGATCACCACCGGATCACGCACCAGGGCAACCGCGACAGGCTGTGGTCGCATCGAGAGCGGCATCGGCGTCGGGGCCACCTTCTGCGGGGCGATCGAGGCAACCTCGATCGGATCGACCGCGGGCGGCGGCGTGGTGGGCGCAGCGGGTGTGGTGATCACCGGACGCGTCGGCGCTGTCGCCGCCACCTGTGCGGGCGCGGCGGGCGCATTCTCATCTTTTATGTAACTGGGCAGCTGCCGGCCCGACTGCAGAAATGCGTCGACGGCATCGGCCGTCTGCGCCGCGGGCGTTACGGCAGGCTTCGCCGGCGTGGCCACCGGCTTGGCGGGCGCGACAGCGGCAACCTGCGCAGCCACTGGCTTTGCCGGAACAACTGCAGCGACCTCAGCGGCCGCCGGCTTTGCCACCGGGGCGGCAGGGCGCTGGCTGAGCGGCGCGGGAATGGGGGCCACCGGGCGGACCATGGCGATCTGCGCCGGGGCCGGCGTGGCCGGATTACCCATGAACTGCGCCGACAGCAGGTCTGCGGTCGGTACGCCAACAACGAGAAGAACCCCGGCCCAGGCCAGGCCATTGGTGATGCGACGGTCGATGTTCATGGTTCCTGCGTCCCGATTTGCTCCACCCGCGATAGGCGAAAGAGCCGGATTTTCGTGGCCATTTTGTGAAAATGGCGCACCTTCTCCAGCAATGCCGGCCGCCAGCTGAACGGAAGCTGAATGACGCTTTCTCAGTTTCCCGCAGCGCCGACCGCGTGCTGATGGCACCAGATCATGGTGAATGCAAGGTTAACATCGGGCACAGTCCGCGCTCATTGCTCGGGACGGCGCCCCAGGATGCGGGCCAGCGCCAGCGCCAGCGGCGAGCGGTTATGGGTGTAGATGTGGAACTCGGTCACGCCCTCGTCCAGCAATTCGGTCACCTGCTCGGCGGCCACAGCCGAGGCCACCAGCGCGTGCGTTTCGGGCTCTTCGTCGAGGCCGTCGAACCGCTCGGCCAGCCAGGCCGGGATGGAGGTGCCGCATCGCGAGGCGAAGCTGGCGATTTGCTTAAAGCTGTGGATCGGCTGGATGCCCGGCACGATCGCCGCGGTGATGCCCGCGGCGCGAGCGCGCTCGACATAGCGCAGGTAATCCGCGTTCGAGAAGAACATCTGGGTGATGGCGCGGTCGGCGCCGGCATCGATCTTGCGCTTAAGATTGTCGATCTCGGTCTGCCAATCCGCGCTTTGCGGGTGCTTTTCGGGATAGGCCGCGACGGAAATGTCGAAGTCCCCGATCCGTCGCAGGCCGCCCACCAGGTCAGCGGCGTTCTGATAGCCCTGCGGATGCGGCGTGAAGGGCTGGCCAACGCCCTCCGGCGGATCGCCGCGCAACGCCACGATGCGGCTGATCCCCGCATCGCGATAGCCGCGCACCACGGCATCGACCTCGTCCCGCGTCGCGCCGACGCAGGTCAGGTGCGCCGCGGCATCCACGCCGGTATCCGACTTTATGCGGCTGACCATGCGCAGCGTCCGCTCACGGGTCGAGCCGCCGGCGCCATAGGTCACCGAGACGAAGCGCGGCTTGAGCGGCGCCAGCTTGTGCACCGTGTCCCAGAACTTTTCCTCCATGACGTCGGTCTTGGGTGGGAAGAATTCGAAGGAAATCTGCAAATCGGGACGATGTTGCGCAGTCTGCCGGCTGGCGCGGAGATTGTCGTCGAGCATAGGTCTATCCGTTCAGGTCTTGTCGCTGAGGCGCCAGAGGCAAACCGTCAAGCCACGTTCATTGGTCTGGCTGGGAAACTCGCGCACCGCCTCTACCCTGAGGCCGGCCGTCGCGGCCCAGCCGCTCATCTGGCTCTGCGACAGGCCGAGCCGCCGATGGGCATGCTCGCTGCGCAGGAATTCGAGGTCGTGCGGGGCGAAATCGACGATGATCATCTCGCCGCCGGGCTTGAGCAGGCGTCTCGCCTGCGCCAGCATGCGCCCCGGATCATCGAAATAGTGCAGCACCTGGTGGATGACGATCACGTCGGCCGGGCCCGCCGCCAGGTCGACATCGCCGATATCGCCAAGGCGCACCTGGGCATGGGTAATGCCTGACGTCGCCAGTCGCGAACGCGCCACCGCCAGCATCTCCCGGCTCGCATCGATGCCGATGCCGCGCTTGTAGGCGCCAGCAAGCACTTCGAGCATCCGGCCCGTGCCCGTGCCCAGATCGATCAGCGTTTCGACTCGCCGCCCATCGAGAGCGGCGGCAACGGCGGCTTCAACCGCTTCTTCAGGCACATGCAGCGTCTTGAGCAGGTCCCAGCTGCCGGCGACCTTGGCGAAATATTCGGTTGCCCGCGCCTGCTGCCCGGCACGGACGGCCTCCTGCCGTTCGATATCGCGCCGACGTTCCTGGTCGCTATTGTCCACCCGCTCGATCAGCCAATGCGCCAGGGCCGCGCCGTCGCCCTCCTGCGCCAGGCCGTAATAGGCCCAGGCGCCCTCGGCATTGCGCTCGATCAGCCCCGCATCGGCCAGGAGCTTGAGGTGGCGCGACACACGCGGCTGGCTTTGCTTGAGGATTTCGGTCAGATCCTTGACCGAGTGGTCGCCATCGGCCAGCAGAGCCAGCAGCCGCAGCCGCGTGCCTTCGCCCGCCGCCTTAAGCACCCCCACCAGTTCGTCCAGCTCCGCCATACGTCCCTCACGAGATATAAAGATATCTTTATATCGAGAGCGTGAGGAGGTCTAGGGGGTTCGACGGCGACGAGTGGGTTTGCTGGGGTGGGAGGGAGGATAAGGAAGAGTACCCCCTCCTAGCCTCCCCCTGAAGAGGGGGAGGGACAGATCGAGTTTTGACCACGATGCTGCCCAAGCCGCCGGCCGGATACCTCCCCCTATCAGGGGGAGGTTAGGAGGGGGTATCCCACAAAGACTGATCCCCGCTTTCGCGGGGATCTCAACTTAGGCTGTCATCGCTGCACGTTCTTCGCTGATCGCGCGCTTGCGAAAGGAGTGGGCACGCCACAGCTCGAAAATGCCGATGGCTTCATCCTTGTCGATGGCCTCGAAGCGGCTCACCACCATCTTCTTGTCGGCCTCGGTGGGCAGATCGCGCCAGGGCAGCGTCGCCACGGTGGCCTCGAACAGGTCGGGCGACAGGCCCGCCGCCTTGAGCGCCACGGTGATCGCCACATAATCCTGGCTCGCCAGCCACTTGACGAACACTTCGGGCGCCACGCGCAGGATGACGGTGAGCGCGGCAGCCGCGTGGTGGCCATAGCCGAAGCGGGCAAAGCGGGTCAGCGCCCGGTCGTCGAGCTGCTTGCGATCGCTGAGCGCCTTGACCTGGTTATAGGCCACCTTCCATTCGGTGGCCGAGAAGCCGGCGCGGTTGCGCATGCGATTGTAGACCACGGCATTGACCTTGCCGGCCGCCACGGGGTCGAAACGCTTGTCGACCTCGCCCAGCGTCTCCAGCACCTTGGCCGCGACCGAGTCGATCTCGCCGCGCAGCGACTTCCAGTCGATTTCCGGGCGGTTGCGCAGGTCGGCGGCAATTTCGGTATCGCGCGTGGCGCGTTCCACCAGCTTTTCCAGCGTCGCCTTGTCGAACTCGGCATTGGAATTGCGCACCAGCCGCACGACAGACGGTGTGTCGCCGTGTTCGACGATAGCCTCACCGACGCGCTCGGGCACATTGGCGCGGCCGGCAATGGCAACGCGATGCTCTTCGCTGAGGCGGCTGATAATGTCGATCAGGTCGTCATCGCTCAGCACGTTGGAGAATTCGAGCAGCGGCTTGGCGACCTCGATGTCGTCATTGGCCAGCTTGACGACCACCGTGCCGGGCGCGCGCTCCAGCGGAGCGAGCAGCTTGGCGACATGCGCCCGCGCTTCGACCTCGACCAGCTCGGCCAATTGGCACAGCACTTCGTCATACTGGGCAACCTGCTCGTCGTCGCACCGATCCGAGACATAGCTGAAGAGCTGCGCCATATTGCGGAACAGTTGTTCGCGTTCGGAGTGATTGTCGTCCCCGTTCAGCACGCGGAAACTGGAAAAGGCCCGCTGGCCATCGTCAAGCTCGTTCATTTCGCATGCTCTCCCGGCTTCTGCCGCAAATCTGTGGCCTGACGATGCGCAGCCACCTTCTTGCGGCCCCTGAAGGCCGGGGCAGGCAATTGATTCAAATTTTAGCTGATGCGAACAAAAAAAGGCCCCGGAGCATTGCGCCGGGGCCCTGGATGCTGAAGCGGGTCAGCGGAGGTCGAACCGATCCGCGTTCATCACCTTGACCCACGCCGCCACGAAGTCGCGGGTGAACTTGGGCGTCGAGTCCGATTGCCCATACACCTCGGCCAGCGCCCGCAACTGCGAGTGCGAACCGAAGATCAGGTCGACGCGGCTGGCCGTCCACTTGACCGCGCCGCTCTTGCGATCGCGCCCTTCATAGACGCCGTCCTCGCCCGCCTTGGGCGTCCACTCGGTCGCCATGTTGAGGAGGTTGAGGAAGAAGTCGTTGCTCAGCGTTTCCGGACGATCGGTCAGCACACCGTGCGGGTTCACCCCGACATTGAGCACGCGCAGACCACCGACCAGCACCGTCATTTCCGGCCCGGTCAGGCGCAACAGCTGCGCCCGGTCCACCAGTGCTTCTTCCGGTGCCATAAAGCGGCGGTTGCTGAGATAATTACGGAAGCCATCGGTGCGCGGCTCCAGGGCGGCGAACGATGCCGCATCGGTCTGTTCCGCCGAAGCATCCATGCGGCCCGGCGTGAACGGCACGACGACGTCCTGCCCCGCGGCCTTGGCCGCCAGCTCAATGCCCACGCCACCGGCGAGCACGATGAGATCGGCGAGCGACACGCGCTTGCCGCCGGCCTGGAAGCTGGCCTGCACCGCCTCGAGAGCGGCCAGCACCTTGGCGAGCTGGGCGGGCTTGTTGACCTCCCAGTCCTTCTGCGGCGCGAGGCGAATGCGGGCGCCATTGGCCCCGCCGCGCTTGTCCGAACCCCGGAAGGTGGAGGCCGAGGCCCATGCCGTGCCCACCAGTTCGGCAACCGACAGGCCCGATGCCGCGATCTTGCCCTTGAGGACGGCAATGTCGGACTCGTTGACCAGTTCGTGGTCCACGGCAGGGATCACGTCCTGCCAGATCAGATCTTCTTCTGGCACTTCCGGCCCGAGATAGAGGGCCTTGGGGCCCATGTCGCGATGGGTCAGCTTGAACCAGGCGCGCGCGAAGGCATCGGCGAACTGGTCGGGGTTTTCGAGGAAGCGGCGCGAGATGGGTCCGTAGATCGGATCGAAGCGCAGCGACAGGTCGGTCGTCAGCATGGTCGGCCGGTGCTTCTTGGAGGCGTCGAAGGCGTTGGGGATGACCTCGTCCGCCGTCTTGGCCACCCATTGCTTGGCGCCGGCGGGGCTGGCCGACAGTTCCCAGTCGTATTTGAACAGGTTCTCGAAGAAGAAATTGCTCCAGCGCGTCGGGGTCTGCGTCCAGGTGACTTCGAGGCCCGAGGTGATGGCATGGGCGCCGTGGCCGGTCTCGTATTTGCTCTTCCAGCCCAGTCCCTGGTCCTCGAGCTCGGCGCCTTCAGGCTCGGCTGCGATCAGCGACGGATCGCCCGCGCCATGGGTCTTGCCGAAGGTGTGGCCGCCGGCGATCAGGGCCACGGTTTCCTCGTCATTCATCGCCATGCGGGCAAAGGTCTGCCGGATATCACGGGCCGCCGCGACCGGATCGGGATTGCCATTGGGGCCTTCGGGATTGACGTAGATCAGGCCCATCTGCACCGCGCCCAGTGGCTCGCTGAGCTCGCGTTCGCCGCTATAGCGCGCGTCGCCCAGCCAGGTGCCTTCGGGGCCCCAGAACAGCTCTTCCGGCTCCCAGACGTCGGCGCGGCCGCCGGCGAAGCCGA
>NZ_CAMLHM010000009.1 GCF_946479885.1 uncultured Devosia sp.
CTCGCTGCAGGTGATCCGCACCAGGCCCGCCGGGCGGTCCCGCAATTCGCCCATGGCCGAGAGCACGGCCTCGATCTCCTGAAAGCGGGGATCGACCGTGGCCAGGAGCCGTTCGCCGGCCTCGGTGGTCGAGACGCTGCGCGTGGTCCGCGTCAACAGCCGATAGCCCAGCCGCGCTTCCAGCGACCGCATGGTCTGGCTCAACGCCGATGGCGAGACCCCGATCTCGGCGGCAGCGCGCGTGAAGCTCCGCGTGCGCGCGATAACCGCGAAGGCGGCCAGGTCGTTGAAATCGGCGCGGGCTATTGTGAAGCCTCCCTAACAAGCAGATGTAGATTATAGCGCCTAATCGGCGGCGATGGGCAGGCCTATCTTCCGGTGGCGACGGCAATGTCACATTAGGAGAGCCCAATGACGGTCCCGACCATCACCTTGAACAACGGCGTCACCATGCCGGCACTGGGTTTTGGCGTGTTTCAGACGCCGCCCGACGAAACCCGCATCGCGGTCGCCGAGGCCTTGCGGGTCGGCTATCGCCATATCGACACGGCCGCCGCCTATGGCAATGAGCGCGGCGTCGGCGACGCGCTGAAACAATCGGGCCTGCCGAGATCGGACGTCTTCGTCGAGACCAAGATCTGGATCAACGACTATGGCTATGACGAAACGCTGCACAGCTTCACCAAGAGCGCCGGCAAGCTCGGCCTCGAGCAGATCGACCTGCTGATCCTCCACCAGCCGCTGCCCTCGGCCTTCGAGCGGACGCTGGGCGCCTATCGCGCGCTGGAAACACTGCTTGCCGATGGCAAGGTGCGGGCGATCGGCATCAGCAACTTCATGCCGGATCACCTTGAGCGGTTGCTGCCCGAGATCAAGGTCATGCCGGCGGTCAACCAGATCGAGGTACACCCCTATTTCCAGCAGCTGGAGGTGCAGGCGCTGAACGCCAGGCACGCGATCCTGACCCAGGCCTGGGCCCCGATCGGCGGCATCACCTTCTACCGGCCGGGCTTTTCCAGGAGCACGCTCGAGGATCCCGTGATCCGCGATATCGCCACCGCCCATGGCAAATCGGCGGCGCAGGTGATGCTCCGCTGGGGTGTTCAGGAGGGGCGCTCGGTCATCCCCAAATCGGTCAAGCCGGCGCGGATCGCCGAGAATTTCGACGTCTTCGATTTCGAACTGACAGCGGACCAGCTGACCGCCATCGACGCGCTCAATTCCGATGAACGGGGCGGGCCGGTGCCCGACAACATCACGCTTGAAAGCTTCAGCCGGCAAATCCCGGACGCTTGAGGAGGACGACATGAACAAACGCACACTCGGACAGGGCCTTGAAGTGTCTGCCATCGGCCTGGGCTGCATGGGCATGAGCGCGGCCTTTGGGCCCGCCATGGATCGTCAGGATGCCATCAGGCTGATCCGCGCGGCCGTGGACCGCGGCGAAACGTTCTTCGATACGGCGGAGGTCTACGGGCCCTACGCCAATGAGGAACTGGTCGGCGAGGCGCTCAAGCCGGTGCGCGAACAGGTGGTGATCGCCACCAAGTTCGGCTTCGATATCGAGGGTAGCGAGGGTTTTGCCCGCCAGCCGCTCAGCAGACCCGACCATATCCGCAAGGTCGTCGACGGCTCGCTCAAACGCCTGCAGACCGACTATATCGACCTCTACTACCAGCATCGTGTCGACCCAAATACGCCCATGGAAGACGTGGCGGGCGCCATCAAGGATCTGGTCGATCAGGGCAAGGTCCGCCATTTCGGCCTGTCCGAGGCCGGCGCCCAGTCGATACGCCGCGCCCATGCCGTGCATCCTGTCACGGCGTTGCAGAGCGAGTATTCGCTGTGGTTTCGCGAGCCGGAACGGCAGATCATCCCGCTGCTCGAAGAGCTGGGCATTGGCCTCGTGCCGTTCGCGCCGCTGGGCAAGGGTTTCCTGACTGGCACGGTAGGCGTCGGGCAAAGCTTCGGCGCAGACGATTTCCGCAGCAAGCAACCGCGCTTCTCGGCGGAAAACCGGCAGGCCAACCAGGTCTTCGTGGACGTCATTGGCGGCGTGGCAGTGCAAAAGCAGGCAACGTCCGCACAGGTCGCGCTGGCCTGGCTCCTCGCGCAAAAGCCGTGGATCGTGCCCATTCCGGGCACCACCAAGCTGCACCGTGTCGAGGAGAACATCGCCGCTGCCGATATCGTGCTCGATGCCGATGACCTGCAATCGATCGCGGCGGCACTGGCCGGCGTGGAGATGGCGGGGGACCGGTACCCGCCGGAAAATGCTGCTATGGCCGGGCGGTAGGCGCGGGGCGCAAGCGAGCGCCAGATGCCCGCACCGGTCGGCCGCCGTCCGCCTTACCGCAGCCCGGCCAGTTCCAGCCCCTGCAGGTATTTGTCCAGCAGGTTGGGGTGCATGAAGCGCAGGCTGTCGCGGATGGAGGCGATGCTGATATCGTCACGGCCGGCGCTGAACTTGGCCAGCGCCGCCTGGGCGGCTGCCAGGTCGCCGGTATGGGCATGGTAGGTGGCGAGGTCGCGATAGGGCCAGGTCAGGCCCGGACGTTCCGCCAGCGCCCGGGAGGCAAAGTCGATTGCCTGGGCCGGGCGCCCCGCCGAGAAATGCGCCAGTCCCATGCCAAGGCTCATATTGAAGGCAAACGGATCGAGCGGGCTGAGGCGCAGCGAGGCGTCGAAGGCGGCGAGGCCCTCTTCGGGAAAGCCCAGATAGACCCGGCCGAACCCCCGCCGCAGCCAGGCCCAGGCGTGATTGGGATCGAGCGCCAGGGCGCGGTCTGCCAGCGCCGTCGCCTGCGCCACATCGCCGCCGGTCTGCATCATGGCCGAGGCCAGGGCGGTCATCGCGGTCGGGTTGCCCGCGGTGGTGCTGGAGGCCAGTTCGATCAGGCGCCGCGCGTGCTGGCGTTCGCCGGCCACGTCGTGGGTCCAGTTATAGGCGATCTGCTGGCCATGGGCCCAGGCCGCCAGAGCGGCGGCGAGGCCGTAGCCAGGCTCCAGCGTCAGCGCCTGGTCGAGCAGGTCGATGGCCTGGCGATTTTCATGCGGCTGGTGCGCCCACAGATGCGGCATGGCGCGCATCACCAGGTCATAGGCGGCCAGCGTGTCGGGGCGCTTGGACAGAGCGCGGTCGATCTCGGCCTGCCGGATGGTGGGCTGGATGGCGCTGGCCACCAGCGCGGCCATCATGTCCTGCAGGTCGAACAGTTCATGCACGCTGCCATTGACCTTGTCGGACCAGACATGGTTGCCCGTATCGGTCTCGACCAGCTGGCCGGTAATCCTGACGCGCTCGCCGACCCGGCGCACGCTGCCCTCCACCACATAGCGCACGCCCAGCTCGCGCCCCACCTGCCGCACGTCCACCGAGCGGCCCTTGTAGGCAAAGGCGGAATTGCGGGCGATGACGAAGAAATCCTTGATCCGGGCCAGGGTGGCCGTGATCTCCTCGACCACGGCATCGGCAAAGTAGGCCTGGTCGGCCTCGCCTGAAAGGTTGTCGAACGGCAGCACCACCACCGATGGCCTGGTAGAGGGCGGCACCAGCACCGGCTCCTCGGGCTTGACCGATGGCGATACCGTGCCGCTGGGGTGCCAGACGAAGATGCGGACGGTCTTGGGAATGTTCTTGAGGATCGAGGGGCCGATATCGGTGAATTCGAGTTCGGACTGGCCGCCCAGATATTCGTGCATCCACTTGGTGATGGCCATGCCCCCCGGCGGCGACAGGCTCTGCACGCGCACCGCCAGGTTGACGCCGTTGCCGAACAGATCATCCCCATGCACCAGCACATCGGCCATGACGATGCCGGCCCGCACCTGGAGGATTTCCCCGCCTGGCGCGCGGACCTGCCTTGTATGCAGTTCCTTCTGGATGCGGGTTACCCATTCGACGGCGGCGAAGACGCTGTTGAACTCGGCCAAGAGGCCATCGCCCATGGTCTTGAAAACGGCGCCGCCCCGCTCGCCGATGCGATTGACGAAATGCGCGTAGGCCCGGCGCACCAGACGCACCGTCTGCCGCTCGTTGTGTTGCACGAGACGGGAGAATCCGACCACGTCGATCGACACGATCGGAACCAGCCGGCGCTCAGATTTGGCCATGACGTAACGAAAACCCCAGATATAGGGGCATCAATAGCATTTTGCGCCCGCCAAGACGAGATCATCCCATTGCACTTGTGAGCAATTTCGCGCTGACTGCACAGCGTACCGCCTTTGGCCGGCGGGAATTGTGACAGGGCGTCGGCATGGGGCCATATATTCTCGTCATCGACCAGGGCACGACCACCAGTCGCGCCATCGTTTTTGCTGCCGACCAGACCATTGTCGGCATGGGGCGGATGGATTTTACCCAGCACCACCCCGCCAATGGCTGGGTCGAACATATCCCCGAGGAAATCTGGGCCACCTGCCTGTGGGCCTGCAAGACGGCTTTGCGCAAGGCGGGGATCAGCGCCGCCGACCTGGCCGCCATCGGCATTTCCAACCAGCGCGAAACCACCATCGTGTGGGATCGCCAGTCCGGCAAGGCTATCTACAATGCCATCGTCTGGCAGGATCGGCGCACCGCGCCCGCTTGCGCCAAGATGCGCGCCGCCGGGCACGAACGGCTGGTGCGCAAGCGCACGGGGCTGATGCTCGACCCCTATTTTTCAGCGACCAAGGTCAAATGGATCCTCGACAATGTCAAAGGTGCCCGCAAACGCGCCAATAGGGGCGAGCTTGCCTTCGGCACCATTGACAGTTTCCTGATCTGGCGGCTGACCGGCGGCAAGGTGCACGCCACCGATGCCAGCAATGCCAGCCGCACCGCGCTCTACAATCTCAAGACCGGCGACTGGGACCCGCAATTGCTGGACCTGTTCGACATTCCGGCGTCCATCCTGCCCCAGGTGCGCGACAGCGCCGATGACTACGGCCATGTGGACGCTGCGATCCTGGGTGCTGCCATTCCCATTCACGGCGTCGTCGGCGACCAGCAGGGAGCGCTGATCGGCCAGGCCTGCTTCACGCCGGGCATGGTCAAATCCACCTATGGAACGAGCTGCTTTGCCCTGCTCAATACGGGCACCGATCTGGTGCAATCGCGCAATCGCCTGCTGACCACGGTGGCCTATCGGCTGGATGGCAAGACCACCTATGCGCTTGAGGGCGCCATCTTCATGGTCGGCGGCGCCCTGCAATGGCTGCGCGATGATATCGGCATTCTCGACCAGTGGAAGGAGGCCGAGGTCCTGGCCACCGCTGCCGACCCCGATCAGCCGGTCTACATGGTGCCGGCCTTTCTGGGGCTGGGCGCGCCCTGGTGGGATAGCGAGGCCCGGGGCGCCATCTATGGCCTGACCCGCAATACCCGCCGCCCCGAACTGGTCCGCGCGGCGCTCGAGGGGGTCGGCTACCAGTCCAGCGATCTGGTCGAGGCCATGCGCAAAGATTGGCGCGGTGCCCATGATATCGTGCTGCGCGTCGATGGCGGCATGGTCGCTTCCGCCTGGACCATGCAGTTTCTCGCCGACATTCTCGATTGCCCGGTCGATTGCTCCCGCGTCGATGAAACCACCGCGCTGGGCGCGGCCTGGCTGGCCGGCTGGAAAGCCGGCGTCTGGCCCAATGCCGCAGGCTTTGCCGCCCGACGGCAGGAAGAACGCGAATTCCTGCCCCGCATGGGGGCCACCATGCGCCGGAACAAGCTTCGCGGCTGGCACGACGCCGTGCGGCGCACGCTATCGGGTACGGTCAGTCGCTAGGCAGGGTATAGGCGATGACATAGTCGCCCGGCTTGGTCCCCACCGAGCCGTGGCCGCCGGCAACGATGACCACATATTGCCTGCCGCCCGCCGTGTAGGTCATGGGCGTCGACTGGCCGCCGGCCGGCAGGCGGGCTTCCCACAACTGGGTGCCTGACGTCAGGTCATAGGCCCGCAAGAAGTCATCGACCGCAGCGCCCAGAAACGCCACGCCGCCCTTGGTGATCATCGGCCCGCCAATGCCGGGGACACCCACCTTGAAGGGCAGGGGCAGCGGGGTCATGTCGCGGACGGTGCCGTTGCGATGCTTGTAGGCGATCTCGCCCGTTCGCAGATCGGCCCCGGCGACAAAGCCCCAGCCCGGCGCCTGGCAGGGCACGCCAAGCGGGCCGAGGAACGGCCCCATGAACACGCCATAGGGCGCGCCGTCATTGCGATTGAGGCCCTGCTCGCTGCCCTTCTGATCCTGCTCCTTGGGCGGAATGTCCGACGCCGGCACCAGGCGCGAGGTGAAGGCAAGATAGGTGGGCATGCCGAACATCACCTGGCGCTCCGGATCGACCGCGACCGAGCCCCAGTTGAAGGTGCCGAAATTACCCGGATAGATGATCGAACCCTGCAGCGAGGGCGGAGTGTAGCGACCCTCGTATCGATGCTGGTGCAGGGCGATGCGGCACATCAGCTGGTCGAACATGGTGATGCCCCACATGTCCCTCTCCTCGAGCGGTTCCGGCTTGAAGCTGAGGGCCGAGGTCGGCTGGGTTGGCGCGGCGAAATCGCCCTCGATGGCCCCTTGTGGCGCAGGCTCCTCCGTCATGGCCAGCAGCGGCGCACCGGTGCGGCGGTCGAGCACGTAGATGTCGCCCTGCTTGGTGGGGCCGACAAGCGCCGGAACGGGCGCGCCGTCCGCGCCGGTAATATCGAGCAGCACCGGCTGGGCCGGCACATCCATGTCCCACAGGTCATGATGGACGAATTGCTGCACCCAGATGTCCCGGCCCGTGGCGATGTCGAGCGCCACGATGGATGAGGAGTATTTTTCGACGCTGGCGCTGCGGCCGATACCGATCTGGTCGGGCACCTGGTTGCCCAGCGGCACATAGACCATGCCCAGCGCCGCATCGACCGAGAAGACCGACCAGCTATTGGGCGAGTTGGTGGTGTACGTCTCGCCCCCGGCAATATCGATTGGCGTGGTGTCCTCGGGATTGCCCGAGTCCCAGTTCCAGACCATGGCGCCGGTGAGCGCGTCGAAGGCGCGGATGACGCCGGACTGCTCCTGGGTGGAATAGTTGTCGTTGACGGCGCCGCCGATGATCAGTTTGCCATCGACCGCCACGGGCGGCGAGGTCGAGTAATAGTAGCCGGCGGGGGAATATTTCATGCCCGCCTCGAGATGCAGCGTACCCGCATCGGCAAAGCCGGGGCACACCTGGCCATTGGCCGCGTCGAGCGCGATCAGCCTTGCATCGGCGGTGGGCAGGTAGACCCGGGTGGCGCAGGCCGACCCGGCGGCAGCGGCCGGGTCGGCCCAGTAGGTCACCCCACGGCAGGTCTGGTGCTGCCGATCGGGGTTGAGACCGGAATTGGCATCGAAGCGCCATTTTTCAATGCCGGTGGCGGCGTCCAGCGCGATCGCCAGATTATGCGGGGTGCAGATATAGAGCGTGTCGTCGATCTTGATCGGGGTAACCTGATAGGTCGTTTCACCGACATCCTCGGGCAATTTGACGTCGCCGGTCCGGTAGGTCCAGGCCGGTACCAGGTTCGCCACGTTTTGCGTGGTGATCTGGTCAAGCGGGGAATAGCGCTGGCCATAGGGCGTGCGGCCATATTGCTGCCAGTCGCCATCGTCGAAATCGGCGCCGAGGTCGGGGCTGGCGGCAACCTGCTCGGTATTGAGCGTACCCGCGATGTCCTGCGGGTCCTGGAACATGGAATAGACCGCGACCACGATGGCGATGGCATTGGCAACGGCCAGGATGACGGTGCCGCCGCGCCGTCCGGCGCCCAGCCTGTTGCGGATCCACGGCATCCACAGCCAGAGGCCGAGCAGCACGATAACTCCGCCGCGGGCCCCGAGCTGCCACCAGTCAAAGCCGACTTCCCAGAGCGCCCAGACGATGGAGCCGACAAGGATTGCCGAATAGAGCCAGAGCGCTTCGGCCCTCCGCACCGCCAGCAACCAGGCCGTGACCAGAAAGGCGATGCCGACGATCAGGTAGTACCAACTGCCGCCCAGCGTCACCAGCCAGGTGCCCAGGCCCCCCAATATGAGCCCGATGACCGCAAGGACGAGGGAGGTCAGCACAATCAGCATGGCATGTCTTTCGGGAGAGCCGGGCGCGACGCGCGTCGTCGCGCGGCGGCGAGGGCCGGTAGCCTCCCGGCAGAACGCCGCTGACCCGATCCAGTTGCCAAAGGCGTCCTATATTTGCCGCCGGCACGCCCGCTTTGGCAGGGAGTCCGGTATCAGGTCGCCGGCTGGCGGGCCTGCTCGCAGAGCCAGTCGCAGAAACTGCGGGGGCATGGGCGCCGGTCGCCTTCGCGGATCAGTGCGAAGTACCAGTCGGGGCCCTTTAGCACCGTCTCCAGAGGCGCGACGAGTTGGCCGCTCTCCAGCAGAGGCCGGAACAGGGTCGGCGACAGCAGGGCAACGCCCAGCCCGCTCACCGCCGCGTTGGCGATCAGCTCGAAGATTGAATAGTCGATGCCGGCGAAGTGCAGGTCATCAGGCATGGGCCGCTCGGCCCGGGCGAACCACTTGGCCCAGTCGGGGTGGGGCAGCAGATCGAATTTCGCCAGGTCCTCCGGCCGATCGAACGTTCTCTGGCCTAGCAGCGATGGCGCCACCATCGGCGTAACGTCGACGGGCATGAGCGGATATTCGTCGAGCCCGTCCCATCCGCCGCGCCCCGTCCGGATTGCCACGTCGAACGCGGTCGGGTCCCGCAGGTCCGACGAGATATCCAGTTCGATGGCTGCGCCCCCGGGGGGCCGATAACCGGCCAGACGCGGCGCCAGCCAGCGGCCGGCCAATGTCGGCGGCGCCGTTACCCGCAGGGGCGCGGTGGCGGCCTGGAAGGTGTCGAGCGCTTCGCTGATCCCGTCCAGCCCTTGCTTGACCCGGCCCGCCAGGGCCACTGCCCCCGGCGTGGGAACGACCCGCCGGCCGACGCGGGTAAACAGCGGCTGGCCCAGTTCGGCTTCGAGCGAGCGAATGCGCAGGCTCACCGCAGCGGGGGTGAGGGCAAGGCGATCGGCCGCGCCGGCGAAGCTGCCCACGCTGACGCACATCTCGAGTATGCGGAGGGATTCGAGCGACGGACGAATGATTAGTTTCCCTTGTCATATGGGCAAGGAATGCGCGTTTTACGACCGAAGCGCCCTGATGCACTCTCGTTCTTGTCAGAAGGATAGGAGTTATGCCGTGTCCCCGCAATCGAGCAATGCGAGCCTGGTCGCCGGACTGATCGACGTGTTCGCGGACACGCCCCTCAGCGGCAATCCACTGGCGGTCGTCGAGGGTGCCGACGCGCTGTCCGACGCCCAGATGCGCCGGATCGCCGGCGAATTCAATCAGGCCGAGACCACCTTCGTCATGCGCAGCGACCGCGCCGATCTCAAGCTGCGCTCCTTCACCGCATCAGGGGCCGAGGTGGGCGGCGCCGGCCATAACGCGCTGGGTGCCTGGCTCTGGCTGGCCGAAGACGGCAAGCTTGGCCCCATCCAGGTGCCGCGCATGTTCCGCCAGGAAATCGGCGGCGAGATTCTGCCGATCGAGCTTCGCCCGGCGGACGGACGGATCTTTGGCCGCATGAAGCAATCCTCGCTCAAGCTGGGGCCCGCCCTGACCGACATGGCGCCCCTGACCGCGGCCCTGGGGCTCGCCCCCGAGGACGTGCTGTCCGACCCCGCGCCGCGTGTGGGCGATACCGGCGTCGCGCATCTGCTTGTCCGCCTGCGCGATGTCGCCGCGGTGGATCGCGCCGAGCCCTCCGCCAAGGGACTGCTCAAGGTGCTGCATGCCGCCTCTGCCGAGGGCTGCTACGTCTACGCCTTCGACACGACGGCTCCCCACCGCGCCTATGCCCGGTTCTTCAACCCCACGGTGGGCCTGTGGGAAGATGCGGCAACCGGCACCGCGGCCGGTCCGCTCGCCGCCTATCTGGGCAGCCAGGGCATGATCGCCAACGCGCTCGATATCGAGCAGGGCACGAAAATGGGGCGGCGGAGCATTCTGCGCGTCACCCTGGCGCCCGAGCCCGAAATCTCGGGAGCCGGCATCATCGTCATGCGCGGCCGGCTCTCACTCTAGAGCAATCGACCAACTGCCAGGCGTCGCGACACTCGCTGCGCGTCCTCGGCCGCTTCCACGCCCCTGCCCAATTGAAAGGAACGACATGACCCTGTCTCGCCGTCAATTCAACAAAACCCTCGCCGCCTCGGCTTTGCTCAGCGGCTTCACCAAAACCGCTTTCTCACAGGAGACTTCTGCCATGACCACGCCGACAGCGTTCGAAATCGCCATCCCCGAGGCCCAGCTGACCGACCTGAAGTATCGCCTCGAGCACACGCGCTGGCCGGACGAACCTGCAGACGCAGGCTGGTCCATGGGAACCAATCTGGACTACATGAAGCGGCTTACCGACTACTGGCTCAATACCTACGATTGGCGCCAGGCCGAGGCAGCTTTGAATGCATTCCCCAACTTCAAGGTCGGCGTCGACGGCATCGATCTGCATTTCGTCCATCAGCCCTCGAAGAACCCGGATGCGGTACCGCTCCTGCTGCTGCATGGCTGGCCGGACTCGTTCTATCGCTACCACCGCGTGATTGCGCAGCTGTCCGAGACCTTCCATGTCGTCGTCCCGTCGATTCCCGGCACCGGCTTTTCGGGCAAGACAGCCCTGCCCATGGACAAGGTCGCCGATCTGTTCGCCCGCCTGATGACTGAGACGCTGGGCTACGGAAAGTTCATCGCTGCGGGTGGTGACGGGGGTTCCATCATCTCGATGTCGCTGGCCCAGCGCCATCCCGACGTGCTCCTCGGCTATCACGTCACCGATGTGGGCTATCCCGACCATACCACGGACTTCACTGTCCTGACCCCGCCGGAACAAGCCTATGCCGGTGCCATCCAGCAATGGTTCTTCGCCCACGGCGCCTTCAACCTGGTGCATGCGACCAAGCCGCAAAGCATCGCCTTTGCCATGAACGACTCGCCGGTCGGGCTGGCCGCCTGGATCATGAGCTTCATGGCCGGAATGGGTCATGGCGACGAAGCAGATACGCGCTTTGGCCGGGATGAACTGCTCACCAATATCATGATCTACTGGCTGACCGAGACGGCCGCCTCATCCTTCCGGATCTACAACCAGAACATGATGCAGCCGCCGACCATCATGGGCACCAATACCGGTATCCCGGTCGCAGTGGCCAGCGAACTGCCCATCCCCGGCGGTGTACGCCTGCCGCGCGAATGGGCAGATCGCCAGACATCGGGCAACGTGGTTCAGTTCCACGACATGGAAAAGGCCGGCCACTTCGCGGCCTGGGAGGATCCGGAATTCTTCGTCGGCGACCTCAAGGAATTCGCTGCGCTTCTGAAGCGCTGACCCCATCCGGCGCCTACCATGACCAGCTTGGGGGCGAGGCGTCAGCCTCGCCCCTTGGCTATGGGACCACCGGCAAGGCGCGCTTGTGCATGGTGCCGGCATGGACCTGCAGGATGCGCGTTCGCGCCGCTTCATCGATCTGCCGGCCTTCCAGGAAATCGTCGATCTGCTCATAGGTCACGCCATAGGCGTCTTCGTCGGGCCGCAGCGGCACCAGGTTTTCGAGGTCGGCCGTGGGCACCTTGCCGACCAGTTCGGGCGGCGCACCCAGATGCGCGGCCACGGCCCGGACCCGGCGCTTGTTGAGGCCCGAAAGCGGCAGGATATCGGCCGCGCCGTCGCCGAATTTGGTGAAAAAGCCCATCAGCGCCTCGGCGGCGTGATCTGTGCCGATGACCAGGCCCCTGACGGCGCCGGCAATGGCAAACTGCGCGATCATGCGCTGCCGCGCCTTGATATTGCCGAGGATGAAATCCTCTCGTCCCGCATCGCCGATCGCGAGCTCCGCGCGCTTGAGCGAGGCCAGCATGGCATCGGCTGCCGGCTTGATATCGACCGTGAGCACCTCGTCGGCTCCGATGGTCTCGAGTGCGCGCTGCGCGTCGCTTTCATCGGCCTGCACGCCATAGGGCAGGCGTACGGCGATGAACCTGGCCTCATAGCCCGACTGGCGCAGGTCGCCGACCGCGCGCTGCGCCAGCATGGCCGCCGTCAGCGAATCGACCCCGCCACTGATGCCCAGCACATAGCTGGTGAGCCCCGACGCCCGCAGATAGGTACCCAGAAACGCCGTCCGTCGCTGCGCTTCGGCTGCCGCGTCAAAATCCGGGCGGACGCCCAGCGTGTCGATGATCTCTTGCTGTTCCGTCACGGTCGACCTCGTCAAATCGTGTGCCCCGGAACGGCGCGCCTTCGCGCTTTGGTTCCCGGGTCGGCTCTTTGATAGCAGGTATTGCGCGAGCGCCTAGCGGGCGGCCGACAGGGTCTGGCTGCCATTCATGAAATAGCGCTCGAACAGCGGGCTGGTGGCGGCGCCGATGGCGCGCGCATTGCCGCCGACCACGCCGGCTTCGATGCGCGGCGTGATCAGGCCGCGCAGGTCCTGGTTGACCAGGTAGCGCCGCGTTCGTTCGACCAGCGCCTGCTTGACCGTTTCGGGAAAGGCGCCGTCGATCAGGATGGCCTCGAAGTCGATGACCGCACAGACCGACAGGCTCGCCTTGGCCAGCTCCTGCGCCGTCTGGCCCAGCCAGGGCTCGACGAAGCGGCTGAGCCGGCTCCAGTCCTGCGGCTGGCTCCACAACTCCTGCGGGTCGATGCCGAATTCGGCGAGGCGGGTCTCGAGCAGGTGGATCGAGGCGGTGTCGATCAGCTGCTGGCTTTCGCCATGCGGGCCAAAGCTGCGCAGCGAGCCCAGCGCACCGGCATTACCCTGGTGTCCCTGATAGACCGAATGGTTGAGCACCACGCCGCCGCCGATAAAGGCGCCGACGAAGAAATAGGCATAGTCGCGGAATTCCTTGCCGCGGCCATAGATATGCTCGGCCTGGCAGCCGGCCGTCGCGTCGTTGACCACGCTGACCGGCAGGTCGGTGAAGCGCGCCAGCTCGGCGCGGAAATCCACGTCCTTCCAGGAGATGAACTCCTCGGTCGTCGCGCCGACCAGGTCGTTCCATTTCCACAGCTCGAACGGGGTAGCGATGCCGACGCCGCAGATGCGATCGATCTCGGTCGGACTGCAACGGGCGAGGATCGAGGCCATGCCGTCCTCGACAAAGCGCAGAATGGGCTCGGGCATGGGATATTTGTAGTGCAGCTGCAGCTGGTCGCGGACGGTGCCGCGGAAATCGGTGAGCAGCAGCACCGTGCTGCGCCGGCCGATCTTGCAGCCGAAGGACAGCACGCCGCCTTCAGCCAGGCTCATCGGCACTGAAGGCTTGCCGACCTTGCCCTTGATCGGCATGCCGCGGGCCAGCAGCCCCTCCGCTTCCATCTCGCGCAGGATGATCGAAACCGTCTGCGGCGACAGGTTCGCCATGCGCGCCAGGTCGCTGCCGGCGGTGGGGCCATTGCGCTGCAGCAGGGTCAGCAGCAGCCGTTCGTTATAGTCGCGAACGCCGCTCTGATTCACACCGCTGCTGAGAGATCGGATGATTGTTGGGCCCATGGCGGCACCATAGTGGGAGGTTTTGAAAGGCGGAAGGCAGATAAATAAATAAAGTAGATTTATATATTGACGAGGCGGTTTGAACTGGCCACGATAGGGGCGTCCAATCAGCGATAGGTCAGCGAGAGAGCGGGGAGGAGCCCAGTTCATCGCCGGCCAAAGGGAGAGAAAATGAACAAGCTGCTTCTGAGCACGGCCATGTGCCTTGCCGTCCTGTCGGCACCCGCAATGGCGCAGGAGGTTTCGGCCTGCCTGATCACCAAGACCGACACCAACCCCTTCTTCGTCAAGATGCGCGAAGGCGCCGAGGCCAAGGCCGCCGAGCTCGGCGTGTCGCTCAAGTCCTTCGCCGGCAAGGTCGACGGCGATCATGAAACCCAGGTCGCCGCTATCGAAACCTGCATTGCCGACGGCGCCAAGGGCATCCTGATCACCGCCTCGGACACCTCGGCCATCGTCAAGTCCGTGCAGCAGGCGCGCGACGCGGGCCTCCTGGTGATTGCGCTCGATACGCCGCTGACCCCCGGCGATGCCGCCGACGCCACCTTCGCCACCGACAACTTCATTGCCGGTGAACTGATCGGCAAGTGGGCTGCCGGGACTCTCGGTGCCGAAGCTGCCAATGCCAAGATCGCCATGCTCGACCTCGCCGTCAGCCAGCCCACCGTCGACGTCCTCCGCGACCAGGGGTTCCTCCAGGGCTTCGGCATCGAGCTTGGCGATCCCAACAAGTGGGGCGACGAAAGCGATCCGCGTATCGTCGGCCATGACGTCACCGCCGGCAACGAGGAAGGCGGCCGCAAGGCCATGGAAAACCTGCTCGCCAAGGATCCGATGATCAACGTCGTCTATACGATCAATGAGCCCTCCGCCGCTGGCGCCTATGAAGCGCTCAAGTCGATCGGCCGCGAGAACGACGTGCTGATCGTTTCGGTCGATGGCGGCTGCCCCGGCGTTGCCAACGTCAAGGACGGCGTCATCGGCGCGACCTCCCAGCAATATCCGCTCGACATGGCGGCTTTGGGCGTCGAGGCCATCAAGACCTGGGCCGATAACGGCAGCAAGCCGAGCCCGACCGAAGGCAAGGATTTCTTCGACACCGGCGTGAAGCTGGTGACCGATGCGCCGGTCGATGGCGTGGAGTCCATTGACACCGCCAAGGGCGCGGAGCTCTGCTGGGGCTAAGGTCCGGCTTGTCTGACAGACATGAGGGGCGGACCGAGCGTTCGCCCCTCGCTTAGCAACTGGGAGGAGAACCCATGTCCAGCGAATCCGATCTGGACGCGGCCAACGTCGCGCGCTCAGAAACCGTCGCCACTTTCGATCACGAGCCAACAGGATTGCTGTCCCGGCTCCAGCACGCACTGCACAGCTCGCCATCGCTGGTGCCGCTGATCGTCCTGGTGCTGTCGGTCGCCATCTTTGGCGCGCTGCTCGGCGGCAAGTTCTTTTCCACCTTCGCGCTGACGCTGATCCTGCAGCAGGTGGCCATTGTCGGTATCGTGGGCGCGGCGCAATCGCTGGTGATCCTCACCGCCGGCATCGACCTCTCGGTTGGCGCCATCATGGTGCTGAGCTCGGTGATCATGGGCCAGTTCACCTTCCGCTATGGCCTGCCGCCCGCGCTGTCCATTCTCATCGGCCTCGCCCTCGGCACCTTTGTCGGCTTCGTCAATGGCTGGCTCATCGCCCGCATCAAGCTGCCGCCCTTCATCGTCACGCTGGGCGTGTGGCAGATCGCGCTGGCCGCCAACTTCCTCTATTCGGGCAATGAGACCATTCGTGCCCAGGAAATCGAGACCAACGCGCCGCTGCTGCAGTTCTTCGGCCAGACCATCAATATCGGCGGCGCCGTCTTCACCTATGGCGTGATTTTCTTCGTGCTCCTGGTGCTGCTGCTCGCCTATGTGCTGCGCCACACCGCCTGGGGCCGCCATGTCTATGCGGTGGGCGACGATGCCGACGCGGCCGAGCTTTCCGGCGTCAACACGCGCAAGGTGCTGATCTCGGTCTATATGCTCTCGGGCCTCATCTGCGCCTTTGCCGGCTGGGCCCTGATCGGCCGTATCGGCTCGGTCTCCCCCACCTCGGGCCAGTCCGCCAATATCGAAAGCATCACCGCCGTGGTGATCGGCGGCATCTCGCTGTTCGGCGGCCGCGGCTCGATCCTGGGCATGCTGTTCGGGGCGCTGATCGTGGGCGTGTTCTCGCTCGGCCTGCGCCTGCTCGGCGCCGACGCGCAGTGGACTTACCTGCTGATCGGCGCGCTCATCATTGCCGCCGTGGCGGTGGACCAGTGGATCAGAAAGGTATCGGTCTGATGGAACCCATTCTCAAGGCTCGTGGCCTCTCTAAGCGCTACGGCAAGGTCACCGCGCTCGACAATTGCGACTTCGACCTGATGCCGGGCGAAATCCTGGCGGTCATCGGCGACAATGGCGCGGGCAAGTCGTCGCTGATCAAGGCACTGTCGGGGGCCATCACCCCCGATAGCGGCGAGATCTTCCTCGAGGGGCAGCAGGTGAGCTTCAGCTCCCCCATCGCCGCCCGCCTGGCCGGCGTCGAAACCGTCTATCAGACGCTCGCCATGTCGCCGGCGCTGTCGATCGCCGACAACATGTTCATGGGGCGCGAACTGCGCAAGCCGGGCATCATGGGCAGCGTCTTCCGCCAGCTCGACCGACCGGTCATGGAGCGGATCGCCCGCGAAAAGCTGAGCGACCTGGGGCTGATGACCATCCAGAACATCAACCAGGCGGTGGAAACCCTGTCGGGTGGCCAGCGCCAGGGCGTTGCCGTGGCCCGGGCCGCCGCCTTCGGCAGCAAGGTCATCATCCTCGATGAACCGACCGCGGCGCTCGGCGTCAAGGAATCGCGCCGGGTGCTGGAGCTGATCCAGGACGTGCGCGGCCGTGGCATCCCGATCATCCTGATCAGCCATAACATGCCGCACGTGTTCGAGGTGGCCGACCGCATCCACGTGCACCGGCTGGGCAAGCGCCTCTGCGTCATCGACCCCAAGGACTATACCATGTCCGATGCGGTGGCCTTCATGACCGGCGCCAAGGCCGCGCCGGGTCTGGCCCTGGCCTAGATGCTGACCGCCTCGCCATCGCGCGAGGCGGAAAGCTTGATCGCATCCCACAGCCGGGCAAAGCGCAGCCCATTGGCCACGGTGGACGGGTTGGCGAGCCGCCCGTCCCGCACCGCCTGGAAGGTCTGCATCGGCGTATCGCGGGTCTCGCCTTCCGCGCGCGGCTCGACGACGCCACCAACGCTGACTTCGCGCCACTTCCCCCACGCATCGATGCGGACGATGGCATTGGTATAAAAGAAGGTGATGGCCGAGGCGCAGCCCGGCGGGCCCTCGCCGGCTGCATTGAGGCTGACCACCGCACCATTCGCAAGCCGCCCGGCGACGGCAGTGGCCAGGTCCACGGCGAGGCCGCGATTGTTGGCATAGGCCGAAAGCCGGGCAAACTCGGCATCGGCCAGCACGCAGACCGTGTTCATCATGTGGGCGCCGGTATCGAACATGAATCCGCCGCCCGATATGGCCGGGTTCTGCTTCCACTGGCCGGCATAATTGGTCTTCCAGCCTTCCCAGATCGAGGCGCTGACGCTGACCAGCTCGCCGAATTCACCGCGCCGCGCCCGGTCTCGCGTGTCATGCACCAGCGGCGACAGTCCGCCCTGGAAGGCGATGACCACGGTGCGGCCGGTGCGCTTTTCGGCATCCACCAGCGCCAGGGCTTCCTCCACCGTAGTCACCATCGGCTTTTCCAGCAGCAGGTCGTAGCCCGCTTCGATCACCGCAAGCGCATTGGCCCCGTGAAACACATGGGGCGTCGAAACATAGACGGCATCCATCTGGCCCTGCAGGGCGGCAAGCATGCTCTCGGCATCATCGTATTCGGCTGGCCGGGGGGCGCCGGCCGCCTCGCAGGTATCGGCGAAACGCTTGCGCGACACCGCACTGACCTCGGCCGTGGCGACAATGCGCACATCGTCCATCGCCGCCCAGCCGCGCGCGTAATCCGCCGCCTTCAGACCCGCTCCGATAACCCCCAGCCGCAGCACCATGACCGACTCCACCAACACGCAACGGCCGGCAGAGGGACATGCAGGCGCAGCCTGGTCAAGGCTGCACGTCGGCCAAGATTCAATCAGCCGATCAGAGCCGCTGCCCGGCCGCATCGAAGGCGAGGCACGCCGCCGGGTCGATGCCGATATTGACCTCGGCACCTGCCGGAATGGCGGAATGACCCTTCTGCTGGATGGTGATCTTGGCGCCGTTGCGACCCGTGGCATAGACGTACGATACGCCGCCAAGCTGCTCGACCACCTGCGCGGTGGCGGTCAGCACCGTGCCGCCCGCTTCCAGGAAATGCTCGGGGCGGATGCCCATGGTCACGCTGTCGCCGACCTTGGCCGATGCGCCGCGCGTGCGCACCACGACCGGATTGCCATCGAAATCGCTGGGCTGCAGCGTGGCTGTCTGCCCATCGGTGGCGACCACGCTGGCGGCGAGGAAATTCATGCGCGGCGAGCCGATGAAGCCAGCCACGAAGATATTGTCCGGATTGTCATAGAGCTCGATAGGCGAGCCCTGCTGCTCGATACGGCCGGCGCGCAGCACCACGATCTTGTCGGCCAGGGTCATGGCCTCCACCTGGTCATGCGTAACATAGACCATGGTGGCGCCGAGCTCCTGGTGCAGCTTGGCGATTTCGATGCGCATCTGCACGCGCAGTTCGGCGTCGAGATTGCTGAGCGGCTCGTCGAACAGGAAGGCCTTGGGCTGGCGCACGATGGCGCGACCAATGGCGACGCGCTGGCGCTGGCCACCCGACAATTGCCGCGGCTTGCGATCGAGCAGGTCGTTGAGTTCGAGCGTCCTTGCCGCCTCGGCGACGCGGGCGGCAACCTGCTCGCGCGGCATGCCGCCCATCCGCAGGCCAAAGCCCAGATTCTGCTCGACCGTCATGTGCGGGTAAAGCGCGTAGCTCTGGAACACCATGGCCACGCCACGTTCGGACGGATCGAAATCGGTGACATCCTCGCCCCCGATAAGCACCTGGCCGGCGCTGGGTTCTTCAAGGCCCGAAATGGTGCGCAGCAGCGTGGACTTGCCGCAGCCGGACGGGCCGACAAACACCACGAATTCGCCATCGGCAATGTCGAGATTGATGCCGTGCAGCACCGGCACGGTGCCGAAGCTCTTGTTGATCCCGCGCAGTTTCAGCTCGGCCATTCTCTGTTTCCTCCAGTTCGTCAGCGCCGATGGTCTGGGCCATCTTGCGCCGTGGCCAGGCATGCCCGGCCGCATTGGCATTTAGTGAGTCATCAAAACTAAAAGGCAAGGCCTTTTGCCGTCCCCAATCGTACGAATTGCAGATATCCGTTCATAAGGTACTGAATTAACACAATAATATCATGAAACGAGTTTGGACAGCATTCCTGACCTAGCAGTGAGGCACGTACCTCTTGCCTATCTTTTACGGAATGCGTAGAAAGTATCAAGCGGGGATTGTGCGGAGGATGCGCGGCCCTGTTGCAGCCGGGAAGGTCCGCAAGAGCCACCTCGAAAGCTGTCGTGAGGACATGAGGAGAAACCGATGAAGCGTTTTGCGCTTGCCGCAATGCTGGGACTGGCTTTGGCCATGCCTGCCCAGGCCCAGACTGTGGTCAAACATTTGCACATCACTTCCATCCCCGCCGAGGTGGAACTGATGAATTCGATTGCTGCCGACTTCATGGCGGCCAATCCCGATATCAAGGTCGAACTGCCCTTCCTTGAAAACGAGGCCTTCAAGGCCAAGCTGACGACGCTGCTGCAGTCGGCCGACGCGCCGGACGTGTTCCACTCCTGGGGCGGTGGCGTGTTCTATGAGCAGGCTGCGGCCGGCGTGCTGCGTCCGATCGAGGATGTGCTGAGCGAAGAAGCCAAGGCCAATGTCGGCACCGCCGGCGTGTCTGCCTTTACCGCTCCGGACGGCCACCTGTATGGCGTCGCCCGCGACGTCAGCGAAGTCGTGCTGTGGTATAACAAGACCCTGTTCGAGCAGGCTGGTGTCGATCCGGCCAGCATGTCGACCTGGGAAGGGTTCCTGGCTGGCGTGCAGGCCTTCAAGGATGCCGGCATCACCCCGATCGCCATTGGCGCCAAGGACAAGTGGCCGGCCCATTTCTGGTGGTCCAAGCTGGTTATCCGGCTGGCCGGTCAGGAAGGCTTTGAAGCGGCCGCACGCGGCGAAGGCGACGGCTTTGCCGGCGAGGATTTCGTCAAGGCTGGCGAATATTTCCTCCAGCTCGCTGCGCTCGATCCCTGGCAGGAAGGCTTCCTCGCCGCCGACTATGGCAGCGCCTCCGGCCAGTTCGGTGACGGCCTTGCCGCCATGCACCTGATGGGTGACTGGGACTACGGCGCCATGAAGGACAACTCGGCCAACAAGCTGGGCATCCCCGACGCAGAGCTGGGCATCCTGCCCTTCCCGACCATCGAAGGCGGCAAGGGCGATCCAACCGACACGCTGGGTGGCCTGGGCGGCGTGCTGTTCTCCAAGAACGCCTCCGACGCGGCCATCAAGTGGATCGAGTTCTTCAACAATGCGGAGAACCAGGCCAAGTACGCCAAGGAAGCCTACTACATCCCGATCGCCAAGGGCGCGGCTGACGGCATGACCAACCCCTTCAAGGCGCAGATCGCCCAGAACATCGGCAATGCCCACTGGCATGCCAACTTCTTCGATCAGGCCCTAGGCCCCAACGTCGGCGGCGTCGTCAACGACGTCTCGGCTGAACTGGCCGGCAATGCCATTAGCGCGGAAGAAGCCGCCGAGCTGATCAAGGAAGCCGTCGACGACTCGCTCTGAGTTCGACACGGAGCGCACCGGCGGACGGTAATCCCTTTCCGTCCGCCGGGCGCCACTACACTAACCTGCCCTTGGGCAGGAATGCCCGCCTCCGGCAGGGCGAGTATGGTCGGGGAGGACCACAATATGGCCAGTGTCGCCACCGGTGCAGACATACCGACAGTCGTGGGCGCGCGCCCGAGGCGCTACATGGAACGCAAGAGCCTGGTGCCGCTGCTGCTCTTCCTGCCCCCCGCGCTCATTCTGTTCACGCTTTTCGTCGTCCTGCCCATGGTCGACGCGGCGACATTCTCGTTCTTCGACTGGAACGGCTATGGCCCGATCACCGATTTCGTCGGCTTCGAAAACTATGCCGACGTGGTGACCCATCGCAATTTCGGCACCGCAATCCGCAACAGCCTCATCGTCGTCGCCGTGTCGCTGCTGATCCAGCTGCCGCTCGCCATGTGGTGCGCCATCGCGCTGTCCGAGCGCGGCCTTCACATCAACGTGCTGCGCGTGCTGTTCTTCCTGCCCTACATGCTGGCCGAAGTCGCTGCCGGCCTGATCTGGAAATTCGTCTATGACGGTAATTACGGCCTGCTCCCGGCCATTGGCAGCGCCATCGGCGTCGATATGCCCTTCGTGCTGGGCGACAAGCTGTGGGTCATTCCCGCCATCATGCTGGTGATCACCTGGAAGTATTTCGGCTTCCACATGATGATCTTCATCGCGGGCCTGCAGTCCATTTCCTCAGAGGTCATCGAGGCCGCCCGGCTCGATGGCGTCAAGAAGTGGCAGATCGTGCGGCACATCAAGATCCCGATGATCCGGTCGGCCATCGTCATCTCGGTGTTCTTCGCCATTACCGGCGCGCTGCAGCTGTTCGACCTGATCATCCCGCTATCCAATGGCGGCCCGTCCCATTCGAGCCATACCATCGTCACCTTCCTCTACCAGTTCGGCATCCTGCGCATGAAGCTGGGCTTTGGTGGCGCCGTCAGCGTGATCCTGTTCATCGCCTGCGTGATCGTCGCGCTCGCCTATCGTCGCATTCTCTTCAGGGTGGAGCAGAACTGATGGCCGCAGCCTCCAAGAAACGCCAGCCGGTCCTCTCCCCCGTCCAGTGGCTGACGCTGGTCATCGTGGCCGCCTTCGTCATCGTGCCGTTTTACACCACCGCCCTGGGTGGCTTCAAAGAGATCGGCGAGTTGCGGGTCAATCCGTTCGGGCTGCCCGCCAGCTGGGATCCGGTGCGCTTCATCGAAATCCTGGGTGGCCCGCGCTACTTTTCCTCGCTCGGCAATTCGTTCCTGATCGCGGCGGGCACGGTGGTCCTGTCCACGCTGGTGGCATCCATGACCGCCTTTGCCCTGGCCCATATCAAGTTCTTCGGCAGCAAGTTCATCCTGGGCTATCTCATGCTGGGCCTGCTGTTTCCCACTGCCACCGGCATCCTGCCGCTCTTCATCAAGATGCGGGACCTTGGCATGCTCGACAGCAAGTGGGGCATCATCATCGTGCAGGTGGCGTTCAGCGTGTCCTTCTCGGTGCTGCTGTTCCACAATTTCTTCAAGGAGCTGCCAAAGGAGCTGGTCGACGCCGCGCGCATGGACAATTGCGGCTACATCAAAATCTACTGGTATGTGACCCTGCCGCTCAGCCTGCCCATCATCGCTACCGTCGGCGTGTTCAATTTCGTCGGTAGCTGGAACAGCTTCCTCTTGCCGCTGATCGTCCTCAACAGCGAGGACAAATATACCTGGCCGCTCGGCATCATGCAGTTCCAGGGCCAGTATGGCTCGGACTGGCCGCGCATCCTGGCCTTCCTGACGCTCTCGATCATGCCCGCCATTGCCTTCTTCCTGCTGGCGCAGCGCTACATCATCTCAGGCCTGACCGGTGGCGCCGTGAAGGGCTGACGCCGACGGCGCTGCCACCTGCATCCCCGCCCGGCGCCACTGCCGGGCGTCGGCACCACCCCCACCAGAGGGTGGCCCCACCGGGCGCATTCTGCCAAGCTGGCGAAAACTGGTGGGAGAGCCCGATCATGAGTTTCCGCGCGCTGGTGACCGACAAGGATGCGGACGGCAACGTCGCCTCGTCCGTGCAGATGCTGGCCGATGATCGCCTGCCCGACGGCAATGTCACGGTCGATATCGAATGGGCCGGTCTCAACTACAAGGATGGGCTGTGCCTCACCGGCGGGGGCGGGCTGGTGCGCGCCTATCCCCATGTCGCCGGCATCGACTTTGCCGGCACGGTGCGCGACAGCCAGGACCATCGCTATGTGCCGGGGCAGGCGGTGGTGCTGACCGGCTGGCGCGTCGGCGAGACGCAGTGGGGCGGCTATGCCGAGCGCGCCAAGGTCAATGCCGACTGGCTGGTGCCGCTGCCAAAGGGCCTGACGACGCGCGACGCGATGATCGTGGGAACGGCGGGCCTTACTGCCATGCTGTCCATCGACCGGCTGGAAGCGGCCGGACTGAAGCCAGGAACCGGCGAGGTGCTGGTGACCGGCGCCGCGGGTGGCGTGGGCAGTATCGCCACCGCGTTGCTGGCCCGGCTCGGCTATCAGGTCGCGGCGCTCTCCGGCCGGCCGCAGCATGGCGAGGCCTTGATGGCCCTGGGCGCCGCCAGCATCATCGATCGCACTGCGTTTCTCGCGCAGCCCGACAAGCCTTTGGAATCGGCGCGCTGGGATGCTGCCATTGACTGCGTCGGCGGCAAGGTCTTGGGAAAGCTGCTCAAGCAGGTGAAATATGGTGGCGCCGTTGCCAGCCTTGGCAATGCCGGGGGCATCGCGCTCGAGACCAATGTGCTGCCGTTTATCCTGCGGGGGGTGACGCTGATCGGCATCGATAGCGTCATGCAGCCCTATGCGACGCGGATGGCGGCGTGGAAGCGGATTGCCGAGACGTTTGATGTGGCGGCCTATGGCGAGCTGGTGCGCGAGGTGGGGCTGGAAGAACTGCCCGGCGCGGCAGCGGAGATTTTGGCAGGCGCGGTCAAGGGGCGCGTGCTGGTGAAGGTAGGCTAGCGGCGAAGGCGCGTCGTCGTGGGATACCCCCTCCTAACCTCCCCCTGATAGGGGGAGGAACAGATCGCGTCTGTGGCGCAATCTTCGACAACCACCGGCCGGATTCCTCCCCCTTTTCAGGGGGAGGTTAGGAGGGGGTATCCTTCCTGCCTTCTAGCGATACCCGGCCGCCTGCAGCTCGAACAGTTCGGCATAGCGCCCGCGGCGCGCCAGCAGCTCCTCATGCGAGCCGGCCTCCTCGATCGCGCCATTCTCCAGCACCAATATCCGGTCGGCCATGCGCACGGTCGAGAAGCGGTGCGAGATGATAACCGCTGTCTTGCCCGCCGCGAGGCTCTTGAAGCGGCTGAACACTTCGGATTCTGCCTTGGCGTCGAGCGCCGCGGTTGGCTCGTCCAGGATGATCAGGTCCGCGTCACGCATATAGGCCCGGGCGATGGCGACCTTCTGCCATTCGCCGCCGCTGAGATCGCGCCCCTTCTTGAACAGGCGCCCCAATTGCTGGTCATAACCCTGCGGCAGCTTGGCGATGACCGCATCGGCGAGGCTCCGCTCGGCGGCGTCTTCGATGCGATCGAGGTTGTCCTGCTCCTCGATGCGCCCGACGCCGATATTCTCGCGGGCCGACAGGCTATAGCGGATGAAATCCTGGAAGATCACCCCGATATGGGCGTGGATATCGGCGACGCTGAACGCCTTGAGATCGATGCCATCGATGGTGATACGGCCCTCATCGGGGTCATAGAGCCGGGTCAGCAGCTTGACGATCGTGGTCTTGCCCGCCCCGTTCTCCCCCACCAAAGCCAGCGTCTCGCCGGCTTTGAGGGTAAAACTGAGGTGGCGAATGGCCCAGCCATCGGTATCGGGATAGCGGAAGCCGACATTCTCGAAGGTGATGCCCGCGCGGATCGGCTGCGGGAATGGCTGGGGATTGTCCGGCGACAGGATGGTCGGCTCGATCTCGAAGAAGCTGAACAGGTCATCCAGATACATCGACTGGCCGGCAATCTGGGTGAAGCCGAGCAGGATCTTCTGGAACAGCCCGTTGAGGCGAAGGAACGAGCCCGAAAGAAACGCCAGGTCGCCGATGCTGAAATCGCCGCTGATCGTCCGCCAGACGATGAAGCCATAGGCGCCATAATAGGTCAGCGTCGAAATGGCCGAGAACAGCGCACCCCATAGCGCCCGCTGCGTCGAAAGCGCCCGGTTTTCGAGATAGATGGTCTGGGCCAGCCGCTTGAAGCGGGTGATGAGAAAATCGCCCAGCCCGAACAGCTTGAGCTCCTTGGCCGTCTCGGCGCTGGCGCCGATATAGCGGATATATTCGAGCTCGCGCCGTTCCGGCGTGCGCCAGCGGCTCATGAAATAGGCCAGCGTATTGAAGCGCGTCTCGCCCCAGATGGCCGGCACGAAGCTGAGCGGCAGCAGCAGGATCAGCCAGGGCGCATAGATGAAAAGGCCGGCGCCCAGCGTCACCACCGTGATCATGTCCTGCGCCTGGCCAAACATCTGGCTGAGGAGCGCATTGCGACCGGCCGCCTGCCGCCGCGCCCGCTCCAGCCGATCCTGGTATTCCGCCGATTCGAAATGCATGAGATCGAGCCGGGCCGCATGTGCCATCAGCTCGACGCTGACCTGGTTGGAATGAAGTTCCGACAGCACGGAATCGACGAGGCCCGTGGCCCGGGCCAAGAGATCGGATGCCACCACCAGCGCCAGCTCCACGGCCAGCAGCACGAGAACCGTCGACAGCACCCCCGAACTCCACCAGTCGGCAAAGCCCGGGCCGGGCGGGGTGATGGTGGTAAGGCGCACCACCTCGTCGATAACAAGCTTGCCCACATAGAGCATGGCCACCGGCTGCACCGACGACACCAGCCGCAGGCCGATGCTGGCGGCGGTGAGCGGTCGGCTGGTGCGCCAGATCTGCGCCACGAGCCGTCCCAGATGGCGAAGATTGTCGATGCGCTCGCGCAGGGTAGGGGCTTTGTCAGGCGTGGGCGGCGGGCGGCGGCCGGGAAGATCGGTCATATCAGGATGATAGCGGGGGCTAAGGACGGGGCAAACTAAATTTGCGGCAATCTATCCCGCCCACCGCGCGTTACCTCCCCCTTGACGGGGGAGGCTAGGAGGGGGTGGAGTTTAGCCCCCATATCGGGGCCAAACGTTCCCCACCCTTGATCCCTCCCCGCAAGGGGGAGGGTGTCGACTGAGATTGCAGTCGATCAATACCGCTCGAAGGCCTTGGGCTTGTTGCCCATGATGGCTTCGATCTTCTCAATCACATCTGGCGTCAGCTTGGCCTTGGACTTCAGCGCCGACAGGTTGTCCGCCAGCTGCGCCTTCTTGGACGCGCCCAGGATGACCGTCGAGACATGGGGGTTGCTAAGGCACCAGAGCAGAGCCAGGTGATGCACCGGCAGGCCGACGTCCTTGGCCAGAGCTGCCAGCTGCTTGATCGTCTCGAGCTTCCGCTTGCCCTCTTCGCTGGTCCATTCTTTCTTGAGCCACTCATAGCCCGGCAGGTTCATGCGGCTGTCGGCGGGGATGCCATCGTTGTACTTGCCGGTGAGCGCGCCCGAAGCCAGCGGCGACCAGATCGTGGTGCCCAGGCCCATCAGGTCATAGAGCGGCAGATAGTCGTGCTCGACCTTTTCGCGGACGAAGAGGTTATATTGCGGCTGTTCCATCTGCGGGCCGATGAGGTTGTTGGCGCGCGCGAAGGCCCAGGCTTCGGTGAGCTGCTGGGCGTTCCACTCCGACGTCCCCCAATAGAGCACCTTGCCCTGGGTGATCAGGTTATTCATCGCCCAGACGGTCTCTTCGATCGGCGTATCGATATCGGGGCGGTGGCAGAAATAGAGGTCGAGATAGTCCACGCGCAGGCGCTTGAGCGCGGCATGGGCGGCTTCGGTCACATGCTTGCGGCTCAGGCCCTTCTGCGTCGGCTTGCTGCCGCCCCAGAACACCTTGGACGACACGGCATAGCTGTCGCGGCTCCAGCCGAGCTTGCTGAGTGCCGCGCCCATCAGCGCTTCCGATTCACCGGCCTCATAGCCTTCGGCATTGTCGAAGAAGTTGACACCTTCGTCATAGGCCAGGCCCATCAGGTCGAGCGCGTCCTTCTCGTCCACCTGCTTGGAGAAGGTGACCCAGCTTCCGAGCGACAGTTCGCTGACCTTGAGGCCAGATTTGCCCAAGCGACGATATTCCATGACACTGTTCCTGATGGTTTGCGGCCGCCGGCCGCCCTGCGATTCATCGGCAGTTGCCGATGGAGTAACGCTAATACTGCGTGGCGACGTGTCTGTAAAGCCGTGGCACGAACGTCATTGAACCAGGACGGACGCCATCGCGTTCGTTGAGCAAAGCGGAAGGACAGGACCATGCTGAAAGACAAGGACTCATCGGCCATCGTCGCGGTCAGCAATATCGCCGCCGCCCGCGGTTTCTATGTCGATACGCTCGGCCTCGAGCCTGATCAGGACGATGCCACCATGCTGGTCCTCAAGACCGGCCGCACCAGGCTGGTCGTCTACGTCTCCGACTATGCCGGAACCAACAAGGCCAATGCCGTCGCCTGGGGCGTGGGCGAGGAGATCGAGGCCATCGTCTCGGCCCTCCTGGGCAAGGGCGTCGCCTTCGAGCACTACCCGGACATGGGCATGGACTATGCCGGCGGCATCCATTCGAACGGCGGCTTCAAGGGCGCCTGGCTGAAAGATCCCGACGGCAACATATTGCATTTCAACAACATGTAGGCGTGACGGTCGGAACTCTCAGTCGACACCCTCCCCCTTGCGGGGAGGGATCAAGGGTGGGGGATGTTTGGCCCGCGTGTCGGTGGCTCGCCCACCGCCAGCGTCGCTAGGCGCCAAGCTCTCCCGCTCTCCCCGCAAGGGGGAGGGTGTGTCGACTGCGGGCTCCGTGCCGCTACGGCCGCTCCCGGAGGAACCGCGCCAGATCATCCGTGATGTGGTGCACATGCGGGCCGACGGCGCGGCCCAGTTCCCAGGCTTCGACCTGTTCATGGGCAAAGTCTTCGCCGGCGACCACCTGCACGGTGGCCATGCCCACTTCATGGGGCACGACGAGGTTCTTCTCGAGGTCGTCGAACATGACAGCCGTGGTCGGGTCGATGCCGTGCAGCGTGAGGAACCCGTCATAGGCCGCCTTGTGCGGCTTGGGCAGGAAGGTCATGGCGCGGATATCGTGCACATGCTCGAAAATGTCGTCGCAGCCGAGGCGCCGCAGCACCGCGCGGGCGTGGCCGGTATCGCCATTGGTGAGGATGAACTTGCGGCCGGGCAGGGCGCGAATCGCATCCACCAGGTCCGGATGGGCATCGACCGGCGAATAGTCGATGGCATGGACGGTGTTGAGGAAATGGTCCGGGTCGATCTCGTGCCGCAGCATCAACCCGTTCAACGTCGTGCCATAGTCCCGATAATAGCTCTTCTGCAGGTCGCGGGCCGCCTCGAAATCGAGCTTGGTCACGTCCATCACATAGCTGGTGATGCGCGTATCGATCTGGGCAAACAGGTTGCAGCTGCGCGGATAGAGGGTGTTGTCGAGGTCGAACACCCAATCGGTAATGTGGCTGAGACTGCGCGGTGCAGGGGACGTCATGTCGTTCATGGTCGAGACAATATAGTGCAGAATCCTGAACGATTCACGTCAAGCGTTAGGGAGCGTCAGGTCGGGGTGGTTCGTTAGCGGTGAAAGTGGGACCGAGCAGCGGGACAATAGCAGTCTTGGCGTTCGTCGCGGCGAACATGAGCGAGATGAATGTGACGGGCGCCGGAGGATCAATCCGCGCCTCCAGGCTGGACGGTTCGGCCAGGAACGCGCGCAGCGCCGGACGAACCAGTACCGCCAACGCCGGAGCACCGAAGGCTTCTATCACGGTCATCCCCGCCTGTTCAGCCTCAGCCAGAACGGCCTCGCGGTCGCCTCGCTCATCGGTCAAATAATCGATGACTTCCTTGAGGAGAGGGCCGGCCTCGATACGAACACTGGCGTCGTCAACGACGATCCCCATCAAGGCGCTAGCGAGTGCCTGGAGAAAGTCGGGGCCGGCCTTCGGCACGGCGATAAGCTTCTCCACCTTGTCCCGGGTCAAACCGCTGACGACAACTTCGGCCTGTGATGCGCCCAATTCGTCAACGCTGGCATGGTTGGTATAGGTGGCAAGGCCACTATCCTTCCAGACGATTGAATGGCTGTAGTCGAACGGAAGTTCGTCCACCTCTAACGCAACCAGAGTTTCGACAAAGGTATTGGGTTCCTGCGAAGCGTCCTGCAGGTCGATCGTCATGCCTTTGACAGAAGCCGACATTGCCAGAGCGGTAAGGGCCTCGCCGGTGAATGTCGGCTCGATTTTGATCGAGAGGTCTTTGATAGGCCTCATTGCGAAATAGCGCCAGGTGAATAGGTCCGCATGTAAAGAGAAGGAAGGAAACGTTCCATCCGCACCGGATTCACCCGGCACCGCATAGCCGGTCAGCGAGAAGTCCTTCAATTTTGCCGTGACAACCTCGGTCGAGTGGTCACGAAGGACGATCTCCGGCGCTGTGATGGACTCCACGACATAGCCGCCGTCAGGCTGCATCGCTATGCCGGCAAAGGTAAATTGCCCTTCGAAAACGTACGTCGTGTCCCCAAACTTTACGCCCACATTGTCCACGACCACAGCGTCGCCCTCGGCCCTGGCGCGGCCGAGATACGTCAGGCCCCCGACCCCGGCGGTCTCAACACGCTGCGCAAAGGCTTCGGCGTCGATCGCGAAAGCGGGGATAGCCGCCAGCGCCAGGCCCGCGCCGAACAAAGCACCCAGTATCTGCTTGCGCGACATAACATTCTCCCCCAGGTGCCCACATTCTCATCGCCTGAAGCGCCACCATTTCGCAAGTGGGCACCCCCACCAAAAGCAAAAGGCGGCGCCGGGATGGCGCCGCCTTCAAAGTGTTGATCGAACGAGCTGATTACTCAGCCGCGGTGTTGGCTTGGACGGCCAGGCCCAGAGCGGCGATGAGGCCTTCGGGGTTGGCGGCAGCCGCCATCAGCACCAGCAGCGGGGTCGGCGAGGGCGGAGCCACCTTGACTTCGAGGCTCTTGGGGTCGTCGAGGAAGGTCGAGACCGGCGGCACGACGAGGTCGTTGAGCGCGGGAATGCCCGACTCGGCCAGCATCATCGGCAGCATCGACTTGAGGCCTTCCACGAACGTGGCGCGGTCGGCGCCCGACTGGGCGGCGAAGAAGTCGAGCAGCTTGGGAGCAAGGCCGGCATCGTCATAGCGCACCGAAGCGCCGATGATCGACACGCCCTGCATGATGGCCATGCCCTGCATCATCTGCGCCTGTGCCTGCTCTTCCGTCGGCTCGGCGCCCATCGAGGCCTGCATGGCGTAGATCTGGTCGAGCACTGCGGGGGTGAAGCCCGAAATGTCGGTGGTGATGTTGAACGCGCCGATATCGGCGAAGTCGAACAGGAACTCGCCGATGGTCATGTGGCCATCAGCCATCGACCAGGTGAAGTCCCCGGTGACGTCGCCGGAAATGGAGGTGAGGCCCAGGGCTTCGATGACGGCGCCGGCCGACGGATCTTCTTCGCTCACGGTGCTCAGATCGGCGGTGATGCCTGATATAGCCAGGGACGAGGTCAGGTCGGTCAGCTCGGTCGAGCCGTGCTGCGGATTGAAGGTGGAGCCGGCTTCGATCGAGTCGATCGAGATGACTTCCTCGCCATCGCGGGTGATCGACAGCGCGCCGGTCGAGAAGCTCTCATAGAGCTGCATCAGGCCGATCGCGGGAACCGGGCTGCCGGCGGGCAGGTAGAAGCCGTCGACACGGATATCGACCAGGCTCACATGGCCGGTCGGCTCTTCGGCGAAATCGGTGTCGATGTCGGGAATGGTCAGCGATTCAGCCATGTAGCTGCCATCGGCATTTTCGGTAACGCCCGAGAAGGTGAGCGCGGTGTCAAAGGTCAAGGTTTCCATGCCAGCGTCGGGCGTGGAGACGACCGAGATGCTGCCGCCATCGATGGTGATGGTGTTCCCGTCCAGGGTGGCTTCACCCAGGGTCACGTTGTAACCGATGGTCTTGTAGACCTCGATGATGCGGTCGGCGAAAGCCTGCGCTTCGAGCGCATTGGCCTGGCCCATCAGCACGGCAGTGGCCACGCCGCCAAGCAGCATCGTGGTAGCAATTTTGGTGATCTTCATCGACTTCTCCGGCTTTGTTTGTTTTGCTTTGGCGGGGCAGGCGCTGAACAGTAGAGTAGGGCCCATCTCCCCCGCAGATGGCCCCTTGTCCGATGATTTGCAATAGAATCCGCCGCTGTTGCGGCCCAAGATTTCTATTGTCGGTTTATTGCGACATAACGATGTACCGCAGATGAACGTCCCGTTCACCCGCGTTCATGATCGAGAAACTGCCGATAGGCGGGGTTATTGGTCTCATCCCAATAGGGAAAGCCGATGGCGTCGATATGGGCGATGAAGTCATCTCGCGTCGCCTCCGGCACCTGCACGCCGACCAGCACGCGCCCGTAGTCGGCGCCGTGATTGCGATAGTGGAACAGCGAGATGTTCCACTCGTCATTGAGCCCTTCAAGGAATTTGAGCAACGCCCCCGGCCTTTCGGGAAACTGGAAGCGATAGACCACCTCGTCATTGAGGTCGCTGACCCTTCCGCCCACCATGTGGCGGACATGCAGCTTGGCCACCTCGTTGTCGGTGAGGTCGGTGACCTTGAGGCCCTGCCCCTCGAGCAGGTTGATGATCTCGAGCTTTTCGGCGTCGCCGCGCGTCAGCTTGATGCCGACGAAAATCTTGGCGCTGGCGCCATGGGCAAAGCGATAGTTGAACTCGGTGATCGAGCGCTGGCCCAAAAGGCGGATGAAGGCGCGATAGCTGCCGGGGCGCTCCGGGATTTCGACGCTGAACAAAGCCTCGGCCCGCTCGCCGATCTCGGCCCGTTCCGCCACATATCGCAGGCGGTCGAAATTGACATTGGCGCCCGAATTGATCGCGATCAGCGCGCCGGCGGGCGCCTCGCCCCGTTCCACCTGCCGCCGCAATCCGGCCAGTGCCAGCGCGCCGGCCGGCTCGGCAATGGCCCGCATGTCGTCGAAGATATCCTTGATCGCCGCGCAGATTTCGTCGGCGGTCACGGTGACGATATCGTCGAGCAATTCGCGGCACAGCCGGAATGTCTCGGTGCCCACCTGCCGCACGGCCACGCCATCGGCGAAGAGCCCGACCTGGTCGAGCGCCACTGGATGGCCCGCCGCGATAGCGGCCTTCATGCTCGCCGCTTCCTCGGGCTCGACACCGATGACACGGATATCGGGGCGCAGGAACTTGACGAAGGCCGCGATCCCGGCCGCCAGCCCGCCGCCGCCGACCGGCACGTAGATGGCGCCTATATCGCCCGGATGCTGCCGCAGCAACTCCATGCCGATAGTGCCCTGGCCGGCAATGACATCGGGGTCGTCGAACGGATGCACCACCACATAGCCGTGCTTATCGGCCAGCTCGGCGGCATGGGCGCGGGCGGCGTCGAACCCGTCGCCGAACAGCACCACTTCGCCGCCCAGCCGGCGCACGGCGCCCACCTTGATGATCGGTGTCGTGGTGGGCATCACCACCACGGCGCGAATGCCCAGGCGCGTCGCGGACAGCGCCACGCCCTGGGCATGGTTGCCGGCCGAAGCGCAGATGACGCCGCGGGCCCGCTCCTCGGCCGTGAGCTGCGCGATGCGATTGTGGGCGCCGCGGATCTTGAACGAGAAAACCGGCTGCATGTCCTCGCGCTTGAGCAGCACCTCTGCCCCCAGCCGCGCCGACAGCAGGTTCATGGTCTCGAGCGGCGTCTGCTCGGCCACTTCATAGACCGAGGAGGTAAGAATGCGGCGGACATAGTCCTGCATGGCGGGGCACTCCGGTGTTCTGCCCGGAGGGACGCCGCGGCGGCGCATTTGTCAACTGCATGCTGACGCCCCATATCCGGCTTGACCCCACATACCGCCGATGGAACTATCGGCAATCGACGATGAAAGGTTTCAGGGAACAAGCATGAACGATTTCAACGCCAAGGTCGTCGCCGATTTCAACCGCAAGGGCGGCAAGCCAGGCGGCTACTTCAAGAATGCCCCCGTCCTGCTGCTCCACGCCATAGGCGCCAAGTCCGGCGAGCCCCGCATGCAACCGCTGATGTATCTGCAGCGCGAACCAGGCGGCCCCATCTATATCTTCGCCTCCAATGGCGGCGCCCCCAGGCACCCGGCCTGGTTCCACAATCTGGTCGCCCATCCCGATATCGACATCGAGATCGGCGACGGCACGACGATAGAGCGCGTGCCTGTCCACGCCCGCGTCCTCGATGGCGAGGAACGCGCGACCGTCTATGCCGAGCAGGCCGGGCTGTTTCCGCAATTCGCGGGATATGCCCGGAAGACGACGCGTGAATCCATTCCCGTGGTTGAACTGACGCGTCGCTGATCCCAGCGCACCTGCTTGCCATTTGTTCCGTATTTGTTCTATCCTGCGACATCAGGTTGAGTCCGCGGGAGTATGGGCATGTTCAAGCAGCAACAATCGGTCGGGCAGGCGCCGGAGTCCAAGCTCAAGACGCTGGTGGTGCTGAGCGCCTTCGTGCGTGACGAGGAGGGTGAATTGCGGCCCGCCTTCGAGCCGCGCGAGCTGCCCTCCGCCGACAAGGCCAAGATGGATGCCCGCCGCATGGCGGCCCAGGGCACCTATGCCGGCGTCATCAGCTGGTCGCGCTCCGCCGATCTCGTCAATGGCGAATTCGGCGATCCGGTGGTCCTGTTCCAGCACGGCGACGTGCCGGATATGGAATGAGCGCCCGGTTCCCGCTCGACGCGCTTAGGGCTCTTCGGTCTTGGCATAGAGGCGGACCATGGTCAGGGGCTGGCCGATAGGCTGCCAATAGACCTTGGCGACCAGGTCACGCTTGGCGCCGCTTCGGACGACCTGAATGCCCAGGGCGTCGCGCGCGGCGGCTTCGGGAGATTGCGCGCCGTCGATGACGATGTCGGTATCCTCAAGCGGCGCATCCTGCCGCAAGTCGACCACGCGAAAGCTCTTTGTCATGCGCCCAGTCTAGGGCGCATCCTCGGCAATGACCAGCCTGCTGACCTGCGTCCAGAGCAGGGCTGGTTTGTCTCAATCAAATGATTGATTGATGCGATGGCGCGGTGTATAGGCTCCTCCGCCTTGATCTGAAGCCCAAGCATATGACCGCCGAACCCTCGACATCAGGCAAGCGTGAAAGTGGCGATGATCGCCGGGTCGCCATTGCCCTGGCGGCGCGCCAGATCATCATCGAGAAGGGGCTCGAGGGCCTGCGCACGCGCGACATCGCGGCGCGGGTCGGCATCAATATCGCTACGCTGCATTACCACGTGCCGTCCAAGGAGGCGCTGATCGCGCTGGTGGCCGACTCGCTGCGCCAGGATTTCAAGGCGCAGGCGCTCCGCCACCCGCGCGACGGCAAGAATGCCCTCGAGCGGCTGCATCTGGAGTTCGACGACTTCCGCGAAGCCGTAACGGAGATGCCCGAGCTCATCGTGGTGTTGACCGAACTCATCGCCCGGGCGCGGCGTGATCCGGTCGTCGCCTCGATCATGATCCCGATGCGCGAATATTGGCGCAACCAGATCGCCGACATCTTCCGGCTCGGCCTATCCGATGGCTCGTTCCGTCCGGACATCGATCCGGAAGCGGCCGCGCTCATTGCCACCGGCGCCCTGTCGGACTGCTGGCGCCGCACCGACCTTTCCCTTCTCCAGCTCGAGCAGGTCCTGACCGAGCTGGAACACGCCTTTATCCGTAGATCCTGAGACGAGGAACTTTTCATGTCCGCTCACACCCACCAACCGGGGGCTGATGCCCCACCCGATCCGCGCCGTTGGCTGGCGCTGTTCATCCTGCTCATCGCCAATTTCATGAACCTGATCGACGTGACCATCGTCAATGTCGCACTGCCCTCCATGCGCGAGGGCCTGGGCGCCACCGATAGCCAGATCGAATGGGTCATTGCCGCCTATATCCTGGCCTTTGCGCTGGGCCTTCTGCCCTTCGGTCGCCTGGGCGATATCCTGGGTCGCACGACGCTGTTCCTCTGGGGCGTCGCCGGCTTTACCGTTGCTTCGGCCCTTTGCGGCATGGCGCCCAATATCGAATTCCTGATCGGCGCGCGCGTCGTCCAGGGTCTTGCCGGCGCAATGATGACGCCACAGGTCATGGCGATTGCCACCGTCACCTTCCCGCCCCATGAGCGCAGCCAGGCCTTCTCGCTGTTCGGCCTCTCGGCCGGTCTTGCCGCGGTCTGTGGCCCGCTCCTGGGCGGCGTGCTGATCTCGGCCAATCTGTTCGGCCTCGATTGGCAGCCCATCTTCCTGGTCAACATTCCGATCGGCATTGGCGCCGTCGTCGCCGGCTGGTTCTTCATCCCGCGCCTGCCGGGCCATGCTGGCCTGCGCAACGATTATGTCGGCATCGGCCTGTTCGGGGCTGGCATTCTGGCGGTGGTGTTCCCCATCGTGGAGGGCCGTGCCTATGGCTGGCCGCTCTGGGCCTTCGTCATGATGGCCGCCGGCGTCGCCCTGCTCGTCGCCTTCGTGCTGTGGACCCGCAATCGTGCCGCGGCCGGCCAGTCGCAACTGCTCAACTTCGATCTCATCACCAACCGGCAGTTCATGTTCGGCGCCTTTGTCGTCACCGTGTTCTCCTCCGGCATCCCGGGCATGTTCATGGTGATTTCGCTGCTGCTGCAGGGTGGCTTCGATTTCACCCCGCTCGAATCGGGCCTCACCAATACGCCGTTCTCGGTCGGCGTATTGATCGCCTCGGCCATCGCCGGTCGCTTCGGTTCGCGCTACCTGCGTGGCCGCCTGGCGGTTGCCGGCGCCTTGCTGGCTTTCGGCATCGCCTGGCTGCACTTCTATATTGCCAGCGTGACCGACAGCATCGACCACTGGGCCTTCCTGCCGCCGCTGCTGATGGCGGGCATCGGCCTGGGCCTGGGCTTCTCCTCGCTGTTCCAGCTGGTGCTGGCCAATGTGCCGCCCCGCGATGCCGGCGCGGGCTCGGGGGCCCTGCAGGCCTTCCAGCAGGTCGGCGGCGCGCTGGGCGTAGCCATTATCGGCCAGATCTTCTTCAGCGATCTGGGCAACAGCTTTGCATCGGGCGGTACCCCGCATGCAGCCTTTGCCGGCGCCTCGAGCCTGGCCCTCTGGTATGTGGTGGGCAGCTTCGCCCTGGTGCTTCTGCTCTCGCCCCTGTTCAAGGGCCCCAAGGCGGGGCCGGGACGCGGCATGCCGGTCCAGCCGGTGCTGGTCGAGGCATAAGTCAAAGGGCGCCCACGGGCGCCCTTTTTCATTGCACCGGTTGCTTGAGCGGCGTGCGGTCCACGCGAAAGGCGTAGAGCTTTTCCTGCATCCGCGCGCCCAGCGGCATGAACAGTGGCAGCATGAGATCGCGCAGGCGCAGGGCCAGCCAGGATTGCGCCCGTTTCTGCGAGCCCACGGCGCGGCCGATGCTGATGGCTTTCTGCACGCGGTCGCGCCGCAGTCCCTCGAACCGCGCAAAGGCCGTGGCGTGGTCGGGTGCGGCCACCAGGCACGCCGCAAGCACGATGCCGTCTTCCATCGCCAGCGACGCGCCCTGCCCGGAATGGGGCGCCACGGCGTGGGCCGCATCGCCCATCAGCAGCACGCGACCGGCCGACCAGTGCGGCAGCTCGGGCATGTCGTAGATGGGATAGTGCCGGTCGACCCGTGCCGTCGCCGCCAATATGGCTGCCGTGTCGAGCGGGTCGCCATCATGCATGGTTGCCAGCTTGTGGGCAAAGGCGGCGCCATCGGTGACCGGGGTCGTTTCGCTTTCCGGCGCCGGGTAGGAATTGAACCAGTAGACCGCTCCCTCGGCCTGCTTGATGTAGCCGAAAAAGCCGCGCCGGCCGAACACCATGTTCATCACCCCCTGTGTATCGGCCACGCCCGGGGCCGGCGTAAAGCCGCCGGTGCCGATAAGGCCCGAATAGACCGGCTGCGGCAGCTCGGGAAAGACCAGCCGTCGCACTGTGGAGCGCAGGCCGTCACAGGCCAGCGCCAGGGCAAAGTGCCGCTGTTCGCCATTCACCGTCAGCACCACCTCATCGGAGTCCTGGGTGATATCGGCGATGGCGGCACCGTGGTGGACGGTGATGCCGGCAGCTTGGGTGGCGTCGAGCAGTACGCCCGCCAGCGCGCCGCGCCGAAGGGTGATCGAGCCTGCGCCATACTTGTCGGCCTGCTCGGCATAGTCCACCAGCGCCAGCCGCTTGCCGGCCTCATTGAACACGGCGAGGCCGCGCGTCGGCAGGCCCGCGGCAGTGACCTGATCGAGCAGGCCCAGCGCGCGCATTGCGTTGCAGCCATTGGGCGCCAGCGTCAGGAACAGGCCCTCGTCGCGGAGCTGTTGCGGCTGGTGGCGCTCGAACACGACCGGCTGGAAACCGGCGTGCTTGAGGGCCAGGGCGGTCGCGAGCCCGCCAATGCCGCCGCCGCAGATCGCAATGGTGGATGATGTCGACAGAACGCTTGCAGCGCGTGATGCGATGATAGACATTGTACGAACGCCTTATTATTAGATAATCTAACAATTAGATGATCGAACTAAAATGTCAAGCCTGAGCAAGGATGCCCTGATCGCTGAACTCGGCACGCTGGTCATGCGCTGGCAGGATGCCACGCAGCGCTACGATGAGGCGGTGGGTGCCCGCTGGCGCCTCAACGCCTCGGAACGGCTGTGCCTGAGCTTTCTGATGCATGGCCCCCAGGCCGCCAGCGCCATCGCCGCCGAAACCCGCCTGACCCCGGCGGCGGTGACAGCGCTGATCGACCGCCTGGCCGAGCGTGACTTCGTCCGCCGGCTGGCCGATCCCAACGATCGGCGCAAGGTCATGGTCGAGCTGGCGCCGGCCGCCTATGCGCTGGTCGAAGAGGCCTATGCGCCGCTGCAGGTGGCCGGGTCCGCCATGCTGGCACGGTATAGCGAGGCCGAACTGGCCGCTTTCGCCCGCATCCTGGCCGATTCGATCGCCCAGCAGCAGCGCTTCACCGAGCAACTGGCCTCAGATGAGCCCCAAAGCAAAAGGCCGCCCAGCGGGCGGCCTTCGAAACGGGACGGGGATGGGGCCTAGAACTTCCAGGCGAGACCGGCGCGAACCACCTGGTTGCTCGGCTCGCTGGTGCCGCCGCCGGGCACATTGTTGACGCCATAATGCGTCCAGGTGGCGTTGAGGCGCGCCATGATGTTCTGGGTGATCATCATGTCGACGCCCAGCCCGAGCTGGAAGCCGCCGGCCGTAAAGGCCGTATCGACGCCGCGGCTGGGGGTGAAGTCAAACCGACCCCAGGAATAGCCGACCGTGCCATAGGCCAGCACATTGGGCGCCACCGGATAGCCCAGCGTCGCGCGCACTGCCGCGTCCCACTTGAGCGCGCCGTAATTGGTGCCGCCGTTGAATTCGAACTGCGTCGCCACATTGTTCACTTCGGCATCGACGCCGAGCACGAACCAGTCGCTGAGCTGGTAGCGATAGCCGGCGAACACGCCCGCACTGCCGCCGATATCGCCGAGCAGCTGCTCGCCAACAAGGATGCCGGGCGCGATTTCGTGGCTCTTCATGCCGATCAGGCTGCCCTGGGCGCCGACATAGAACCCGTCCCACGCCGAGTAGCTCGGCTGGTACATGCCGCTGGTGACGACCGGCGCCACCATGGACTGAGCCTGCGCGGCCACGCTCGTACCGAGCACCGCAACCACGGCCAACGCCGCCAACTTGATCAATGAACGCATTACAAAAAAGCCCCCCGCACCTGATGGCTAAAATTTGCCACGACTTGTCCGAACCGGGCTAGCGCAGAAGCGCCACACCCCGGTCAAATCGACCGAGCTGTGACAAATGGTTAGCAAAGCGTCAACCGCTGCGGCGGCGCGGTCGGCTATTGCCAGAACGATCGCAGGCGTTCGCTGACGCAGCGCTGGCCTTGCAGGCGTCCCGCTATGGCCGCGGGCCGGCCCGATGCCGGGTTCATCTGGCCGCCTGTCGCCGCGAGTGCGCTCATCGTCTCTTCATCGGGGTGGATCACCTCCACCTCCGCGCCGGCGGCCTGCAGGGCCTCGACCGCCGTGGCGAGGGTCACCAGCCGCATGGCTTGCGGCGGCGCGATGAGGGAGAGGATCAGCACCCGGTCATAGCCGGTGGCCAGGTCCGCATTGTCGCCGGAATGGTAGCCGCCGTCGAAATAGTGGTGGCCGTCGAACAGCATGGGTGGCGCGCCGAAAGCGGCGGTGGTGGCGATAACAGCGTCCACCAGGTCGATGCCGCTCTCGCGGTCGAAGGCGCGCCGCTCGCCGGTTTCCGTATTGATCGCGGCAATCAGCACGCGCCGTTCGGGCCAGGCTCGCACGGGAAGCTGGCTGGCGACCGCTTCCCGCCGATCGGTGCCTGGTCCTGGCGAAACCGCCAGCGCCAGCGCGCCGTAGCGGCGAAGAATGTCCGTGGTGCTGCCGCCGGCCTGCTTTGCCGCTTCCACGCCGTCGCGGATGCGGGCCCAGTCGATCTGGCCCGGCCGCTCGGGGCGCGGTCCATCCGGCCCGACCCGCCCCTGATAGATGTCCTCGAGCGTCTGCCCGCTTGTCATGTCCACCGCCACCCTGGCGCCAGCGGACGTGCCCACGAAGAGGTCGGCATCGCGGATATCGAGACCCGCATCGGCCATGCCGGTGATCAGGCCAATCTCCCACGAGCTCGCGACATAGCCGCCGCCCGCCAGGACCAGGGCACGCCGCATGGTGCTCAGGGCGATGGCTCCAACCTCAGCGCACGATCAGCGTGCCGGCGCCGAATTCGGTGAACAGTTCCACCAGCACCACATGGGGCATCTTGCCGTTGAGGATCACCACGCCCTCCACGCCATTGTCGAGCGCTTCCAGGCATGTTTCGACCTTGGGAATCATGCCGCCCGAAATGGTGCCGTCGGCGATCAGCTGCTTGGCCTCGCTCACGCTGAGCTCGGGAATGAGCTTGCCGTCGCGGTCGAGCACGCCCGGCACGTCGGTGAGGAACAGCAGGCGCTTGGCGCCGAGCGAGCCGGCAATGGCGCCGGCAAAGGTATCGGCATTGATATTGTAGGTATTGCCGTCACGGCCGGGCGCGACCGGGGCGATGACCGGGATCATTTCCGAGCGCGCCAGCAGGTCCAGCAGCGTGCGGTCGACCTCGACCGGCTCACCGACAAAGCCCAGATCGAGCACCTTCTCGATATTGGAGGTCGGGTCCTTGACGGTCTTTACCGCCTTCTTGGCGAAGACCATGTTGCCGTCCTTGCCGCAGAGGCCAATGGCCCACTCGCCCTCGGCATTGATCAGCGCCACGATTTCCTTGTTGATCGAGCCGGCCAGCACCATTTCGACGATTTCCATCGTCCGCGCATCGGTAACGCGCAGGCCGCCCTCGAACTTGGATTCAATGCCCAGATTCTTCAGCATGGAAGCAATCTGCGGCCCGCCGCCATGCACCACGATCGGATTGACCTTGCTCTGCTTGAGCAGTGCAATGTCACGCGCAAAGGCCTGGCCGAGCTTGAGGTCGCCCATGGCATGGCCGCCGTATTTCACCACGACGGTCTTGCCCTCGTAGCGCTGCATATAGGGAAGCGCCTGCGCGAGAATCCCCGCATCGTGGCTGAACCGGTCCGTCTCTGAAGTCTGATCTGTCATGGACGACCCAATCTGTTGGCAAAGCGGCGCAAAAAAGACCGCAACGGGTCTAGAACATCAATGCCCAAAGGAAAAGACGATTATGCCGCATTTGCGCATTGATCCAATTTGCGCTCTGCTGCGTTATCAGGCGTCAAAGATCGCCGGGGGCAAAACCGGCGGCGCGGCTCGCTTGGGAGGCAGACCAGTTCATGACCACGACAACGCCGTCCCAGGAGATATCAGATCTCATCGCCCGCTGCGCCCTGCGCGACCGGGCGGCGTTCCGTACGCTCTACGAACGCACCAGCGCGAAACTGTTCGGCGTCACCCTGCGTATCTTGAAAGACCGTTCGGAGGCCGAGGAGGCCATTCAGGAAGTCTATGTGAAGATCTGGCAGCGCGCCGATCGCTATGTGGCCGGCAATACCAGCCCGATCAGCTGGCTGGTCGCGGTAGCGCGCAACCATTCACTCGACATTTTGAGGGCCCGTCGCCCGGTCGCCGACGATATCGACGTGGCGCTCGAAATCCCCGACAGCGGTCCTACTCCGGAACGCGCCGCCGAGGATAATGATGAACGGGGCCGCATCGATTACTGCCTGGGCACGCTCGAACCCGTTCGTGCCGACGCGGTGCGCGGCGCCTACCTCGATGGCTATAGCTACGAGGAACTGGCGACGCGCTTCGCGGTGCCCCTCAACACGATGCGGACCTGGCTGCGCCGGAGCCTCATCAGACTGAAAGACTGTTTGACAGCATGAGCACGAGCGACGACATCGGCGGAGAGTTCGAAGGGCGCAACGCCCTGGTGGCCGAATATGTGCTCGGCCTGCTTTCGCCCCGCGAGCATGAGCGCGTCGGCCGGTTGATCGAGGCCGACCAGAACCTGCGCGCCGAGCGCGATTTCTGGGTGTCGCGCTTCGCAGCGCTCAATGCCGAATTCGAGGAAACCCCGGTTCCGCCCCATCTCTATGCCGCCATCGAGGCCCGGGCCTTCGGCGATGTCGTCAGGGCCAGCCGATCCTTGCCCTGGTGGGAGAGCCTGATGGTCTGGCGTTCCATTGCCGCCGGTGCGCTGGCCGTGGCCGTCGCCGCGGTCGGCTTCAACCTCATGCAGCCGCGCTTTGATGCCAACACCATGGCTGTCCAACTGGTGGCCGCCCTGCAGGCGCATGAGGGCAGCGGCATCGAATTCGTCGCGCTCTATGACGAAGGCTCGGGCCAGGTTCGCATCACCTCGCTCAAGGGCGCCGCGATCCCCGACAAGGATTTCGAGCTCTGGTACATCAACGGCGACCAGCCGGCGGTGTCCATGGGCGTCATCCCGGTCAACGAACGGCGCGAGATTACCGTCGATCCGGCCGTCATCGGCCCGGGCACGGTCCTGGCCGTCACGCTCGAGCAGACCGGCGGCTCGCCCACCGGCGTCGCCCAGGGCCCGATCGTCGCCGTCGGCTCGGCCACCCCGATCTGACGATCTGAGGCAGTAACGCGCCTCCTGTTGTGGGGGGACTGTTTACCTGGGACTTCTCCAGTCCGGTGCCTCGCCCCACCCCCACCCTCATTCCCTCCCCACAAGGGGGGAGGGAAGCCCGCGCAGTGCGCCTGATGATACCGGGGATGTTCTTTGCGAGTTGATCTGGCGCCTCCCTCCCCTTGATGGGGAGGGAATGAGGGTGGGGTGACGGGGAGCCGCCGAAGTACGTCGAAGGGATCACCGCCCTACGAAATCGGCCCCGGCAAAGTTTCACGTCAAACGCGAAATATAGGCTGAAACTGCCCGAAACCGGCCGAAACATCCGTCCGTATCTTCCCACGTCCCAGCCGAACAATGGGAACGAAACACAGGAAGGAACGACTAAATGAACCTCTCTCTCCGCGCCCTCTCCGTTGCCGCCATGCTGACCGTCGCCTCGCTCGGTGCTGCCATCGCTCAGGACAATCCGGAAGTCGGCGGCGCCGCCATGTATGCCGACAAGAACATCGTCGAAAACGCCGTGAACTCGGCCGATCACACCACCCTGGTTGCCGCCGTTCAGGCTGCAGGCCTCGTCGAGACGCTGTCGGGCCCGGGTCCGTTCACCGTGCTGGCGCCGGTCAATGCCGCCTTCGACGCCCTGCCGGCCGGCACGGTCGACACCCTGCTCAAGCCCGAGAACAAGGAAATGCTGTCGACGATCCTGGCCTGCCACGTCATCCCGGCCAAGGCGCTGTCGACCGATATCGTCGGCATGGTCGAAGCCGATGGTGGCAAGCATGTTGTCGACACGGTCGGCGGCTGCAAGCTGACCCTGGAAGCCAAGGACGGCAAGGTCACCGTGACCGACGAAAACGGCACGACCGCCAATGTGACCATTGCCGACGTGATCCAGTCCAACGGCGTCATCCACGTCATCGACGCCGTGCTGACCCCCAAGTCGGCCATGTAACAGCCCGGCCATCCGGTCGGCCTGTAACCAATGGCAGCGCCATAACGAATGGCGCTGCAAGAGAGGTCGGAACCGCTGACCTCTCACCACAGTTTGACGTGTCATTGATCGGGCGCAGTGCCTAGACTGGCCGTCGCACATACCCCGCGCTGCCGCCCGCATCCCCTCCTGCGGTCCCGGGCGCGGGGTCACTTCTGAAGGGAAGAGACCATGGTTGTCGATCGTCGTAACCTGCTGCTCGGCGGCACTGCCCTCGCTGCCCTGGCAGCCTTCGCCTATTTCCGCCCCATGGGCATCGCCCGCGCCGCCGAAGGCGACTTTCCCTACAAGCTGACCGAAGAGCAGTGGCGCGCCAAGCTCTCGCCCGAGGCCTATGTGGTCCTGCGCGAAGAGGGTACCGAACGCCCCTTCACCTCGCCTTTGCTCGATGAACACCGCGATGGCATCTTCGCCTGCGCCGGCTGCGACCAGCCGCTGTTCAAGTCCGAGACCAAGTTCGATAGCGGCACCGGCTGGCCCAGCTTCTACGATTTCATCCCGGGCGCCATCGGCACCACCGTCGACAACACCCTCGGCATGATCCGCACCGAAGTCCATTGCAGCAATTGCGGCGGCCATCAGGGCCACGTCTTCGAAGACGGCCCGGCCCCCACCGGCCTGCGTTATTGCATCGACGGCGTATCGCTGCAGTTCATCGCAGCCTGAGGGGCCTCTTCACCTCTCCCTTTGGGGGAGAGGTCGGCGGCGAAGCCGACGGGTGAGGGGGCCTTCCCCGCACACTTCACCCCGTAAGGGGGGCGCCCCCCCCCCCCCTCCCCCCCCCCGGGCCGCCCCCCCCCCCCCCGCGGTGGGGGGGTGGGCGGGGCGCCCCCCCGGGGGGGGGGGCCCCCCTTCCCCGCACACTTCACCCCGTAAGGCCCCCTCACCCGACCCGAAGACGGGTCGACCTCTCCCCCAGGGGGAGAGGTGCGCTTCGCGCGGGAAATCCAGCTTCCGCCCGCAGCATGCCTTGCGCTATACGGGTTCAAGCCACCTCCTCCCTCCCCGCGCGTGTTCCATGAAGCTCACCATCATCCAGACCGGCGAAGTTCCGCTGTCCCTGCGCGACCGCTTCGGTCCCTATCGCAAGATGTTCGAGACCATGTTCGACGGTACGGGGCAGGGCTTCAGCTACGACATGGTGCCGGTCTCCGACGGCGCACCCTTTCCTGATCCGGCGGAGCTGGACGCCATCGTCATCACCGGCTCGGCCGCCGGTGTCTATGACGACTATCCCTGGCTCGACCCGCTGCGCGCCTTCATCCGCAATGCCTATGGCCAGCGCACGCCCATGCTGGGGGTCTGTTTCGGCCACCAGATCATGGCCGACGCGCTGGGTGGCGATGTGCGCAAGTCCGAAAAGGGCTGGGGCCTCGGGCGACACAGCTACGCGGTCAAGGGACGTCCCGATTTCATGCGCACGGCGCCAGCGGCCCTGGCGGTCGCCTGCTCACACCAGGACCAGGTCATCACCCCACCTGCCGAGGCCGAGGTGATCCTCAGCTCCGACTTCACCCCCAATGCGGGCCTCGTCTATCGCAATGGCGCCGCGCTGAGTTTTCAGCCGCACCCCGAATTTGCCGATGACTATACGATCGCATTGGCCGAGTTGCGTCGCGGCAAGGCGCCCGATACGGTCGTGGAAACCGCGCTGGCATCGATTGCCAGGCCGTCCAATAGCGGCGACGTTGCCGGTTACATCGGACAATTCTTCAGAGGGCGCTGACATGGCTGTGGCGGAAAAGCTCAGTGTGGTCGATTCCTACCTGGATAATCTCGAACACCGGCACAAGGCGGCCATCGAAAGCCTGCGCTGGCTGATCCTGGACGCCGTGCCCGGGCTCTCCGAGCGCATCAAGTGGAATGCCCCCAGCTTCGGCAAGGGCGAGGACGACCGCATCACCATGCGCCTGCATCCCGGCGACCGGCTGCAGCTGATCCTCCATCGCGGTGCCAAGGCGGGGGCCGACGACCTGTTCCGCTTCGAAGACCCCGACAAGCTGATCGCCTGGGCCGCGCCCGACCGGGGCGTGGTGACCTTTGCCGACGAGGCCGACCTCAACGCCAAGTCCGAGGCTCTCCGGCCGGTGCTGCAGCGCTGGGTCGCCTGCACGACGCGGTAATCCGCCGGGCGAGCGGGGTAGGCTGAGAAGGCTAGCTCTCCAGCAACATCGCCACTTCCGCGCGCAGGTCGCGCAGGCCATCGCCCTTGAGCGACGAGGTGAGGATGACGCGCGGATGCGCCGCGGGGCGCTTTGTTATGGCGGCCTTGGTGGCCGATATCACCTTGGCCAGCTCGCCCGCCGAAGGCTTGTCGGCCTTGGTCAGCACGATCTGATAGCTCACCGCTGCCTTGTCGAGTTCGTTCATGACCGTCAGGTCATTGTCCTTGGGGCCGTGGCGGCCGTCGACCAGCACATAGACGCGGCGCAGGGTGGCGCGCCCGGTCAGGTACTGGTGGATCAGCTTGGTCCACTGCCGCACCTTGTCCTCGGGCGCCTTGGCATAGCCATAGCCGGGCATGTCCACGATGCGCAGGCTTTCGCTCTGGCTCTCGAAGATGTTGAGCTCCTGCGTGCGGCCGGGCGTATTGGAGGTGCGCGCCAGGCTCGATGTGCCGCACAGCGCATTGATCAGGCTCGACTTGCCCACGTTCGAGCGGCCGGCAAAGGCAATCTCGACCCTGTCCATCGGCGGCAGGTCGGCAATGCGCACACAGCCCTTGGTGAACAGGAACGGCCGCGCGAACATCAGGCGGCCGCGTTCGATCATGTCGGGGGCGTAGTCGATTTCGCTCATGCTGGTGCTCGCTTCAAACAATAAGCCCGCCGGATTGCGTCCGGCGGGCAGTAGCATTTCTCGCCTGATATGGCGATCAGGACTTGGTCGGCTCAACCGCCTTGGACTTGCGGAAGGCGCCCAGGATGTTGCCGAGCAGGTCCACCTCGGCGCCGTGGCGCTTCATGATGAAATACTGCTGGGTCACCGACAGCGTGTTGTTCCACGCCCAGTAGATCACCAGGCCCGCCGGGAAGGTGCCCAGCATGAAGGTGAAGATCACCGGCATCCAGTTGAAGATCATCGCCTGGGTCGGGTCCGGCGGCGGCGGATTGAGCTTCATCTGCACCCACATGGTGATGCCCATGATGACCGGCCAGATGCCCAGATGCAGGAAGCTGCCGACGAAGGGCAGGATGGTCGGATCCCACGGGATCAGGCCGAACAGGGTGAAGATATTGGTCGGATCGGGCGCCGCCAGATCCTGGATCCAGCCGAAGAACGGCGCATGGCGCATGTCGAGGCTGATGAAGATGACGGTATAGAGCGAGAAGAACACCGGGATCTGGATCAGGATCGGCCAGCAGCCGCTGAGCGGATTGATCTTTTCCTTGCGGTAAAGCTCCATCATCGCCTGCTGCTGGGCCGGCCGGTCGTCCTTGAGACGCTCCTGGATCGACTTCATCTCCGGCTGCACACGGCGCATCGCGGCCATTGATGCATAGGAGCGATTGGCCAGCGGGAAGAACAGCGCCTTGACGATAACCGTCACGCAGAGCACGGCGACGCCGAAATTGCCGATGATCCCATAGAGGAAGCTCAGCAGGTAATACATCGGCTTGGTGATGAAGTGCAGCCAGCCCCAGTCGATCAAGAGCTCCAGCCGGTCAAAGCCATACTCGGTCTGGTAGGCGCTGATGACCGATTCTTCCTTGGCGCCGGCAAACAGGTAGCTCTCATGGGTAACCGTAGCGCCGGGCGCGACCGCGACCGGCGTCGTTTCGACGAAGCTGGTCTGGTAGTCGTCAAAGCTGCCGGTATTCTTCCAGGAGAACAGGGCATTCATGCCCGCGCCGGCCTTGGGCATGACGGCAGTTGCCCAGTATTTGTCGGAGAAGCCGAGCCAGCCGCTGGTATTGTCGAACCGCGCCTGCTGTTCCTTCTGCAGGTCGGTATACTTCTTGGACACCAGGTTGTTCGAACCCAGCACGCCATGGGGGCCTTCATGCTGGATGAAGAAATTGGCGACCTTGGGCGTGCCCTGCCGCTCGACGCGGGCATAGGGGAACAGCGAGACGTCGGTGGTGCCGGTATTCTCGATCGATTGGGTGACCGTGAACAGGTAATGCTCGTCGACCGCGAAGGTGCGGCGGAAGATCAGGCCCGCGCCATTGTTCCACACCAGGGTGACCGGAGTGGCGGCCGTCAGCGTGGTGGCATCGCCTTCGACGGTCCAGACGCTGGTGCTGTCGGGAACGGCGATGGTTGCGCCGGCGGCCGGAACCCAGCCCTGCTCGGCAAAGTAGGCATGCGGTGCACCCGCCGGCGTCAGCAGCGTAATGATCGGCGAGGTCGGATCGACCGTCTCGCGATACTGCTTGAGTTCGAGATCATCCAGACGGGCGCCGGTGAGGTTGATCGAGCCGTGCAGATCCTCGGTGTCGATGACGACCCGGCTGCTCGCGGCAATCGCGGCGGCGCGGTCGGCATAGGTAGCGGTGCCGTCGGCGGCAACCGCGCCCGGCGTGCCAGCGGCGGTGGTCGTGGCGGCGGGGGTGGCCAGCGCGGCTTCCGCTTCAGCCTGTGCGGCGGCGACCTGGGCCTGTTCCTGCTGGCGCTGCAGCTGTGGCCCGGCCACGAAGAACTGCCAGCCGAACAACACGACCATGCTGAGCACGATGGCCAGGATGATGTTGCGATTGTTTTCCATTATCTCGGTTTCCGTGGGCCGCGGCCGGAAGAAGGTCGCTCGTCGGACGACCTGGGTGCATGCACGCGTGTGATCAGCGCGCCCAGGTCGGCAACAAGCTTGGTAAAGGGTTCGCTGAGGGCTTCCCGTCGTCCGACCAGCACATAGTCATGCTGAGCGACAAAGTCACGCGAACATGCTGTCACAGCGGCCCGAAGGCGACGTTTTATGCGATTGCGCTCGGGGGAGTTGCCGGTCTTCTTGGTGACCGTGAAGCCGATGCCGGGTTCGGCATCTGCCACCGCGATGGACTGTAGTCCAAACGCAGAGCGCCCGGCGCGATTGCCCCGGGCAGCCCTTTGAAACTGGGAACGCTTGGTCAGCCGGCGCAGGGCGCCAGGCTTCTGCTCGCTGGCCGTCATCCGGCCAATCGGCCTTAGGCCGTGAGCTTCTTGCGGCCGTCGCGGCGGCGCTTGTTGATGATTGCGCGGCCGTCCTTGGTGGCCATACGGGCACGGAAACCGTGGCGGCGGGCACGCACGAGCTTGGACGGCTGGTAAGTACGCTTCATGACATCAAACCGCGCCTGGCACGGTTCCTCTAGTTTGGCTCTGCACAAGCAGGAATTTCAGACACACATCAAGCGCCAGGCGCCAACGGTGCGGGTTGGTGGGGTCTATAGGGAAAACTCGTCGGCAAGTCAACGCGCGCAACGCGACTTCCTTGCCGCTGTTGACCCGTTGTTTTCGGGGCGATATCGCCGCATAAAGTTCTCCCCACCTATTCTGGCCGCCGGCGGTAATGGCAGACATTTCAAAACCCGATCTCTGCGTCATCGGCGCCGGTGCCCTGGGTATACGTCTCGCGCTGGACGCGCGGCAGCGTGGCCTTGGCGTCGTTCTGGTCAAGCATCCCGGCGCCGACAAGCTCGATCCGGCCCAGGCCGGCTTGCGCCGCGCTGCATTTCTCGCCAGCGCCGAGCGCGCCCAGGCCCTGCGCACTGCCGGCAGGGTCGGGCTCGACAATGCCGAGCCCAAGCCGAACTTCCGGGCCATCGCCGAGCATGCCGCGGCCGTCGCCGATGCAGCGGCGCCGCGTGATTCCGACGAACGCCTTGCGGCCCTGGGCGTCACGGTGCTGTCGGGCAAGGCCAGCTTTGCCGATCGGCAGACGCTCCGCTGCGGCGACGCCACCATCCGCGCCCGCCAGTTCGCGTTGGCGACCGGCGCGCAACCGTTGATTCCCGCCTTGCCCGGGCTCGACCAGGTTCCCTATTTCACCCCCGACAGCATTGCCGACAATATCCGCAAGCTCAGCCACCTGGTGGTCATCGGCGGCACGCCTCATGCCTTCGAGCTGGCCCAGGCCTATCGCCGGCTGGGCTCCGCGGTCACCATCGTGCCCCAGGGCGGCCTGCTGCCTGGCTTCGATCCCGAACTGACAGCTATCCTGCTGCGCGCCCTGCGCGAGGAGGGCGTCACCATTCGCGGCGATGCCGAGGTCGCCGCCATCGTGCCGCGCAACCAGGGCACCGGCATCACCCTGCGCGTCGCCGACGCCGAGGAGAGCCTCGACGTTTCCCACATCCTGGTTGCCATGGGCCAGGTGCCAGACCTCGACGATTCCCTGCTCGGCGCGCTCAAGCTGCGGCGCGATCGCCAGCGCCCCGATCATCTGCTGCTGGGCGCCGACGGACAAACCTCCAATGGTCGCGTCAGCGCCATTGGCGGTGCTGCTGGCGAGCACCAGCCCCATATCGCGGTCCGGCAGGCGAGCCTGCTGGTCGAGCGGCTGCTGGGCGTCGGCGCCGGTCGCCTCGAGCCGCTGCATCTGCCCAGGCACGTGGCCACCCAGCCGGCCCTGGCGCAGGTTGGCCTCGATTCGACGCGCGCGCTGCGGTCGGACCAGCTCGTGCTGCGCGCCAACCTGGCCGAGACCGATGCCGCGCAGGCAATCGGCGCGCCATCGGGCGCCGTCCGCCTCGTGGCCAATCGCAATGGCGCCGTCCTCGGCGCCGGTGTCGTGGGTCCGGGGGCAGGGGAGCTCGCCGCATTGCTGGCTCTGGCCATGGCGCGCGGCCTGCCGCTGGGCGACCTCGGTCGCCTGGCGCTGCCCGAGGCGAGCCTTGCGGCGACGCTGGTCGATCTGGCGGGCCAGCATCTGGCCCAGCAACCGCGCGCCAGCTGGGCGCGGCGCCTGCCCGCCATCGGCCGCCTCCTGCCCTGATCCGCCTATCGGGGGCTTACGCCTTGGCCGCCATTGCCTATAATGGCTTGAAATGAAAGCCGAACGCCGCGTTTTGCCCAGCCGATTCTCCGGCCTCTCGATCAAGCTCATCGCCACCATTATCGCGGTGATACTTCTGGTCGAGATCGTGGTCTATCTGCCCTCGCTTGCTGCTTTCCGCGCGAGCTGGCTCGACGACCGGCTGCGCGTCGGCGTGGTCGCGGCCCGCGTCCTCGATGCCGTTCCCGATGTCATGGCGGTGCCGCGCGAACTGACCGATCGGCTGCTGACCTCGGCCGGCGCCAATGCCATCGTCTATCGCCGCCAGGGCCAGAGCCAGCTGATCGAGCTGGCCAGCCCCGTGCGGCCCGATCTCGTGGTCACCGCCGACATGCGCCAGGCCGATCTGATGACGCTGATATCGGGCGCACTCGACACGCTCTTCGCCGATCCCGACCGCACCCTGCGCATTGTCGGCCAGGGCGATCTGGACGACAGCCTGGTTGAATTGCTCATGTCCGAACGCCCGCTGCGTCAGGACATGCTGGCCTATTCCCGCCAGATCGGCATCGTCTCGCTCGCCATCGCCGCCATTACCGCGGTGGCGCTCTATCTTCTGGCCAGCTACCTCTTCATCTATCCGGTGCGCCGGCTGACGCAGAACATGCTCGCCTTCCGCCAGGAACCCGAAAACGCCACCCGCATCATCATACCGTCCGCCCGGCGCGACGAAATCGGCACCGTCGAGCGTGAGCTGGCGGCGATGGAATCCGATCTCTTCTCCATGCTGCGCCAGCGCCGGCATCTGGCCGACCTCGGCCTGGCCGTGGCCAAGATCAACCACGATCTGCGCAACACCCTGACCTCGGCGCAATTGCTGTCCGACCAGGTGGCGACGCTCGATGATCCCAAGGTGCAGCGGCTGGCCCCGCGACTCGTCACCACGCTCGACAAGGCCATCGGCTTCGCCCAGTCCGTGCTCGATTATGGCCGGGAAACCGCGGCGCCGCCCATCATGGCGCCGACCGTCATTGCCACCCTGGTCGACGACGCGGCCTTCGAGGCCAGGCTGGTCGGTCATCCCGTCATCGCCTTCACCAATGCCACGCCCGACATTCTCATGCTCAATGTCGATGCGGGCCAACTGGGTCGGGTGCTGCTCAATCTGCTCAAGAATGCCCGCGAGGCGCTGGAGGCGGCCGGGAGCACCATCGCCGCGCCGGAGGTATCGGTCACCGCGAGCCAGGATGCCGAGGCCGTCACCATCGCCGTCAGCGACAATGGCCCCGGCCTGGCCCCGCGCGCCCGCGCCAATCTCTTCGTCGCCTTCGAGGGTTCGGCCCGATCCGGCGGCACCGGGCTGGGCCTCGCCATCGCCCGCGAAATCACCGAGGCGCATGGCGGGCGGCTGCTCTTGGCCGAGCAGCCGCAGGGCACCCGGTTCGAGCTGATTTTCCCGGTCAGCCTGCTTGTCCGGCCCTGATGCCGGCCTCTGGCGAAAAACTGTCATCTGCGCGCTTGCCAAGCCGGAACCGCCCATGTATGGGTTGCGCCGCTTCAGGACGTTGAGCGTTTCGCCTCCGCCCTGAACCGCCGATCCTGTCGGCAGTGCGCGCCCTTAGCTCAGCTGGATAGAGCACCAGACTACGAATCTGGGGGTCAGGAGTTCGAATCTCTTAGGGCGCGCCAAATCTTCTCTCAACGACATCGACGCCTCGGCCGTCATTAAGGCTGCGATAGCCGCTCCGTCGTTGGCGGCGACTAGAACTCGTCCCAGTCCGCCTTGATCGCCGTGTTGCCGCGGCTGAGATAGGTGGCCGCCGCCGATTTGACCCGCGCCTGTGCCTTGGCCGCGGGAGCGGGGCTGGCCGCGCGGGCCGGTTGCCGGCGCTCCGGCAGGGGCGCCTCGCCGTCAACGATAAAAACTTCCACGATCTGGTCGAGTTCGCGTGCCTGCGCCTCGGTCTGCTCGATCGCGGCATTGGTCTCCTCGACCAGTGCCGAATTGTGCTGGGTCATTTCATCCATCTGGCGGATGGCCGTGGTGACTTCCGAGATGGCGCCCGATTGCGCCCGCGTCGCCTGGGTAATGCCGTCGGTGAGCTGGGTGCTCTCCCTGATGCCATCGAGCATGGCCGCCAGCTTGCTGGTGGCTTCGGCCACCAGGCGGCTGCCGCCGGACACTTCGGTGGCCGATTGTTCGATCAGGATCTTGACCTCCGATGACGCGCTGGCCGCCGACTGGGCCAGCCGCCGCACTTCCACGGCCACCACGGCAAAGCCCTTGCCGGCGTCTCCGGCCCGCGCCGCTTCCACCGACGCATTGAGCGCCAGAAGGTTGGTCTGGAAGGCGATGTCGTCGATCATGCCGATGATATTGGAGATCTTGCCCGACGAGGTGGAGATGCGCTCCATCGCCGCGTTGGACTGCTTCATCACCTCGCCGGTCTCTTCGGCGGTGTGGGACACTTGCTGGGCCTTGGTGTTGGCCTGGTCCGCGCGGCGGGCATTTTCGCCGACGGTGGTGGCCAGCTGCTCCATGGCCGCAGTGGTCTCTTCGATCGCCGCCGCCTGCTTGGTGGTGCGCTCGCTGAGATCGTTTGCCCCGGTCAGGATTTCCTCAGTCGCGGTGCGCAAGGCCCGGGACGTATCGCGCAGCCGGCTGACGATGCCCGAGAACTTTGCCACGGTCTCGTTGAATGCCGTGCGGACTTCTTCGAGCTCGCCGATGAACCTGGTGTCGATCCGCGCCGTCAGGTCGCCGCCCGCGAGCTTCTCCAGCCCAATGCCAAGCAGGTTGACTGCTGACTTCCGGCCGGTGACGTCGGTGGCAAATTTCACCACCTTGTAGGGTTTGCCGTTGAGGTCGAGGATCGGGTTGTACGACGCCTGGATCCAGACCTCCCGGCCGCCCTTGCCCAGGCGCAGATATTCGGCGGCCTGGTATTCGCCCCGGCCCAATCCGTCCCAGAAGCGGCGATATTCGTCGCTGTTGGCATAGCTGGGTTCAACGAACATCCGGTGGTGGCGCCCCTGGATTTCACTCAGTTGATAGCCCAGGGCGGCGCAGAAATTGGCGTTGGCGGTCAGCACCTCGCCGGCCATGTTGAATTCGATCACCGCCTGGGATTTCGCAATGGCTGCCAATTGGCCCTGGGCGTCGGCGGCGGCCAGCTTCTGCGCCGTCACGTCGCTCGCGATCTTGACCACCCTGCTCAGCTTGCCATTGGCATCAAAGACGGGGTTGTACGAGGCCTGGATCCAGACCTCCCGGCCGCCCTTGCCGACCCGCTTATACTCGGCGGCGTCGAATTGGCCCTTGCGCAGCCGCTCCCAGAACGCCTGGTACTCGGCGCTTGCCGCATAGGCAGGCTCGACGAACATCCGGTGGTGCTGGCCGACAATCTCGGCCAGTTCATAGCCCAGCAGGCTGAGGAAATTGGCATTGGCCCGTATCACCGTGCCGTCGAGATTGAACTCGATGATCGCCTGCGAGTTCGAGATCGCCTCGAGTGCCGCGTGATCTGCCAATAGCGCCGCGGCCTTTGCGCCGCCAAGCATACCGAACGCCATTTTCGGTTTCCTCATCCAAAGGTCAATGAAACCTAAATACCTGCCGTGGACGAATTTATTGTTAACGACCTCTTGCCATTGCCACCACGCCGCGCAGGCCTAGCCTGCAAAGATGCTCACCGGCACGCCGGGCGTCTCGGTTCGGAAACTGACAATGCCGTCGCGCCCCGCCTCGTCCGATCCGGAATTGAGGCTGGTTACGAAGATGGTTCGCCCGTCAGCCCCGCCAAAGCAGGGCATGGTCGGGTGCTGCAGCGGCAGGTCCACCCAGCCGAGCAGGGCGCCGTCGGCCGAAAAGCGATTGATGCGCCCGGCTGACGGACCCGCCGACCAGTAGATACCGTCCTCATCGCAGGCGCCGCCATCGGGCCTGCCATTAGGCAGGTCCTGGTCGCGCAGCCGGCGCCGGTTGGACACCGCCCCGCTGGCGGCGTCGAAATCCCAGCAGTCGAGCCACATCCCGCCACGCGAATCCGAATGGTAGAGCCGGGTGCACGCCGCGTTCCAGGCGAGACCGTTGGAGATGGCGATGCCCTCGGCGATTGTCCGCACCGAGCCGTCCGGCCCGACGCGATAGAGCTTTGCCGCGTCGCCATCGGCGTCCATGCTGCCGACCCAGAACGCCCCATCAGGCCCCACCTTGCCATCGTTGAGGCGCATCGACGACTTGGCATGGGTCACCGACGCCACGATCGTGCGGGCGCCGCTTTGCGGGTCAAACAGCACCACATCGCTGCGCAGGGCCACCACCAGCCTGCCATTGCGGGCCAGTCCGAAGCTGGGCACCGGTTCGCCGAAGGTCCAGCTCTGGCGGGCGCCGCTGGCCAGGTCCAGCGCGTGGATCACCCCGGCGGGGATATCGCACCATAGCAGGCGCTGCCGGTCCGCGTCCCAGACCGGGCTCTCGCCCACCCCGAAGCGCTCCCGCACGACGAAGCTGATCTCAGGCTGGGTCATGGCGTCTCGCTGTCGAGGTCATGCGCCAGGCTCCATTCGCGATAGCGCCGCCGGCCGCCCTCCAGATGCTGCCGCATCGCCGCCCTGGCATCGTCGGCGCGCCGCTCGCTGATGGCGTCGAAGATGCGCCGATGCTCGCTCTGGATATTGTCGAGAAATTCGGCCTTGTCCTTCTCGTCGGTGAAGCTGGCGCGCAGCGCGCGGCGCGGGATCAGCCGCTCCCCCATCTCGTCGACAAACAGGCGAAACCGCGTATTGTTGGTGGCGTCGGCAATGGCGCGGTGAAAGCTGCGATCGGCGTCGGTGGCCAGCGTATTGTCCTCCAGGTGCCGGGCGAACTGGCTCATCGCCTGTTCCATGCGCAGCAGATTGGTTTCGGTGCGGCGCTCGGCCGCCAGGCCCGCTGCCTCGATTTCGACGCTCATGCGGAATTCCATGAAGTCGAGCACCTCGCCGATGTCCTGGGGCGCTTCCATCAGCATTGAGCCGCCCACCGGCTTGGGCGGCTCGCTGACATAGACGCCGCTGCCACGCAGCGAGCGCAGCCGTCCTTCGGCCTTGAGGCTGGCAATCGCTTCGCGCACCACGGTGCGGCTTACCGAGAACCGCGCGCACAATTGGTCCGATGGCGGCAGCTTGTCGCCGGGCTGCAACCCGTCCTCGGCGATCAGTCGGACCAGGCCGGTTTTGACCCGATCGGTCAGCCGCGGGGCTTCGATTTCCGCCATAGTCTCGCCTGCCCCTCACCTGCGTCTCATGCGTGTCGCATCATGTGAACCTATTGGCCCGACATGCGGCAGTACATCGAATGGCATGTTACGCAAATCTGTCATCCTGCGGTAGCTGCCACAGCCTTCGTTCCCACGCAAAACACCGCTTCTGAGCATTCTGCTTGTAGCAAGGCAAAATCTTTCATACAACTTTTGAGAAATCAAAAAACGTACGAGGTCGGTCAATGTATGTGGGCACCCAACTGAGTGGCAACGACGTCGAACGACTGGGCGATCGCTACCTGCGGCAGCTTGCGCAACTGGGCCTTGTCCACGTCTGCATCGATCCACCCGGCAGCGCCTATGGCTGGACGCGCGACGTGCTGCGCCGCCACATCGATCGCGTAGAGGCGGCGGGCCTCGTCCTCGACATGGTACAATTACCGCTCCCGTCCTCGGGCATCGACAAGCCCCATGGCGCGCCCGGCATCGTGCTGGGTGAGGCGGAGCGGGATCGTGAGATCGACGGCATTTGTCGCCTGATCGAAGATCTCAGCGCCATGGGCATCGGCGCCGCCAAGTACAATTTCAACCTGCTGGGTATTCCGCGGACGCCGTCAGAACGGGGTCGCGGTGGCGCCATCATGTCGACCTTCCGCGCCGATCAGGCCGCCGATAGCGACGTTCCCACGCGGGCAGGGCAGGTCAGTGCCGACCAGATGTGGGAGCGCATCACCTACTTCCTCGAGCGCGTGGTGCCGGTCGCTGAAGCCAGCAAGTTGCGCCTGGCCTGCCATCCGCATGATCCGATGACCCCGCCCGGCTACAAGGGCATGGAGCACCGCGTGCTGAGCACCGCCGAGGGTCTCAAGAAGTTCGTTTCCATCGCCGAAAGCCCCTATCATGGGCTCAATTTCTGCCAGGGCACCATCGCTGAAAGCCTCGAGAATCCGCGCGAGGAGATTGGCGACATCATCCGCTGGTTCGGCGAGCGCAAGAAGATCTTCAACGTCCACTTCCGCAACATCAAGGGCGGGCGCTACTCGTTTACCGAGGAATTCGCCGATGCCGGCGACATGGACATGCCGGCCGCGCTCCGCCTCTACAAGGAGCTGGGCGTCGACTGCATGATCATGCCCGACCATGTGCCCGAGATCGACGGCGAGGCGCCCTTCGAAACCGCCTTCGCCTTCAGCTTCGGCTACATCATCGCCTTGTTCCAGGCCAATGGTTGGGACCCTTACGGGCGGTAAACTCCCCGATCAATTGCCTCTCAGTCGACACCCTCCCCCTTGCGGGGAGGGATCAAGGGTGGGGGAGGTTTGGGCTGGAAAGCTGGTCTTATCGAGGAGTCAAAGGTCAGGCCGTCAGCTATGCGCGGCAATCAGCGCGGCGAGCGTCTCCCGCTCTTCGGCATTGAGCTCGGTCAGCGGCGTCCGCACCTTGCCCGCCGGTTTGCCGACGATCTCGGCGCCTGCCTTGATCAGCGATACGGCATAGCCGCGCTTGCGGTCGCGCAGGGCGATCAGCGGCAGGTAGAAACTCCTCAGCAGGGTCTGGACGGTCTCGTTGTCGCGCTGGCGCACGGCGGTGTAGAAGCGCAGCGCCAGCTCCGGCACGAAGTTGAACACGGCTGAGGAATAGGTGGTGACGCCCATTTCGAGATAGGGCTGCGCAAACACTTCGGCCGTTGGCAGGCCGCCGATATGCACCAGGCGATCGCCGACACGGCTGGCGATCTGGACCATCAGCTGCAGGTCGCCGATCCCGTCCTTGTAGCCGATCAGGTTGGGGCACATCTCGGCCAATCGCGCCAGCGAGTCCGGCGTCAGCCTGGTATTGTCGCGCGCATAATAGATCACGCCGATCCCCACCGCGTCGCAGATCGCCTTCATATGGGCGATGATGCCCTCCTGCTCGGCAAACATGAGGTAGTGGGGCAGCACCAGGATGCCCGCGGCGCCAGCCTTTTCGGCGCGCCGCGCCAGATCGACCGCCATGCGCGTGCCATAGCCGACGCCGGCCAGCACCGGGACGTCAGCCGAACTGTTGCGGACTGCTGTACCGATCACGGCATCATACTCGTCGTAACCGATGGAAAAGAACTCGCCCGTACCGCCGGCCGCGAACAGTCCCGATGCCGGATGGGACGAGAGCCACTCCAGCCGCCCGGCATAGGAATCGCGGTCGAACTCACCCGCCGCATCGAAGTCCGTCACCGGGAAGGACAGCAGGCCCGAGCCGATCTTGGCCTTGATTTCGTCTAGGGTCACGTTGGGCTCCTGCATTCGATAATTAGTATGACTGCTTTGATCTTGCCTCCGCCGGCAGACCCTGTCAACGGCGACAAACTGGCGCGATCCACAAAGAAGTATGATTCATAATTGACAGCCCCACAGCCCCATCCTAGGCAATAACCCTCCGAAGGACCCAAACCATGCCCAAAATCCTGTTGACCGGCGCCTCAGGTCAGCTCGGCACCCAGCTGCGCCACTGGTTCACGGCGCGGAACCGGGCGTTTCTTGCCACAGACATCGCCGCCCCTGCCGATGGCGCCAGGGTCGAGATCGCGGACGTGGCCGATCGTTCCGCCATCGACCGGCTGATGGGCCAGGACATTTCGGCCGTCGTCCATTTCGGCGGCATGGCCAGCGAGGCCGGCTGGCAAACCATGCTCGAGGCCAATATCACGGGCACCTACAACGTCTTCGAAGCGGCCCGAAAGGCCGGTGTCACCCGTGTGATCTTCGCCTCGTCCTACCATGTGCAGGGGATGTATCCGACCAGTGAGGTACCGATCGCGCCGGAGGACCCCTATCGCCCGGACTCGCTCTATGGGGTCTCCAAGGCTTTTGGCGAAACCTTGAGCCGGCTCTATTTCGACAAGTTCGGCATCGAGTGCCTGGCCATCCGCATCTGCGCCGCCAGCAATCCCAGCAGCCCCCGCGATGCGCGGCTGTGGTTCAACCAGGACGACCTGTTGAGCCTGGTCGATCATGCCCTCGACGTGCCGGTACTGGGTCACCGGACCATGTTCGGCATCTCCGACAATCCCAACGCTTTCTACCGCAATCCGCCCGATGCCGATTTCGGCTGGTCGCCGCGGCATGGCGCACTTGAACTGGGCACGCCCGACCCGCGTGAGCCGCTCGATCCGGCCGATCCGCGCCAGCGTCTCACCGGTGGAGCCTTCACCCAGTGGGACCATCCTGACGACGAGGTGCGCTGAGCCTGGCCACTAGGATACCGACGCCAGGATGGCTCAGGAAAAGGTGCGTTCGATCGCCGCCTTCAGGTCATGCGACCAGAACGGCTTGCCAAGCCGCTCGAACTTGCCCCGCAACTCCTCCGGCATTTCAGAATAGCCGGTGGCGACAATGACCTTGATATCGGGCCATTCAGCCGTGATCGCCGATGCCAGCTGTCCGCCATTCATCTGCGGCATTGCATAGTCGGTTATGACCAGGTCGATCGGATTGCTCCGCAGCTTGGCCAGCGCCTCCTTGCCGGATGTGGCTTCCAGGACCTGATGGCCGAGGTCCTCGGTCATTGTCGCGGTGTTGAGCAGAACCAGGGCGTCGTCGTCGACCACGAGCACGCGCTTGGGCTGAAAGGCGGGCGGTCCGGCTTCGTCGGCTGGGAGTGAAGGGGCTGCCTCGTCGACCGCCACAGGCAGCCACAGCTCGGCCGTCGTGCCTTCGCCAGGCTTGCTGCTGAGCACGAACCGGCCGCCGGTCTGTTCGGCCAGGCCATGCACCATCGACAGGCCCAGGCCTGTGCCCTTGCCGACGCCTTTGGTGGTGAAGAACGGTTCGGTGGCGCGGGCGAGCGTCTGCTCGTTCATGCCCTCGCCCTCGTCCTTGATCGCCAGCACGATATAGCGACCCGGCTTGAGCCTGCCAGCCTCTTTCTTGACGACGACCTCCTCGGCACTGACGGTGATCGCGCCACCCGCCGGCATGGCGTCGCGCGCATTGACCGCCAGGTTGAGCAGGGCCGATTCCAGCTGCGCCCGGTCGGTCAGGGCCGGCGGCAGTCCGGATGGAATGCGCGAGGTCACCAGCACCCCCGGTCCCAGCACGCGGTCAAAAATCCCCCGCATGCTCGTCACGGTTTCCGCCACATCCACCGGGCCGCTTTCGAGTTCCTGGCGCCGGGCAAAGGCCAGCATGCGCTGGGTCAGCGCCGCGCCACGCTGGGCGCCCTTGACCGCGTTGTCGAGAAACGGGCTGATCCTGGGGTCATGCGGCAGGCGCTGGGAGACGATTTCGAGGCTCCCCAGAATGGCCATCAGCAGATTGTTGAAATCATGCGCCACCCCGCCGGTGAGCTGCCCGATCGCTTCCATCTTCTGCGATTGAAAGAGGGCATTGCGCGCCTGGTCGAGCTGGACCTGCGCCTCGCGCCGCTCGGTGATGTCGCGCGTTACCTTGGCAAAGCCCACGAGGTTCCCCTCGTCGTCCCGGATGGCATCGATCACCACATGCGCCCAGAACTGGGTCCCGTCCTTGCGGACGCGCCAACCCTCGCGTTCCACGCTGCCCGTCTCCCGCACGATGGCGAGGTTTTGTTCCGGCTCGCCGCTGCTGCGCTCGGACTGGGTATAAAAGCGCGAGAAGTGCTGGCCGATGATCTCGGCCTCTTCATAACCCTTGATGCGTTGGGCGCCGGCATTCCAGCTGGCCACATTGCCATTGGTGTCGAGCATGTAGAGCGCATAGTCGGTCACACCCTTGACCAGCAGGCGAAACTGCTGCTCGCTGATCCGCAGGGCCTCGTCCCGCTGCTTCCGCTCGGTCAGGTCGCGGGTGATCTTGGCGAAGCCGATCAGCTTACCCTGCGGATCGACGATCCGGTCGATGACCACATGGGCCCAGAATTGGGTACCATCCTTGCGAACGCGCCAGCCGGTTTCCTCGAACCGGCCTTCTTCAGCAGCCAGCCGCAGGTTGCGCTGCGGAATGCCGGCCTGCCGGTCTTCTTCGCGATAGAAGCGTGAAAAATTCTGCCCGACGATCTCGGCGGCGGTGTAGCCCTTGAACCGTTGTGCCCCCGCATTCCAGTTCGTCACCGTGCCGTCGACGTCGAGCATGTAGATGGCGTAGTCGCTGATCGATTCGACAAGCAGGCGATAGCGGCCCTCAGGCGTACCTGTGGCTTCGAATGGATCGGGCATGCACGTCCCCAATTGGCCCACAAGTGGCGCAGGACAACGCGGCCAATGACGATTGGTTGCGCCTTTTATGCGATCGGTCAGGCGTCGCGCTCTTCCTCGATACCGGCAGCCAGTTCGTAGGTTTCTCCAGACGTGAGATCGGTTTGCGTGACATCGCCGATCGGTTCCTTCGCCACATCGGGCAGGCGCAACTGACCCCAGTGGGCATCCCAGAGATCGGGCTTGGACAGCACCACCACAACCTCGTCAAAGCCATGCAGCGTGCGCGCCGCCTCGGCAGCGGCGAGCGCCTCGGTCACATCGCCGTACTCGGCTTCGTCGGCGTCGATATCGCCCTTGGCCTCCCACCAGACGGCGGCCTTGCTTGTGCCGTCCTCCGCAAGTTCGATGCCGACCGTAACGGCGTGGGGCGATTGCTGGCCGACAGGCACGAGCCGATATGTTGCGGGCACAGTCATGCGGCACTCCTTCTATTGAGGAGCAACCGCATAGGCCAGCAACTGGTTCCAGTGCGCGCCGCCGGTAGGGCAGGGCGCCGGCCTAGAGGGCCTTCTCGGTCGCCAGGTCGAACAGGTGGATATGCTCGGCTGCGATCGCCACGCCGATAACGTCGCCCGCCTTGACGCCGGTGCGGTGCGTCTCGACGACAGTCAGCTCGGGCACCGTGTCGGTGGTGATGTAGGTCATCGAGCCGGTCGACTCCACCACGGCCACAGGCAGGCGCAGGCTTGCCGTCTCGGTGACCAGCAGATGCTCGGGCCGCAGCCCCACCAGCACCTTGCGCCCCGCCTCCACCGTCCGCCCCAGCGGCAGCGACAGGCTGTCGGCGATGTCGAGCTGCACGCTCTGGCCGTCGGCTCCGATGGTGCCGGGCACGAAGTTCATGGCGGGCGAGCCGATGAAGCCGGCGACGAACTTGCTGACCGGGCGATCATAGAGCTCGAGCGGGCTGCCCTGCTGCTCGATCACGCCATCGCGCATCACCACCACATGGTCGGCCATGGTCATGGCCTCGATCTGGTCATGCGTCACATAGACCGACGTTGCACCCAGGCGGTCATGCAGCGCGCGGATTTCCTTGCGCATGTGCACACGCAGGGCGGCGTCCAGGTTGCTCAGCGGCTCGTCGAACAGGAAGGCCTTGGGATTGCGGATGATGGCGCGGCCCATGGCCACGCGCTGCCGCTGACCGCCCGAAAGCTCGCGCGGATAGCGCTTGAGCAGCGCCGACAGCCCCGTCGTCGCCGCCACTTCGGCGGCCTTGGCCTTGGCCTCTGCCTTGCCCACGCCATGCAGGCGCAGCGAATAGGTGAGGTTCTCTTCCACCGTCATATGCGGATAGAGCGCGTAGCTCTGGAACACCATGGCCACGTCGCGCTTGCGCGGTGGCACGCCGGTCATGGTTTCCCCGGCAATCTTGAGCGTGCCCGAGGTGATCGATTCCAGCCCGGCGATGGATCGCAGCAGCGTGGACTTGCCGCAGCCCGAGGGGCCCACCAGGGCCACGAAACTGCCCTTCTCGATCGAGAGGCTCACATTCCGCAGCGCATGGAAGGCGCCATAATGCTTGTCGATATTGCTGAGCTCGATCTGTGCACTCATTTGAGGGCTCCCGAGGTAAGGCCGGAGACGATACGGCGCTGCAGAAGGACGAAGACGGCCAGGATCGGGGTCACATAGATCGCCGAATAGGCCATGATGGAGTTCCAGTCCGACGAGTTCGGACCGAGGAAGCCAGCCAGGCCCACGCTGGCCGGCTGCAGGCTCGTTTCCTGGATGATCGACTTGGAATAGATGTATTCGCCGAACGCACTCATGAAGGTGAGGATGGCGCAGACGAGGATGCCGTTACGCGCCAGCGGCAGCACGATCGAGAAGAAGGCGCCGACGCGGGAATTGCCGTCGACCAGCGCCGCCTCTTCCAGCTCGCGCGGTACGCTCATGAAGGTCGCGCGCACCAGCACCACGAAGAACGGCATCGACTTTGCCGCCGCCGCCAGCACCACCGCCGTGCGTGGAAAGTGCAGCAGGCCGATCTGGTTGAAGCCGACAAAGAGCGGCGTGATCATGACCGATGCCGGCAGCACCTGCAGCATCAGGATCAGGAACAGGCCCACATCGACCCACGCGCTGCGATAGCGCGCCAGCACATAGGCGCAGCCTGTGCCCAGGATCACCGTGATGGCTGTGACGCCCGAGGCGATGAGCACCGAGTTCCACAGGAAGGTCGGCATGGACCGCCCGAACCACACGAACGGGTAGACACTCGTATCGGGCGTGAGCGGCCAGAAGGTCGGCGGGTTGAAGTAGATTTCCGAAGCCGATTTGAGGCTCGTCACATACATCCAGTAGAGCGGGAACAGGTAGAACGCGGCGAGCGCCAGCGCCACCACCAGAAGGAGCCATGGAGTGTAAGGCCGGGTCATCCGCGCACCTCATGACGGGTGGAGCGCACATAGATCACCGAAGCGAACAGCACGAGCAGGAACATCATCACCGAAATCGTCGCGCCCTTGGCAAAATCGTACAACTGGAAACTCATCTGCCACGACCAGTAGCCGGCCACGGTCGATGTATTGGCCGGCCCACCCTCGGTAATGGCGGGAAAGAGGTCGAACTGCTGCAGCGTGCCGATCAGCCCCAGCGACAGCACGGCGCCGATCGTCGATCGCATCATCGGCAGCGTGATGGTCCAGAAGCGCTGGAACGCATTGGCGCCATCGAGTTCGGCGGCCTCGTAGAGGTCGCGCGGAATGGCGGCGAGGCCCACGGCCAGCAGCAGCATGTTGAAGGCAGTGCCGAGCCAGATATTGGCGATGACCACCGCCCAGATGGAATAGTTCGGGTCCGATTTCCAGAACACGATCCCGTCGATCAGCCCGAGCGACCGCAGGATCGTATTGAGCACGCCGAAATCGCCGGAGAGGATCCAGCTCCAGATCGCGCCCACCACCAGGCCGGGCATCACCCAGGATACGAGGAACAGGCCGCGGATGGTCGCGGCGCCGGGAAACTTCTGTGCGAAGAACAGCGCCAGGCCAAAGCCGATCACGAACTGCCCGGCCATCGAGGCAAAGACGAAGATCAGCGTATTCTTGGCCACCAGCCAGAATTCGGGCTGCTTCACCACGGCGATGTAATTGTCAAAACCGGCCCAGGGGCGGATCAGCGTTCCCAGGGTGAACATGTCCACCTGCTGGAAGCTCATCAATACGTTGTAGACCAGTGGCAGACCTGCCAGCGCCAGCAGGAACAGCAGGGCGGCACCCACCAGGATCAGGTCGAACCCGACGCCGTCGCGCATGCTATTGAAAATCCGGGACATACCGCCTCCGCAAAAATCGATATGACCGGCCGGATCGCTCCGGCCGGCCCAGTCAGGGAGGAACCTTAGCCGACAATCCCCTTGATGGTGGCCTGTGCCTGGTCGAGGGCATCCTTGGCCGACATCTGGCCGGTCAGGGCCGCCTGGAAGGCATCATAGATCGCCTTGGAGATCTTCTGCCACTCCGGATGCGGACCACGCGGCTGGGCATACTGCAGCTGCTCCTGGAACACCTTCAGCGCTGCGTCGGTATTGGCGTTGCCGGTGGACGGCAGCGGGATGTCGCTGCGCGGCGGAATGTTGGAGAATTCCGGGAACAGGCGATCGCTCTGCGAGGCGAAGTACTCGATGACCTTGAAGGCTTCGTCCGGGTGCTGCGAGCTGGCAAAGATACCCAGGTCGAAGTCGCCCATAGCCGACGAGCGGGGGCCGCCTTCGGTTTCGGTCGGCAGCAGGGCAACGCCCCAGTCGAACTTCGCGTCGGTCGCCATGCGGCCCAGCTCCCACGGGCCGGAAATGGCCATGGCGGCGTTGCCTGCGTTGAACGTACCGGTCGAGTCCCACTGGCCCTGGCTCAGCACGTCCTGGCTGGCCAGCTTTTCGTCGAGCAGAGTCTTCCAGATCTCGAGCGCCTTCACGGCGCCGGGCGTGTTGACTTCCTTGAACGAGCCGCCGCCCATCTGCACCCATGGCAGGAACTGGAACGTGCCTTCTTCGCCAGCACGGGCCGACCAGGTGATGCCATAGACATTGTTGGCCGGATCGTTGAGCTTGCGGGCGTCTTCGAGCAGTTCGTCCCAGGTCTTGGGGGGCTCGGCAATGCCGGCCTTGGCGAACAGGTCCTTGTTGTAGAACAGGGCAATCGTGTTGGTCGCCTTGGGCAGACCATAGAGCTTGCCGTCCCACGATGCGGAAGCCAGCGGGCCTTCATAGTAGACGCTGGTATCGATGACGTCCGAGTTGGCCACGCGATCGGTGATGTCGAGCATCGCGCCGCGCGACGAGAACAGCGCGAAGTCTGGGTTGTCGAGCGAGATGATGTCGGGCGCCTGGCCGGTGGCGAAGGCCTTGAGGGCCTCGTTCACCAGATCATCGAACGGCACCAGCCGGCTCTCGACGACGATGTCGCTCTGGGATGCGTTGAAGTCTTCGACGAGCTTCGTATAGAGCCCGTTGTCGCCGTCGATGGACCACATCTTGAGGGTCACCTGGGCGGCGGCGGGAAGCGTGAACATCGAAACGCTGGAAAGTGCCAGCGTCGCGAGGAAGGCAAGTCTCGATAGTCTCATTTGGTTTTCCTCCCAACAGTGCGGACCATCCGCAAAACCATCGGCCAGCTCTCCCGGCGGGCCGTGGAATTCAGTGTGGCCGCGGGCCTGGGCCCGCGGCGCTTTCGTCAGTTGCGCGCCAGCGATGGATCGCCGCCCGCATAGAGTGAGTTGAGGTCGATGAAATCGCCGCCGCGAGCGTTTTTCAGATAGTTGAGGCTGCGGACCTGCCCGGTCATTTCGAGGTCATCGCGATAGACCGGATCATGCCAGCCCTCGATGTCGATCGAGCCCTGGTAGCCGGCGAGGCGCAGTTCGGAAATCACGTCGGTCCAGTTGCTGTCGCCGAAGCCCGGCGTGCGCATGAACACGAACTTCTCCTTGCCGAAAATGCCGTGCTCCTTGATCACTTCCCAGCGGATGGTCGCGTCCTTGCCATGCACGTGGAAGAACTTGTGCGCCCATTTGCGAATCTGGGGCAGGGGATCGATCAGATAGACCATCTGGTGGCAGGGCTCCCATTCGAGCCCGATATTGTCGTCCGGCGTCTCGTTGAACATCAGTTCCCAGGCGTCTGGATTGTGCGCGATGTTCCAGTCGCCGGTGGCCCAGTTGCCGTCCATGGCGCAGTTCTCGAAGGCGATCTTGATGCCCTTGTCCGCGGCCCGCTTGGCCAGCTCGCTCCACACCTGCTTGTAGCGCGGCAGGCTGTCGGTCAGCGGCTTGTTGCGCACGCGCCCGGTAAAGCCGGCGACGCAGGTCGCGCCGAAATGGTGGGCGTTGTCGATGCAGTCCTTCCAGCCCTGCAGGGTCTGGCGGTCCATCTCCTGGTCTTCCAGCGGATTGCCGAACATGCCCAGGGTCGAGATGGTGATGTCGCGATTGCCAATGGCATCGAGCGAGCGCTTGCCCAGCTCGGCCAGGTCCTGGCCATTGGTGGTCTGCCAGAAGAACGGCTCGAAGCTCTCAAAGCCCAGATCGGCAATGGCGGCAATATTCTCGGGCGCCTTGCCGGCACTTGCCTGGATCATGGTGCCGATGCGGATGGATTTGGCGGGATTGGTCACGTCGAAATTCCCTAGACTGAAATGGTCACGCGCTGGTGGGTCTTGGCGCTTTCGATCGCCGCGAACACCATGGCCAGGCTCTTGATATTGTCGTTGCTGGCCGTCTCGGGCGGCCTGCCTTCCTCGATGGCGTCGAGGAATTCCGCCAGGACGCTGGCATGGCCATGCGTCTGGTCGATGTCGTCAGGGGCGGGCACTTCGAGATCGGCCAGTTCGCGGAAGAAGCCGTCATCGCTGGCGACCACCTTGGCGTTGAAGGTGGCCTCGCCGTCCCAGATCAGCGTGCCCTTGGTGCCGATGATGCGCCAGGCGCTTTCCCAGCTCGTATTGGCGCCCTCGGCACACCATGAGCCGCGATAGTTGAACACCACGCCCTCGTCGAATTCGAAGATGGCATTGGCCGCTGCGCCATGCCCGTACCACGAGCCGCGCGGATTGGTTTCGAGGCAATAGACCGCCTTGGGGGCGACACCGGCCATGAAGCGGGCCGCGTCGAGCGTGTGGATCGCCATATCCAGCAGCAGCACGTTTTCCATTTCTTCGCGGAAGCCACCGAAATGGGCGCCGATGAAGAAGTCGCAATGCAGCGCGGTAACTTCGCCGAGCGCGCCGCTCTCGATCAGCCGGCGGATGCGGCGCACCCCGGCAATGAAGCGCCGGTTCTGCACGATGGCATGCACGCGGCCCGCTGCCTGGGCCCGGGCGACCAGCGCCCTGCCGGCTTCGAGGCTGGCAGCCATCGGCTTTTCGCTCAGCACGTGGCAGCCATGGCGCAGGCCGGTTTCGACCACGCCCTGGCGGGCCGCCGGGATCACCACGTCAAACAGCAGGTCAGGCTTGGTGGCAGCCAGAACGGCATCGAGATCGGAACCGATGGTCACGCCACCAAGGCCGAATTCGGCTGCGCGTGCTTCCGCAGTTGGCTGATGCAGATCCACCAGGCCGACAATCTCCACGCGGCCCTTGAGCAGCGGATGGTCGGCAACCGCCGACAGCCATCCCCTGGACATAGCTCCACAACCCGCAAGAACGGCTCTGAATACCAAGGTAATTCCTCCCAGGGCCGGATCAAACGTATCCTATCTACGCAGGAAACCGTTTTCGCAAGCACCGTAAACGTTTACGAATAAAGTATGATAATCTCGTAGTGTCAATAGTGATTCCGAGGGGGGAATGGGACTGTGGACAAGCCGACTTGCAACCACCGCCATCCAGGTTCATTGAGTTGCCCATATCGCGCCGGGCGGGCGCGCGCGGCCAAGGGTGGAATGTCAGGATCATGAAGGGCATTAGGCGCTTAGCCCAGGAACTGGACATTTCCATCGGCACCGTGTCGCGCGCCCTCAACGGCAAACCCGACGTCAACGAGCAGACCCGGCAGCGGGTACTCGAGGCGGCGGCAGCGATGGGCTACGTGCCCAACCAGGCCGGCCGCGCCCTGCGCAAGGGTACGACCGGCGTCATCGGCTTCATGATGCAGTCCGGCAGCCAGATCACCGGCGAGGGCGACGTCTTCTTCATGAGCGTCTTCGACGGCGTGCAGACCGTCTGCGCCCGCCACAAGCTCGACCTTGTTGTCCTGCTCTGCTCTTCGGAAGACGATCCGGATGCCTACCTGCAGCGCGTTGTCGATCGCGGCTTCGTTGATGGCCTGATCATCTCGGCCACCAAGCGGCACGATCACCGCATCGATTTCCTGTCGCAGCGCGGCGTGCCCTTCATCGCCCTGGGGCGCAGCCTCACCGATGTCGGCCACCCCTGGTTCGACCTGGATTTCGAGGGCATGGCCGAAATCGGTGTCGACCGCCTCGTGGCCAAGGGCCACCGGCGCATCGGCATCTTCGCGCCGATGGACGACACCAATCTCGGCTTCATCTTCATCGATCACTATCGCGCGGCGCTGGAGCGCCACGGCATCGCCTTCAACCCCGATCTCATCTTCCGCGCCCATCCCAACGATCGCGGCGGCCATCAGATCGGCGAGCGCATTGCCGCCATGCCGCCCGATCAGCGGCCGACAGGCTTCATCCTCACCAATGAAATGATGACGGTGGGACTCTATCGCGGGCTCTACGATTCCGGCCTTCAGCCGGGCAAGGATTTCGCCGTCATGGGCCGCGACAGTCCGCAGGCGCATTACCTGACGCCAAAGCTCACCTGCTTCCATCTCTCGCTGCGCGAGCTCGGTATTGCCCTGGCGGAATCCCTCCTCGCCACCATGCCCGACTTTGCCGCCGACTATCCGCTCGGCGTGGTGCGCAAGGTGCTGCCGCTGCAACTGATCGAGGGTGACAGCGACTGCCCGGCGCCACCGGAGGGCTGAAGTCGGGATTGGTCTCCAGCGCCGATGGCTCGCCTTGATGGGTCATCGGCGGCTATGCTGCCAGCGTTCTGCCGAACGCGATCGGAGCAGCCCATGCCCTTGGCCACCTACCAAGCCAGCGACTTCGCCAACCCCGCCAAAGACTGCGACATCATCATGAAGGGCGGGGTGACCTCCGGCCTGGTCTATCCCTACGCCATCCTCGAAATGGCCCGGGTCTATCGCTTCCGCTCCATCGGCGGCACTTCGGCCGGCGCCATTGCGGCCGCCTTTGCCGCCGCCGCCGAGTATGCCCGCAGCGTCCGCAGTGATCCCGATGGCTTCCTGCGCATGCAGGCCCATTGCGAGCAACTGCCGGCGCTGCTGGCCGGCCTCTTCCAGCCCGCGCCACAGTTCAAGACCCTGCTCGCCTTCCTGCTGCGCGCCCAGGCCAATACCGGAGCGCTGGCGATCGCCTGGGCGGCGGTCGTCCTCTTCTGGCCCATCCTCTCGGCCGGCCTCGCCCTCGGCGCTGCCATTGCCGTGCTTGCCCAGGGCGGCGCGCTTGCCGCCATCCTGGGCGGCCTCATCGGCGCGGTCGTGGCGCTGGCGCTCTTCCTCCGCGGCACCGCCAAGGCGCTTGTCGCGCACAATTTCGGCCTCTGCAGCGGCCTCACCCAGCCCGGTGCCCCCCAACTCGGACTCACCGACTGGATGCACGCAGCCATACAGGATATCGCCTTCGGCAAGGCCGGTCGGACGCAGCCCCTGACCTTCGGCGACCTTGAAGCCGTGACCATCGACGGCCGGCCCATCGAGCTGCGCATGATGACCACCAACCTCTCCATGCGCCGCCCGCATACCCTGCCCAATCTGCGGCTGCGTGGCTTTTTCGATCTGGCCACATGGCGGTCCTTCTTTCCCTCGGCCATCATCGATCATCTGGCCCGGGTGAGCACGGTCCCCAAGCATCACGAAAACCTGCGTGACTTCCCCGAGGCGCCCGACCTGCCTGTCGTCGTCGCGGTCCGTATGAGCTTGAGCTTTCCGCTGCTGTTCTGCGCCGTGCCGATGTCGACCCGCGATATCGCCAGCTCAGTTCTCGCCCGCCACACCGGCGGCGACGGCACGGTCCGGCTGCGCAAGCTCTGGTTCATCGATGGTGGGGTCAGCAGCAACTTCCCCATCCACATGTTCGACGCCCTGCTGCCCTCGCGCCCCACCTTCGCCCTCAGCCTCGATGCCCTGCCGCCGGGCGGACTGGCGTCAGGCAATCGCGTCAAATTCTCGACCTCGGCGGGCGATGGCGTCAATCTGCCGGTGCATGAGGTCAATGGTCTTCTGGCCTTTGCAGGCAGCATTCTCGACGCCGCCAAGGACTGGCAGGACAATATGCTGTCCGGCATGCCCGGACAGCGCGAGCGCATCGCCAGGGTCATGCTATCGGCGTCAGAAGGCGGCCTCAACCTCACCATGCCACCGGCCAGATCGACCGCGCTGATGCAGTATGGCCGCGAAGTGGGCATCGGCTTCGCCACCGGCGCGCTCGATTTCGACGAGCATCGCTGGCGACGCGCGCTGGTGACCTACGAGCAGCTCGAGCGCACCGTTCATGCCACGGCGCAAACCTGGTCCGCGAGCGGTTTCGGCGCCTGGCTCAAGACCTATATGACGGTGAGCAAAAGCTATGGCCGCGTCGGCAAGGGCGATCGCGCCAATATCCGCGCACGCCTCAACGGCTTTGCCGGCTTGTCGCGCCTCTTCACCCCGCCCATGGTGGGCAAGGACCGAAAGCTGCCCCGCCCACCAGGCCGCCTCAAGATCGGCCCCGACCTTTAGCCCGCCAGCTTGCTCCACTTCACCTCGGGCGACCACGCGAAATCCTTGTCGAACGGATATTGCGGCACCGATTTATGTTTGCGCTCCAGCCGCTCGACGAACTGGTCCACCACGCCCGGCGACAGCGCCATCAGGCTCGGATTGGCGATGGGGCCGAGATCGGGCGACAGATAGCCCGACTTGACCACGACGATGCGAGCGGTTCGCGGATCGAGCCCCAGCCGGGTAAAGTCGGGGATGTTGTGGAACGGCCGCCGCCGCGCCGTCAGCACGAGGTCGATGCCGCCAATCCGCACCACCGCCTCGCGCAGGCGAGCCTCCTCGGTTTCGAGCAGGAACACCACCTCGGCCTCTGCAAAGACGGGCCGGCTGGACAGATCGAGCGTCGCGCCGATGCTGAGGGTGACCGTCTTGCCGACGCCAGCGGCATAGGCCGCGTCGGTGGCTGGCCTGTCGGCAATCCCGGCAAACACCACGCCCTGCGCGTCACGGGCGATCAGCTCCGCCAGCACTTCGGCGCGGTCGCCGACGCCGCCACCGGTTGGATTGTCCCCCGATTCGGCCAGCACGGCCGGCGACGTTCCGGCCGTCATTGCCCAGTTGACGCAGTCTTCGATCGAGCCGGTCTTGGTGCCAAAGACGAACTGGTCGCGAATGTTCCAATAGTCCTGCGCCAGATGCCGCGCCGCTTCGGTCATCGCGGCCCTGTCCGTGCCGGTGATCACTGCGCAGGCGGTGGCGCGCGGTTCGTCGGCCCAGACATAGCCCACCTGGAACGAGGCATCCCAGATCCCCGTCGGGTCCTCCACCGCCTGCAACTGCGTATAGAAGCTGCGCGCCGGTTCGTCCTGTGTCGAGGTTCGCTCACCCGGCAGCAGCACGGGCACTGGTGCCCAGGCGACGACGGGCCGCTGTCCGCTCCGCAGCGCGCGCACCAGCATGGTCACGGCCCGCCGCATCGTATCGGGCACGTCGATATGCGGCGCCGTGCGATAGGTCGAAAAGATGTCGAGACTGTCGACAATGGCCTGGCTGACATTGCCATGCAGGTCATAGCTGGCGGCGATCAGCACATCCGGCCCGACCACGTCGCGCACCGCGCCGATGAAATCGCCCTCTGCGTCGAACATGCCTTCGACGAACATGGCGCCGTGCATGGCGAGATAGACGCCATCCAGCGGCAGCGCGGCTTTGATCCCGTTGAGAATTTCCGCCTTCCACGTTTCGTAGATACCGCGTTCCACCGGCCCGCCGGCAATGGCGCGGGCATGCAGGATGGTGATGAATTCGGCCGGGAAATGCGTCAGGAAATCGAAATAGGCATCCCTGAGCATGGCGGGGCCGCGCAGCACGCGGAAATCGGCCTCGCGCGCCAGTACGGGATTATAGGTGCTGCATTCGGTGTGTAGACCAGCAACGGCGATGCGCATCAGAGCACTCCGGGTATTTCGGCTTCAGGATTATGTGCGGGCGGCTGGGCCGGCTTCGTGGCCAGCCGTCCCGTCAGCAGCAGGCTCACGATCAGGACAGGCACCAGGCACCCGATCCCGAGCCGCATATCGGCATGTTCTGCGACAAAACCGATAACCGGCGGACCCACCAGAAAGCCGAGTAGGGCCACAAAACTCAGAATGGCGACATTGGCCGAGGCGGAGCGGTCGGTCAGCCCCGCCGCCGCCGTCACCGCCAGCGGGAAACCGACCGAAACGCCCAGCCCGATAATGGCAAAGCCGAACAGCGCCAGAGGCGTATTGGGGGCGACCAGCAGGATTGCCGCGCCGGCCACGGCCAGCGTGCCGCAGATGCGGGCTGTGTTGACCGCGCCGAACCGTTTCTTCAGCGCATCGCCGCCAAAGCGCCCGGCCGCCACCATCATGGCGAAGACCGAATAGCCCAGGCCCACTATGCCGCTTTCGGCGCCCAGCGCGTCGCGCAGGAAAATGGCCGACCAGTCGGCCATGGCGCCCTCGGTCATGGTGATGCCGAAGACGAAGCAGCAGATGCCCAGCAGCGCCCAGCTCGGCAAAGCCCAGGCCGAGCGCTGGTGCTCGCTGACAGGCGCTTCGGGCGCAAAGACGGGCAGGGCGGTCGAGGCCAGCAGCGCCACCGGCAGGATGACGGCGGCGACGAGCATGATCGCCCATTTGGCCTCGAGGCCCAGTCCGGCCAGACCGGAGCCGATCAGGCTGCCCACCATGATTCCCACCGACCAGAAGCCATGCGAGGTGGTCATGATCACCGACCCGGTGGCTTTCTCGACCGCGTCAGCCTGCACATTGAGCCCCAGTTCGACGAAGGAAATGGTCGATCCGGCCAGCATCAGCGCCACGAACAGCATGGCCGGGTTCATGGCAAAGGCGGGCAGGCTGGCCGCCAGCGAATAGAGCACGAAGCCGGACAGGATCGCCATGCGTGGCCCGATCTTGCCCACCAGCGGCCCGGCAAAGGGCAGCGTCAGCAGCGTGCCGCAGGGGAGGCCCAGCAGCGCAATCGCCAGCCCCTGCGGCCCCAGCCCCAGTGCCTGCTGCACGTCAGGAATACGCGGCAGCCACGACCCAAAGGCGATCGGCTGCAGGAAGAAGACCAGCATGGTCAGGCGCTGCGGGGAGAGGGGCATTGTTCTGTTCTCAGATCTGTCAGTCGACACCCTCCCCCTTGCGGGGAGGGATCAAGGGTGGGGGATGTTTGGCCCGAATATCGGGGCTCTCAACACCCCCTCCCAACCTCCCCCGTCGAGGGGGAGGTGCCGCCCCGGTGGGTGTGGGGCGATCCCGGCCATTCGAGCGTAGCTCTCATGGCCTTGTCGGCTCAAATCGCTCCACCGGAGCGATCTGCCCTAGAGGGACGCCGCCAAGCCCATCGGATAGGGCAGATACCCGGCAAACCCCGTCAGCTTCCACGCGCCGGCGACCTTGCGCAGGAAATACAGCGTCTGCCAGTTCAGCACGTCCTTGCCGCCATCGCTGAGCCTGATCTCGCCGTCGAACTTCTTGTGGGCGATGGCGATGTCGCCGTTGATCTCGATCTCAGTGAGGCTGGTGGCGCGGTGGATGCCTGCGAGCACGTCTTCGGCATAGTCGAGCTTCTGGCTCTCTTTGGCCTGGCGAATCCAGTCGTCGCGATAGGCTTCCAGCGTCGGGAAGCTGATGCGCCAGTCATCGGGATTGCCGGACTTCTTGCCGTTGATGCCCAGGAACCCCTCCTTGATGAAATCGCCGTCCACCATGCTCCAGTCGGCGGCGACGAAGGCGGCAATGTCGCGCTCCACCAGCATGGTCCAGATGGCGCTGCGATCGGGGTCATTGGGGAAAGGGTTGATACTGCTCATGAAAGCTCTCACGGGTTCGATCCGGTCGTGAAAATTGCGCTCGGATGCTGTGGAACAATTGTGTTCCAAATTTTCATTGGGACCGCAAGGGTCAGGCCGACATGTGGAGCCCAGATGAATACCAATTTGGACAACGTGCCCGTTTCGATCGGGCTTGTCCACACCCGGTGACGTACAAAATCGGAATAAAACGCCCAGAAATTCAGCAAAACGCTGCCTCGTTAGGCAAAATGCACGGGTGGCTTAAATTGGTATTGAAAGTGTGACGGATTCATGTTGACATCAGTTTCGAAACGATCCTAATCTTGAAAATCGTTTACAGAATACCACACCAATCCGGCAGAGATTGGCGGACTTAAAAGCAGGGATGGCAGCATGCGCGTAGGCATTATTGGCCTTGGATATCGTCTGGGCTACCTGGCGCGGATATTCTCCGCCGCCCGGCCGGACTTTACCATTGCCGGCTATGTCGATCCGGCGCCGGCTGGCCTGCCCTATACGGCCGAGCACGGCATTTCCGTCGGCAAGCAATATGACTCGCTTGAGGCATTGCTCGACAACGAGCAGCTGGACCTGCTGATGGTCGGCTCGCCCAATCATCTCCATCTCGAGCACATCCGCATCGGCCTCGAGCGCGGGAAGAAGATCTTCACCGAAAAGCCTGTGGTGACCACGGTCGACGAGACCATGGAGCTGGCCAGGCTCATTGCCCAATACGGCTCCGACAATGTCATGGTCGGCCTCGTGCTGCGTTATGCCCCGCTCTATGTCGACCTGCGCAAGGCGCAGGCCGAGGGCCTGCTGGGTGACATCACCTCCATCGAGGCGTCAGAGCATATCCCGCCCTATCATGGCGCCTTCTTCATGCGCGACTGGCGCCGCTACGAGCGCTATGCCGGCAGCTTCATGCTCGAAAAGTGCTGCCACGACCTCGATCTCTATAATGGCGTCATGGGCTGCCGGCCCCAATATGTGTCGAGCTTCGGCGGCCGCCGCACCTTCGTTCCGGCCAATGCGCCTGCCAGTGCCGGCATCAACGACATGGAACTCTACCACCGCAAGCCGAGCGGCTGGCTGGGCAGCGACAAGGTGTTCGACAGCGATGGCGACATCATCGATTTCCAGACCGCCATCGTGCAATACGCCAATGGCGCCGCGCTGACCTTCCACACCAATCTCAACGTTCCCGATGACTTCCGGCGCTTCGCCGTGATGGGGGCGCAGGGCATGGCCGAGGGTGATTTCATTCGCAATTTCCTGCGCGTCACCGATTCCCGCACCGCCGACCGGCTGATCGACACCACCTACAAGATGAGCGAACTCAGCCAGCACTACGGCGCCGACGAGCAGATGGCCGAGGATATCCTCAAGCACATGCTGGAGGGCGCCCCACTGCCGGTTTCGGTCACCGACGCGCTCGAGGCAGGTCTGCTGGCGCTCTCGATGGACCAGGCAATGCGAACCCGCTCCGTCGTCGACATGACCCCGATCTGGCAGCAATTCGATGCTGCCCTCGGGCGAGCGAGCTGAGGAGAAGGCAGATGACCGGTACCCGTAGCGCTTCGATTTTCGCTTTCGCCCTGCTGGCCCCGGCTCTGGTCTACATCATTGCCATTGTCGCCTATCCGCTGGTCGACACCATCAATCTCAGCTTCACCAATGCCGCCCTCAAGCCGGCCTATAGCTGGGTCGGCTGGGCCAATTACCAGAAGATCTTCGGCGCCAATTTCGGCGAGGTCATCGTCCGCACCTTCATCTGGACCTTCTTCTCGGTCTCCATAAAGATGATCATCGGCACCTGTGGCGCCGTGCTGCTCAATGCCGCCGTGCCCGGCCGGGCCCTGTTCCGCATCCTCACCATGCCGCCCTGGGTCGTGCCCATGGCCATCGGCATCTTCATGTGGGGCTGGATGTATAATGGCCAGTTCGGCATGATTTCGGGGCTCTTGCAGAATTTCGGCATCGTCGATGGGCCCGTCGCCTGGCTCGCCTATGGCAACACCGCCTTCTGGGCCACCATCGTCACCGACGTGTGGATCGGCGTGCCGCTGGTCACCATCTACCTGCTGGCCGCCATGCAATCGATCCCCCGCGATCTCTACGAGGCCGCCTGGACCGATGGCGCCGGTCGCTTCTACCGCTTCCGCCGCATCACGCTGCCCATGATCATCCCGGCCATGGTCACCATGAGCCTGCTCTCGTTGATCGCGACGTTCAACTCGTTCGACATCATCTGGATCCTGACCCGTGGCGGCCCGTCCGGCTCCACCACGACCATGATCATCGACACCTACAAGACCGCCATCGGCTCCTACAAATACGGCGAAGGCGCCGCCCGGGCGGTGATGATCTGCATCTTCCTGTCGCTGTTCTGCCTCGCCTACTTCCGCGTCGTGGGCAAGATCAACACCGGAGAACGCGCATGACCAGCGAACCGATGACTGCTGCGCAAAAGGTCGCCCACCCCGCCGATGATGCTGCCGTCGCCCCTATCGGCGCGGTCAAGGCCAAGCCGGTCAAGGCCATCCGCGCCATGATCGATCGCTACACCTGGTACGAATACGCGGCCATCTATGCCGGCATTGCGCTGTTCCTGTTCTTCGTGCTGGCGCCGTTCATCGAAGGCTTCATGGTTTCGCTGAAGCCGCTGTCGCGCCTGTTCTCCTCGCCCTACAGCTTCTGGCCGCAGGAAGGCTCGCTGACCGCCTATTTCACCATGTGGGAATCGGTGCCCGGCTTCTGGCGCTACATCGTCAATTCGCTGTTCATCTCGACCACCGCCACGGCCATCGTGCTGATCATGGTCGTGCCCGCCTCCTATGCCTTCGCCCGCTTCCCCTTCCCGGGTCGTGGAGCGCTGCTGGCAGCCTTCCTGGCGGTCAACATGTTCTCGGGCGCCGTGCTGCTGATCCCGCTCTTCCGCCTCATGCGCCAGATGGGCCTGCTCAACACCTACTGGGCCATGATCGTGCCGGGCGCCGCTTTCCTCATTCCGTCGGCCATCTGGCTGCTGCGCACCTACATGATGCGCATTCCGCGCGAGCTTGACGAAGCCGCCTGGGTCGATGGCGCCAGCCGCCTCTATACCCTGCGCCGCGTCATCCTGCCGATCGCCATGCCCGGCATCGCGGTCGTCGCCATCACCACCTTCATCGGAGCCTATGCGCAGCAGTTCATCTTTGCGCTGACATTCAACTCCAAAACCGAGTTCATGCCCCTTGCGATCGGCCTCTTCGCCTATTTCGGCCGCCAGGAAGTGGTGTGGAACGAGCTCATGGCGGCCAGTTTCGTCGGCATCGCGCCAGTGCTCATTCTGATCGTCTTTCTACAACGATATCTCGTCGCGGGCCTTACGGCCGGCGCCGTGAAAACTTAGGCCGTGGCCGGAAACAAAAGGGACTTAGGTTTCCGGGTAACACCACGGCCCAAGAGTCTTGCCCCTCGGGGCGAAAAAAGGATGCTTGCCCCTCGGGGCGAACAAGCAACTCGCCCTTCGGGGCAGTGAAGCAAGGGAAGGTAACAACAATGACGAAATCCAAGATTCTGGGTGGTGCGATTGTCGCACTGCTTGCTTCGACGGCTTACGCCGCCGCGCAGGACCAGGTCATCTCCTTCGTGGAATGCGGCGATACGCCCAGCCCGGTCCACGTCGCTACCATCGAGGCCTGGGAAGCCGCCAATCCTGGTTTCGACGTTCAGGTCGAAGTCGTGGGCTGGGGCCAGTGCCAGGACAAGGTGACCACGCTCGCCGTCGCCGGCACCCCAGTGGGTCTGGCCTATATCGGTTCGCGCGCCCTCAAGCAGCTCGCCTCCAACGATCTCATCGTCGATATGCCGATGACCGACGAGGAAAAGGCCTCCTACTACCCCTACGTCGCCGACACCGTGACCTTTGACGGCACCCAGTGGGGCCGCCCGGTCGCCTTCTCGACCAAGGCGCTGTACTGGAACAAGGACCTCTTCGCCGCCGCCGGCCTCGATCCCGAGAAGCCGCCGACCACGTTTGCCGAGGAAATCGAATACGCCAAGGCAATCACCGAAAAGACCGATGCAGCCGGCTTCGGCGTTGTCGCCAAGACCTTCGACAACACCATGCACCAGTTCCTCCATTGGGTTTATTCCAATGACGGCCTGGTCATCGATGCCGACAACAACATCGTGCTCGACAGCCCGCAGAACCTGGAATCGCTCACCGCGCTGCGCGACATCGTTCCGTTCGCCGAAGAAGGCCCGACCGCCTACGAGCAGAACGAAGTCCGTGCCATCTTCCTTGATGGCAAGCTCGGCATGATCCAGGCCGCTTCCGGCGCCCTGAACCTGCTCAAGGACGCGCCCTTCAAGTGGGGTGTGACCACGCTGCCGCAGGGTCCGTCCGCCAAGGGTCCGGGCACGCTGCTGATCACCGACTCGATGGCTGTGTTCAAGGGCACCGGCTACGAAGACAAGGCCAAGGACCTGGCCATCTTCCTGACCAATGCCGAAAACCAGACCGCCTATGAAGCCGAGCAGGGCCTGACCCCGCTCCGTCCCGGCCCGGCTGCCGACGCCATCGTCGCTGCCGATCCGAACTGGAAGCCGTTCTTCGACGGTATCGCCTATGGTGGTCCCGAGCCGCTGCTGACCGACTATCTCGGCCTGCAGAACGTCATGATCGAAATGGTCCAGTCGGTCGTCACCGGCGCTGCCGAGCCTGCCGCTGCCCTCACCAAGGCTGCCGGCGAACTCGAGCAGTACAAGTAAGCCGCCGCCGCCCCGTCAGGGGCGGTCGGCACCCTCCCGCCGCCGCCGTCCCTCGGGATGGCGGCGGCATCCCGACCCATTGCCTGCCCGCGGGATTAGCCCCGCCGACCGGAGCCTCAAAGATGTCCCAGCTCAGCCTCAAGCGCGTGGAAAAGTCCTTCAACGAAGCCCACATCATCAAGGGCATCGACCTGGAGGTTTCCGAAGGCGAGTTCGTGGTCTTTGTCGGCCCCTCGGGCTGCGGCAAGTCCACCCTGCTGCGCATGATTGCCGGCCTCGAAGAGGTGAGCTCGGGCGAAATCGTCATCGGCGGCCGTACCGTCAACGACCTGCCGCCGGTGCAGCGCGGCATCGCCATGGTGTTCCAGAGCTACGCGCTCTACCCGCATATGTCGGTTTATGAAAACATCGCCTTCCCGCTGCGCGTCGAGCGCCTGCCGCAGGCCGAGGTGGACAAGCGCGTCGGCGCCGCCGCCCGCGTGCTGCAGCTCGAATCCCGCCTGCAGCAGCGCCCCGGCACCCTCAGCGGTGGCCAACGCCAGCGCGTCGCCATCGGCCGTGCCATTGTGCGCGAGCCGCAGATTTTCCTCTTCGACGAGCCCCTGTCCAACCTCGACGCCGCGCTCCGCTCCGAGATGCGCATCGAGCTGATGGAGCTGCACAAGCGCCTGGGCTCCACCATGATCTACGTCACCCACGACCAGGTCGAAGCCATGACCATGGCCGACAAGATCGTGGTGCTCGATGCCGGCACCATTTCGCAGGTCGGCTCCCCCCTTCAGCTCTACCACAAGCCCGACAACCTCTTCGTTGCCGGCTTCATCGGCTCGCCCAAGATGAACTTCATCAACGGCACCGTGACCTCGGCCGATGGCACCACCGCGACCATTGACCTGGGTGCCCTCGGCACGATCAGTCTGCCGCGCCAGTCCAAGGCCATTGCCGGCCAGTCCGTCACGGTCGGCATCCGCCCCGAACACCTGCGCCTGGGCCAAGGGGATTTCACCCTCGCCGTCACACCCAAGATCGTCGAGCACCTGGGCATCCACACCGTGACCTATGCCGATCTTCCGGCCGGCGAGAACTTCGTGGGCCTCTTCGAAGGCGATCCTGACGTGCCTGAAGGTCGCCCGCTCCAGGTTGGTTTCTCCCTCAGCCAGGTTCACCTGTTCGACGCGGCAGGCCTGGCCGTGTACTGACGGTGGCCATTGCCGCGGAGGGGACCATGCTGGACATTGTCGGCCTGCTACAGACCGAGAAGAACGAGTTCACCCGCTCCGAGCGCGCGCTGACCGAAATCGTGCTCGCCGATGTCGACAGCGTGCTCAAGATGTCCATCGTCGATCTGGCCGCGCAGGCCGCGGTGTCGCCACCCACGGTCACCCGTTTCTGCCGGCGCCTCGGTTGCGACAGCTATGCCGACTTCAAGGTGCGGCTGGCCCAGTCGCGCTTTGTCGGGCAGCGCTATTTCGCCCCATCGGCCGGCCCCTCCAGCGTGCACGAGATCGCCCAGGGCGTCGTCAACGGCATTCAGTCCATCATCTACGAAACCTTCGATCATCTCGATTTCGCCGCCGTCGAGCGCGCCGCCGAGAGCATCGTCAAATCATCGTTCGTGCTAGCCTTTGGTTCGGGCGGCGCCTCTTCGATGATGGCGGGCGAGATCGAGACGCGGCTGTTCCGCCTCGGTCTCAAGGTCGCCTCGACCGACGACCATCAGCTCCAGATGATGCGCGCCGCCGCCGCGCCTCCGGGCACGGTCATCGTCGCCTTCTCGCTCTCGGGCAACAATGCGCAGCTGGCCAAGACCCTCACCGTAGCGGGCGAATATGGGCTGACCCGCGTCGTCATCACCCGCTCGGCCTCCATGGTCTCGGCCCAGTCCGACATCCTGCTGCCGGTCAACTGGCACGAAAACACCGATATCCTGCGACCTACGCCGGGCCGCTACGCGTTCCTCGCCACCGTCGACGTGCTGGCCCAGACCGTCGCCACCCGCCTCGGTCCTTCGGCCATCGCCAGCATGCGGCGCATCAAGCACCAACTCGTCGTCAACCGCGACGGCGACGACGCCCAGCCGCTGGGGGATTAGTTCCTGCGGCCTCAGTCATTCTTCCCTCCCCCTTGAGGGGAGGGATCGAGGGAGGGGGTGGTTCGGCAGTTCACCGACGGACCCCCACCCCGCCCCTCCCCTCAAGGGGGAGGGGAGCCACACATCCGATCAAGAGTATTTCCAATGACCACCTCATTCTCCCTCGTCACATCATGGACCCCCGCCAAGGATGACGCTCCTCTCGGCTATGGCATCGAGCTCACCAATACCGGCGATACGGCCGTCAGCGATTTCCAGCTCGGCTTTTCGGGCCCGGCGCGCATCGACCCGCATGCGACGCTCGAAAACGGCAAGCTGCTGAAACGCCTCTCCAACCACACGCTGATCGCGCCGCCCGATGGCTTCGTGCTGCAGCCGGGCGAGACCTGGAAGTCCACGGCGCGCGGCCTGTCCTATGGCCTGCGCCATTGGAGCGACGGCGCCAATACCGGCTATGTCGTGCTGTCCGACGGCACCGTGGTCACGCTCGCCACCACCCCGACCCAGGCCAAGGGCCACAATTCGCCCCTGCTCAAGGGCGCGGCCAAATTCCCGGTGCCATCAAAGGCGCCCGTGCCGGTCTCGATCATTCCGTGGCCCAAATCGGTGGCCACCACGGGCGCCCGCACCGCCCCTCCCGGTCTCGACCTGCGCCCTGTCGGCGACGACGCGGGCAAGGCGGCCAAGGCCTTTGCCGATCTGGTTGCCGATCTTTTCGCGGTCGAGGGCGTCGTGCGCCCGGCCTCGGAAGCCGGCCTTCCGGTTATCTTGCGCCACAAGGGCGGCATGGGCGCCGAAGCCTATGAAATCCTCTTCGCCGACGATGCAGTCACCATCGAGGCTACCACCCGCCAGGGCATGTTCTATGGCCTGGTCACGCTGGGCCACATCCTGCGCGGCGCCAAGCAATATCCGCAGACCTTCGTCTTCCCCACTGGCGGCAGCATCACCGACGAGCCGGGTTTCGGCTATCGCGGCTGCCATCTCGACGTGGCGCGCCAGTTCTATTCCGGCGCCGAAGTCAGCCGCCTGATCAAGCTGATGGCCTGGAACAAGCTCAACAAGTTCCATTGGCACCTGAGCGAAGACGAAGCCTGGCGCGTCGAGATATCGGCCTTCCCCGAGCTGACCGAGATCGGCGCCTGGCGCGGCCATGGCAAGGCACTGCCGCCGCTGCTGGGTTCGGGCCCGCACCCGACGGGCGGCTATTATTCCAAGCCCGTCATCCGCGAGATCGTCGCCCTGGCCGATAGCCTTGCTATCTCGGTCATCCCCGAAATCGACATGCCTGGCCACTTCTACGCGGCCTTGCAGGCACTGCCCGAACTGCGCGATCCCAATGAAACCGGCGAATACCAGTCGGTGCAGGGCTTCCCCAATAACAGCCTCAACCCGGCCTATGAGCCGGTCTACAAATTCGTCGAGACCGTGGTCGACGAAATCCTCGAACTCTTCCCTGCGGGCATCTTCCATATCGGCGCCGATGAAGTGCCGCTGGCGGCCTGGTCCGGCTCCCCGCTGGCCCTCGACATGATCGAGCGGCTGGCCGGCCCCGAAATGCGCAAGAAGCACGAAGCGCAATACAATGTCCTCGGCAACCACCACGGCGCCGACGAGATCGAGGGCTCGCCCACGGCGGTCATCCAGGCCGAGTTCATCAAGCGCGTGCACAAATACATCGCCAGCAAGGGCGCCATTACCGGCGGCTGGGAAGAAGCGGCGCATGGCGATGCCGTCGACAAGGACAAGAGCTTTGTCATCGGCTGGCGCAATGTCGAGATCAACGCGGCCCTGGCCGAACGCGGCTACGACATCGTGGTGTCGCCCGGCCAGCGTTACTATCTCGACATGGCCAATGGCGTCGCCTGGGCCGAGCCCGGCGCCGGCTGGGCCGGCTGGTCGGGCCCGCAGGAAACCTACGAATTCGAAAGCCGCGACGGCATGAGCCCGGAAGGACTCAAGCATCTGCTGGGCATCCAGGCCTGCATCTGGAGCGAGTCCATGACCGACCGCGCCATCTTCGACCGCCTGGTTTTCCCGAGGTTGTCGGCTATCGCCGAATCCGGCTGGACCCTGCCCGAGCGCAAGAGCTGGAACCGGTTCAAGGCCTTGGTCGGCACGATGCCGATCATGTACGGAAACTGGGCGGCGGAGTGAGATCGCGCCGCAACCACTGCGCGGTACCTCCCCCTCGACGGGGGAGGTTAGGAGGGGGTGTTGAGAGCCCCGATATCCGGGCTAAACATCCCCCACCCTTGATCCCTCCCCGCAAGGGGGAGGGTGTCGACTGCAACCTCAGTGCCTACCCCCACGGATTCTCCACCATCGGCCAGATATCCCGCCGTGCCTTCTTGTATTCCGTCTCCGCCGGGCGGTTCGGATAGGGTCTGCCAGCCGAGCAATAGACGATCTCCGAGGCAATTCTGCTGAAGCTGTCGTAGAAGTGGTTGGTGGATTTGATCAGCAGGATCTTCCGCGATTTGGGGTCGAGCCCCATCGCCGAGAACAGGCTTGGATCAAAGCTCTGCGCCCGGGTGGAATTGAGGATCACGTCGATGCCGCCGAATGAAATCCAGGCCGCGTCGCCGAAGGGCGCATAGCTCTCCCCGAACCGCATTTGCGCGTCACGTACCAGTCGATTGACCGTCACATATTGGTCAATCGGGTTGCCAGTATGTGGCGCTGATTTGGCACCGAAGCGCAGCGGGATGACGGCGCCCTCACCAGCGGCAAAACAGATCTGTACCGCGATGGGGTCCCAGATGGTCCCGACCGCCACATCGGTCACGCCTCGGGCAATCAGTTCGGCCAGGATCACGGTCGCATCCCCCGCCGTGCCGCCACCCGGATTGTCCCAGACATCGGCAATCACCACCGGTCCGACAGGCGCGGCGATGGCGGCGTCGACCGCGACCGTCTCATCCACCTGGGCGACCATGAAGGTGCCGCGCATGGCGAACAGTTCGCGACCAAGCGTTTCGGCCAGCCTCTGCCCGAGCGCCGCGTTGCCGTCGGTCACCGCGATGGTCTTCGTCCCCAGTTCCGGCACGTCGCCGGCCATGAAGCCATGGATCACCGACAGCGACAGCAGGCCAGGCTCCGACTTCTCCAGCGCGTAAAGCTTGTCGACGAAGCCACGCATCGGCTGCTTGGAGGTGGGGAACACGTCGATCATCCGGCAGTCGAACACCGACATGACCGGGGTGATCTCGCCCTTGAGCGTCCGCACCGCGATCGACCACAGGTCCCGCGCCCGGTCGACAAAGTCGGTATGGGGAAATTCCTTGAACACCACGAAGAAGTCGGCGGCCGCGACGCGCTTGGCCGTCAGGTGGCTATGCGGATCGAGCTCGGCGCAGACCAGCACGCCGGGCCCGACGATCTCGCGCACTCGCCCCAGCAGGTCCCCCTCGGGGTCGTCATAGCCCTGCGCCACCATGGCGCCATGCAGCCCCAGCACCACGCCGTCGACCGGCATGGCAGCCTGCAACTGTCCCAAGATTTCGTCGCGCAATTCCTCATAGGTCGCGCGCGCCACAAGGCCCGCCGGGTCGGCCCAACTGGCGCTGCCCTCGATCAGCTCCCAGCCCTCGCGCGCGCAGACTTCGCGCCCGACGGTGATCGGCGCCGTGCACAGCGTCGGCGTCGCCGGATGCTCGCCGGGCCGCGCATAGAGCGACGCCTCGAAGGCGCGCCGGTCGATGGCGATGGGCGAAAACGTGTTGGTCTCGGTGGCCAGGGCTGCGGTGAAGACGCGCACAGGAAACTCGCAGGAAAACAGCAGGAAAGCTTGCGGCATGCTGGTAGCCGCCATTGATCAGGTTAGCATAGCGCTAAACGGTCAATCACGTAAGAAATTTACATTCTGCGACGCAAATTACTGGAGAACTCCACGATTTTGCGCGTTAGAGTGGGTCAAAGAGAAATTCACTTTCAGAAAGGGACGAAAAATGCCGATCAAGCGCTATGGCGCCGAAAAGTCGGGCGCTGGTGGGCAGAACCTGCCCTTCGCCCGCGCCGTCGAGGCCGGCGGTTTCCTCTTCGTTTCCGGCCAGGTGGCGATGAAAGATGGCGAAATTCAAGGGGTTGGCATTGTCGAACAGACCCACCTGACGATCAAGAACCTCGTCGCCATCCTCGAAGAAGCCGGCTACGGCCTCGAACACGTCGTCCGCTGCGGCGTCTGGCTCGACGATCCCAGGGACTTCTGGAGCTTCAACGCCGTCTATAAAAGCTATTTCGGGGACAATCCCCCGGCGCGCGCGGCGGTGCAGAGCCACATGATGGTGGACTGCAAGGTCGAGATCGAATGCGTGGCCTATAAGGACCCCGCATGACCTCCCCCTTCCGGCTCGACGGCAAGACCGTGCTGATATCAGGCGCGGGCGGTGGTATTGGCCAATCGCTGGTCGAGGTGTTTCGCGAGGCCGGCGCCAGCGTGATCGGGGCCGACCGCGACGCCGGCATGCTGGCGGGACTGGACCTCGCGGGCACCGTGTTGTTCGACCAGGCCGACCCCAAGGCGACGCGCGCTGCAATCGCGCGCTACCTGTCCGAGCACGGCACGCCCGATGCCGTGGTGTCCAATGCCGGCTTCACCCGGGCCGAGCATCTGGGCCAGGTCGATGACGATGTCTGGGCCGCCGAACTCGCCATCAACCTCAACGGCGCCTATGCCATGACCGACCCGATCGTATCGGCCATGTCCGAGCGGGGCAGGGGGAGCCTGGTCTTTATCTCCTCGGTCAACGCCCTGGCCCATTTCGGCAATCCGGCCTATTCGGCGGCCAAGGCGGGCCTCATCGCCTATGCCAAGGCCATCGCCGTCGAACGCGGTGGGCAGGGCGTGCGGGCCAATGTGATCTGCCCCGGCTCGGTGCGCACCCCGGCCTGGGACCACCGGCTTGCCGCCGACCCCACTCTGCTCGACAATGTGCTGCCGCATTACCCGCTCGGGCGTATGGTTTTGCCCGTAGAGGTCGCCAATGCGGCGCTGTTCTATAGTTCCGATGCGGCGTCGGGCATTACCGGCACGGTACTGCCTGTCGATGCCGGCCTGACCGCAGGCAATCTGCGTTTCGTCGATGACGTCCTGAGGGGCAAATGACCGATATCATGGAACTCGATACGCCCGCCGTGCTTGTTGATCTCGATCGCGTCGAGGCCAACCTGCAGCGCACGCAGGACTATGCCGACCAGCATGGAATCAAGCTCCGCCCGCATATCAAGACCCACAAGCTGCCGCGCTTTGCCAAACGCGCCATCGAAATGGGTGCCGTGGGCATTACCGTGCAGAAGCTGGGCGAGGCCGAGGTGATGGCCGATGCCGGCATCAGGGAAATCTTCCTGCCCTATAACATCATCGGCGCCGCCAAGCTGGCGCGGCTCAAGGCCCTGCATGGCCGCGTCCACATCACGGTCACGGCGGATAGTACCGAGACGGTCGAGGGACTGTCGCGCACCTTTGCCGGGTCCGCCACGCCGCTGACGGTGCTGGTCGAATGCGATACCGGCATGGGCCGCTGCGGGGTGCAGACGCCGGCCGCTGCGCTCGCTTTGGCCGAGAAGATCGCCAACTCGCCCGGGCTCCAATTCGGCGGGCTGATGACCTATCCCGCCGCCGGGCAGGTCGAGGCCAATTCGGCCTGGCTGGCGGCGGCAAAGATCGCGCTCGCTGCCGGCGGCCTGCCGCCCGCCATCATCTCCAATGGCGGCACGCCCGACCTCTGGCGCGCCCATGAAGTGTCGGCCGCCACCGAGCATCGTCCCGGCACCTATATCTATATGGACCGCTACCAGGTCGCCAAAGGCGTCGGCACATTTGACGACTGCGCCCTGACCGTGCTGGCGACCGTCGTCAGCCGCCCCACCGAGGACCGGGCCATCATCGATGCCGGTTCCAAGAGCCTGACCAGCGACCTGCTCGGCATGACCGGCTTCGGGCTGATCGAGGCCTATCCGGAGGCTGTCATTGTCGGGCTCAGCGAGGAGCATGGCACGATCGATCTCTCGGCCTGCGCGGCAAAGCCTGTCATCGGCGAAAAGCTGCGCATCATCCCCAACCATGCCTGCGTGGTCAGCAACCTGTTCGACAGGGTGACGCTGATTTCGGAGGGCAGCGTGGTGGAGACGGTCGACGTGGCAGCCCGCGGCCGGGTGGATTGAGAAGCGTCTTCTTTCACCGCGACTCTCCAAGCCCGAGGTGACAGCCGGTGGGTGGGGCACCAAGAGTACCCCCACCTAACCTCCCCCTGAAAAGGGGGAGGAATCCGTCCTGTGCATGACCTCGATCGCGCCAAACACTGGATCTGTTCCTCCCCCTTTTCAGGGGGAGGCTAGGTGGGGGTATTCTTGCTTGATGATTCCACCCACCTTCTTCGACCGCCCAGCGCCCGAGGTCGCCCGTGACCTGATCGGGGTGACCCTGCTGGTCGATGGTGTCGGCGGCCCGCTGGTCGAGGTGGAGGCCTATGACCAGAACGATCCGGCCTCGCACAGCTTCAGGGGACCGACGCCGCGCAATGCGGCCATGTTCGGACCGCCCGGCCACGCCTATGTCTACAAGATCTACGGCATTCACTGGTGCCTCAACTTCGTCTGCCAACCCGGTAGCGCCGTGCTCGTTCGCGCGCTTGAGCCGCTGCATGGCGTGGTGCCGATGCAGGAGCGGCGCGGCGGCATGCCGGAGCGCCAGCTCTGTTCAGGGCCCGGCAAGCTGTGCCAGGCGCTTGCTGTGACCATCGATCACAATGGCCTGCCGCTCGATGCTGCCCCGTTTGCGCTGCTGCCGGCCGAGGCCAGCCACGACATCGCCACCGGCCCGCGCATCGGCATCACCAAGGGGGTAGAAACGCCATGGCGCTTCGTCCGCCGCGGTTCGCCGTTTCTGAGCAAACCGATGCGCAAAGACCATTGACCGGGACGTTTGCGCCTCCCTCCCCCTTGTGGGGAGGGAATGAGGGTGGGGGTCGTTTGGCGGCCACCGACAGACCCCCACCCCCGCCCCTCCCCTCAAGGGGGAGGGGCGCCCACGCTCTGAGCGTGGCAGGGAAGGAACCATACCCCGGCCTCAGCGATTGGTTCCTGAGAGACCTGCGCGCGTCAACCGGACGCGGCGGCAGAGGGAACGGGTCGGTTTTTCCGGTTTCCCTTCCCGGCCAACGCAATGGCAGCCGAGCCCTTATCCCGCCCGCGCGGGTCTCGTTCCATCAAGGAGTGCGATCATGCCACAGGGTGACAAATCCGCTTACACGG
>NZ_CAMLHM010000010.1 GCF_946479885.1 uncultured Devosia sp.
TGTCCGTCTGCCAGCCGATGATGTGCGAATTGCCGCGATAATGCTCGGCCATCGCCTTAGTGATGCGCTTCGAATGCTCGCGGAACACTCCGCTCGCAAGATTGGCGTGCTGGCGCGAGCCATGGCTCATGGCGCGGCCATTGGCATCGACGCGCAACACTTCGGGATAACGCGCCGTCAGCCAGCGCGGCGGCGTCGCCGTCGGCGTGCACATGATGGTCTTGATGCCGGCTTTGCCCAGCACATCTATGGCCCGGTCGAACAAATCGAAGTCGAACGTCCCCTCATGCGGCTCTAGAATGTGCCAGGCGAATTCCGCAAGTCGCACCGCGTTGAAGCCCGCGGCTGCCATGCGGTCGGCGTCGCGCTGCCAATAGCTCTCATTGATATGCTCCGGATAATGTGGGGCACCGACGAGGAAAGTGTCGGTCGCGATCGGCCGCCAGACAGAGAACGGCGCGGATTTCGAGGCAGTCGTCATAGTCGGAAAACTCCAGGCGATAGTCTATTTGATGGCGCCGGCGGTGAGGCCGCCCTGCCAGAACCGCTGCAGCAGCAGGAACACCACGATGACCGGGATGATGCTGACCAGCGCGCCGGTGATGACGATCGAGAACAGCACCTGTCCGCCGCCACCGCCCTGCTGCGCGAGCTGATACCAGGTCGCAAGGCCCACCGTGATCGGCTGATACTCCTGCGAGCGCAGCACGATCAGCGGCAGGAAGTAGTTGTTCCAGGTCCCGACGAACGAGAGCAGCGCCACGGTCACCATGCCCGGCACCACCAGCCGCAGCACGATGGCGCGGAAGATCATGAACTCGCCGGCGCCATCGATACGCGCGGCGTCGAGCAGTTCGTCATCGACGCCCTGTTCGATATAGACGCGCATCAGATAAACACCGATCGGCGAGATCATCGAGGGCAGGATCACGCCCAGGGGATTGTCGCTGAGACCCGAAAGCGCCAGCAGCAGGAAGATAGGAACCACTAGGGCCGTCTGCGGGACAAACACCGCGCCCAGCACGAGCCCAAAGGTCAGATTTCGGCCGCGGAACTTGAACTTCGCGAACGCGTAGCCCGCCGCTGTTGCCAGCAGCGCCGCACCTGCCCCCGAAATGGTCGAGTAGAGCACGCTGTTGACCATCCAACGCAGGAACATGCCATTGTCGCGCGAGAACAGATCGACCAGATTCTGCCAGAGGTTGAACTCGGTGCCGAAGCCGAAGCCGAACGTGGCGAACAGGTCGCCGTTCGTCTTGGTTGCCGATAGGACCAGATAGACCAACGGCGCGAGGCTGTAGACGAGGAACAGCGACAGCAGCAGCGTGAGCATGATCCGCGAGTGCCGCCGTTCGCCCGGCAGGCGCCCGGCAGCTTCGAATGTGGCAATGTCGGTGGTCGCGGTCATCGTTGCTCCGGCCGACGGCGGTTGGTGATCAAGGTGAAGATGTAGGAGGCACCGGCGATCACGATGCCAAGCACGAACGAGACCGCGGCCGCATAGCCATACTGCTGGTTCTGCGTTGCCAGCGAATAGGCATAGAGGTTCGGCGTGTAGCTCGAATTGATGGTGTTTCTGGCGAGCGCGCGCATCAAGAACGGCTCATTGAACAGCTGCAGTGTGCCATTGATCGAAAAGATGATGGTGAGCAGGATCGCCGGCCATAGCAGCGGCAGCTGGATCAGACGCGCAAATTGCCAGGGCGTCGCGCCGTCGATCCGCGAGGCCTCCGCGAGATCCGAGGGGATCGCCTTCAGGGCGGCGTAATAGATCACCATATTGTAGCCGACATATTCCCACGTCGCGATATTTGCCAACGAGAAGATCATGGCGCCCGGCGACAGGAAGTCCGGCGGCGGCAGGTTGAGCGCGTTGGCCATCTGCGTGAACGGACCGAAGGTGGGGCCGTAGAGATAGCCCCAGATGATCGTCGCAATCACGCTCGGCACGGCGTAGGGGAGGAAGAAACCGAGCCGGAAGACGCCCTTGGCATAGACCTGGCCACGGTCGAGCACGATGGCGAACAACAGCGCCATGCCCAGCATGATCGGCACCTGCACGATGCCGAACAGAACAAGGTTCGACACGCCGCCCCAGAACTTGGCGTCGCCCGTGACCTTGATGTAGCTCGCGGCTCCCGCGAATTGCCGTCCGCCGACCAGCGTATCGCGGAAGAGGCTCATATAAAACGCATAGGCCAGCGGCGCGACGATGAAGGCGATAAACAGCAACAAGAAAGGCGCCAGGAACAGATAGGGCGCAAGCTTTCGTGACGTAAAACCGCCCGATCGCGCTGGGCGCGTCGTGGCGGCTGGCGTATTCGACATTGCCATGGTCCCCCGGCAAGATGAAGAGATCGGGCGCGCCGATCAAGCGCGCCCGGCCGTGGCCCGGGAAGTTAGGCTACGGTGAAGCCTTGTTCCTGCGCGTAGGCGACCACGGCATCCTGGATGCGGTCGAACGCATCCGACAGCGTGCCGCTGCCACCGATCGAGGCGCCGAATTCATCGGACATCGACTGGTAGAGGAAGCTCTGGAACGGGCTCCACTCAAACGGCACCACGGCATTCGACGATTTGGCGAACACCTCGTTCACCGCCTGGCCGCCGTAGAAATCCATCTTGTTGCCCGCCCATTCCGGGCTTGAGAGCAGCGCGTTGGTGGTGGGGAAGAAGAACTGCTTGGTGGTGTAGAGCTTTGTGGCTTCGGGATCCCTGCACAGCCAGATCGCGACTTCGGCGGCCTCAGGCAGATGCTGGGTCGCTTTCAGCACGGCCAGTGATGAGCCGCCCCAGGCGCCGGTCGCGAACTTGCTCGCGTCCCACTGCGGCAGATCGGCGGCACGCCACTGGCCCGCGCTGGTCTTGGCGAACGAGGTCAGGAACACCGGCCCCCAGCCCGCAGTGAGCCAGGTGGCATAGCGGCCCGAGTCGAGGCCAGTGTACCACTCGTTGTTGAAACCCGGCTTGGTCTCGATGACACCGGCGGTAATGAGCTCCTGCCAATAGGTGGCGAAATCCTTGGAAATCTGGTCGTTGATGTTGATCACGAGCTTGTCGCCATCGCGGCTGACCGGCTTCCAGCCCATCGGCCACAGCAGCGCATTGACCCAGTCGCCTGAGCTGAACAGCGCGTCGGTGATGAACACATTCTCATCTGCCGCGTGGATATTCTCGGCCGCATCGGCAAACTCGGCCCAGGTGGTCGGCGGCGTGATGCCCTGCTTGTCGAAGATGTCTTTGCGATAGAGCATCGCCATCGGACCGGTATCCTGTGGCATGGCGTTGATCACACCGCCCTGGCCGAGCTGGCTCCACGTGCCTTCTGGGAACTCCGCCTTGTGCGGGTTTGCCCACTGGCCGATGTCGGCGAAGGCGTCCAACTGGCGGAAGCTCTCGAGGTGCTGGAATTCGATTTGGACGACGTCGGGCAGGCCGCTGCCCGCCTGCAGGCCCGCACGGACCGCCTGATATTCCGGGTCGCCCTGGCCGGCATTGACGAGTTCGACCTGGATGCCCGGATGCGCGGCGTTGAACATGTCGACCTGAAGCTGGAGATCAGGCACCCACGACCACAGAACGATCTTGACTGGATCGGCGCCACGGACCGCGGCCGGCAGGGCCGCTACCGCAACGCTCGCACCCGCAACCTTCAAGAAGTCACGACGCTGCATCGTCCGCCCCAGCGGATTGAAAATCTTCGCCATTGAAGTCCTCCCTCGAAAGATACGCTCCCACACGATGCAGGGCGCATTTTTTCTTTCAGTTAGAAACTTAATACCGAGATTGAGACGCTGTCAATCGCGATCGATTGGCCCTTAGTGAGCTATCACGAGGCTGTCGGCAGGGTTGAGCGTCGTGGCATCGAGCACCAGGCGCACCGCGCCAAGCACGATGTCGCGGTGCCCCAGCGCGCCTATCACGAGGCGCGGGGGGTCGTACACATTGCCCTTGAGGCGATGCCGCAGCACATCGAGCACCAGGTCACCGCCGCCGACGACGCGGCCCGCCAGCACGATGATTTCGGGGTTCATGAAGGCAGCAACACTGCCCACCGCCATCGTCGCATAGTCGAGCAGTTCGGTCACGACTGGCGCGATTTTGCCCGCCTGCCGGTCGGTGACGGCAGCCAAGGTGAGCTTCCCCGCCGCATACTGCGTGTTGGCCTCTTCGAGCATCTTGGTCGCCTGTTCGGGGATGCCGAAAAAGCGCAGCGATTGCTTGTCGCCCAGATGTTCGAACGGCCGCCCGGTGAGGAGGGGGTCATCGAGATACCAGCCGAGCTCGCCTGCCGCATGCGAATGCCCGCCATAGAGCTTGCCGTCGATCACGACACCCGCGCCGGCCCCAGGCCCGATCGAGAGGCTCACGACGCTGTCGGCGCCACGCCCGGCCCCGAACCCCCATTCGCCCACGGCGGCGAGGTTGCGCCCGTTCTCGACAAAGACCGGCACGTCGAATTTCTCGCTCAGCAACTGCCGAAGTGGAAAGTCGCGCCATCCAAGGCCAAGCGTGAGCACCACTTCGCCAACGGGCTGCTTGACGATCGAGGGAACGCCGATGCCGATGCCACGAATTGTCTGGCCAGGCGGGCGGGGGACCGCCATCAGCCGCTCGATAAGGGAGGTGATTCTTTGGAGATTGCGCTCACCATCGTCATCGGCGGCTTCATGCATCTCAGTCTGCACGACGCCTTCCAGGTTTGCGACCGCACCGTAGAATTCACCCTTGCCCGCTTCAATGCCGATTATTGCGTGCGACGCGCCGCGGAACTTGATGCGTGCCCGAGGACGTCCCCGGGCACTAGCCTCGTCAAACCCGTCATACGCCACCAGATCTTCGGCAATCAGATCTTCGATCACGCGCATAACGGTCGGAATGCTGATGTTCAGTCGCTCGGCCAGGCTCGAAGGTGATGCCACGCCTTCCGTGCGGATCACGTCGACCACGGCCGATCGATTCAGTCGGCGCAGAAGGCTGGATGTCGTGGGCTGGCGCTTCATATACGGGACCAGTTTGCGAGCGCCGGCTACCCGGCACCAAGCGACGGCATAGACCAGAACAGAGATGGTGTCCGCCTTTTTCTGAAGGCGCAACGCTGAGCGGCGAAGGCAACAGCGGCGGCCGGGCGATGATCGCCGGGGACTAACGGCTGCCTAGAGGTGGAGCACTGACCTGCTCGCGATGGCTTTGAATCGCCCCCATATTTTCAAGAACCCAGTTCGACAGCTCAATCAACGGCAGCGCCAGCGAATGCCCCAAAGGGGTCAGGCTATATTCAACCTGTGGCGGGACACTCGGATGCACCTTTCGCGAGACCAGCCCGTCACCCTCGAGTGATCTCAGCGTGCGCGTCAGCATCTGCTGGGAAATGCCGCCGATCATGCGTTTGAGCTCGTTGAACCGCCTGGGCTGCTGAACCAGCATGGTGATGGTCATGATCGTCCATTTGTCGCCCATGCGTGCGAGCATCTGGTTCACCTCCCGGCATGCGGGAAAGGTGCCAGGCTGTTGGGGAGGGGTAGGTACAAGCATCTGACCAGGCCATAAATTTCTACGTTCTTGTGCACCAACCCCGATAGCACACATAGGTGGTCAGGAAAACATACCACCACCGGAGCGTCCTGATGACTGACCAAAAGACTATCGCAATATTCGGAGCTGGCACGGGGTTGGGTGCATCCGTTGCAGCCCGATTTGGTCGGGAAGGCTACAAGGTCGCCCTGATCGCTCGCGGTCCGACCGGCCTCTATCTGCTCAGGGACAAACTGGCGGAGCAGGGGATTGAAGCCTACTGCTTTCCCGCCGACCTGACCGACCTTGCCGCCATCCCGTCTCTCGTGCAGGCAATCGAAGCACAACTCGGGACGATCGATGTTGCTCTCTTCTCTCCCATTTCGAGCACTGCTTACTTCGTTCCGGCGGTGGACTTGAAAGCCAGCTATCTGCAGTCAATTTCGCTCTTGCTGACATCGGCACCAATCGAGTTGGCTCACGCGTTGATGCCAGGCATGCGTTCGCGCGGCGATGGAGCCTTCATCGTGGCCGATGGGCTATCGGGCGTTTTTCCGGTGGCTGGAATGAGCGGACCCGGCCCCGCTATGGCGGCTACCCGCAACTATGTCATGACACTGCATGACGAAGTCCGGCCCAATGGCGTTTTTGCCGGGATGCTCCATGTGGGAGCCATGATCGACAACTCCACAGGAATGGCGGCGGCCTTGGCCGCTGGAATGGTCCTGGATTCCTTCCCTGTCGTCGAACCGAACCTGCTTGCAGACGAAGTGTGGAGCTTGGCGAGCGAGCGAAACCGCGCCGAGTCGATACTCCCGGCACTGTCTAGATAGAGTAGGCTCGCTCCGGCAATTGTAGGTAGCCGCGCCGCCTGACACTGCGCGCTTATCCATTAACAAAGGCGGACAGACGCCGTCCGACCCTATTGCCACGACCAGGCTCGCTAAGCGGACTGTCTGCTCTTGGGAACTCTAGAAGGGCGGTCAAATGGCTGCAATGGGGCGCAAAACAGACGGGCAGTTTTCAGTAAGCAGCCGGGCAGGGTAGGTGCCGGAAACGGAGCGGCAGCTTTTTCCGAAGCGGGTCGTCAATAGCTGACGTCGCCACGAGGACGGCCGGTCGACTGAAGTAGCGCGCATGCTCGGCAATCGCGCACGGTGCCGGCGCTTCTGATGCGCTCGGACCTGGAGCAGATCGTATCGATTAAGCGATCAGGTCACGGCATATCAGGGCAAGTGCCATATAATTTCGGCAGATTCTTTTGAGCTCACGATGCGATGAAGGGCTAATCGGAACTTGCTTCCGCATTCTTGGCAGCCGAGGTTGTTGGAACATGTCGCCCAGGGTCGAACGCATTCACAGCGATGAACGGCTCCCGGCCCAGGCCGATGTCGTCATCGTCGGCGGCGGCATTCTTGGCTCCACCGCTGCCTATTTCCTGGCGAAGCGCGGCCTCTCCGTGGCTCTACTCGAGAAGGGCCACATCGCCTGTGAACAATCGAGCCGAAATTGGGGTTGGTGCCGCCAGCAGAACCGCGACCGGCGCGAACTGCCGCTCTCGGTTCTTTCCATGCGGCTGTGGGACGAGCTGACGCACGATATCGGTCGAGACCTTGGATTTCGACGCTGCGGTCTTGTGTTTGCGACCCACGACGAGGCTGTGCTCGCCGGCTGGGAAAGCTGGCGCGAACTCGCCAGGGAGTACGACGTCGAGACCCAGGTGCTCAGTCGGGCAGAGGTAGCCAAGCGTGTCCCCGAAACGCGGGAAAAATGGGTCGGCGGCATCTATTCGGAACGGGACGGCAAGGCCGAACCTGCGCTTGCGGCGCCAGCCATCGCCGAGGGCGCCAGAGCACTAGGCGCCACGATCCACCAGGGTTGCGCCGCGCGGGCACTCGACCTGGCCAATGGCAAGATCGCGGGCGTTTACACAGAGAAGGGTTACATCAAGACCAGCGCTGTGCTGTGCGCCGCTGGCGCCTGGTCATCGCGGTTCCTGGGGCCTCTCGGGATCAGTTTCCCCCAGGCGAGCATCCGGCAGACCGCGCTGCGCTCTACCCCGACGGTCAATATCGGAGAGGCGATCTCCACACCCTACTGCACGATCACCCGCCGGCTGGACGGCAGCTACACTATGGCGATCAGCGGCAAGGCGAACCTGGAAGTTACGCCCCGGGCCATCCGCTATAGCCGGGAGTTCATGCCGCAATTCTTCCGCCGGCTGAAGAATGTCAGGCTCGGTATCGGCGAGTCCTTCGTGTCGGGGCCGGATTCGCTGTCGGCCCTGCTGGCCACGGACGATAGGATATTCGAGCAGAACAGGGTGCTCGATCCCCCGCCCTTGAAGTGGCTGATCAGCCAGGTGGTGGAGAGTGTCCGCAAGACCTTCCCGCAACTGGGAGACATACAGATCGACAGTGCCTGGGGCGGCTTCGTCGATTGCACGCCGGACGCTGTGCCTGTGGTGTCGAAGGTGGATGCGGTGGAAGGCCTGGTCCTCGCGGCGGGCTGCTCGGGCCACGGCTTCGGTTTGGGCCCCGGGCTGGGCTATCTGGCCGCGGAGCTTGTCGTAAACGACAAGCCCAGCGTCGATCCTGCGCCGTTCCGCCTGTCACGCCTGGTTGACGGCTCGAAGCTGGACATAGCCGCCATCTGACGCATTGCTGAAAGCAAGGTCTCCTCGGTGTCAGCGCTGATCGAGCAGCTTGATCTGGAGATCGTCCCAGTGCTCCCTAAAGGCCTCACGCGCGGTCTCATAGTGGCGGCTCCTCAGGCTGCTGATAAGCCGCTCATGTTCCAGCGCCATCTCCTCGGCCGTGCCATAGAAATCCTGCCGCTGCACGAGAAGAAGCTCGATCTCCCCTTCGAGTGCTGCATAGGTTCGCATCAGCCGGGGGCTCCCGCTCGCCGCGACAATGGCGCGATGGAAGTCGCGGTCCGCGGTAACCAGCGCTGACCTGTCCGACGACAATGTCGAGGCATGCATGATCGCGACCGCCTCGAGCGCCGGGGGCGGAACAACCCCGATCAGCACGATCAAACGGACGGCTTCGCCCTCTATGGCGCCGCGTACGCGCGTGATGTCGACGATGTCGTCCGGCCCGAATTCGGGTAGCATGAAGCCGCGATTGGGGAGCTGGCGCAGCAGGCCCTGGGTCACGAGCGCCTGGGCCGCGGTGCGGTAGGTGTGCCGCGAGGTCGAATGCTCTTCGCACATCCGGCCGTCGCGGAGAAACTCGCCCGGCAGGAACTCTCCCGCCAGGATACGCCGCCGCAAGTCCTGCACCAGGATTTCGACGGCGCTAAGGGGCACCGCTTCGGCGTTGGCGTCGAGATTCTGGACTTGCTTCATGGTCCTGTTCGTTGATGGTACTGCGCATGCCGTTGAGTCAGGTCCCAGCCGGCCGAGGATACTGCTACGTCTGCACTGCCCGAAGCGCATTGTCGACACCCTCCAGCAGGCGCCCGGCATTGGCCGAGGTGAAGACAAGCGGGGGTCTTATCTTGAGAATATGGGCGTCTGCTCCTGTCGCGGAGATGAGAATGCGCTGGTCGCGCAGGGCATTGACGGCCGCAAGGGCACGATCCATGTCCGGAACCTTCTTGTCGCGGTCCTTGACGAGTTCGACGGCGAAGTAGAGCCCCGCTCCCCGCACATCACCGACAAATTCGTGTTTGTTCTGCAGGTCGCGGAGGCCGTCGAGGATTTGACTGCCGACCCTGGTGGCGTTGTCCATCAGGTTCTCTTCGAGAATCGTATCGAGCACCGCCCGGGCAGCGGCGATGGCGACGGAGTTGCCGCCGAACGTGTTGAAGTAGCGCATACTGGCGCCGAATTCGGCAACGATCTCGGGCCGCACCACCAGGCCCGCCACGGGATAGCCGTTACCCATGGGCTTGCCGAGGGTGACGATATCCGGATCGACCTTGTGGCGGGCGTGTCCCCAAAGATGGCTGCCGGTGCGCCCGAAACCCGATTGCACCTCGTCGGCGACAAACAGGCCTCCGGCCTTGCGAACGACTTCCGCCACCGGTGCCAGCACGTCCGTCGGATCGACATAGAGACCATCGGAAGAGAAGACGGAATCGGCGATGAAGGCGGCTAGGCCATTGCCATGCCTTTCAAGGTCGGCAATCTGCAGGGCAACATCCTCGGCCATCCGCCGACCGATTTCGTCCACCGGCAGGCGGTAGGAATCCGGGGCAGCGATAGTTCGCAGGTGAGGGTCCAGTGCCGATTTCTTGCCGAGCGACGGCGAGATTGCCGCCACCGCGCCGCTATTGCCGTGATAGGCCTCGGCCGTGACAATGACGCCGGTTCTGCCGGTGTGGTAGCGCGCGATACGCAAGGCGAGATCGTTGGCCTCGGAGCCCGTGCAGGTGAACATCGCGCATCCGGTCCGCCCGAGTTCACCACCGAAGGTGCCGATCAAGGCTTCGGCATAGTCCAGCAGCGGCTCCTGCATGTAGCGTGTATGGGTGCAGAGGGTCTCGAGTTGCTTCTGGATCGCCTCGACGACACGCGGATGGGAGTGACCCAGCGAGACGACGTTGTTGTAGGCGTCGAGGTATTCGTTGCCGTGCTTGTCATAGAGGAAGACGCCCTTGGCGCGGGAAATCTCGACCGGTGACCTGTAGAAGAGCCGATAGGCGGGACCCAGCACCTTTTGCCGTCGGGCCACATGCGCCGCGTCTTCACCCGGGAGATGAGACGCGTCCTGAGGGTCGAAGCCATTGGCCATGTCGCCCCGGTAGCCCTTGGGCAGGGAAGTTGCTTGCTGGGTCATTGCCGGTCCTCTCCGACTAGAAGGTCTGATACTTGTGCGGTCGACATCGAGTCGAACCACTCGAGGTGAGCCCAGCCCGCTTCGGTGTTGCGCAGGATGTAGCGGCTGTTTTCAGGGAAGAGTTCGGCACGCCAGCAGGTCAGCAGGGCGCGAACTGCAAGTCGGCCCTGTGCCAGGAAGGGGATGAGGTGGAGCTCATTCTCCGTCAGTGCGGCGTGGCGGAGATAGCCGCGCAGCACGTCGCGAGGTTCCGCGAAGAGGTCACGCCGGCCGCCGAAAGTTTTGGGCATCTGGTTCATCAATGCAGTGGAGACATCGACGGCGATAGCCGTGCGTACCGCATCGCCGAAATCGATGACGCCCGTCAGGAAATTTGGGTTGTCCTGATCAACAACCAGGTTCGACGTATTGAAATCGTTGTGGAGCACCTGCCGCCGGCACAGGTCGAGCCGCGGCTTGATCTCGGCAAATCGCTCCAGTGCTCGAACGGTCCATGCGCGTTTTTCCCCCGCGGGGATGAAACCGAGCAGATCGGAGAGATCGAGCAGATGGGTGACGTCCCATGCCAGCGTCCGGCTGTCTGCAGGGTGTGAAAAGTCGGCCATCGCGTGCCGCAGTTTGGCCAGAACCTCGCCAATGCGTTCGCGCTGCGAGGCAGTAGAGGTCGTCCGATCGAGCGGTGTGCCGCTGAGAAACGTAATGAGCCGCACCACACGATGCTCGCCGGCGCCGGTGACGACCTTGGGCAAATCAACGCCGTCGAGGTCGCCATACACCCGGGGAATGGGCAGGTCCGGAGCCCGCTCCCCGATGTGGCGCAGGAGCGCGACCTGGAAATCCAGTTCGTCCAGCCGCTCGGAAGGATGAGCGATTTTCATGACGTATTTTGCACGGCCCGAGCAGTCGAGGAGGAACGTGTCGTCCTTTTCTGTGTCGAAGCGCGTCGCGGTGCCAACAATATTATAAAGAGCCCCCGCGATTACTTCGGCCTCCGTTGGCCCGACAGGGTGGCAGGCTTCGGAAAGCTCCGATGCTCGGGCTGACTTGGTCTGTTGATGGTAACCCATATCCACTCACCGCAGCTGTCGCCGAATAGGGCGCGGTTCGAAATTTCCGAAAAAGTTGTACAACAATATTGGCGTAGGTTCAAGCCGACTTGTGGGGGTGTCGTGAGCGAACAGACGACTCCGGGCGTCATTCCCTGGCGCTACGGCCGCCAGCGCCGCGCTGGGCAAGCGCTTGTCAGGGTCTGTCAGCGGGAGGGGGCGTATGGGCTTGCGTTGGGATGGGGGTTAAGGCGAGCCAAAAGTCTGCGTCGCGGGAGTCAGCGAGCACCATATAAAGTTTGTTGTACAAAAAAAGCGGAGAAACCGTGGCGCGAGGCTGCCGCTGAGGTTGTCCGCGGAACCTGCGGGGCGACTGATCGGAACAGATTCTGCCTAAAATGGCCGCAAATTCAGTACATTGCACTTCGAGCGGCAAACGTTCGGGAAGTTATGCTCCACCGTTCGAACAACTATAGCGTGCAGAGAGCGGCCAGTCTGGGTCGACAAATCGAAAGGAACGCGCGCCATGACCAAATTTAGGCCAAAGTATATCACCTTTGACTGCTACGGGACCCTGACCAATTTCGACATGGCTGGTGCGGCGCGGCGTGTATATGCCGAGCGCCTGTCGGCCGAGGCGATGGACAGCTTCGTCGAGGCTTTCAGGGGCTATCGCCTGGACGAGGTCCTGGGCGCATGGAAGCCCTTAGCTGACGTGGTGCACAACTCCGTTGAACGCAGCTGCAAGCGCATCGGCATCCACTTCAGGCCAGAAGACGCGCAACGCATCTACGACGAAATTCACACTTGGGGCCCGCACCCCGACGTTCCTGCGGGCCTTGCAAGGGTGGCCAAAGAAATGCCGCTGGTGATCCTGTCGAACTCGATGAACAACCTCATCATGTCAAATGTGGAAAAGCTCGGTGCGCCCTTTCACACCGTCATCACTGCAGAAGAGGTGGGCGCCTACAAGCCGCTGATGAAGGGTTTTGAGTATATGCTCGACAAGCTCGGCTGCGGCCCAGAAGACATCACCCACGTATCCTCTTCTTTCCGCTACGACCTGATGCCGGCCTATGATCTGGGGATCAAGAACAAGGTCTGGGTCAATCGCGGTCACGAGCCCGCAAATCCGTTCTACGAATATACCGAAATCAAGGACATCGGCGGCCTCGCTGCGGCCGTCGGCCTGGAGCCCGCCCTGAAGCGCGCCTGAAATTGGGCAGGCGGCCTGCAATCCGGCAGGGAAGGGGGGGGGCGGCCCGTCCGCCCCCTTTTCGCGTGATGGGGGAGCCGCAAGCAGAATGTGCCGCGGCGGCTGCGCATTCGGCAGAACGAGCCGCGGCGCTCCGGCAAAGCCAGCACCGCCTTCCGTGCGACCAGCGATAGCGTCGGAGCACATGAAGCCGCTCGAAAGCTCGAAAAGTGCAGACTGAAACCCTGGAACTGACCGCGTTCGAAGCCCGCCACCTGGATGGTGCGTTGAGTCTGTCGCATGCGGCAGGCTGGCCGCACCGTCGGGAGGATTGGGCCTTGTCGCTCTCGCTCAGCTCCGGCGTCGTGGCACTTGATGGAGACCGCGTTGTCGGTACCGCGATGATGACCTCGTTTGGGGAGAGGAGCGCCACCGTCAACCTGATCATTGTCGATAGGCAAATGCGCGGTCGCGGCCTGGGACGGCGACTGACCGCCGCGGCGCTCGCTTTAGCGGGTGACCGGACCTGCCGCCTCATTGCTACCGAGGACGGCTTGCCGCTCTACGAGAAGCTCGGCTTCAGCGCCACACAGGAAATCTATCAGCACCAGGGATTTGTGGAGGTCAGCCAGCCGCTTGTCGGCATTGAGTGGGCCGACGCGGCCGGCCTAGCCGAGCTGACCGCGCTGGACGGCTTGGCATATGGCGGCGATCGTCAAGCCCTGCTGACGCAGATCGCCCGCACGGGGCAGTTCGCAGCCATGCGCCGGGCGGGCTCAATCGTCGCCTTTGCCGCCGTTCGGCCGTTTGGCCGAGGCCAGGTAATCGGGCCGGTCGTGGCGCCCGACGAAGAACTTGCCCGCCAACTGATCCGGTTTGTTGCCGCCTCGAGGGACGGCCAGTTCCTGCGTGTCGACGTGCCCGGCGACAGCGATCTCTCCCATTGGCTGGAGAGCCTGGGCTTCGCCCATGTCGGTGGCGGCGTGGCCATGTCGCGTGGCAACAGCGGCGCCCAGCAGTCACAGCGCCCGCGGACCTTTGCCCTGGCCAGCCAGGCCTTTGGATAAACAAGGATCTCACACATGCACGCCAATTCAATCGTTGAACTTGACCGGGCCCATCTCATTCATCCCGTCGCCTCTTGGCGCGGCCACGAAAAGGCGGGCGTCCGCCTGCTGCAGTCTGGCAAGGGGGCCTGGGTGACTGACGCCGCAGGCCGCCAGTTGGTGGACGGCTTTTCGGGGCTGTGGTGCGTCAATGCCGGATATGGCCACGAGAGCATCGTGGAAGCGGCCAGCAAACAAATGCGGGAGTTGCCCTATGCGACCGGCTATTTCGGGCTGGGCAGCGAACCTGCGGCGCGCCTGGCGGCTGAATTGGTCGATCGCACGCCCGGTGACCTCAACCATGTGTATTTCACCCTGGGTGGCTCGGACGCCGTCGACTCGGCGGTACGGTTCATCCGCTACTATTTCGGTGCCAAGGGCGAACCGCAGCGCGACCAGTTCATCTCGCTGGAGCAGGGTTACCATGGCTCGACCACGGTCGGCGCGGGGCTGACGGCCCTGCCGGTGTTCCACCAGGGCTTTGGTTTGCCGTTCCCCTGGCAGCACAAGATTGCCTCGCATTATCCCTATCGCAACAGAGCAACATCGGACGCCGACATCGTCGCTGCCTCGGTGGCCGCGCTCAAATCCAAGGTCACCGAAATCGGGCACGACCGGGTCGCAGCATTCTTTGCCGAGCCAATCCAGGGATCGGGCGGCGTGATCGTGCCACCGCCCGGCTGGATGAAGGCGATGCGCGACACCTGCCGCGACCTCGGCATCCTCTTCGTCGCCGACGAGGTGATCACGGGCTTTGGACGCACCGGCCCGCTCTTTGCTTGCTCGGAGGACGACATCGTGCCGGACCTGATGACCGTGGCGAAGGGCCTGACCTCCGGCTACGCGCCGATGGGGGCGGTGTTCCTGACCGAGCATGTCTACCAGACCATTGCCGATGGCGCCGGTGCCTCACTGGTGGGTCATGGCTTCACCTATTCGGCCCATCCGGTCAGCGCCGCCGTTGGCCTCGAAGTGCTGCGGCTTTATGAGGAAGGCGGCCTGCTCGAGAACGGCCGGGCCATGGGAGCAAGATTGCAGGATGGGCTCAACAGCCTGCGTGACCATCCCTTGGTGGGCGACGTGCGTGGCCGAGGCATGCTGGCGGCCGTGGAGCTCGTGACCGACAAGGAAGCGAAGACGCCGTTGCCCGCCGCGGCCGAGCCCGGCCGGCGAATATTCGATCGCGCCTGGGACAATGGCCTCATCATTCGCGCCTTTGCGCAGGGCGTGCTGGGTTTTGCACCACCGCTCTGCTGCACGGAAGCGGACATCGACGCCATTGTCGAACGGACCCGCACGGTTCTCGATCTGACATTGGCCGACCCCGATATCCGCGCGGCGATGTAGCTGCCGAGATAGGGCGCCACCAACCACCGTTTGTGTCGAGGTTGCAGCCGGGGATGGCCGTGCCGTCGTCGCGTCATCCCATCGCGATGACCGACAGCGCCCGTCCGATCGGTAACCCGGTGGGCTGGTTGATACGGCGCATGGCCACCCTACTGGACGGCAAAACTCGCAGCGATATGCCGCCGGCGCGGGTGCTTTCGGCGAAATCTGCCGCGCTCGCAGTCGATGATAACGAGAGACGGTCCCGCTGCAAGCTCAAGAGCAAATTGCGAGCTCAGCACACCGGAACGCCCAGTGGGGGAGACATGAAGGAATATTCCATTGCGCTTATTCCCGGCGACGGGATCGGGCCGGCCGTGACGGAAGCGGCCTGGCGGGTGGTCGAGGCTGTCGCGCGCGGCGCGGACTTCACGGTCCAGGACACGCGCCTGCCGTGGTCCTGCGACCTTTACCTCGAAACCGGCGCCATGATGCCGGCGGATGGCATCGAGGTTTTGCGCGGGCACGACGCCATCCTGCTCGGTGCTGTTGGTTGGCCCAGCAAGGTTCCCGACTCCGTTTCGCTGCATGGGCTGCTTCTGCCTATCCGCAAGGCCTTCCGGCAATACGCCAATGTCCGACCCCACCGGCTGCTGCCGGGCGTAGAGGGGCCGCTGCGGAAATCCGGTTTCGACATCCTTTGCGTGCGCGAGAACACCGAGGGCGAATATTCGGGTGCCGGCGGCCGTGTGCATCAGGGCACCCAGGACGAGGTCGCAATCGAAACCGCCATCTTCACCCGCAAGGGTGTCGAGCGCATCCTGCGCTTCGGCTTCGAGCAGGCCCGCCATAGGCGCGGCAAGCTGGCCTCCGTCACCAAGTCGAATGCCCAGCGGCACTCGATGGTGTTCTGGGATGAAGTGACCCACGAACTGGCGCGCGAATACGGCGATGTCGAAGTGACCAGCTATCACATCGACGCCATGGCCGCCCGCATGGTCATGGCCCCGGAAACGCTGGACGTGGTGGTCGCGTCGAACCTGTTCGGCGACGTGCTGACGGACCTTGGTGCAGCAATCCAGGGTGGGCTCGGCTTTGCCGCATCCGCAAATCTCAATCCGGACCGCAGCACCCCATCGATGTTCGAGCCGGTGCACGGCTCGGCGCCAGACATCGCTGACCTCGGCATCGCCAATCCCATTGCTGCAATGTGGTCTGCTTCGATGATGCTCGACCACCTGGGCCAAGCCGATGCCGCCGCCCGCATCCTGCAAGCCATAGAAGCCGTGACCGCGCGGGGGATAGGCACGGTCCCCGGCCAGCACAAGACCGATGAAATCACCCGCGCCGTCCTGACGGCCCTGCACTGACATGGAGCACGAAATGACCGCACTTACCGACCCTGACCTGTTCCGCCAGCAGGCCCTGATCGATGGCAACTGGATCGACGCCGCCTCCGGCAAGACCGTCGACGTGGTCGATCCCGCCAGCGGTGGGGTCATTGGCACAATTCCCGATCTTGGCCGCGATGAGACCCGGCGCGCCATCGAAGCTGCCGAAAGGGCATTTTCCGGCTTTCGGCGCACCACCCATGCGGCCCGCGCGGCCATGCTCGAGAAATGGTACGATCTTATCCTGGCCCACCAGGAAGACCTCGCTCGCATCATGACCATGGAGCAGGGCAAGCCATTGGCCGAAGCGCGGGGCGAAATCGTCTACACCGCCTCCTTCGTCAAGTGGTATGCCGAGGAAGCCCGACGCATCGGCGGCACGACCATCCCAGCGGCGCAATCGGACCGGCGCATCCTGGTGCTCAAGGAGCCAGTGGGCGTCGCCGGCATCATCACGCCATGGAACTTCCCCGCCGCCATGATCACCCGCAAGGTCGCTCCCGCCATCGCTGCCGGGTGTACCACTGTGATCAAGCCATCCGAATTCACGCCCTATTCGGCCCTGGCGCTGGCCGTTCTGGCGCAGCGCGCCGGTGTCCCCAACGGCGTCGTCAATGTCGTCACCGGTCTGCCGGCCGAGATCGGCGCCGAATTGACCGACAACACGGCAGTGCGCAAGATCTCCTTCACCGGCTCGACCCGCGTGGGTGCCTTGCTGATGCGTCAATCGGCCGACAGCATCAAGAGGCTCAGCCTGGAGCTGGGCGGGAACGCCCCGTTCATCGTCTTCGACGATGCCGACATCGACATGGCGGTGGATGGTGTCATGGCCTCCAAGTTCCGCAATGGCGGCCAGACCTGCGTCTGTGCCAACCGCATCTTGGTGCAAAGCGGCGTCTACGATGCCTTTGCGGAGCGGCTCGCGGCCCGAGTCTCTGCCCTCAAGGTTGGCCCAGGCGTCGAGAGTGGTACGCAAATTGGCCCGATGATCAACCGGGCCGCTATCGACAAGATCGAACGGCACATCGAAGACGCGCTGGCCAAGGGCGCAAGCATACTGGGGACGCGACCCGCACTGCCCGAGGGCGAGCACTATGCCGCTCCGGTTGTCCTCGCCAACGCCAGTACTGACATGCTGTTGGCCAATGAGGAGACCTTCGGCCCCGTCGCGCCGCTTTTCCGCTTCGATACCGAAGCGGAGGCGATCGCGATTGCCAATGGCACGCCCTATGGGCTTGCCGCCTATTTCTACACGCAGGGGCTCAAGCGGGCCTGGCGCGTCGGAGAGGCGCTGGAGTTCGGCATGGTCGGTCTCAACACAGGCGTCATTTCGATGGAGGTGGCGCCCTTCGGCGGCGTCAAGCAATCCGGCATCGGCCGCGAGGGTGGCCAGGCCGGCATCGAAGAATACCTCGAAACCAAGAGCTTCCACATCGGCGGCCTCGACTGACAAATCGACCGGGCGCAAAGAGCCCGGTCTTCCTCTATCTCTGGCCTTCAGCTACTTCGCGAACCGCCACGATTGCTTCGTCGACGGCGGCACGGTCGATGTCGAGATGGGTTACCCACCGCATGCGGACTGCATGGTCGTGGGTCAAGGTAGAGGACGCCACCGATGGCGGCGTGTCGCTCGTCTTAAACGCGATCGAGCTGGGTCACCTTGCGCGCATCCTTTGCCGGGCCGGTATTCGCCGTGTTGCCCGGCTCGATCAGCATCACTTCGCACGTGTCGCTGAGCGCGACAGGGCAGTGTTCAACGCCGTGCGGCACGACGATGAATTCGCCGGCTTCCACGACCTCCTCGCGATCGCGGAACTTCACGAGCAGGCGCCCTTTGTGCACCAGGATCAACTCATCGATCTGCGGGCGGAAGTGCCAGGCTTGTTGACCAGCGAATTTGGCGAGCTTGACCTGCATGTTGTTGACCTGTCCTTCGACCGTGGGCGAACGGGTATCGGGAACATGGGCAAACGCATTGGCCAAGTTCGTCTTGTGGAAGGGCGAAACATGTTTGTTGAGGGTGGCAACGTCGCACAGGATGGCCGCTAACTGGCTCGACACGTCCTTGGCGGGCGCTGGGTATTGGCCGTCGAGGGCTGCGGTGCCGATGGTGAAGCCGGCGGCTCCAGCGTCCTTGACCACGCCAATGCGCTCAGGGCTGGCGATGGACCCGGCAACATAGACAGGCTTGGATACGGCCGCACAGACTGCCTTCATCAGAGCCGGCACGTCTTGCTTGGAGCGATAGGCCAGAAGGTCCAGACCATGCACGCCGTCGCGGGCTGCAAGCGCTCGGGCACTCTCAACGATCTCCTCGATGGTGCCCTCGAGCACGCTGGGGTGGCCGGTGATGCGGCCCGGGAAGGGACAATACCGGATGTCCGTGCCGGCGATCACCGGTAGCACGTCATCGACGCGGGTGCCGCCAAGCAGAATGTCCACCCCGATTTCGGTTGCCGCGCGGGCCGAAACGATCTCGCTCTCGCGGTCCAGCGATACGACCTCGAGATATGATGTGGCGCCACCCTTCTTGATGGCCGAGTTGAGCGCCTTCAACTGCTCGATCGGCAGGCCGATATCCTTGAAGCCGATATGGCGGACGCCCAGCGCGAGCGCGGTCTGCAGTTGCACTGATGCGTCCGCGACCGTGCGGTCGTTTCGCGTCAGCATGAAGATGAAGCGTAGTCCCATCAGGCTATCCTTTCGAGTTCGCGGGCTTCGGCCCGCGCGGCAACAAGCCGCCGGGCATAGGCAATTGCTGTTTGCAGACTGGACGGATCGGCGATGCCCTTGCCGGCGATATCGAAAGCGGTCCCGTGGTCTGGGCTGGTACGCACGAAGGGCAGCCCGAGCGTGATGTTCACGCCCTCATCGAGGCCAAGATATTTGACCGGGATCAGGCCCTGATCGTGATACTGCGCCACCACGATATCGAAACGGCCCATGCGGGCCTGCATATACACAGTGTCGCCGGGCCAGGGCCCGCTGGCGTCGATCCCCTCGGCTCGCGCCGCTTCCACCGCTGGCCGGATGATGCGGATCTCTTCGTCGCCGAACAGACCGCCCTCGCCGGCATGCGGATTGAGACCGGCGACGGCCACGCGGGGATGTGCGATGCCAAGGGCTTGCCCACCTTCATGCGCCAGCCGGATGGCCGCCATCTGCGCGTTGAAGTCCGCCTGGTCGATTGCCTTGCGCAGCGAGGTGTGAATCGTGACCAGCACAGTGCGGATATCGTTGTTGGCCAGCATCATCGCTACCCGCTCGGCACCGCCATATTCGGCCAGGATTTCGGTGTGGCCGGGATAAGCGATGCCCGCGCTTGCCATGGCTTCCTTGTTGATCGGGGCGGTGACAACGCCGCTGACCGCGCCGGCCTTGGCGGCGGCGACCGCGGCGACGATCGTGTCGAAGGCAGCTTGCCCGGAAATGGCGCTGACCACCCCGAGGGCCGGCGGCACCTCGATTTCCGTGGTTTCGATGAGGTCGATCGCGCCACCTTCGAACCGCGCCGCGCTTGGCGTGGTGATGCGCCTGACGGCCAGCCCGAGCCCGAGGCGACGAACAATGTCCTCCATGACCACGTGGCTGCCGAAGACGATGCCTCGTACGCCACTCTGGGCAAGCGTCTTGGCCACGATTTCCGGGCCGATACCCGAGGCATCGCCCATGGTGATGGCGAGGGGGGCGATATCCGTCATGGCGACACCTGTACTGGTTCTTCGGAGCGTATCTGCGCTATGGCACGGGCAAGCGTCTGATCATCCCCGAAGCCGCCCGCCTTCATGGCCAGCAGCAGGTGACGGCCATGGTCCAGTGCGGCATGGCAGAGGGGAAATCCCGGCTCGATTTCCCGCAGGATTTCGAACGCGCTTATCCCGAGGCGGTCGAGGATCGCTTCCATCGTGTCGCCGCCTGTAGCGATCACCGCGCCGAAGCCGTCGCCACGCAAGAGATCGGTGGCGTCTCGGGCAATCCGGTCCAGGACAGCGGCGGGGTCGTCGGCCCGGTCCAGAGGCGCGCGCAGTAGAGTAACGCCAGGTTCCGCGGATATAGCGTCCGCCTGTCGATGGCTGCGGGGATTGGCGCTGCCGATCGCGACCAGGATGTCGCCCCCTGCCGGCGCGGCGGGTAGGTGTGGTTGCGTGGCGGGGGCAAACCGTCTGGCGAGCGCCGTTGCCATGCCCGGAGAGCCGACCCAGAGAATTGAGCCGGGCTCGGGCAGCGCCGAGATCTGGGCGTCCAACTCCTCCTGGGTCGTGGCGTCGAGGATGACCACGCTCCCGATGCTGGAGGGCACGAGGTCGGCCAGCCGCGAATGCCGAGCGGGATGAACCGGATCGAGGCCATAGGCACTTTCCGAGACGGGGACGCCATCAACCAGCTGAATGCCGCCAACGGTGGTGCGTCCGGCCGCCGGAAATGCCGGCGCGAACACCAGCATCTTGCGGCCGCTGGCTTTGAACGCCGCCTCGAGCTCTACGCGCACATGCCCGCGAAGCGTCGAATCCACGGTCTTGTAGAGAATATCGCGCGACGCCATCTGGCCGGTTAGACGAGCGACATGCGCGGTCGCTTCCGACGGGGACATGGATCGCGATCCACTGTCGACCGCCAGGACCGCGCTATCGCTCGAAGGGACGGTAGAACGGCCGACCATTGCGCGTAGGCCCTGCGCCACAAAGGGAGCAGCACCGTCCGCAGCGCTGGTCAGGTCGTCAGCCAGGATGCCGATCCGATGTTCAATATTGGTTCCCATGGTTCAATTATGAACGCGAATGATGCGCTGAAAAGCGATAGTTTCTCGCCAAGATCGGTGATAGAAAATCACCAATGAGACGTTCCGAAATCCCATCCCTTGACGACTTGCGCGCCTTCCATGCCGCCGCTCGGTTGGGCTCGGTGCGATTGGCCGCCGACGAGCTCGCCCTGACCCACGGTGCTGTGAGCCGCCGGATCACCAAACTGTCCGAGGATGTCGGGTTGAGGCTGTTCGAGAAGGCAGGCCGGGGGCTGCGGCTCACGGCGGCCGGCGAGACGCTCAACCTGACTCTGAGCCGCTTCTTTGCGGAGCTCTCGACGACGATCGAGAACCTGCGCGCTGCCGATACTCGCGACAATGCCCTGGTTCTGTCCTGTGAACCATCGGTAGCCATGCGCTGGTTGATCCCGCGGTTGGCGGGCTTCCAGAGCACGCACCCTGAGATTGCCCTGCACCTCTCGGTCGGCGGCGGCGCGGTCGAGTTCCGGCGCGACCGGATCGATCTCGCCATTCGCCGGCTGGATTTTGCACTGCCGGAGGCCTGGCGCGTGCAGCGCCTCTTCGCGGAAAGGATGGGGCCGGTGATGATACCGGAGCTTGCCCCGGCCTTCGCGGCCGGGGACTACATCGCGCTGGGCGCAAAGACCCGGCCCGATGCCTGGGCGCACTGGCTGTCCGCGCATCCCTCGGTTCCGCGACCCAAGGACGTGCGCTTCCACGATCACCATTTCCTCAGCGTGGAGGCGGCATCGGCTGGGTTAGGGGTCGCCCTGAGCCCGCTCGTGCTCGCGATCGATGACGTCGAGCGGGGTCGCCTCCTGGCTCCAGCCGGATTCGATGTCGATGGCAGCCACTACGGCCTCATCCAGGCGGGCGAGCGTGAACTGGGGCAGGGCGCACGCTTGCTGGCGGAGTGGCTCCGCGAAGAATGCGTGCGATCATTCGGTCCATGACCAGTCCCAAAAAGGCTATGGCGCCGCGTCATCAGCTCAGGGCGTGGCCGGCAAGGCCATAGAACCAGGGTTCGTCCTTCCGGCGGTGGAGGAAGCGACGCCCCTTGGACATGGTGGTCACCACCTCGGCAATCGAGAGGCCGCATTGCTCGAGAAAGGCGACATAGGGACCGTCGCCTTCACGGGTATCGACGCGAACAAACTGGCCCTTGAGGGTTTCAAGATGAACGGCGGTGAGATGCAGCGCATCCTCGCTATTGGTCGCCGCGACGGGACCGACGACGTAACCGCGTCCGAAATCGCGCTTCATCGAATAGCCGACGATCTCGCCTCGGCGCCGCAGGACGCAGATCGACGCATTCCCTGACAGCAGGGTCAGGAGCCTTTCGCGGCTTCTGCCAAAGGCGTGGCTGTCTATGGGAAAAATTTCGGAGAGCCGGTCCACGCTGAGGGCGCTCAGTTCGCCATTCACAGGCGGAAGCGGCGGAAGCTCCGCGACCAATTCGCCTTGGCGCATATGGACCGAGGCCTCATCGACAAAGCCGAGTGACAGGTAGAGGCCGTGCGCGGCGCGGGTCGAGTTGAGGGCCAGGTCGCGCCCCCGGCAGTGCTCAAGCACATGATCCATCAGCCAGCGCCCGCCACCCTGGGCCTGGGTGCGCGGCGAAGTGATGACAAGCCCCACGGTGGCAAAGTCCTCGCCGTGCGGAAACCACATGGCGGTGCCGAAGACCCTGCCGATACCGTCGATGGCCGCCAGCCCCTTGCCAGCGCGGATCAAGAAGTCCCAGTCCTTGGGCCGATGCGGCCAGCCCACAGACGTGGTCAGCGCGTGCAACAGATGCACATCCACACCGGCAATGTCCCGCGCGACGAGTTCGAAAGACTTCAGGCGCACCGATTCTTGCATTCAACTCATCCGCTCTCTCGCCGAGGGTCCCATTCCAGCGGCAGGTTATTGCATCAGCTCGAAATTGCAGCGTTGCATCGAGCCATTGCAGCAGGATGCCGTGATAAGGCCGGCAGCTTCGACTGGTTTTCCCCGGCAATTCGGAATCTTTGCCTGAAGCAAAGCGCCATTCGGCAGGGAACACCGTGTTCCCCCCGCCATGCTGTCTACATTCGGCAATTTATGCAAGGCGGGGTGACCTGGATGAACGCTGAGGAGATTCTCGCCAAGTTGGTGGCGTTTCCCACCGTCGTCGGCACGCCCAACCATGCCATCGTTGAGTGGATCGGCTCCTATTGCATGGCGAATGGCGTATCGGTCTCTGTCCTCACCGGCCCCGAAGGCGACCGTTCAAACCTCTTTGCGACGGTCGGACCCAGGGAAGGGCGGGGTTACATCCTTTCTGGCCATATGGACGTCGTGTCGGCGCGGGAAACCGGCTGGACCAGCGATCCCTTCAAGCTGCGTCGCGACGGCACCAAGCTCTTTGGTCGTGGCACGAGCGACATGAAGGGGTTTCTCGCCTGTGCGCTGGCGGCGCTGCCCGCTCTGGCCAAGCAGGGCCTGCGACAACCGGTGCATTTTGCATTTTCCTACGATGAGGAAGCCGGGTGCCGGGGTGTCCCGCACCTCCTGGCGGCGCTGCCCGGTCTCTGCGAACGCCCGTTGGGCGCTATCATCGGTGAGCCCAGTTGCATGCAGGCGGTGCGCGCCCACAAGGGTAAGGCTGCGGCACGCCTGGAAGTGAACGGCCGATCGGGCCACTCCTCCCGTCCGGATCTGGGGCTCAACGCAGTTCATGCGATGGCGGGCCTTGTTACACAGATTGTCGACTACGGCCGGCTGCTTGAACGGGCGGCGCTGGATCTGCAATTCGAGCCGCCCTGCTCGACTGTGCAGGTCGGAGTTATGCAGGGGGGGCAGTCGGTCAACATCATTCCCGACCGCTGCGTCGCCGAGATCGAGCTTCGTGCCGTGCCTGGCACTAGCCCGACCGCCCTGCTCGAACCCATCAAGGCTGCGCTTCTTGCACTCGGCGAAAGCGGCTTTGAGATCGCCTGGCGTGAACTCACCACCTACCCGGGCCTTTCGCTGGCCGAGGACAGCGCATTGGCATCTCTGCTTGCCGACCTTACCCAGCAACCAGTGTTGCCGGCCGTCAGCTACGGCACTGAGGCGGGGCTGTACCAGCAGGCCGGCATCGACGCGATCATCTGCGGTCCCGGCGATATTGGACGCGCGCATAAGCCCAATGAATACATCGAAACCACCGAACTAGCCGCCTGCCAGACGCTGATCGAAGATCTCGGTGCGCGGCTGGCCGCGTAGGGAAAGGACCTCCCCAGATGGCATTCTTGTTCAATTCCGACGCAGCGCGCGCCGCGGTCTTTCGCGACGTTTTCGCGCGCGAAGTGCCCGATTTGCTGTTCCTGGAGCCATCGGACCCCATCGAACCGGAAGCGGTGCGCTACCTCATTACCTGGACGGTTCCCCCGGACCTCTCGCGCTACGGGAACCTGGAAATGCTGTTCTCGATCGGTGCTGGCGTCGACCAGTTCAACTGGGAGGGGCTGTCCGATGGCGTCAAGCTGGTGCGGATGGTCGAGGAGGGGATCATTCGCATGATGGAAGAATATGTCGCGCTCGGCGTACTCGCCCTGCACCGGCAGTTGCCCGCCTATTTGGCGCAGCAGCATGATGGCCTGTGGAAGCCGCTTCCGGCGCACCAGGCCGGCCAGCGCCGCGTGGGCTTTCTGGGATTGGGCGTATTGGCCAATGCGGCTATCGAACGCCTTAAACCTTTCGGGTTCCCAATCGCCGGGTGGAGCCGGAGCCCCAAGCAGATCGAAGGCGTCACGTGTTTTCACGGGGCCGAGGCGCTGCCCGGCTTTCTCGCCCAGACCGACATCCTGATATGCCTGTTGCCGTTGACGCAGGAGACGCGCGGTATCCTCAATGCGGAGCTATTTGCTTCGCTTCCGCGAGGCTCGCAACTGCTGCATGTCGGCCGGGGTCCGCATCTCGACCAACAGGCGCTGATCACCGCGCTGAACACGGGGCAGCTCTCCGCGGCCATGCTTGATGTCACCGATCCCGAGCCGCTACCGCCTGATCACCCGCTTTGGTCACATCCGCGGGTGCTGATCACCCCCCATATCGCCTCCGTCACGCAGCCGCACACTGCGGCGCGGGCCGTGGTCGAGAACATCCGGCGTCACCGCGCCGGTGAGGAACCGATCGGCCTGGTCGATCGCACGCTTGGCTATTAGCAAGGAACGCCGCAATGTCACTTCTCAAGACCATCGACCCCAATCCCGCCTTCGAACCCACTCATGCCAAGCCGGAGGCCGAGCGCCTGATCTCCGGCGATCCGGCCTTCAAGTCCTGGCCACAGGACTCTGACAAAGGCGACAAGGTTCGCACGGGGGTCTGGGAAGCCACGCCCGGCGTTACCCATTCGCGCAAGGGAACGATGTACGAGTTCTGTCACATCCTGTCGGGCGTGATCGAGATCGAGGAGGAGGGTGGGGAAACCCGTACCTACCGCGCCGGCGACAGCTTTGTGATGAAGCCAGGCTTTGTGGGCGTTTGGCGCACCATTGAAACAGTCCGCAAGATTTTCGTCTGCGTCTACGAATAACGCCACGACCGGTCGCGCTGCGGCTCAACTTCGCCGCGCGACCACCACCCTCCACCATTCGATGAATTGGGTGGCCTTACGTCACGCCGTGAAAATGCTGTCGAGCGGTACGTGGGACTTCACGATCGGGGACTTCAGGACCACGAATGTGAAGTACTTGTCGATGCCGAGATCCAGCTCGATCAACCGTTCGATGATCTCCTGATACTCGCTGATGCCGGCGGTGACGAATTTCACCAGGTAGTCATACCCGCCCGAAACCAGGTGGCACTCAACCACGGCGTCGATCTTCTCAACCGTCGAAAGAAAACGGGAGAAATCGATGGGACGATGATTGCGCAACGTTATTTCAGTGAACACGGTCAAGGTCTGTCCCAGCTTTGCCACGTCGATTTGCGCGCTGTAGCCGGTGATGAAGCCTTCCGACTGCAGTTTCTTGACCCGCATCAGGCAGGGGCTGGGTGACAGGTTGACCAGTTCGGCGAGTTCGACGTTGGAAATTCGCCCGTTCTTCTGCAGTTCGGCCAAAATCCTGATGTCGATCCTGTCGAGCTTCATCTCAGTACCCACCCCAATATCCGTGCCCCGACTCTCCTCAGCGGGGCTCTGCGCGGAAGGCAACCGTGCCGCCGACGGCGGGCATGGCCGCCATGTGCGGCGCCAACCGGCGCGACCGGACGCGGCGCAGCACAGTGCCCAGTTGTTCATGCATCGGCACGGTCGTCCAGCAAATCGTCTCGCGGCGGAATGTTGTCCCAAGGACGTCGGCGGTCGGTCGGAATGCTCCGCGCTCCTGCATCATACAACCTCGTCACACTGCCACGCATTGCAATTCGTCACGGCCTCCGGCTCGCCCGTCTACAATGATCAGAACTCGGCAACCTTGCCCCAGGCCGCTGTTTTCAGCCGCTCAGGCCGGAAATGTGCCAGATCGACAATTGGGGGCTTTCCCGTGACGATGTCGGCGATCAGATGCCCCGCTCCAGGTCCGATCGCAAAGCCGTGGCCGCTGAACCCGGCGGCCAGGATGAAGCCAGGAATGCCCTCGATCTCGCCGATCACGGGAATGCCGTCCGGCGTGCTGTCTATGTATCCGGCCCAGGTATCGGAAATGGGGAGGCTCCGGAGTTCAGGCACCAAGGCACAGGCGCGCCGATACGTCAGGCGGATCTGCGCCATGTCTGGCTGCGGGTCGAGTATCCGGTTGCGCTCCATGGGGGTGATGTCGTCGAGGGACCACTTTTCCAGGGTTTCATGACCTTGCCGCCACCCTTCCAACCCGCCGGGGGATAGGCTGCGCCAGCGGCGAGCGAACATGGGCAGGAACTCACGCCCGAACCGGAGCTGCTGCGGCGTGGGATCCACGCGCGCCCGACCGCTGATCGCCAAAGTATAACCGCCATTGCGCCGGCGCGTGATCGCGACATCCGGTGAGGTCATGGCGGCGGGCAGCTGCGGCATGCCGGGAGCGACGGCGAGGATGGATGAGCGCACCGAGGCCTGCGGGAACCTGATGCCTAGCTGATGGCAGAAGGAGGACGCCCATGCGCCGCCTGCCATGACCACGGTTCTGGTCGCGATCGTACCCTTTTCGGTAACCACCCCGCTGACCCGCCCGGCGCTCAGCTCAATGCCGCGGGCAGCGCAGAACTGATGCACAGAGCCGCCCGCGGCCATGATGCCACGCGCCGCAACTGGCACCGCGCGTGAGGGATCGGCGGTTCCATCGGTTGGAGAGAACACGCCACCTTTCCACCGGCGCCCGGTCGCTCCGCCCCGTTCGCTGGCCTCCTGGGCGCTCAGCATGTGTGTGGTGACGCCGGCGGTGAGCGCGAAATCGCGCCACTTCGCCCATGTGGCCAACTGGCTGTCATCATCGGAAAGATAGAGCAGCCCGCAGCGCCGGAAGCCGGTGTCTTCGCCGGTCTCACGCGCGACGTTCTCCCACAGCTCCAGGCTCTTGGTGGCTATCGGCAATTCGCGGGCGTCGCGGTTCTGCTGACGGCACCAACCCCAGTTCCGGCTCGACTGTTCGGCAGCGACGCGTCCCTTTTCGAGCAGGGCAACCCGAACGCCCCGGCGCGCCAGGTAGTAGGCGGTGAACACGCCCACCACGCCGCCACCGATGACGACGACATCTGCCTCTCGGGGCAGGTCGGCGCTGGACTCGATATGTAGCAGGGGCGCTGGCATGGGAACTCCTTTGTTCAACTCATACTAGCGCACCTGCCCGGCAACGTTCCGCAACTGATTGCCGCTTGTTAGAATTACCTGCTGTTGGCGCCTGATTGTACGGCAGATTGTGCGGCTACGGAGCTGGAGCCCCGGAAGCTCCCTCCCTCCCAGCGCAATTCGGGCGGATTTGGGTACCTCCGGTGGCGTCACAGGACGAACCGCTGTCTGGCTCGCCGGATTTAGCACTTCATGCTGCATGGCAGGACACTTTCGGCGACTCTGCGGGGCTCGCGGGGGTGACACTACTCATAATTCGAGGCGTCCACCTGAGGAGGAAGGGATGCCTCAAGCGATCGGTTGGCCCCCCTCGCGGGAGCGCAGGTCTCCCGGAGGGAACAATGTCTTGGAGCCGCCAGATGGACGATGCGACTATGTTGCCCAGCCTGGCCCCGGGCATGAGCCGACGACGCACCGGGCCGCAAGTTGATCCCAGCGCGCTGGGGCGGGAGAACAGCACAATGACGGCGACCATCGATACGGCCTCGCCCCTGGACCTGGCGCTCTCGGTGCGCGATCTCACCATCAGCCTGCCTGAAGGCATGGAACGCGCCCACGCGGTCGAAAAGCTGTCCTTCGATCTGAAACGTGGCCAGATCCTGTGTATCATCGGGGAGTCCGGTTCGGGCAAATCGGTGACGGCTAATGCCATCATGGGTCTGCTGCCCAGGGTCATCCCCGTCACCGGCGGCGCCATCGAGCTCGAAGGCAGCAACATACTGGGACTCCCGGCCGCCGAGCTGCGCAGCATGCGTGGTCGCATCGTCTCCATGATTTTCCAGGACCCTCTCTCAGCGCTCAATCCCTTGATGACCGTGGGTGAGCAGATCACCGAAATCATGGCGGCGCACGGCGTGGGCACGCCGGACACACGACGAAGCCGCGCGATCGAGCTCCTGGCGGAAGTGGGCCTGCCTGATCCTCCCCTGATGTTTCTACAGTATCCGTTCCGGCTGTCGGGTGGTCAGCGCCAGCGCGTAATGATCGCCATGGCTCTGGTACTCGAGCCCACCATCCTGATCGCCGACGAGCCCACGACGGCGCTCGATGTAACGACCCAGGCGCAGATCCTGCAGCTGATCCGTGACATTCAGCGCCGCAAGGGCATGAGCGTCATGTTTATCACCCACGATTTCGGCGTGGTCGCCGAGATCGCCGATAGCGTGGTGGTGATGGAGAAGGGTCGCATCGTCGAGCAGGGGACGAGCGACCAGGTACTCAAGGCGCCGACGCATCCCTATACCCAGCGTCTCATCGCGGCCGTGCCGCGCCTTGCCGCCACCGATCGTACGCCGCTGAACTCCGATACGACCGAGCCGATCCTCAAGGTCGAGGGACTGGTCAAGACCTATCGCAGTGGCAGCGCCCTGTTCCGTACGCGGCGCATCGTGCCGGCGGTCAATGACGTTTCGTTCACTCTTATGCCCGGCCGGACCCTGGGTGTTGTCGGCGAAAGCGGCTCGGGCAAGTCGTCGCTGGGGCGACTGCTGATCAAGCTGATGGATAGCGACAGTGGACAGGTCCTGTTCGAGGGGCGCGACATTGCCCGTCTCTCCGAGGGTGAATTCCGGCCCCTGCGCCCGGCCATCCAGATGATTTTCCAGGACCCTTTCGCGTCCCTCAACCCCCGCTCGACCATCGGCCACATCCTGACGGTCGGACCGGTGGCGCATGGTACGCGTTATGCCCAGGCGGCCGAGGAAGCACGAGCCCTGCTCGCCCATGTCGGGCTCGATGCCGGCGCCTTCGATCGCTATCCCCATGAATTTTCTGGCGGGCAACGCCAGCGTGTCGGCATCGCACGGGCCCTGATGTTCAAGCCAAAACTATTGATCGCAGATGAGGCCGTTTCGGCGCTCGACGTCTCCATCCAGGCACAAATTCTTAAGCTCCTGGATCAGATTCAGCGTGAAACCGGAGTCTCGATGGTCTTCATCACCCACGACCTGCGTATTGCGAGCCAGATCTGCGACGAGATCGCCGTGATGCAGAAGGGGCGGATCGTCGAGCACGGACCGCCATCTCAAATCTTCCTAAATCCGCAGTCGGCCTACACGCGAGAGCTGGTGGCCGCGATTCCAGGAGAGCGACCGGCGAATGCCCGCCCGGCCGCAGTCAATTCGTAGGGCAGTGGCGCTATCGCCACGAGGGAGGAGACCTCAATCATGACCAAGAATTCAACGACATCCAGCTTTACGCGCCGCGACGCCTTGCGCCTGATGGGTCTGGGAGGCGTCGCCAGCCTCGTTGCCCCGAACCTGCTGGGCGCGCCGGCCTTCGGCCAGACACCGCCTGCTGCTCCGACCGGCCGCGTCATCGTCGGCCTATCGCAGGAACCGACCGTGTTCCACCCGCTGATGGCCAAGATCGAGACGGATGACGGCGTCCATTTCTCGATGTTCGACGCCCTGTTCCGCATTGATCCGCAGGGCGCCATTCAGCCTAACCTCGCCACCGAGACGCCAACTCTTGAGAATGGTGGTATCTCGGCCGATGGCCTCAGCTGGCGCGTTAACCTTCGCGACGATGTCAAATGGCATGACGGCACGCCGTTCACCGCCGAAGACGTCAAGTACACACTCGAACTCATCGTCAATCCGAACTTCCGCGCCTGGCGGACGACCGGTCACGCGTTGGTTCGCGACATCACGGTGGTTTCCCCCACAGAAATCACCTGGCGGATGGAACAGGCCTTCGCACCCTACCTGTCCTTCCTCACCGAAACCTTCATCGTTCCCAAGCACATTCTCGAGGCCCAGGCCGACCCCAACGAGGGTCCGTTCAACCAGGCGCCGATCGGCACCGGTGCGTTCAAGTGGGGCCAGCGCGTCGCAGGCGATCACCTCGAGCTGGTCGCCAATGCCGAATACTTCGGGGAAGGCCCATATATCGAGCAGCTGGTCTTCAAGTATATCCCCGACCTTACGGTGTTCTATACCCAGTTCAAGAGCGGCGATGTCGACATGACCGGCCAGGTATACATCACTCCCGATCATTACGAGGAAGCCAGCAAGCTGGCGGACCGCGTTGTTACGCTCGTGCCCAGGTCCTCGGTCGAGTCGTTCTACCTCAACGTCGACCGCCCGCAGTTCAAGGATCTGGCTGTACGCCAGGCGCTCTATGCCGCGATCGACCGCCGGAGCATCATTGAAGGACTGTACTACGGCGTGCCGAAGCCGACCGAGACCTTCATGCCGCAGCAGTCGTTCTTCTACAATCCTGGCCTGCCGCCCCAGGAGTTCAACCTTGATCGCGCCAAGCAGCTTCTGGACGAGGCCGGCTGGGTGCCGGGTGGAGATGGCATCCGCGCCAAGGATGGCGTGCGCCTGTCCTTCGCCAATTCGACGACATCAGGCGATCCGCTGCGCGAGCAAGTGCAGCAGTTCCTGCAGCAGACCTTTGCCGAGATCGGCGTCGAGATGACCATCTCGAACCTGCCCGGCGCCGTCATGTGGGGCGATTTCTGGCAGAAGTCGGAGTTCGACTCCGTCATCGTGGGCAGCACCTACATCATCGGCGCCGACCCCGACGTTACCAACCGCCTTCATTCGGGTTCCATCGTCGCCAAGGGCGGCCGTGGCTCCAACAACGCCCAGTATGTCAACGCCGAGGTCGACAAGCTGCTCGAAGAGGGCACCCGCACCTTCGATCCCGAGGCACGTCGCGCGATCTACTTCAAGGTGCAGGAAATGGTCCGCGCGGACCTGCCCTTCCTGCCGCTGTTCCAGAACGTCGCCGTCCAGGGATTCAAGAAGGGCATTCAGGGCTACGTGCCGAACGGAAATACCCGCACCGAATCCTGGAATGCCGCGGCTTGGTACTGGGAGGCCTGATGCAATCGCCGCCGCCCTTCGGGGCGGCGGCAGACTCCCACGCCGCAGGGTACAATGGAGGGCCGCATGCGCAGCTTCCTGATCAATCGACTGTTGCAAAGCGTCGTGCTGCTGGTGATGGTTTCCATCATCGGGTTCGTCATTCTGAACCTCATCCCCGGGGGACCTCTCGCCCAGTACGGCTTGGATCCGGGTATGACCCAGGACGACATGGACCGGATTGCCGAGCAGCTCGGTCTTAACCGCCCGCTCTGGATTCAGTATTTCGACTGGGCCTGGCGGCTCCTGCAGGGCGACTGGGGCACGTCATTCCGCGATGGTACGTCGGTGCTGTCGGTCATCGGCCGGCACATCTTCGCCACCCTGCTTCTGATGGGAAGCTCGACCGCCATCGCCATGGCCGTCGGCACTTGGATCGGCGTCCGGGGCGCCACCCGCCGGTACTCGGCCTTCGACTATGTGGCAACCGTTGGGGCCATGGTGGCGCTGTCCATCCCGACGTTCTGGTTTGGCCTCATCGGCATCTATGTCTTTTCGCTGCAGTTGGACTGGCTGCCCGCCGGCAACATGTACACGATCGGCGATGGCTCGGCCCTGAACTATCTGCATCACCTGATCCTGCCCAGCATCGTACTGGCTCTCGTCCATATCGCCATCTGGAGCCGCTATATGCGGTCGGCGACACTGGACGCAATCAGTCAGGATTTCGTGAAGACCGCCCGCGCCAAGGGCCTGAGCGAACGTCGCGTCATCCTCAAGCACGTGGTCGGCAATGCACTCCTGCCGATGATCACCCTAGCGGGCGTACAGCTTCCTAGCATTCTGACCGGGGCGCTAGTGACCGAGACCGTGTTCACCTGGCCCGGCATGGGGCGCTTGTTCCTCGATAGCCTCGGCTATAGCGACTACCCGGTCGTGATGGGATTGCTGATGTTCTCGGCCTTCATCGTCATTCTCGGCAACCTCATCGCGGACGTGCTTGTCGCAATCGTCGACCCGCGCATCCGTCTGGCTTGAACGCTCATCAGGAGACAGCCATCATGACCACCATCGCTCACTCCACGGCGACTCCCCACTGGTGGCGCAGCCGTGCGGCTCGTCGTTTCATGAGCCATCACCTGGCCCTGCTGGGGCTGGTCTTGATCACCTGCCTGGTGCTGGCCTGCGCCTTCGCGCCCTACCTGCTGCCCTATGACTCGCTCTACATCGACCTGCGGGCGCGCTTCGCGCCACCTCTCACGGGCGGCCACATCTTCGGCACGGACCCCCTGGGTCGCGACGTGGCGGCGCGGCTGTTCGAGGCGGGACGCATATCGCTCCTGGTCGGTTTCTTTGCCATGCTGCTGTCGACCTTCGTCGGCACGATCGTGGGCGTCGTCGCCGGCTATCGGGGCGGCTGGGTCGGCGCGACGCTGATGCGCGTGGTCGACGGGTTCCTCTCCTTTCCATCCATTTTCCTGCTCCTGGCGCTGGCCGCCGCCCTGCGGCCCAGCCCACTGATGGTCACCGTCATCATCGCCGTAACCAGCTGGATGCAGGTGGCTCGTATCGTCGAAGCAGAGGTCCGCTCGTTGCGCGAACGCGAATTCGTTCTGGCCGGGCGCATGCTGGGCCTCAGCGGAACGCATCTGATGTTCCGCGAAATCCTGCCCAATGCGATCGGGCCGATCATTGTGACGGCGACCTTGACTGTCGCCCACGCCATTCTGCTCGAGGCTTATATCAGCTTCCTGGGCTATGGCATCCAGCCGCCGCTGCCCAGCTGGGGCAACATGCTCCAGGGCGCTCAGCAATACCTGGAAAACGCGCCCTGGCTGGCCATCATTCCTGGCGCCATGATCACGATCGCGGTGACCAGCTTCAACTTCATCGGTGATGGCTTGCGTGATGCGCTGGACGTGCGCGGCGATCAAATCTGATCGCCGCGGCCGGGCATGGAGCTCGCCCGCCCGGCCAACAGGCTCATGGGCCTCCTGGAGAGGTCCCACGGACTTCGACCCGGCAAGACCGCTATCCTCGGCATTGCGGCGACGGGTTTCGAGATCGACTGGAACAAGGTCATCTTCAAGATGCTGACGCTCAAGGGCATCTATGGGCGCGAGATGTTCGAGACCTGGTACAAGATGATCGCCCTGGTCCAGGGGCCGCCAAACGTTTCCAGCCTCATCACCCATCGCATCGGCATCGACGACTACCAATCCGGCTTCGAGGCCATGCGCAACGGCCAGGCGGCCAAGGTGGTGATGGACTGGTAGTCGGGCGGCCCAAAGGAACTTCCGGGCGACCGGCGGTGATCTGCCGACCGGAGGCTGCCATATCCCTTGGTCAGCCCTGTTGGCTTTTGGTGCGGATCAGGGCGTCGGCCATGAACAGATCCTGAAGGGAAATTCCCGAACTGTCGAAGACCGTGATCCCCGCCTCACTTCGCCGCCCCGGGGCCCGTCCCTCGATGACGTCACCGATGGGCGTCACCGTGAGAGTACCAGCCTCGATCGCTTTGCGTGCATGCTGGAAATCACCGATCTGGATGGACTGCGAAAGCAGGTCGCAGAACAAGCACGCCCGAGGATAGAGGTCCGCGGGGAGTTCCTGCTTGCCGGGTGCGTCGGACCCCATGCTCACGACATGCGTGCCCGGACGAACCCAGGCGGCCTCGAATAGGGGTTCGCGCGACTGCGTCGCTGTCACGACAATATCAGCGGCGCGCACCGCCTCCTCGGGCGAAGCTATGTGCGCGTCGAGGCCGCTCTGGCGGATCTGCGTGACAAAGGCATCGCGACGCTCCGAGGGGCGGGATACGACCAGCACCTGCTCGATCGGACGAACCCTGGCCAAGGCCGCAACCTCATAGCCGGCCTGATTGCCCGCCCCGAAAATAGTTAGCACCTTCGAATTCTGTCGCGACAGCAAATCGGTCGCGACGGCATCTGCGGCCGCGGTCCTAAAGGCATTGACCTTGCCCGCTTCGATGACGGCCCGGAGGCGCCCGGTGCGCTGGTCAAGCAGCACGATGGTGGAATTGTGCCGCGGCAGACCGATCGCCGGGTTGCCGGACCAGAATGAGCCGACCTTGACGCCGGTCAGGTCGGTCGACCAGCCCGACTTTACGGAAAAGGTATTGGTCGGCTCGCTGGAGCGTCCGAGAACGGCCGGAAAGACGCCGCTCAGCTTGGATGCGGCCGCTGCGAGAGCCTGCCGTACCGCCTCGAAGGCCAGCTCATGCGTCACCAGTGCCGCAGAGTCGTCTTCGCTCACATAAATCATCGGCTTCTCCGGCCTGGAACGCCGCAAGCTACGGGCTGGGGCGGAGCGTATCTTTGGCCGGAGTCTGCCGCCCGTTGTGCTGATTAGGGCGGCCAAAACGAATGATCCCTCTGACTTGGCGAGGGCAAACAGCAGGGGCGCCTGCGCCAGGCGTGGCACCTTATGTCCGACTTCAACCGAAGCCGGATCGTGCTGGACCATGACCATAGAGAGCGCACATGCTGTCGCCCGCATCGAACTCAAGCGGTTCGAACCTGTCCACCTGGCTGGCGCCCTGCAGCTGTCGCAGGAGATGGGGTGGCCCTACCGCCTGGAGGACTGGGGCGTTGCAGCCCAGCTTGGCCAAGGCCTGGCGCTTGTGCGCGCGGACGAGGTAATCGGCACGGCCATGTCGTGGCCATACGGAGATGACTTCGCTTCGGTCGGCATGATCATCGTCACGGCGTCGGCGCAGGGTGGCGGTAACGGCTCACGTCTCTTTGACGGTCTGCTGGCGGCGCTCGCTGGCCGGAGCATCCTGCTCAATTCCACCGACGAAGGGCTGGCGCTCTACCAGCGACGCGGATTTGTACCTTGGGGCCGCGTGCATCAGCATCAAGGTGTGCCAACCGTATCCTTCGAGCGCAATAAGCGGGACCACATCCGCCCGGCAGCAGCCGCGGACCTGCCGGCAATCCAGGCATTCGATCAACGCGCCACCGGCCTCTTCCGGCCGTCCATGGTGGCCGCGCTCTGCGGGGCAGGACATACCCTGCTCCTGGAGCGCGCCGGCCGCCTTGGCGGCTATGTCATCGCTCGGAAGTTCGGGCGTGGACACGTCATCGGCCCCTGCGCTGCAGAGAACGCGGAGGATGCTTGTCTTCTGATTGAGGCCCAGTTGGCCGCCCTGCCGGGCGAATTCGTGCGCATCGACGTCTATGAAAAGGACGAACTGAGTAGCTGGCTTGAAGAAATCGGACTGAAGCAGGTCAGCCAGGCCGTCGCGATGGTCAAGGGCCGGCTCCCTGAACCCGATGGTCCGGCCACCATGTTCGCCCTTGCAAATCAATCTTTCGGCTAGTGACGAGGGTCGCCCAATCATGCAAACCGCAGCAAAGCCAAGCCCGTCGCCGCAGTCGATTCACGAGCTTGTCACGCCATCGCTTCTCCTCGACCGTGGCCGGCTCGAGCGCAATGTCGCTCGGCTGGCCGATCGCGCTCGGCAGTTGGGCGTGATTCTGCGCCCGCACATGAAGACCGCAAAGAGCATCGACGTGGCGCGGCACGTCTTTCCGGCCGGTCCGGGTCCCATCACCGTGTCGACGATTGCCGAGGCCGAGTATTTCGCCAGCCACGGCTATCGCGACATGACCTATGCCGTGGGCCTGTCGCCGGCCTCGGCCCTGCGCGCCATGGAGCTTTGCCGCCGCACCGGTGCCGAGGTCAAGGTGCTGCTCGACACGGTGGAGCAGGCCGACGCGTTGGCCCAGGTTCGCGAGGCCACCGGGATCATCCCTTCGGTGCTCATCGAACTGGACGTCGACGATCACCGCGGCGGCCTAAAGCCGGACGACCCAAGGCTCATTGAAGTGGCCCGGCGCGTCGTCACCGCGGGTGCCAATCTCGTCGGCGTCCTGGCGCATGCCGGGGAATCCTATGCCCTAAATGCGCCCGAAGCCCTGATTGCCGCCGCCGAGAGCGAGCGGGTGGCCACGGTTCGTGCCGCAGAACTCTTGCGAGCGCGGGGTCACGCCTGTCCGATCGTCAGCCTGGGCTCCACCCCAACCGCGCACTTTGCGCGGAACCTCGAGGGTGTCACCGAGCTTCGCGCCGGAGTCTATATGTTCTTCGATCTCGTCCAGCATGGCGTTGGAGTCTGCAGCAAGGACGACATCGCCATCTCTGTGCTCGCCTCCGTCATCGGTGCCAAACCCGAGAAGGGCTGGATCCTGGTCGATGCCGGATGGATGGCGCTGTCGCGCGATCGCGGAACGGCAAGCCAGCGCGTCGACCAGGGCTACGGCGTGGTCTGCGACGAAACCGGGCGTGTTCTGGATGACGTGATTGTCTCGCAGGCCAGCCAGGAGCACGGCATCCTGTCCATCCGTCCGGGTTCGGGCAAGACCATGCCGCACCTGCCGGTTGGTTCTCGCGTCCGCATCCTGCCCAATCACGCCTGCGCCATGGCCGCCCAGCACGAATTCTACAGCGTCGTCGATGGCGAGGACGCCAGCATAGAGGCGCGCTGGGACCGCATTCGCGGCTGGTGAAACGGTGCCCCTTGCAGCATGAAGGATCTGGTCCAGTGATGTCTCCCCTCGAGCACCTTTCCGACAACGGCCACATCGCCCGCTTCTATATCGACGGACGGTGGGTCATCCCGCAGGGCGCCGCCCACGCGGCCGTCGTCAATCCGGCCACCGAAGAGGTCATTGCGCAGATTCCGCTAGGCGATGGCAGCGATGTCAACGCCGCCGTCGCCGCAGCGCGGCGAGCCTTCGTGACCTGGGGCCGAACGCAGCCCGAAGAGCGCGCTGCGCTCCTCGGGCTCCTACAAGAGAAGCTCGAAGCGCGCGCGGAGCTTATTGCCCAGAGCCTCTCGCTCGAAATGGGCGCGGCGATCAGCTATGCGCGCACAGCCCAGGTGCCGTTCGCCATCGCCCATGTACGAACGGCGCGCGAAGTGTTGGCCAGCTTCTCGTTCATCGAACGGCGGGGCCAGACCGCCATCGCGCGGGAGCCGATCGGCGTCTGCGCGATGATTACGCCGTGGAACTGGCCGCTTTACCAGATCACCGCCAAGGTGGCTCCGGCGCTGGCCGCCGGCTGCACCATCGTGCTCAAGCCGAGCCAATTGTCGCCCCTGAGCGCATTGCTGTTTGCCGAAGCGATCGAGGCCGCGGGATTTCCGGCCGGCGTCTTCAACCTTGTCCATGGCAATGGTCCTGACGTGGGTGAGGCGCTCGCCTCTCATGCCGATGTCGACATGATTTCGATCACCGGCTCGACCCGCGCTGGCGTCGCGGTGGCCCAGGCCGCCGCCGTGACGGTAAAGCGCGTTGCGCAGGAGCTGGGCGGGAAATCGCCCAACGTGGTCCTGCCCGACGCCGACCTCGCCCGCGCCGTCCCCCTGGGCATCGCCGCAAGCTTCCGCAATCTAGGCCAGTCCTGCAGCGCGCCCACGCGCATGATCGTGCCGCGCGACCGTCTGGCCGAAGTCGAGGCGCTCGCGACAAAGGCTGCGGCAGAGATCGTCGTCGGCGACCCCATGCTTGAAACGACCACGCACGGAGCCATCGCCAATCGTGGGCAGTTCGACCGCATCCAGACCATGATCGGCGACGCCATCGCGGAACGCGCCAAACTGCTGACCGGCGGGCAGGGGCGTCCGAGGGGCCACAATATTGGTTTCTTCGTGAAGCCGACCATTTTTACCCACGTGCGCACCGACATGCGGATCGCGCAGGACGAGGTGTTCGGGCCGGTACTCTGCATCATTGCCTATGACACGGTCGAAGAAGCCATCGCGATCGCCAACGACACCATCTATGGCCTCGGAGCCCATGTTCAGGGCCGCGACATGGACTTGGTGCGGTATGTGGCCTCCCAGATCCGCTCGGGGCAGGTGCATCTGAACTATCCAGCCTGGGATCCGCACGCGCCCTTTGGCGGCTACAAGCAATCCGGCAATGGTCGCGAATATGGGCTCGAGGGCATGCTAGAATATCTCGAGGTCAAATCCATCCTGGGATATTACCCGGCGGAATGAGGCGCCCCGCCGGCACGTGCCGGTGCTGGATCAGGGCGCCGGGAGAGCGGCTCACGCCGCACCCATCTGTATCAGCAGATCGATCACACACCCGGGCTGTACCTCGGCCAACAGATGACCGAGGTACAGGTATGCCAAAATGAGGATGCGGTTTAGGCGTCAGGTCAAGGCTGCGAAACCGTCTCGGCCACTGCACTGAAGAAGGCGAAGTTGTCGATGCCCCAACCCAGGGGGCTGGCTGGCGAAGCCAGCTTGACGATCACCGTCTTGGTGTCGGGATTGACGTAGATGTGCTGGTTGAACAGGCCGTAGGCTGTGTAGGCATTGGTGCCGGCGACGGTCCACCACTGATAGCCGTACCCAAGATTTTCCGCCGGGTCGGCCAGTCCGGTCGCTTCGGCCGGTGCGGTGGATATCTTCACCCACTCGGCCGGGATGACCTGGTTGCCATTGGCCATGCCGCCGTTCAGCATCATCATGCCGATCCGGCCGTAGTCCCGTAGCGTCGCGTTGAAGCCGGCGCCGTAGAACTCGCGACCCACCGATTCCGGGCCGTCCATCAGGTAGAAGCCGTCGGCCTCCATGCCCGCGGGCTGCCAGACTTTCTGGCTCATATAGTCGGCACCCTTCATGCCGATGGCCGCTTCGAGGACGCAGCCCAGCACCGACGTGTCGAGCGTCGAATAGTTGTAGACGCTGCCCGGAGCTCCGGCCTTGACGGCACGATCCTTGGCATAGTCGCACCAGCGGTACTTGTAGGCCACCAGGGCATTGTCATGGACCTCGGTAAGCTGGGTGTCGCTGCCGAATTCGTAGACCTCCAGCCATTCGATTCCCGATCGCATCTCAAGCAGGTACTTGAGGCTCACATCGGCATAGGCCGTTCCGGCCCAGTCCGGCAGATAGTCGACCACCTTGGCGTCGACCCCGGAAATCTTGCCCTCCTCAATGGCAATGCCGATCATGTTGGCAAGGAACGATTTGGCCATCGAGAACGATATGAAGCGGCTTTGCTCGGAGCTGCCATTGCGATAGGCCTCATGAACGATCGTCCCGTCCTGGATGACCAGAAGCGCATTGGTGGAGGTCGCTTCCAGAAAGCCCTCGAGCGAAAGCGTTTCCGCGCCGAAGGTGAAGCTGTCGCCGATTTCTGCCGACTTGGATGGGATGTCCCACACCGTGTCGCCCTTGGCGACGAGGCGCGTGGCAAACATGCTGTCGATGTTGCGGAAGGTCAGGTAGTTCAGACCCGGACTCATGAATTCGGCACGGGCATTGACCATGGTGGGGCTCAGCCAGTGCGCATCATCCGCAACGGCCACGCCCCCCATGGTAAGGCTGGTTGCCAACATAAGCTTGGCGATAGTCCTAAGCATTCGCTCCTCCTCTTGAGCTTGCCGACCCCGGGCGGGCAAGTGTGTGCCGCGGGTTTCTCAGCGTTGCGCAATGCTCGCGGCATTGCGTCGTTGGGCTGCAATTCGGGTATAGCAGAGTTTGTTATGCAGCATAACAAACCAAAAGTTGTATGTCCCCTGGATGCGCCGTGTCATGGTCGTCAATCGACCGAAGCAGCCAGCGTTCTCAGCACCGACTCGCCCATCGTGGCGGGGTCGTACCCCCCTTCGAGCACAAACATCGACGGAACCGACAAGGCCGCGATTGCGTCGCCGATGCGCGAATAGTCCGCGGTTTCAAGCGCAAGCTTTCCGGAGGGATCGTCGCGATGGGCATCAACGCCAAGGGGAACAACAAGAAAATCCGGTGCAAAGTCGCCTATCCGGCGCGTGGCCTGCTCAAGGGCCGGCAGGTACGCCTCCCATTGCGACCCAACGGCAAGCGGTAGGTTGATATTCAAGCCCTCGCCCGGTCCGGCACCAGTTTCGTCGGCATAGCCTGAGAAATATGGATAGTCGGCAGCTGGGTCGCAGTGGATCGATATGGTGAGCATGTCGGGGGAGGACCAGAAGATGTCCTGTGCCCCATTGCCGTGATGAGCGTCGATATCCAGCATCGCCACCCTGGCCCCCTGCCTCGCCAGGTGTGCAGCGGCGATGGCGCTGTTGTTGAGGTAGCTCGTGCCACCGCCCATATCGTGGCAGGCATGGTGGCCCGGCGGCCGAACCAGGGCAAAGGCAGACTCGCCGCTGGCAGCGAGATGGTCGGCCGCCGCCCGTGCCGCACCGGCAGCGCCCAAGGAGGCCGCCCAGGCATGCGGGGTGATCGGGCTCACCCCGTCGAACATGTAGTAGCCGAGCTGCCCTTCGATCGCTTGCGGTATGCGCGGGGGTCTGTTGCGGTGCGGCCAGACGAAGGCAAGGCCATCGGTCTCGTCGCCGTGAACCTTTGCCCATTCGCCCCAGGCGCGCTCAAGAAACGACAGATAGCCCGCGTCATGCACCGAAAGGAGATCGTCGGGGTGAGCGGGCGGCGCCTCCAGATGACCACCCAGGCCGTTGGCTGTCAGGTAATCCGCCACCGATGTGACCCGGTTCGGCACCTCGATCGGGCTGACGAACTTGCCGGGTACCAGTTCAGCCCTGGCTTCATGCAGCAGATGAGCTTTGTTGATGAAGACCTTCATAGAGCAGTTTTCTTTGCAGGTGCCATCTGGCGGGTCGCCGCAGCGTTCAGGAGCCGGTCGATCATGATGGCGAGGGCGCTGATGGTCAGGCCGGCAACCAGGCTGCGGCCGGGCTGTACCCTGGCTATGGCTTCGATCGTTTCAAGCTCGAGCCCGCGCGTGCCGATCAGCGAGGTGATGACGACCATGCCGACAGCCATCATCAGTGTCTGGTTGAGCGCGAGCAGCATGCCGGGCCAGGCCAGCGGCAGCCTGACCTTGAACAGCGTTTGCCAGAAGTTCGCGCCGAACATGTCGGACGCCTCGATCACGCCCTTGTCGACATGGCTGAGCGCATGGGACACGTAGCGGATCGTGGTGGCCATCGAATACATGGCGATGGCGAAAACCCCGGCGACGTCGCCCGGGCCCAGCAGCATCACCGTGGGGATCAAGTACACAAATGATGGCAGCGTCTGCAGGGTTGTCACCACGCCATTGGTGATGCTGCCGGCCCGTGGCGAATAGGCGGCCCAGATACCGACCGGCACGCCGATGATCAAGGATAGCAAGGTTCCGGCGAACACCAGATGCAGCGTGATCATGGTTAGGTCCCAATAGCCGATGCTGGCTATTGCCAGGACGATCGCGGCCGTCGTTACCGCCAGAAGCGGCCGTCCCAGTGCGAGGGAAACGGCAACGAGCGCGAGCAGCCAGCCCAGCCAGCCAACGCCCTGCAGCAAAGCCAGCAAAGGTCGCAGGACCGAGAATGTTATGGTGGTGCGAATGGCCTCGAAGGCGTGCCCGTAAGTCATGTTCAGCCAGGCAACGCCACGGGACCAGAAGTCCGAGGATGAGACGGTCCATTCCTGGGGATATTGGCTGAGCTGCGGGAAGGTGAGACCCAGGCCGAAGGAAATGCCGATAGCCAGGATCAGCAGATATCCAGGCCGCAAGCCGGGCTTGACTGTCTTGTGGGAGGGCCTTCGGGTGGCATAGGCGTGACCGAGATTATAGAGGACGATGGCCATGAAGGTGATGGCCAGCCCGGCTTCGACGCCACGGCCCAGACGCAGCGACTGCAGAGCTTTCAGCACCTCGCTGCCGAGGCCGCCGGCGCCGATCATGGACGCCAGGATGACCATTGCCAGCGACATCATCACCAGCTGGTTGAGGCCGAGTAGGATATCGGCCCGTGCGGTGGACATGAACACTTTGAAAAGGCGCTGAAAGAAGTTCGCGCCGGTCATGTCGGCAAGTTCGACGACGGAGTTCGGCACGCGGCCAAGGGCATAGACCGTGGCGCGAACCATGGGCGGCAGGGCAAAGATCAGGGTGGCGACCAAAGCGGCGACGGGGCCAAAACCGAACAGCACGAGCACCGGGACGAGGTAGCTGAAGGGCGGAATGGTCTGCATGACGTCGAAGATCGGATTGGCCACGACCTGCAGGCCCGGGAACCGCCACAAGACGACGCCCAGGGCAATGCCGACAGCCATGCCGACCGTAATCGTGACGGAAACGGAGGCCAGGGTCAGCATGGCCTCGTTCCACAGTCCAAAAACGGCGAAGTAAGCAAAAGTGGCGAGGGCGAAAAGCCCCAGTCTACGGCCCGCAACCAGCCAGGCAAGGCAGGCGGTGCCGACGGAAACGGCGAGCCAGGGCACCGGAGGGATGCGGGTGACCGCGCCTGTCTGGTTGTCCGCTATACTCCAGCCGGAGGCCAGCAGGCTCTGGACGAAGCGCATCGGCACGCCCAGGATTTCACTATAGCTCCGGGTCCACTTGCGCATCGGCTCGCCGAAGATTTCGGTTTGCTTCAGCAACTGGTCGAGCCAGGCATCGGCGGCACTCTGCAGCGGTATCTTGGAGCTGGCCGGCCAGTTGTAGAAGGCTTCTGGCAGCAGGGCGTGGCCGAGCAGGCTCACGATCAAGATCGCAAGCCCTGCTAGGCCGAACAGCGTGCCGTGGCCGATCCACCGCCTACCGGCAGGACGAAAATCGCCAGAGCTCAGCTCGTTTAGGGCAACCATTTGGACCAGGTTCCCTCATTGGCGTCGATCCATTCCTTGGCTGCCTGTTCCGGCGTGGCCCCGTCCAGGTCCTGCCGCGAAATGCCGGTCGCAACGTCGTCGGTGGAAACCTGGAACTGCTTCAGGATATCGATGACATCGGGCGCCCGTTCGGCAAAGTCGGTGTTGTAGAGCTTGACCACCTGGCCAACAGAAAGCGCACAGTCCCAGATCGCGTCGGGATTTTCGCCCCAGGCTGGGTCCGCCGGGCACTTGTCGTCAAAGAGCGGAAACTCCACGAACTGGCCTTCACCCGAGCCATAGAGCCAATGCGGGGTCATGCCCCAGCCGATGATCGGCTCCTTCTTCTGCATAGCGCCCTGCATGGTGGCGACCATGGCGCCTACAGTTCCGGGCAGGGTGATATGAATGTCCAATCCCAACGCCGCGATCCGCTCGACGTCATAGGTGCCAAAGTCGGGTGGGGCACCGAGATAGTTGATCTTGCCGTCGGACTCGGCGGTTGCCAGGGCACTAATGCAGGCGGGGTCCTTGAGGGCGTGCCAATCGGGCAGACCCGGGCACAGCTCGCCGACATAGTTGGGATACCACCAGGATTCGCGGGTATCGACGCCGGCGCTGCCAGCGTTCTGGACGTCGCCGGACTCGATCGACTTGTCGATGAGATCCTTGGTGGTGCCCCAGACCGCCGGCGAGACGTCAATGTCCCCGAACTCGAGGGCGGTGAAGTGCGCGATATAGTCGATCTTCAGGAACTCGACGCGGTAGCCAGCCTTCTCCAGCAGCTGACCGAAAGTGTAATCGATGAAGTCGGAATCCGGCACGTTGTAAACGGGGATACGCACCACGTCCTGGTAGCGCGGTCCGTCCTGCGCCACGACTAGGCCGCTGAAAAGCATGGACGATCCGACAATTGCCGTGGTCGCTGCGAGCGTCCGCAAGGTCCTGTTCAGTCCCATATTCGTTCCCTTCCTGAGCGTTTGTTATTGCCAAGACCGTATCACCAGCTGTATCAACGTCAATCACAAAAATATCTCAGAATGGCGCTACGACTTGCAGAATGCCGGACAGCTTGGCGACAATCCGCAATTGTGTGATTTTTTTGTGCTTGAAATGCTCACGTAACGAGCGTCGTGATGATTAAGGCGCCACAAAGCCCGCAGCCAGATAAGGAGACATGGTCTTGGCTCTAGAAGGTATACCCATTGCCCTCGTCACTGGCGCGTCCAGAGGCATCGGGCGGGCCACTGCGGAACTCTTGCTCGAGCAGGGGTTCGACGTGCATGCGACCTATCGGACGAGAGTTGACGAAGCCGAGGCTTTGCAGGAATTGGCGGCGCGACACGGCCGGACCGTCACCCTGCACAAGTATGACGCATCTTCGCGCGACGATCACGACCGCCTCGCAACGGCGCTGGCCGGCGTGCGGTTCACCGCTTTGGTTTTCAACGCGGGCATGATCGAATTCGAACGGTTCGCCAATTTCGAAGAGTCGATCTGGGACAGGACGCTGGAGACCAACCTGAACGCCGTCCTCCGTATGACCGTGCGGCTGCAGTCACACATCGTGGCAGGTGGCTCGATCGTCATTGTGGCCTCGACGGACGGCTATATCGGGTCCTATGCGAGCATGGCCTATGCCGCTTCCAAGGCCGCGTTGATTAACCTGACCAAGAGCCTTGCCTGCAATCTGGGCGCGAGGAACATCCGGGCGAATGCGGTGGCGCCGGGTTGGATCACGACAGATATGACAACCGAAGGATCGTCGGCGTCTGCGACAGTAACGCCGCTCGGGCGAGATGGGACCCCGGCGGAAGTGGCTGAGGTGATTTGCTTCCTCGCATCCAGGAAGGCCAGTTTCGTAACCGGAGCGACCGTGGTCGTTGACGGGGGCTACACATCATCGGACCAGATCATGCTGAACGAGGCATCGCTCGTTTCTGCAAAGAGCTGAGGGAGTAGGCAGATGTTCGTTGAATGCCGGAATGTATTGAAGGTCTTCGGCCCAGGCGCTGGCTCCAAAAAGCTGCGCGACGCTGCCGGGACAACGGCGGAGGGCATGGCGTCCGCCGGTCTATTTGCGGCTCTCGCGGATATTACGCTGGGCGTGGACAAGGGCGAAACCCTGGTGATCATGGGTCTTTCCGGCTCCGGAAAATCGACCCTGCTACGCTGCCTGACCCGCCTGATCGAACCGACCAGCGGCGAGATCTACTTCGACGGTCAGAACATCATGTTGATGGAAAGGTCGCAGTTGCTGGCGCTCCGCCGGCGACACATGAGCATGGTGTTCCAGAATTTTGCCCTGCTGCCCAACCGGACAGTCCTGGGTAATGTGGAACTTCCTCTGGAGATACAGCGCACAAGTTCGGGCGAACGCCGCAAGACTGCTCTGGAGATGATTGAACTGGTTGGCCTGCAGGGCAAGGAAGATCACTATCCGCATGAGCTCTCCGGTGGACAACAGCAGCGGGTTGGCATTGCGCGGAGTCTGAGCAGCAACCCCTCCCTCTGGCTGCTGGATGAGCCGTTCTCGGCTCTCGATCCGCTCATTCGCAAAGAGATGCAGGACGAGGTCATTCGCCTCAAGTCATCGCTTGCCAAGACCGTTGTCTTCGTCACCCATGATTTTGACGAAGCGGCGCGTATCGGCGACAGAATTGCCATTTTGCGCAATGGACGGCTGGTGCAATGCGGCACGGCTGAAGACCTCGTCTTCTCGCCAGCCGATGATTATGTGCGGGCCTTTACCGCCGACGTGGACCGCAGCCGGATCGTGCGGGCGGCGCGTTTCATGAAGCCAGGTGCCGTGGACCAGGTGGATGCTCGCCTGTCGGTCGCCGCAACGCTCAAGGAAGCCTCGCAGGCGTTTGGCGCAGGAGCGCAGCTCATCGGTTTCTTTGACAAGAACCAGGCGATTGTCGGCTCTATGCATCGGAGCGATTTGGCAGCCGCCTTGTTTGACGCCACGATGCCGTGAAATTGCGAACCGCAGCGCCAGACAAAGGCCGATACGGCAAGACCTGCGGTCAGAAGTAGTTCAGAACAGAGTTGACCATGACCAAACAGATGGGGGCCAAAATCGGTAACGAACCTGTCCGTGCGCCAGCGATCGCATTCTCCGCGAACGCCGCCAGCGAAAAGGATACGATCGCGGACCGGGTGTACAAAACCATCAGAAGAGACCTGATGGAATGCCGCTGGCCAGCTGGTCATTCCTTGAAAATCAGGGCTTTGGCGGCCGAGTTCGGGGTCAGCCCGATGCCGGTGCGAATGGCGTTGAAGCGCCTTGGAGATGAAGGCGCACTCGATGTCGAGGAAAACCGCTCTGCGCGCGTTCCGACGATCTCGCAGCAGCGCTTCTCGGAATTTTTCGAAGTAAGCGTTGCCCTGGAGGCCCTGGCGCTCGAAAAAGCAACAGCCCGCATTGGCAGTGATCACCTGGATGAACTGATCGAACGAGCCGACCATATCCGTTCAGCGATCGAGGCGGGGAGCGTTTCCGGCTACGCTCAAAGCTTCAATTCGATCCTGATGGACATCTATCGGCACAGCGGCTCAAGCGCCCTCATTGAGATGATCGAGTATGCCTGGGTCAACGTTGCGCCGCCCGCCAATGCGGTTTTCGAGGCCCCGATCTTTGTGGCCAAGATTCACGACCATCTCGTGGAAATCCTACAGGCCGTGAAGAGAAACGACGCTCAAGCGGCCAGAACAGCACTCATAGCGGCGCTCAGCTATTCCGAACGCGCCATGACCCTGTTGATGGATATGGATCGCACACGCGCCGGCACGAAGAAGTAATTCGGCGGATGGTCGATGAAGAGGGCCGAGCGGGGGCGCACCTTGGTCGCCGCGATTGCCAGCGGCAGGGGCGTGGCCCTGCCGCCAACGCCGTCAGATGGACAGATCCTGGAAGGACCACTTGTCGAGTATCTCTTTATAAGTGCCGTTGGCTTTGATGTTCTCGAAGGCCTGGGCCATCGCATCATGCAGTGCGGCATTCGCCTTCAGCGTGGCGATCCCGACATTGTAGCTGTTCAGCGCCTCGCCGCCGAGCTTTACGGAGTTTGGGGTCACGTTGTTGAAGTACGCGGCCTGGTCGGTGGCGCCCATGTAGGCTTCGACCAAACCGGCCATCAGCTGCTGAAACGCTTCATTGCTGGTCTGCAGGACCACGACCTCGATCGGAGGTTTCCCCTTCGCGGCGAGCGAAGCGTTTGCCTCCGCCAGCAGGTTCTCGCCGGTCGACCCGATACCCACGCTGACCTTCTTTCCCGAAAAGTCTTCGAGCGACGAAATCTTGAGCGTGCTGTCCGCGCGAAGGATGGGGGATGTGCCGGTGATCGCATAGTTGACGAAGTCGACGATTTCCCGGCGCTCGGGCTTGTCGTACATGCACGAGATCACGGCATCACACTGACTGGCCTGCAATGCGGGAATAAGTCCATCAAAGGTGATGTTCTTGTGCTCGGAGGTGACGCCCATCTCGGTCGCCAGGGCCGCCGCGATGTCGATATCAAAACCCGCCGGTTGCTGGCTGGCGGGGTCCAGCATATCCCAGGGCGGGGAAGCGAGTTCGGTGCAGAAGACAAGCTTGCCGGCGGAAGCGACGCTGGATGGAGCCCGGACTTCTGCAGCGCTCGCCGTAACGAAGGCAGAAGGTGCCAGGAGCAGCAAGGCTATGGTCGGGGGCAGGCGCCCGCTAAGAAACATCTCATTCTCCCAAGGCGGTCGTTGCTTTTTAGACACCTTTTCACGAGTGCCGAAACAATAGGCACCACAGCGTTGCCATCGCGTACATCACCCCGTTCCAAACGATTCTTCGATCCTGTCCAAACTATTTGGATGGCGCGCGGTACTTAACGCCGGGCAGGACGCAGAGCATTTCGAACAGCAGATTGGCGGCGGTGATTGCGGTGGTTCCGGTGGTGTCGAACGGTGGCGACACCTCCACGAGGTCTGCGCCGACGAGGTTGAGGCCATGGCAGCCGCGGATCAGTTCGATGGCCTGATGTGAGGTAAGGCCGCCGATTTCGGGCGTGCCGGTGCCGGGCGCGTAAGCTGGGTCGAGGCTATCGATATCGAAGGTGAGATAGGTCTTGATGTCGCCAATCTTCTCGCGGATGGAGGCAATCAGCGGGGTCAGCGATTTGTGCCAGCAGTCTTCTGCGGGAACAACCGTGAACCCCTGATCGCGCGCCCAGTCGAAGTCCTCGGCGGTATATCCCGTCCCGCGCAGGCCGATCTGGAAAACGAGTTCGGGCCGCAGGCAATTGTCCTCGAAGGCGCGGCGGAACGGCGTACCATGGGCAATTTTTTCGCCGAACATGGTGTCATTGACGTCGGCGTGAGCATCGATATGGATCAGTGCCACCGGGCCATGCTTTTCCGCGATCGCCTTGAGGATCGGGTAGGAGATGGTGTGATCCCCGCCCAAAGTCAGGGGGATGCAATCATGAGCCAGCACGCGGGCAATGCCCCGCTGGATGATCTCCACATTGGCAGGCAAGTTGAAGGTATTGATAGCGATGTCGCCCAGGTCCGCCACCTGCAGGCTGTCGAATGGCGCGGCTCGCGTCGCCATGTTGTAGGGGCGGATCATCACGGACTCGGCTCGTATCTGGCGTGGTCCATAGCGGGTACCGGAGCGGTTCGAGGCTCCAATATCCATCGGAATCCCGATGAAACATGCGTCCAGACCTTCGGCTGTCGCTGCGGAAGGCAGGCGCATCATCGTCCCTGGCCCGCCGAACCTGGGCATGTCATTGCCGCCGAGCGGCTGGTTAAGGGTCGAAGCCATCTGAGGATTTCCGATCGGTTTGGTCAGCCGAACCCTAGACGCAGCCTTCCGGCAGGAAATTCAGAAAAATCAGAACGTCGCTTCGAGAAACCTCCAACAATAGCGGGGGTAGTCTTCCCCTAGCCAAAGGGAGTGTTGACCTGGCATCGGTCCTGCCCCTTTCTGAACGGCGCATTCGATTGCCCAGGAGATCCGGGATGCCCGAGACGCTGCCCCGCACACTGTCCACGTGCCTCGCCACGGCCGCCGCCTTCGTCCTGTCCGGAGGAATAGCGCAAGCAGAACAACTGTTTGTCTATAATTTCTCCGATTATTTCGCCGAAGACACCATCAGTAATTTCGCGGCGCAGACGGGCATCGATGCGCGCGTCGACTACTTCGATTCCCTCGAGGTGCTCGAAACCCGCATGCTGGCCGGGGGCAGCGGTTTCGATGTCGTATTCCCAAGCGCGACAGTGGGGGAGCGTCTGATTGCGTCTGGCGCCGTGCAACCGATCGATAAGGGCAAGCTGGGCAATTACGGCAATCTCGACCCGGCCTTACTTGAACTGCTCCGAGAGTATGACCCGGGCAACCAGTATCTTGTGCCCTATATGTGGCTGACGACCGGCATTGCGCATAACAAGGCGATGACCAGCGAGCGGATGCCGGACGCGCCGCTGGATAGCCTGGCCCTGCTATTTGATCCGGCCATTGCAGCCAAATTCGCTGATTGCGGCATCGGCATCGTCGACGCGCCGAACGAAATCATCCCGATGGCGCTCAACTATCTGGGCCTTGATCCCTATTCGACCGAACAGGGCGATCTGCAGCAGGCACAGGACCTGCTGATGGGCCTGCGCCCCTATATCCGCCACATGCAAAGCGGGCAGATGATTGCCGATATGGCATCGGGCCAGCTCTGCGTGGCCATCATGTGGAGCGGCGACGCGGGCATTGCCGCGGCGCGGGCGGAGGAGGCTGGGACCGGGCATCAGATCGGCTTTGCCATCCCCAAGGAGGGCACGATCATTTCCTTTGATACTCTCGCTATTCCCGCCGGAGCGGCCAATGTCGACCAGGCGCTCCGGTTCATCGACTACATTCTGGAACCCAAGGTGATCGCCGATATCTCCAATGCGGTCTTTTCCGCCAATGCAAATGCAGCCGCGATGGAGTTCGTTGACCCGGCGATCGCAAGCGACCCCAGCGTCTATCCGCCTGACGAAATTCGCCGCAAACTGTTTGTCGACAAGTCCCTGCCGCCCCGGCAGAACCGCGATCGTATCCGGGTCTGGACGACGTTCCGCGCCGGCAACTGAACTAGGGGCGAGGGCCTGCGAGTGCAACAATCGTATTTGGCCATTGACGGCCTGAGCAAGGCCTACGCCAGCTTCATGGCGGTCAATGATGTGTCGATCGATATCGAGAAGGGTGAGTTCTTCTCCCTGCTCGGCCCCTCGGGCTGCGGGAAATCGACCCTGCTGCGCATGATAGCCGGTTTCGAGGAGCCGACGGCGGGCCGCATTACGCTCGACGGAGCCGATATCACGGCGCTGCCAGCGCATAAGCGCCCGACCAACATGATGTTCCAGTCTTATGCGCTGTTCCCGCATCTGACCGTGGCGAAGAACATCGCCTTTGGCCTCGAGCAGGATTGCTTGCCGCGGTCGGAGATCAACAGCCGTGTTGCCGAGGTGGCGCAGAAACTGCAGCTTGAACTGCTGCTGGAGCGAAAGCCCTCGCAACTTTCGGGTGGCCAGAGGCAGCGCGTGGCGCTTGGTCGGGCACTGGTCAAGCGGCCCAAGGTGCTGCTCCTCGACGAGCCATTGGGCGCGCTCGACAAGAATCTGCGGACCGAAACCCAGCGCGAACTGGTGCGCCTGCAAAAGGAACTCGGCCTGACCTTCATCATCGTGACCCATGATCAGCATGAAGCCATGACCGTGTCGTCACGCATCGCCATCATGCAGTCGGGCCGGGTGCTGCAAGTCGGCGCGCCTGGCACCGTCTACGAAACGCCCATTTCCCGCTACGTCGCCAAATTCCTTGGCGAGGCCAACATCTTCGACGTCGCCACCGCTATGCATGACGGCGACCTGGTGCGGTTGACCCTGGCGGGCCTGGACGGCCAGTTTGGCGCGAGGCTTCCTGCGGGTGTGTCCCCCGACGGCAAGCTCTGGCTGTCGGTTCGTCCGGAACGTGTCGAACTGGCCCGCAGCGGCGAGGGCCTTGCGGGGACCGTTGAAGACATCACCTATACCGGCGTGCAGCGCGCCTATCGCGTTCGCCTCGCCAATGGCGCGACAATCGATGCGCTCAAGGTCAATCTGGGTAGCGGCGATGACGTCGCGGTTGGCGACCAGGTCGTGGCACGGTGGGCGGTGGACGCTGCGCACCTGCTGGACGAGTAGCGGCCATGGCATCGCCCCGCACCGGAGCCTGGGGCCAGAGGCTCTTGATCCTGCCGCCATTCGCCTGGCTGGCCATCATGTTCCTGCTGCCCTTCGTGCTTGTGCTGGCTATCGCCCTGTCGTCGGTGCGCATGGGCATGCCGCCCTACGAGCCGCTGTTCAGCTGGGATGGGGCATTTCTCACCATCCAGCTCAACTTCGAGAACTTCCAGTTCGTGCTGGGCGATCTTCTTTATCCGCGAGCCTATCTCAACAGCCTGAAGGTAGCGGCGATATCGACTGCCCTCGCGCTGCTGGTGGCCTACCCACTGGCCTATGGCATTTCGCGGTGCAGCGAGCGCTGGCGCTCGGTGCTGGTATTCCTCGTCATCGTGCCGTTCTGGAGTTCGCTGCTGATCCGCGTCTATGCCTGGATGGCGATCCTGCGCAACGACGGCCTGCTCAATTCAGCACTGCTGCACCTGGGGCTGATCAGCCACCCGCTGCAGATCATGAACACCGAGACGGCGATCTATATCGGCATCGTCTATACCTACCTGCCATTCATGGTATTGCCGATCTATGCCAACCTGGCCAGCGCCGATCGGACGCTGATCGAGGCGGCCCGCGATCTCGGCTGCTCGGCCTTTTCGGCCTTCTGGCGGGTGACATTCCCCCTCAGCCTGGCCGGCGTGGCCGCTGGCTTTGCCCTGGTCTTCATCCCTGTCGTCGGTGAGTTCGTGGTTCCCGACCTGCTTGGTGGCGCCGACACGCAGATGATCGGCCGGACGATCTGGGTCGAGTTTTTCAACAACCGCGACTGGCCGGTTGCTGCGACCGTCACGGTGCTGCTGCTGGCGCTACTGGTGATACCAATCGTGCTGCTGCAATCCCGGCTGTCGCGGGCGAGGGTCTGATCATGGCGTCGTTCAACAGACCTTCCTGGTTCAACCGGCTGTCGATCGCCGTCGTCATGGCCTTCCTTTATCTGCCCATCGCGATCCTGGTGGTGTTCAGCTTCAACGCATCGCGCCTGGTGACCGTGTGGGGCGGTTTCTCGACGCAGTGGTACGCCTCGGCATTGTCCAATGCCGCATTGCTCGATGGCGCCAAGGTCAGCTTTTCGGTTGCGGCGATCTCGGCAACCATCGCGACCCTGCTTGGGCTGCTGGCAGCCCTGGTCATGGTGCGCATCCGGCGCTTCCGCGGCAGGCAGCTATTTTCCGGCATGCTGGCAGCACCCATGGTGATGCCGGAAGTCGTGCTGGGCGTCTCGATGCTGCTGATGTTCGTGACGCTGGGTATTGATCGCGGCCCGCTGACGATTACCCTGGCGCATGCAACCTTCACCATGTGCTTTGCCGCGGTGGTGCTGCAGTCGCGGCTGACCGAGCTCGATCCGTCACTGGAGGAGGCTGCCCGGGACCTCGGCTGCCCGCCAGCGACCGCCTTCCTCAAGGTGGCGCTGCCCAACATCATGCCGGCGGTGGTCTCGGCGTGGTTGCTTTCCTTCACGCTGTCGCTGGACGATCTGGTCATCTCCAGCTTCACCACCGGACCCGGCGCCTCGACCTTGCCGATGAAAATCTATTCGCAGATCAAGTTCGGCGTGACCCCCGAGATCAACGCCGTGTCGACGATGATCCTCGGTGTCGTGGCGAGCGGGCTATTGGTCGTCGCCGTGGTGACGCGCCAGTCCAACGGCAACAAGGCACGGGCCGGTTAGGCCGGCATTAAGGTGCCGGTCAGCGTGCCCCGCCGCGACACATAGCTGGCGAGCGGGTCCTCGTAGTGGTTGGTGGCCGAAGACACTGCGTCGATGAACAGGGAGAACAGTTCGGCCTGTGAATTGACGTCGACCTTGGCGTAGAGATTGCGGCGATGCAGCTTGACCGTTGCGGGTGAAATGCCAAGCAGGTCGGCGGCGCCCTTGAGCGAATAGCCCCGCAGCACCAGCTGGGCGACCTCGCATTCGCGGTCGGTAAGAACGCTCTTGCCGAAGCTGCCGATGGCTCGCGCCAATACGCTCTTCAACATCCCGGCGTCCGTATCGATCAGTTCGGGACGCAGGTCGCGCCAGTGCCGTACCACAGCTGCTTCGACTACCGGGGAAATACTGCGCAGCAGCTCGACCTCGTCGGGGTTGAAGATGACGCTGCCCTGTGACCGGCATAGGGAAATGGCAACTTTGGTCTGGTGGTCCAGGGTGATCAGATAGTTGAATTCGTCGATCAGGCCGCAATGGCGGTAATAGTCCCGGTAGTAAGAACCCCGCGTGAAGCTGGCCGGTGCGATCTGATTGAGGCGGTAGAGGCCATCATTCTCGTCGTCAGCCGCCAGCTGGTAGAATGGATCCTGGCGGTAGGACCCGTTGAGATAGGCCTGGATGTCGGAGAGACCACGGGCGGTGCGCCAATCGTTGAACAGAATGCGTGGCGGCGAGCCCTTGCGGTAGAGTAATATGAGGCCGGCATCGACCCGCAGCTGGTCCTTGAGGGACTGGGTCAGCTTCTCCTGAAAATCCAGGCGGCCGATCCCCGCGATCAGCGAAATGGCCAATTGGCTGCTTGAAAACGACTGCATCATGCGGTGATTGCCCCTGGGGCCTCCCTATCACCCGCCAAGGCGGCTTCCGCTCCGAAGATTATGACCGTTGGAGGGAGGTCGCAAGCGATCCCCGCTTACTTCGGCCCTCATCGAAGTAATTCGGGCCGGATTTCGAAGGGTGCGCGCTTCCGCATCTCGGCGGTCCTCCTAGCCGTTTGGCGTATTCCGCGGTGACGCTCGATGACGACTAATCCGGCCATGGTCACATCTTCAAACCGGAAGCCCGCGCCCATGTCACATTACCGCACTAAATTGCTCCTCTCGATTTTCGCGACGGCCCTGAGCACGTCAGCCGCCATGGCGGCAGCCGACCTCATCGTCATCAATGGCGACATCTATACATCCGACCCCAGCCAGACCAAGGTCGAGGCGCTTGCGGTGGAAGGTGGCAAGTTCGTCGCCGTCGGCAGCAATGCCGACATTCAGGCGCTGGCCGATGCCGACACCCAGGTCATCGACGCGCGGGGCCAAACCGTTACTCCTGGATTCATTGACGGACACTCCCATGTGAGCGGCAATTCGCCTGTCGTGGCTGGCGTCGATATTTCCTACATCGCCGACAAGCAGGAATGGCTGCGCCTGATCAAGGAGGCTGACGAGCGGCTCCCGGCGGGCGAGTGGATCACCGGCGGCGGCTGGGACCATACCCTGTCAGACGGCGAATACCCCACCAAGGAAATGCTGGACGAGATCGCGCCGGATCGGCCGATCTTCCTCAAGCATATCGACTACCACTATGGCTGGGCCAATTCGAAAGCCCTCGAACTCGCCGGTGTGACGGCCACGACCGCCGTGCCCGCCGGTGGCGAGATCGTGCTCGATCCCGCGACGGGCGAGCCGAACGGCATCCTGCTCGAAGGCGCCCAAGGTTTGATCGACAGCATCATTCCCGAGCGCAGCGACGAACAGCGTCATGATGGCCTCGCCAAGATGTACCAATACGCCAATAGCTTCGGCGTCACCGGGCTGCATCAGATGGGCAATCTGGATGACTACACCTGGGTCGTGGAGAATGGCGATCCGACCTTGCGCGTCTGGTATGGCCAGTGGGGTCCGCGGGGCGCCGGTGACGACTTTGACGCGGGTCTCAAAGAGATCGCCGCCGAGCAGGTCGAAACCACCGAGCGTGTCGATGCCACCGGCAAGGAAGCCGAGGTGGGTCCCTTGCTGCGGCTGGGCTACGTCAAGCTGATCAACGATGGCGTGCTGTCTGCCCACACGGCGGTGCTGATGGAAGACTATTCCGACCGGCCCGGCTGGCTGGGCGAGTATATCACCGAGCCGGAAGACCTCGACGTACAGGTGGCCAAGGCCACGGCGGCCGGCTTCCCCGTTGCCATCCACTCGATCGGCGACGCTGCGGTCAAGGCTTCGCTGGACGCCTTCGAAGCGGCAAAGGGCAATGTGGTGCCGTTCCCCAACCGGGTCGAGCACATCGAAATAATCGACGCGGACGATATCGCGCGTTTCAAGGCGCTGGGCGTGGTGGCCTCCATGCAGCCCAACCATGCGACTAATTCCATCGGCTATGTTCCCGAGCGAGTGGGGGAGGAGCGCGCAGCGCGCGCCTATGTGTGGAAGTCGCTGCTCGAAGCTGGCGTGCCGCTGGTCTATGGCGCGGACTACAATACCTCGCCGCTCAACCCGCTGGTGCAGATCGCCGACGCGGTCTTCCGGGTCAGCCCGTTCGGCTTCAACGAGGGGCGGCCCTGGCATCCGGAACAGGCCGTGAGCTTCGAGCAGGCCCTGACGGCCTATACCCAGGCAGGCGCCAACATGACGCCGTGGAAGGACGAGATTGGCTCGATCGCCACGGGCAAGTGGGCTGATTTCGTGCTGCTCGACGGCACGGTGCCGCAGCCCATGGATGTCAGCTTCCGCGACCTAGCGGTGCAGTCGACCTATTTTGCCGGTCGTCAGGTCTACAGCAAGTCCGAATAGTCACTCCCTGCCGCCCCGCGAGGGCGGCAGGCCCATTCCAGGTTAGAAAATGAACAAAGTTATCAAGATCACCAGTGACGGCGTTGGCGCCGAGGCACTGGAAAAATGCAGCGTGGTGCCCGCCGCGGCTATCCTATCCGGCTTCGCCGATGAACTGGGTGCGGTGCATTTCGAGCGGCCCGATGGCACGCTGGTGATCGGCACCTGGCAGTCGACGCCCTATGCTGAAATGCTGTCCTATCCCGGCGGCACCGAATATAGCGTCATTCTCTCCGGCAAGGTGGCCATCACCAATCCGGATGGATCGGTGGAAACCTTCGGAGCCGGAGAGAGCTATATCTTGCCTGCCGGCATCGAAGTGCGGTTCGAAGTGCTGGAGACCCTGCGCAAGGTGTATGTGCTCTTTACCGAAAAATCGGCCAAATAGGCCGGGGATCTATCGTGCTCGACATCTCCAAATCGGCGCTGCGTGACGTCGCCATGAAGCCGTTCTGGCTTGATCGTCCGGATGCGCCTGTTGCCCTGCCGCCGCTCGAGGCAAATCTCAAGGCGGACCTGCTCGTGGTAGGCGGCGGCTTTACCGGCCTCTGGGGGGCAATTCAGTGCAAGCAAGCCCATCCGGACCGGGACGTCATCCTGATCGAGAAGAACGAAATCGCCACCGGCGCTTCGGGGCGACCCGGCGGCGTGGTTTCGACGTCCGTCATGCATGGCCTCTCCAACGCGGTGCGCATCTTCCCGCGCGACATTGCCGAGCTCGAGCGGCTGGGCAAGGAGAACATGTTGGGCATGATGGCCACCATCGAGCAGTTCGGCATCGACTGCCACGCAGAGTGGGGTGGCGAATTGACGGTCGCCGTCGACGCCGCCCATGTCGACGCCCTGCGCGAGGAGCACGAGCTGCACCTGCGCTACGGCCACAATTCGGTGTTCCTCGACGAGGCCGCGGTCCAGGCCGAAATCCGCTCGCCGCGCTACAAGGCCGCAGTCTGGTCCAAGGATGTCAGCGGCACGGTGCATCCGGCTCTGCTCGCCTGGGGATTGAAGCGCGCCGCTATCGAACTGGGCGTGCGCATCTTCGAGCATACCGAACTGCTGTCGTTCGCCGATCACGGCGACCGCATGGAGGCCGCGACGCCGCGCGGCAGCGTCACCGCGCCGCGCGTACTGCTTGCGACCAACGCCTTCGGTGCCGGGCATAAACATATCAAGCGCCGCGTGGTGCCGGTGCGCGATCGCGTGCTGGCCACCGAACCGCTGACGCCGGCGCAGATGCACGGCATCGGCTGGAAGCATCGGCAGGGCGCCTATGACACGCGCACGCAGATGAACTACATGCGCCTGACCCAGGACAACCGCATCATCTTCGGGGGGCGCCTGGCCTATGCCTTTGGCGGGACGCCGTTTCCCGAAGTCGATAGCGACACGGCGACTTATGAGCCGTTGGCGGGGGCGTTTTTCGAAACATTTCCGCAGCTGGAAGGTGTTCGTTTCACCAATGCCTGGAGCGGGCCAATCGACCTGACCACACGCATGGCGGTGCATTTCCAGCGCTATCATGGCGAAAAGGTCGTCTATGCGGGCGGCTATTCTGGTTTTGGCGTCTCCGCCTCGCGCTTCGGAGCCCGGATCGCCCTCGATATCCTCGATGGCTCGCAGACGCCTGAGTCTCGGCTCGACTTCGCCACGACCCTGCCCACCCGGGTTCCGCCAGAACCCTTGCGTTGGCTGGGCGCGCAGATCACCATGTATGCGCTCGACACAGCCGACAAGCAGGGCGGGTGGCGGCGGCCCTGGCTCAAGGCAATTTCGGCAATGGGCTTTCCCCTGAACTGAGCTGGCTCCTCAATCCGCTCGACTGGTCAATACCAGCCGAGCGCCTCGTCGGCCTCGAAGCGCGTGATCTGCTTGGGCTCTAGAAAATTCTCGTAGCCCCAGCGGCCCAGTTCCCGGCCGATGCCCGACTGCTTGAAACCGCCCCAGGGCACTTCCACGAATGCGGGCTGCGAACAGTTGATCCAGACAATGCCTGCATCCAGCGCCCTTGCGACCCGCTCGGTCCGCGCGCGATCAGCCGACATGATCGCTGCGGCAAGGCCGAAGCGGCTGTCATTGGCAAGGCGAACGGCCTCCTCTTCATCGCCGAATGCGCGGATGGCGACGACGGGGCCGAAGATTTCGTCGGTCCAGATTGTGCTGGTGGTGGGCACGTCGACGAAAATGGTCGGCTCGAGGAAATAGCCCCTGTCGAGACCCGCGGGGCGCTTTCCGCCGGTGAGAAGGTGGGCGCCCTCGGCCAGGCCGGCGGCAATGAACCGCTCGACCTTGTCGCGGTGGGCCGACGAAATCAACGGACCGAGCTTGGTGTCGTCCGCCGAACCAGGCCCGATGACGATGTCGCGGGTGCGCGCGACGATGCGCTGGACCAGTGCGTCGTGAATCGAGTGATGGATCAGGACGCGGGAGGTGGCGGCGCAGACCTGGCCCTGGTTGAGGAAAATGCCGAACATGATCCATTCGGCCGCGCGATCGAGATCGGCATCCTCGAAGACGATGAACGGGGACTTGCCCCCCAGTTCGAGGCTCACGCGCTTGATGTCGAGCGCCGCTTGCTGCATCAGCGCCGAGCCTGTTGGCACCGAGCCTGTAAAGGCGATCTTGTCGATGTCCTTGTGGGCAGCCAGCGGCTTGCCGGCCTCCGGGCCAAGGCCGGTGACCACATTGAACACCCCACGGGGCAGGCCGGCATCGGCCAGAATCTCCGCCAGCGCCAGAGCCGAGAGCGGCGTCAACTCGGATGGCTTGAGCACCATCGCGCATCCGGCGGCCAGCGCCGGAGCGACCTTCCAGCAGGTCATCAGAAACGGAAAGTTCCATGGCACGATGGCGGCGATCACGCCAACCGGCTCAAACACGACGCGGGCGCTGAACCGTGCATCGGGCACGGTGGCATGCTCGGTGAGGTCCTCCTCAGCCATGTCGGCGTAGTAGCGAAAAGTGTGTGCGGCGTCCGCAATATCGAGTTCCGCCTCCGGCCTGGGCTTGCCGTTGTCGGACACTTCGATATCGGCAAGGGCCGCCGATCGCTCCTCGATCAGGTCGGCTGCGCGGCGGAGGACGCCGGCGCGCTCCGCGCCCGACTGGCGCTTCCACGCCCCCTGGTCGAACGCCTTGCGCGCCGCCGCAACGGCCTTGTCGACATCGAGGGCAGACGCCGCGGGTACGCGCGCTATCACCGCCTCGGTGGCGGGATCGATGACGTCCATCCGTGCCCCGGAAGCGGCAGCCATCCAGGATCCGTCGATAAACATGTCCTCGCGCATGGCTGTCTCCCTTGTTCCCACGGTTCTGGCCGCTGCCGCGCCCGCGGGAAAGCACAGGCGATTGCAGTTCACTTTGACAGGGGGCGAAGTGGGCGGCTCACACTGGCCCGACGCGGTCGGCTATCGACTGATCTATGCGGGTGACGAGCCATTGTCGGAAGGCCGATATCAGTGTGTCACCAGACCGTCCCGGCGCGAGCAGCAGGTAATAGCTTCCCAGCACGATATTGCTGGCAAACAGTTCCACAAGCCGGCCGCTGGCCAGTTCATCGGCAGCCATCAGCCCGTTGACCAGCGCCACGCCCTGGCCGGCCAAAGCCGCATCGAAGCTGATGCCGGCCCCCGATAGCCGGGGCCCGCTCAGGGCCTCGGGACGATACCCTGCCGACGCGAACCAGGCGTTCCATTGCTGATGGTTGGATTCGTGGATCAGCGGCAGCCGGGCCAACTGATCGAGGTCGGCGGGCCGTCCATGACGGCTGAGCCAGTCGGGGCTCGCCACCGGGAACATGCGCGGCGCGGCCAGCGCGATGGCGCCCGGCGGGAGCTGCGGCATGGCGCTGAAGCCGATGAAGGCGTCGGCCTGCTTTGCGGCGAAGTCCGGCTTTTCCTCGCTGCTGCGCAGTTCAATTTCGGCCCCTTGCAACGCCTCTTCGAGTTCCGACAGCCGCGGCGTCAGCCAGCGTGTTGCCAGCCCCGAAAAACACCAGAGCCGCAGCCGCCCGCGGTCGCGCTGGTTGCGCAGATCCTGCGACACACCTGCTATCATCTCGAAGGCGCGGCTGAGCACGGCCAGCAGCGCCTCGCCTTCGGCCGTCAGTTCAACCCCACGGGGAGACGTTCGCACCAGCTTGCGGCCGAACCAGTGTTCGAGATCGCGGACCTGCCGGCTGAGCACGGTATGGCTGAGGCCGATCTCGTCAGCGCCGCGGCGCATACTCCCGGCGCGCCCCGCTGCCTCGAAGGCGCGCAGTAGCGTCAGGGGTGGCAACCGGGCGGGATTGTGTGGCGGCATGGTCACGTCTTGTGGTGCATTGGTTGCACCACTGTATCGCCAAAAGGCTGCTTTGTCAGTGGGTCGGCGCACCTTAGCCTTCCGGCAAAGGAGACACGACCATGTCCAGCAACGCAGCTCTTCATGCCCGGCGCCAGGCCGCCATTCCGCGCGGCATCGCCAATGCCTTCCCGATCTATCCGTCCCGTGCCGAAGGCTCGGAAATCTGGGATGTTGAAGGCCGGCGCTTCGTGGATTTCGCTGGCGGTATCGCCGTGCTCAACACCGGCCACCGCCATCCTCGCATCCTGGCGGCCGTGGCCGCTCAGCTCGATGCCTATACCCACACCGCCTTTCAGGTCTTGCCCTACGAGCCTTATGTGGCCGTCTGCGAGCGGCTGAATGCGCTCGCCCCATTCAGTGGCGACGCCAAGACCGCCTTGTTTTCGACCGGCGCCGAAGCCGTGGAAAATGCCATCAAGATCGCGCGGGCTGCCACTGGCCGTCCCGGCGTCATCGCCTTCAGCGGCGGCTTCCATGGCCGCACCGCGCTGACCATGGCCCTGACCGGCAAGGTCGCCCCCTACAAGAAGAAGTTCGGCATTTCGCCTCCGGGCATCTATCACCTGCCATTCCCCAATGAGGATTTCGGCGTCTCCGTGGCGCAGACCCTTGCCAGCCTCGACACCCTGTTCCGGGCCGATATCGACCCCACCGAAGTCGCGGCCTTCATCATCGAGCCTGTGCAGGGAGAGGGTGGCTTTCTCTCCGCGCCGGACGAGCTGCTGGTAGCGCTGCGGGCTATCGCTGACAAGCATGGCATCGTACTGATCGCCGACGAAATCCAGACCGGGTTCGCCCGCACCGGCAAGATGTTCGGCATCGAGAACTCTTCCATCGAGCCGGATCTGCTGACGGTCGCCAAATCCCTAGCCGGCGGTTTCCCACTGTCGGGTGTGATTGGCCGAGCCCATCTCATGGATGCGGCCGAGCCGGGTGGGTTGGGCGGAACCTATGCCGGCAGCCCCGTCGCCTGTGCGGCCGCTCTCGCTGTGCTCGACATCATCGAGGAGGAACGGCTCATCGAGCGCGCCAATATCGTCGGCGCGCGCATCAAGGCCGCGCTCGAGCAGATCGCGACGCGCAATGACACCGTTCCCGTCGCCTCGATCCGCGGTCCCGGCGCCATGATTGCCTTCGACATCGTCAAGCGCCGCGGCGCAGTCGAGCCGGATGCCGACACTACCAAAAAGGTAGTGCAGGCCGCGCTGGCCGAGGGACTCGTGCTGCTGTCCTGCGGGGTCAACGGCAACACGATCCGCATTCTCAACCCGCTGACCATAACCGACGCCGTGCTGGACGAAGGCCTTGCCAAGCTGGGCCGGGCCATGATCGCAGCCGCCGCCTGAGGACCCCAGATGCGCGAACTCAAGAATCCGAGCCTGCTGCGGACGCAGGCCTATATCGACGGCGCCTTTGTCGGCAATGCCGACGTCCCCGTGACCAATCCCGCCACTGGCGAAGTGATCGCCAAGGTGCCCCGTTTCGGCGAAACCGAAGCGACCAACGCGGTCGAGGCGGCGTCCAGGGCCTTCCACCCCTGGGCCGCCCGGACCGCCAAGGACCGCGCCGGCATTCTCAGGAAATGGTTTGAGCTGATCATCGCCAATCGCGAGGATCTGGCAACCATCCTTACCAGCGAGCAGGGCAAACCCTTCGCAGAGGCACTTGGCGAGATCGACTACGCAGCAAGCTATGTCGAATTCTACGCCGAGGAAGCCAAGCGGGTTGCGGGGGAACTGCTGCCATCTCATCGGAGCGATGCCCGGATCATGGTGTTGCGCCAGCCGGTTGGCGTCGTCGCTGCCATCACGCCCTGGAATTTTCCGGCCGCAATGATCACCCGCAAGATCGCGCCGGCCCTGGCCGCCGGCTGCACGGTGGTGGTGAAGCCCGCGCTGGAAACACCGCTGACGGCGCTCGCGCTCGCCGAACTGGCCCATCGCGCCGGCTTCCCTGCTGGGACTGTCAATGTCGTAACAGGGGACTCCCGCGCCATCGGCGGCGTGCTGACCGCCCATCCCAAGGTGCGACTGGTTGGCTTTACCGGTTCGACCGAAGTGGGCAAGCTGCTGATGCGCCAGGCGTCCACCACGGTCAAAAAGGTGGCGCTTGAGCTGGGCGGTAACGCACCCTTCATCGTCTTCGACGATGCTGATATCGATGCCGCCGTGGACGGCGCCATGCTCTCCAAATATCGCAATATGGGGCAGACCTGCGTCTGCACCAATCGCATCTATGTGCAGTCGGGCATTCACGATGCTTTCGTCGAAAAACTAGCCAGCCGCGTCGCGGCGCTCAAGGTCGGCGACGGTTTCGCGGAGGGCGTCAACCAGGGACCGCTGATCACCGAGGCTGCGGTCCGCAAGGTCGAGGAGCACATTGCCGACGCCGTCGCCAAGGGCGCCAAGGTCGTCGTAGGTGGTATCAGGCACCCGCTGGGCCAGACCTTTTTCACGCCCACGCTGTTGACCAACGTAACCGGCGACATGGACCTGGCGCAGGAAGAAACCTTCGGGCCGCTCGCCCCGGTCTTCTCCTTCGAAACGGAAGACGAGGTCGTGGCCGCTGCGAACGACACCGACACCGGTCTTGCGGCCTATTTCTATGCCCGCGACGTGTCGCGCATCTTCCGCGTCATGGAGCGGCTGGAATATGGCATGGTTGGCATAAACACGGGCCTCATTTCCACCGAGCTGGCCCCTTTTGGCGGCGTCAAGGAAAGCGGCAATTCCCGCGAGGGATCGTCGCACGGCATCCTTGAGTTCACAGAGCTCAAATATGCCTGCGTCGGCGGTCTCGCGGGCTAGGCCTTGGCCAATCGCTTCGCTTTGCCGGAGCCATAGGCGTCGGTCAGGATACTCAGAAAGAAGGGCCGGGGGCCGCTGCGCGATTGTCCCCGGTCGAATGCTACCTGAAAGTTGGCCTTGTAGCGGAACAGGTCGGGACGAATGCTGCGCATCAGCCCGCCCTCGATATAGCGCGCGGCAAAATGGTCGGGCAGGTAGCCCAGATATCGCCCCGAAAGGATCAGGCGCGCTTCGGCCTCCATGTCGCTGACCACGGCCTTGGGATTGGCGATGGCGAAGACCTTGAGGTCGCGCGAGTTCCAGTAGTAGCGCCCGATCAGGTTGTAGTTGCGCACCACGTCGATGCTGATTTCCGCTTCCGGCACGCCGAACAGCGGGTGCTCGCTGCCGCAATAGAAACTCTGCGATTCCGCGTAGAGGTCGACATATTCCAGTCCCAGGGTCACGCGCGGGAAGCTGGCGATCGCCAGGTGCAATTGCCCGCTGATCACGTCGCGCAACAGTTCATGCGGCGGGCGTGTCACGATGGATAGGGCGACGTCAGGCGCCTCGTCGGCAAAGCGGGTGAGGACGGATGTCAGCTTGGAATTGGGGTCGGTGAGCGTATTGTCGGTCAACCCGATGGACAGCGTGCCTGTCAGCCGATGCTTGAGCCCCCGCATGCGGCTGTCGAACTGCTCGATGGTGCCGAAGAGCCGTTTGACTTCCTCATAGACGGCCCGGCCTTCGTCGGTCAGCTTGAAGCCCGCCCGGCCCCTGCGGCACAGTGTCAGGTTGAGGCGGCTCTCAAGGGCCGCGACGTGGCTGGAGATGGTCGACAGGGACAGGTTGAGTTCGCTTTGCGCCGCGGCAAAGCCACCGGCTTCCACGATGGTGACGAAGATTCGGAGCAGCCGCACATCGTAGGTGTCGAGAGCCACCACGTCCTCGCATTGTTCCAGAAAGATCGTAGGGACGAGTTAATACTGCTAGTTTCGCCAATGCAAGCGTCATTGACGGCGCCGTGGCTGGCATCGCCTTTTCGAGGCGCCGCGGTGCCGACTAGGTCAGCAGATCAAACAGGAAGCGTGAGGCGACCAGCAGCAGGAACAGGCCGAAGGCAACTTCCAGCCGCCGCTTGGGCAGGGCATGCGCCACGCGAACCCCCAGGGGCGCAAAGAGCATGCTGGTAGGCACGAACAGAATGAAGCCGATCAGCGATACATAGCCCAGCGCAACCGGGAACTGAATGGCGGCGATATCGGGATACTCCGCGGCACGGGGCCAACCGGCATAGATATAGCCCAGGGCGCCCGGGATCGAGATCAGCACGCCTAGTCCGGAGGATGTCGCGACCGCCTGATGGATAGGGCGGCCATAAAAGGTCATGAACAGGCTCGAGAGCTGCCCGCCGCCGATGCCCATCAGGGCAGAAAGCACCCCGATGACGACGCCATAGACGCGCATCACGGCCTTGCCCGGAACATCTTCGGCCAACCGCCAGCTGTCCTTGCCGAACAGCAGGCGCAGGGCGGAAATGCCAGCCACCAGCACGAAAATCGACTTGAAGAGCTCGGCCGGCGCAAAACGCGCGATCAGGCTGCCGGCCGCGACGCCGAGAATGACCGGAATGGCCCAGACGCGGATGATCGACATATCCACGGCCCCGCGCCGCCGATGGGCATTGAACGACTGGATGGAGGTGGGAATGATGATGGCCAGGGACGTGCCGACGCAGAGCGGCATGCGGATATCATCCGGCACGTCCAGCGCGGTGAACAGTTCATAGAGCACCGGCACAATCACCGCCCCGCCACCAACCCCGAACAGGCCTGCCAGCAGGCCCGTTATTCCGCCGGCAACCAGGAGCCCGGCAGCCAGCATTGCCAGCTCCGAATAAGGAATCCCCATCAACACGGTCGTGACTCCTAAAGTGCTGCCACCTGGCCGTCCGAGCGGGGATCGGCCCCACCAACGAACGCATCGCCCACGACCTGGATCACCTGGGCGTGCCCCATGATTTCCTCTGACGGGCCGAGACGGACAACCTCGTGCCCGAGCTGACGAAGCAGCGGCCCGACATCGTTGTCCAGGCCTTCTTCCAGCATCAGCCGGGCGCCGGTTTCGGGTGCCCGATCGAGCACGAAACGCGGGCGCGATATGGCCTGCTGCGGATCCAGCCCGGCATCGAGGAGGTTGACGATCAGCTGGGTATTGGTCTGCACCTGGCCGTCGCCGCCCATGCAGCCAAGGACGTGGCTGAGCTTGCCCTCGCGCTGGACGAGCAGCGGCATCAGCGTGCTCGGTGGCCGGACATTGGGCGCCAGGCACCCCGCCATGGTCGGATCGAGGTGGAAGGTCGCGGCCCGGTTCTGCAGCGGATAACCGCTTCCCACCACGGGCACGGCGCTGCCGAAATCGTAGTAGATGCTCTGGATCATCGAGACCGACATGCCGTCCTTGTCCACGACGCAGAAATGGGCCGTGTCACCCTTGACGGACCGCCGCGCGCGGGCGGCGGCGGTGGCACTGCTGCGGGACGGATCGTACTCGGCCAAGCGCGCGTCGAGGCGCGGTCCGCTCCACGACTCGGAGGGCGTTCCCACAAATTGCGACGGATCGCCAGATCGGTCGTCGCGTTCGCCCAGCCCGGCGGCGACGGCTTCAACCAGCAGGTGGCTGGTCATCGGATCGCGCCAGTCGAGGCCATCGGGGGCGACGCGTTCGATGAAGGCCAGTACGCTCAACAGCGCGAAGCCCTGGGTCGGCGGGGGCATGGTGAAGATGCGGTGGCCGCGATAGGTGCTGGCAATCGGGTCGACCCAGTCGGCGGTATGGGCCGCGAGGTCCTCAGTGGTGATCCATCCGCCGCGCTCCTGAACGACGGCGGCGATACGCTTCGCGTTGGGGCCCTCATAGAACGAACGGCCGTCGGAGGTGCCGATATCGCGCAGGGTGGTGGCCACGTCGGGTTGACGGATGCGCTGGTAGAGGGAGATGCCGTTTTCGAGCTCGGGCCACAGGGCATATGTGCCCCCGGCGCGCAGGTCCGGGTCTGCTGTGCGATACGATGCGACGGTGTGACGGCTGGCGTGAAACCCGGCATCGGCCAGGGCCGCAGCCGGGGCCAGGACGTCAGCAAGCGGGAGGCGCCCGAAACGGTCGCTGGCCTTCACCCAGCCATCGACGGCGCCCGGTACGGACACCGAAAAGCCGGAACGGGCCGGCACACCATCTAGCCCGGCATCGATCAGGTCCTGTTTCCGGGTCCGTGCCGATGACCGGCCGGAGCTATCGAGGCCCTGCACGGTCCCGTCCGGCGTGCCGATCAGCCAGAACGCGTCACCCCCGGGGCCGCATTGCATGGGCAGCACGACCATCAGCGCTGCGCTGGTCGCGATGGCGGCGTCGACCGCATTGCCGCCCTGCCGCAGGATATCGGCGCCGATACGCGAGGCCGAAGCATGCGCAGACGAGACCATACCCTTATCGGCCACCACGGGCCGGAAGCCGCACAGTTCCGGCGCATGCTCATGCATGCTGAGCCAGGGCCAGCCGGGTTTGCGTTCGAACGTCATTTGAAGCCTTTCAGGAAAGCCTTGGTCCGGTCTTGCTGCGGGTTGTCGAAAAACATCGCGGAAGGACCTTCCTCGACGATCTCGCCGGCAACCATCATGACCGTGCGGTGTGATACTTCGCGGGCAAAGCCCATTTCATGGGTGACGACGATCATCGTCATCCCTTCCTCGGCCACTTCCCGCATCACCTCGAGCACCTCGCCCACGGTTTCGGGGTCGAGCGCACTGGTTGGCTCGTCGAACAGCAGGACTTCGGGTCGCATGGCCAGGGCCCGCGCTATGGCGACGCGCTGCTGCTGGCCGCCCGAGAGCTGCGAGGGAAAGCGCGCCGCCTTGTCGCCAAGGCCCACGCGCTGCAGCAGCGCCATGGCTTCCCGTTCCACCGTGGCGCGGTCGCGCTTCTGGATGCGATGCGGGGCGATGGCGATATTCTCGAGCGCAGTGAGGTGCGGAAAGAGGTTGAAGCGCTGGAAGACCATGCCGGTGCGCTGCCGTTGCCGGGCGATGGTGCGGCTCGATTCCTCGACCAGACGGCCATTCACCCGCCGATAGCCGACGCGATCGTCGCCGACGAAAATGTCGCCTTCGTCGATCGTCTCGAGATGATTGATGCAGCGCACCAGCGTCGTCTTGCCGGAGCCCGAAGGGCCGATGATGCACAGCACCTCGCCGGAATTGACCTCGAGGTCGACGCCTTTGAGAATTTCCAGCGATCCGTAGCTCTTGCGCAGGCCCTTGATCCGAACCAGGGGCGAGGATGTGGTGCCGGTCATGAGCGTCTCATCTGCAGCAGCTTGCGTTTCTTGATGGCCGACGCGGCGCTGGTCAGCGGCGCGTCGTAGCTGGTCAGGCGCTCCTCGATGACGCGTTGCACGCTCGAAATAACGGTGGTCAGGATGAGGTACCAGATGGCAGCGACAGCGAAGAGTTCAAAGGTCTTGAAGGTTGCCGCGTTGATCGACTGCAAGGTGCCGAAGAATTCGCGGATGCCAATGACCGCCAGCAGGGACGTGCTCTTGATCATCAGGGTAATTTCGCTGCCCAGCGGCGGAACGATGATGCGCAGCGCCTGCGGCAGGATGATCCAGCGCATCGACTGGGCCGGCCGCATGCCAACCGCGCGGGCCGCATCGAACTGCCCCTTGTCGATGGCGCCGATCGCGGCGCGGACGATCTCGGCCATGTAGGCGGCCTCATTCAGCGCCAGCGTGATGACGGCCGCCTGCATGGCTCCCGAAATGGTCAGGCCGAACAGATGCGCGTCGGGATACATGTAGATGCCTGCCGCCGCGACGCCGGTATAGACCAGCACCAGTTGAACGAGCAGGGGGGTGCCGCGCCAGACCCAGACATAGATGCGCGCCCAGTTGCGCAAAATCGGGTTTTTCGAGAGGCGAGCCAGCCCGATCAGAAACCCGAAGACCATGCCCAGTCCCATGGCAACCGCGGCGACGACGATGGTGACGCCCAGTCCGGCCCAAACGATGGGCGGTGGCGAAAAGAGATACTGCAGGAAGAAATTGACGTCCAAACGCAGATTGCCCACTGGCACCGCCTTTCGATCAGTCGCCGGCCCGGGCCAGGTTGGCCGCGGGCCGGCAGGAAGTCAGGGAAGGACCAGTGCCTGGAACGACCAGTCGTCCAGGATTTTCTGATAGGTGCCGTCCTCGCGCATATTGGCAAAAGCGGTCCCGATGGCCTTCAGCAGTTCCGGATCATCCTTGCGGATGGCGATGCCCGTTGGGAGCGTATTGAGCTGTTCCCCGGAAAGCTTCACAGAATTGGGGATCTGCTTGTTGTAGTATCCAGCCTGGTCGGTGGTGGAGAGATAGGCTTCGACAAGTCCGTTGATCAATTGCTGGAAAGCCTCGGTGCTGGTCTGCAGCACGATGACGTTGATCGGCGGTTTGCCTGCCGCAGTCAGGCGCTCATTGGCTTCGGCCAGCAGTTCCTCGCCGGTCGTTCCGATACCGACCGCCACCTTGAGGCCGCTGAGGTCGTCCAGCGTGGCAGCCGCGAGCGTGCTGTCGTTGCGCAGGATGATCGCGGTTCCGGTCATCGCATAGTCGACGAAGTCGACGACCTCACGGCGCTCGGGCTTGTCATAGAGCCCCGAAATGATCGCATCGCACTGGCCCGCCTGAAGCGCGGGAATGAGCCCATCGAAGGTGATGTTCTTGTGTTCGTTGACGACGCCCAGCTGCTTGGCTATCGCGGCGGCGATGTCGATATCGAAACCGGCGGGCTGCTGCGTAGCCGGGTCGAGCATTTCCCAAGGCGGAAACGCCATCTCGGTGCAGAAGACCAGCTTCTGTGCCGCGGTGATCCTCTCGGGGACCACTACCGTTTCGACGGCGATGGCGCCTGATGTCATCATGATGGCCAGTAGCGATTGGCCGGCTAATACTCTCATATTCATATCTTCCCCCTTGATCGCCTTCCGGCATGGCTGGCGCATCTGTCGCTTCACCGCATAGGCACAGCAGCACGTGCGGACGATACGCAAAAATCACCTTGTGCAGAACGTTACTTTGCATTCTCTCGAAGTAACGGGCCCCCGACGTACCGCCGTCGAATTTCGCAGATGCGCATTGCCACACGGAGCTTGGTGGCGGCGGCAGTGTGGATCGGGTCGAAGTGAACTGTCGAATTTCGTCATTTGCGCGAGATGGGCGCGCACGGGAAAACCTGGGTTGATGAAAGCTGTGCGCGAAGCAATGCTGGCGCGTCGCCACATTTGCGGTCGAGGATGCTCGCAAGGAGCGCAAAACCTCCCGCCCCGACACAGCGAAGCAAGGATTCGGTTGGACATGCACCCACTTACGGATGACGCTATCGGTGCGATGCTCGCGAGCATCAAGGCGCCCAAGCTAGCTCAGGCGCTGATCGAGGAGCGGGTTGCCGAGGTCTATGGACTGCGCGGCGAGTGGCGCCCGCTGGGCGGTGAAAGGGAGCAGAACTTCCGACTCGTCACTGCTGACGGCGCAAAGTTCGTCGTCAAGGTCGCTTCGCTCGACGAGCCGATAGCCAGCCTCGTGTTCCAGGTGGAGGCACTTGAGCACATTGCCAGGTTGGATTCCGGGCTCGCCATACCGCGGGTGCACCGAACCCTGGCTGACGAGCCAATTTCAAGCATAGTGGATGGGGCAGGGCGCAATCACGCCCTGCGCATCCTGAGCTTCGTTCCGGGGGATACTGTCCTTACGCAGTTGCGCAGGGCCAACCGAACCCTCGGCGCCGAAGATCTCATGGCCCTGGGCGCCGCCGGTGGCCGGTTGGCCCGCAATCTCCAAGGCTTTCGCAGCAGCGGGGCGCCAGTCCGGATGCCGTGGGATTTGAGCGGCAGCCTGCTCTTTGCCGATCGCCTGCATGCCCATATGCCAGCTTCCGTGCAGCCCGCCTTGCAAACGCTGCTGCCGCGCCTGGCGGGGGTGATTTCCGAAGTGCTCCCCCGGCTGCGCGCGCAGGTGATCTATAACGACTTCCACGAATCCAACATCCTCGCGCGGTTCGAACCGCGGCTGTCTGTCGTCGGCACCATCGATTTCGGTGACATGGTCTTCGGCCCGCTGGTGCAGGACGTGGCCGTCTGCGTAGCCTCGCTCATTCACTGGAGCCCCGATCCGATCTTTGCCGCCGCCTGCCTCGTGCGCGGCTACCAGCGCTCCATGCCGCTGGAGGCCGCCGACCTGGCTGTGCTCAAGGATCTGGTTCTGGCCCGCCTGCTGTTGCAGGTCGGGATCGTCTCCTATCAACGCACCGTTCACGGGCGGGAAGACGCCGACCTCAACGAACTGCAGTCGCTTTATGTCGAGGCGATCTCGCGCCTCACCGCGGTGCCGGATGCCGATTTCATCGCGGGCATGATGCCGTCCGTCGTGCCGGTCCCGACCATCACGCCACCGCCCGCTTTCGCATCCACGCCATCGTTGCTGCGCCGCCGCGAGGGCGTGCTGGGCAAAACCTACACCTTTTACGACGAGCCGCTCGAGCTGGTCCGCGGCCGCGGCTGCTATGTCTACGACTCCGATGGTCGCCAATACCTCGACTGCTACAACAACGTCGCCAACCTTGGGCATTGCCACCCCTATGTCGTGGACGCTCTGGCGCAGCAGGCCGCAACCCTCAACACCAATTCACGCTACCTGCACAGCGAGATCGTACGGCTCGGGGAGCGGCTGTCCGCGACGCTGCCGCCCCACCTCGATACCTGGCTTTTCGTCTGCACCGGGTCGGAGGCCAATGACCTTGCCGTGCGCATGGCGCGCGACGTCACGGGCAGGGAAGGGGTGGTCATCACTGAGAACAGCTATCACGGCAATACGTCCGTGGTGGCGCCGCTGTCGCTGATCGACTACGACATCAAGGACAAGCCGGATTGGATCGAAGCGGTGCCGCCGCCCAACCTCTATCGTGGGCTTTATCGGGACGGCACGAACGATGCGGGCGCGAAATATGCCGAGCATGTCAGCACCGCCGCTCGCGACCTGTCGCACCGAGGGCCCGGCATGGCGGCCCTGATGATCGACTCGATCTTCGACGCCAACGGTGCCCTGGTCCCGCCGCCCGACTATCTGTCCCTCGCCTACGGCGCTGCCCGCGACGCCGGAGCCCTGGTCATCGCCGACGAGGTACAGATGGGCTTCGGCCGATCCGGCACGCATATGTGGGGCTTCGAGGCCTTCGGCGTCGAGCCCGATATCGTCACCATGGGCAAGCCCATGGGCAACGGCCATCCCATTGCCGCGCTGGTCACCCGGCGCGGGATCGCCGAAAAGCTGCAGCGCCATACCGGCTACTTCAACACCTTTGGGGGCAATACCGTTTCCGCCGTTGTCGGCAACGCATGCCTCGACGTCCTCCAGGGTGAAGACCTGCAGGGCAATGCGGCCAGAAGTGGGGCGCATATGCTGGCGGGCCTCGAACAGCTAATGGCGAGGCACAAGCTTATCGGGCATATCCAGGGGCGCGGTCTGTTCCTGGGCGTCGAACTCGTCATCGATCGGGGGACAAGGGAACCCGCCAAGCTGGCCGCCCGCTGGGTCCGCGAGCGCATGAAGGCCATGGGCGTGCTGGTGTCATCCACGGGTCCGTTCGGCAATATCATCAAGATAAGGCCGCCCCTGGTTTTCAGCCAATCGGACGCCGCTCGATGCCTCGAGACCCTCGACCAAGCCCTGGCCAATGTACCGCCTGAACTGCGTTCAGCCGTGAGCTGAACAGCGATGGTCGCCCGCAACCTGAGTTCGTGAAACGAAAAACCCAGTGAGGTCACATGCCTGTTCTTGATCTGGTTCAACCAGAGCTCGGCGCCTATGCCAGCCGCGTCGCCATGCCCGCCGATTTTGCCGCATTCTGGCAGTCGACCATTGCCCAATCCCGCGCCCTCGGTGGAGAGGTTACGATCACCCCGGTCGAAGGCCCGCTAAAGGCTATCCAGGTCTTCGATGTCACCTTTCCGGGTTTTGGCGGTCACCCCATCAAGGGTTGGCTGCTGCTGCCGGCTCGCCGTGAAGGGCGCCTGCCGCTTGTGGTGCAGTATGTAGGTTATGGTGGTGGTCGTGGCCTCCCGCATGAGCAACTTCACTGGGCCGCTTCGGACTTTGCTTACTTCCGCATGGACACGCGCGGGCAGGGCGCCGAGTGGAGCGTGGGCGCAACGGCCGATCCGGTGGGCTCCACCGTTTCCGTGCCTGGCTTCATGACGCGCGGGGTGCTCAACAAGAACGACTACTATTACCGTCGGCTCCTTACCGACGGTGTGCGCGCCATAGATGCCATGGTGGCACAGGATTTTGTTGATCCTGACCGCATAGCCGTCTGCGGCGACAGCCAGGGCGGGGGCATTTCGCTCGCCGTCGCTGGCCTGGACGAGCGTGTCCGTGCGACAATGCCGGACGTGCCCTTTCTTTGCGACTTTCCGCGGGCTGTGCAGATTGCGTCCAGCGATCCGTACCTGGAAATCGTCCGTTTCCTGGCCCAGCATCGCGACAAGACAGCCGTGGTTCTTGAAACTCTGACTTACTTTGATTGCGTGAATTTCGCGCGCCAGTCCAAGGCTGCTGCGTTGTTCTCGGTGGCGCTGATGGACGATACTTGCCCGCCTTCAACCGTCTACGGCGCGTTCAACGCCTATGCGGGGGAAAAGACTATCGTAGAATACGCGTTCAACAATCACGAGGGCGGGCAGGGCTACCAGGAGCTCAAGCAGATCGAGTGGCTCAGCGAGCTGTTTGGCGTCACCTGAAGCTGTGCTTCATCCGGCAAGCTCACAAGGCTCTGTCGCCGCTGCCGCTAAGCCACGTTCCCCGCCAGACCAACCAGGCCGGCATACACGCCGCCAAGCGCCATCAGCTCATCATGACGTCCGACCTCGGCGACCCTGCCGTCCTTCAGCACGACGATCTGGTCGGCATTGCGCACCGTTGAAAGGCGGTGGGCGATCGAGATGATGGTTCGCCCCTTCACTACGGCCAGTGCCTTGGTCATCGCCTGCTCGGTCTGGGTGTCGAGTGCACTCGTGGCCTCGTCGAGCAGCAGCACCGGGGTGTTGCGAAGGAAGGTGCGTGCCAGTGCAAGGCGCTGCTTCTCCCCGCCTGAAAAGCGAAAGCCCCGCTCGCCGACAATGGTCGCATAGCCTTCCGGCAGGGCGGCAATGAGATGGTGAATCTGGGCGGCACGCGCAGCGGACTCCAGCTCCTCGTGAGACGCGTCGGGCTTGGCAAATCGCAGATTGTCGGCGACGGACGCATGCAGCAGGAAGGGCTCCTGCGAGACAACGCCCAGCACATCGGCCAGCTGGCGGAAGGTCAGGTCGCGCACGTCGATACCGTCAAAGCGGACCGCCCCCTTGTCCACGTCGATGAGGCGGGCGAGCAGGTAGCCCAGGGTCGTTTTGCCCGCGCCGGTCGCGCCTACAACGGCTACGCGCGCGCCGGCGGGGATATCGATCGATACGTCGCTCAGAGTTGGTTCGGCAGCCTTGTCGTATGAGTAGCTCACCCCCTGGATCTGTACCGCGCCCGTGAAGGCGTGGTTGTACGGCACCTTTGGAATGTCGGGCTCGGTCAGTTCAACCGGTGTGTCCAGGTATTGGAATATCCGGGTGAACAGGGCGCGGGTCGAGCGGATGCGGACGCTGGCCTCCAGAAGCTCCTCGAGCGGCCAGAGCAACTGCTCTTGCAGCGCGATCAGCGCCACCAGGGTGCCGATTGTGACCGGCACGCCGCCGTCGATCAGCAGCCCCCCGACCAGCAGGGTGAGGCAGGCATGACGCCCAGAAACACGAAGATCAAGGACCACTGCCATTCACCGGCAGTGTGAGCCTTCTCCTCCAGATGCGCGAGCTCTCGGGAGTCGATTCCAAATCGATGCCTCAGATATCCCGTCCGGCCCATGGTCCGCGCGAGGATAATTCCGGGCACGGAGAGCATTTCGAGCACGGATGAGGAAAGCTCGCTCGTGCGGGTCTGCTGTTGGTGGGTCGCCTCCTCGCGCAGTTGGCCCACGCGATGGCTTACCCAGATCGTGAAGGGAACCAGCACGAAGGAGAACAGCGCCAGGCGCCAGTCCAGCAGGATCATGGCGACGGTTGTCATCGCGACTGTGCCAATGTTGCGTGCCAGTTCGGTGGCCGTCGCGGTGACGAGCGACTGCAGGCCACCGATGTCGCTGGCGATGCGCGACTGGATGTCGCCCGACCGGGTCCGAACGAAAAAGCCGATCGAAAGCGCCTGCAAATGGGCGTAAACCCGCACCCGCAGGTCATGCAGAATGGCGTGGCCGACCCGCGATGACAGCAAGGTCTGGCCCACATTGATGACCGCTACCGCCACCGCCGCGGCAATCATGCCGCCGGCCAGCCATGCCAGCAGACCCAGGTTGCTCGCTGGCAGCGCGTCATCGATGATCGCGCGGAGCAGGAATGGCGAGACCAACCCGACCCCCGAGCTCAGCACAATGAGCAGCAGGGCAGCAATGAATTGCAGGCGGTACGGCCGGAAGAGGGCCAGGATGCGGCCGACCGACACGTGCTTTCCGGCCAGGGTCTCGTAATCGTCCTGCAGGTCCTGATCATGGGCAGTCATGGGTCGCTCTTGATTTTTGCTGATCGAATAGGTGCCGCCAATTCCAGCAGCCCGTTGAGAACCAGTCGGGTTTTGGTGGAGATTGCGTGCAGGGACTAAGACGCGGCACTCATCGGTGAGGTCCCGAGCACCCGAAACAGCAGTACCTCGTTCAGCAGTTGGTCGAGCCGCACAGCGGTGACAGCTGCCTCGGCGCTGCGCCGGCGTTCCTGCGCGTCCAGCCAGAGACGCAGGGTTATGGCACCCGCGCGGTAGCGCTGCTCGGTCAGGGCCTCTGCCTCCTGCGCAGCAGACAGCGACTGGCGCACGAAAGTCATCTTCTCGATCAGCCTAGTACGGGCCGACAGCGCCACCCCCACATCGCTGAAGGCCGATAGCAGCGAGCGCCGGAAATTGAGCACCGCTTCCTCATATTGCAGCTCCGAGACGCGGACGGCGAGTTGACCGTCGCGGAAGTTGAGAAACGGAAGCAACAGGCCGGTGCCCAGGGTCGCTACCGGATTGCTCAACAGGTTCGACAGCTCGGCGCTACTGCTGCCCAGATTTCCTGTGAGCGTGAGTTGCGGATAGAGGCTGGAGCGGGCGGAATCCACGCCCTTGAGCGTGCCGCGCAGCCGTAGCTCCGCCGCGCGCAGATCCGGTCGGTTGGCCAGCATATCGGCCGGCAGGCCCGCGGCCACCATCACCGGCGTGCGGGAGGGGAGCGCGGTCGGCTCCGCCACGGGGCTTGCCCGCCCGTCAAGAAGCACGGCAAGCGTACCGCGAAGCACCTCCCGCGCTTGCAGCAGGTCGGAAAGGCTGGCCTGCTGGGCGGCAACGGTCTGGGCGACTTCGTTGGTGTCCAGCTGAGATGCGGCGCCGAGCGCGACCTGGCTGGCCACCAGGTCCTGCATCTGCTGCACAGTGGCAAGGCTCCTCCGCGCTTGGGCGATCTGCTGGTTGACCGCGCCCAGGCGCCAATTCGTCTCGATGACCGAAGCAACGACCGTCATCCGGGCAGCCTCGACATCGTCCTGGCTGGCAAGCGCCTCAAGCTTGCCTGCAGCTTGCTGGGCGGAAAGCCGGCCCCAGAGATCAATCTCATAGGACGCACCCAAGGCGATGGCGTGGCTTTGGGTTGCGGCGCTTTCAGCGGCGCCGGAGACCGAGGAGTTGAGCGATCCCGAGAGCTTCGGCCACAGGCCGGCGCCGGCCTGCTCGGCCTGAAGCGCCGCACGCCTGGCGCGAAGGGCTGCGGCGGCGATGTCGGTATTGGCGGTAAGGGTCGTTGCCACCAGGGCGTTGATGTCGGGGCTGCCGAACGTTGTCCACCAGTCCGGCTGGACGATGCGGGGCTGGGCTGCCGACGCCTGCCAACCCGGCGCCGGCGGCAGCGCCGGGCGGACATATGGCGTGCTGAGCGCGGTGCAGCCGCAAAGGACGATCAGGGACGAGACGGCGAGGGCAGAATGGCGCAGGAACATGGTCAGTCTCTTGCAAGGGCGTCGACGGGGTCGAGGCGAGCGGCGTTGCGGGCAGGGAAGAAGCCGAAGGTGAGGCCGACCAGCGTCGCCGCAGCGCAAGCCAGCACAATCGAGTGGATCGAAAAGACCATGGGAAAGTCGCCATCCTGCTGGCCAAACAACAGGCCGGCCGTCAGAGCCAGACCGACGCCGGCAGCCGCGCCGGCCATGCAGATCACCGTCGCTTCCACCAGGAACTGCAGCATGATGTCGGACTGCCGGGCGCCCACGGCCATGCGCAGGCCGATTTCCTTGGTGCGCTCGGTGACCGAGACCAGCATGATGTTCATCACCCCGATGCCGCCGACGATCAGCGCGATGGCGGCGACCGCTGTGATCAGCGAGGTCATGGTCTTGGAGGTCTTCTCGATGGCCCTCCGCATCTGGTCATTGTTGAAAATGAAGAAGTCCTTCGAGCCGTGCCGCTCCCGCAACATCCGGTCGATGGCCCGTTCTGCCTTGGCGGAGTCCACCTGGTCCGCTAGCCGGACGATCAACTGTTCAAGCCGCCTCGAACCGGAAAGACGAGCCGCAACGCTGGTATAGGGCATGAAAATCTCGAGGTTCTGACTGCCGCCCGGGGTAGGCGCTGCGACGCCGATCACGGTCACCGGCACGCGGCCGACCATGATGCTCCGGCCGAGCGGGCTGCTGTCGCCGAAAAGCCGGCGGGCGGTGTTTTGGTCGATGACGGCATCGGTGGAGAGCTGCTCCACGGCTGCCGCGTCGAACATTCGCCCCTCCTGGAGCCTGCGGCCGCGGACGGCGAAGTGCTCGGCGCCCACGCCGCTGACGCTGACATTGACGGCCTTGGTCAGATAGCGGGCGCGTGCCGACGCTGCGACCATGGGAGACACGGCGCGGACATAGGGCTGGGCCAGTAGCGCCTGTGCGTCGCCGACGCCAAGCGTCCGGATTGTTGCCGCGGCTTCATCGCCCCAGTCCCGACCCGGATAGATCTCGATCGTGCTGGCACCCAGCTCCTCAAGTTGGGTCAGGACACGTTGCTGCGAACCATCGCCGAGCGCGACGACCGCGACCACCGCGGCGATACCGATGACGATACCAAGCATGGTCAGCGCTGCGCGCAGGGGCTGGGCCACCATCGAGCGAAGCGCCATCGCAGCGGCATTGGCCACGGACTGGCGCAAACCGGCCAGTCGCGAAGGGAGGGCGCCGGGCGCCGCGTCGCCTTCATAGGGGAGGGGCGAAACAAACGCGTCGGTCCTGCGGTCGGCGACGATCTGGCCCTGGCGGATTTCGATCACCCGGCCGGCCTGCTCGGCTACAGCCATGTCATGGGTGACGATGATCACCGTATGACCGTCCGCATGGAGCTCCTTGAGGATCTCCATGACGGCCACACCGCTCCGGGCGTCGAGCGCGCCGGTGGGCTCATCCGCCAGGATGATCTCCCCGCCATTCATCAGCGCCCGTGCGATCGAAACGCGTTGCTGCTGGCCGCCCGATAGTTTGTTGGGCTGATAGTTCAGCCTCTCGGCAAGTCCAAGGCGCGACAGTAGCGCCTCGGAGCGCTTGCGCCGGGCAGCGGAGTGAATGCCGGCGTAAACGGCTGGTACCTCGACATTGCCGGCCGCCGTGAGGTTGCTCATCAAGTGGTAGCGCTGGAAGATGAAGCCGAAGCGCCGTCGGCGCAGTCGGGCCAACTTGTCCTGTGAAAGGGCGGATACCTCCTGGCCGGCAAGGCGATACGTGCCGCCGTCAGGACGGTCGAGGCAACCCAGGATATTCATCAGGGTGGATTTGCCGGACCCGCTGGCGCCGACGATCGCGATCATCTCCCCGGCCTGAATCGAAAGGGAAACACCGTCGAGCGCGGTGACGGTTTCGCCGCCCAGATGGAAGGTGCGGGTCAATTCGCTGATCTCGATCAAGGGCGAGGTCATGCCGGGCCTCCCATCAACATGGGGTCAGCGGCCGGCCCTGCCTCGCCCAGCGGCAGGATGACCCGGTCGCCCAGCTTCAGCCCTTCGACCACCTGGGCGTTGGTCTTGTCGTTGAGACCGACAGAGACCAGCGTTTCACGCGGACCGTCGGCGGTGAGTACCTCGACGCGATATTGACCATTGGTCTCGCCGGTTCCCAGGGCCGAGGAAAGCAAAGTGGGAACATTGCTCGCGCGGCCGGTGACGAGGTGGACCTGTGCGGTCATCAACGGTCGCAGCTTGCCCTCGACATTGTCGACCTTGAACAGTCCATTGAAATAGACCGCGGCCGTTCCCTGGGCTTGCGAAGCGTCGGGGCTTTGTGACTGGGTCAGCAGCGTCTGCGGCGCGGGCTCAATGACGTCCAGTTTGGCCTTGAACCGGGTGCGCTCGTCTCCCAGAAGCGTAAACCAGACCTCCTGGCCGACCTTGACCCGGCCAATCTCGGCCTCCGAAATCTGGACCTTGACCGACATGACATCGAGCTGGGCAACGACCACGACGGTCGGCGCGGTCTGGCTGGCGTTGAGCGTCTGCCCCTGTTTGGTCGCGATAGCGATGACCGTGCCGTCGATAGGCGACGTGATCCGGGTATAGGCGAGGTTGGTCTTGGCGATTTCGACCTCGATCTGGCTGCGCTCGATCTGCGCGTCCAGCGCTGCGACATCGGCGACCGCCGTGCGATAGGCAGCTTCGGCCGCTTCGAAGTCCGTCTGGGACGTCGCCTTGGTTTCCAGCAGTGCCTGCTGGCGATCATAGGCAGACTGCACCTGCTTCAACCCGGCCGCGCGGGCATCGCGCTGCGCCCGGGCCAGTGCCAGGTTGGCCTCGGCCAGACGCAATGCGCTCTGCTGGGGCAGCGAGTCGATTTCGGCGACGAGTTGCCCTGCCTTGACCTGCTGGCCCAGGGCAACGTGCAGCACCTTTATCTGGCCCGACGCCTGGGCGCCGACATTGACCATCTGGGCGGGCTCAAGGACGCCGTTGACGACGATTGCCTCTTCGATGTCCCGTGCCACGACTTCCGCCGTGAGGGGCGCTTCCTCACCGCTGGCAGGCCAATAGGGAGCCCCAATGGCGACATAGCCCCATGCCAGGGCGGAGGCTCCCAACGCCCCGGCTGCGAGCTTTCTCCAGGTAGTGGCGCGGCCGCGCATTGTCATATCTGCCTCTCATCTGTACTGGCGAGCGATGCCGTCTCAGGCGGGGCTCGCCCGAGCCATTTCGTGAGCATCAGGTGCGACGGATGGGTCCAGACTGGATGCAGGCTTCGTGCAGATTTGGTGGAGGCGGGCCATCCGGTGTTGACGCCGGGCTGTTCCGTTTGGTCTCGTGACCAGGTGAACCAGGTGAGGCAATGGACAATCAGCTCGTATTACTGATCGAGGACGATCCCGAGATCGTGCGCATCCTGCAGGCCTATTTCGAGCGGGACGGCTTTCGCACGATTGCCGCGGGGGATGCCGAAACAGGGCTGGCACACCATCAGCGTCTGCGGCCTGATCTGGTCGTTCTGGATATCAAGCTACCCAGGATGGACGGCTATGATGTGCTCGCTGCTATCCGCCGGGTCGCCGACACGCCGGTCATCATGGTCACTGCACTGGCCGAGGATCTCGACAAGCTCCAGGCCCTACGGCTGGGCGCGGACGACTATGTCCTCAAGCCCTTCAATCCGCTGGAAGTGGTTGCCAGGGCGCGGGCCATCCTGCGGCGCAGCCAGGGGCATCAAAATCCGGCGGTCACGCGGATCGGTCCGCTGACGATCGAGGCCGATGCTCATGTCGCAACGGTGGATAGCGGCAGCGGCGCGCAGGTGCTCGCGCTGACGCGAACCGAGTTTCGCCTGCTCAGCCATATGGCACGCGCGCCCAACAGGGTCTTTGACCGCGGCGAATTGGTGGATGCCTGCCTGCCCGAGGGCGAGGCGCTTAACCGAACCGTGGATAGCCACGTCAGCAACCTGCGGCGCAAGTTGGCGAGGGCAGGTGCGGAAGGTCTGCTCTCCGGGGTCAGGGGCGTAGGCTATCGGTTGGGGCTGCCGCATGAGTAGGCTGGCAAGCGTTGGCTGGCCGGTGGTCGCGTCCGCGAGCCTGCTGGCCGTTGCCATTGCTGCGCTCTCCATCGTGGGCTGGTCAACATACTACGACGTGGTCTTTTCCTTTTGGCCGAACTTGCCCGTGCCGGAAGAGAGTTGGACCTGGCTCGATGTCGGCTATCTGGCGCTCACCGTGATTCTGGTCGTTCCGGCAGCGGCTGCGTTCGGCTGGTGGCTCTCCCGCCGCATGGTGCGCCCGCTGCTTGACGTGGCGCGGGCAGCTCGCGCCATCGCCGACGGCGACCTGACCGCCCGCGCCAGGCGCGAAGCTGCCGGGTTCTGGGAAACCCGCCACTTGATTGACGATTTCAACGCCATGGCCGAACGGCTGGAGCGGGGTGAAGCCGACCGTATCTATACGAACTCAGCAATTGCGCACGAGCTCCGGACGCCGCTGACCATTCTGAAGGGGCGACTGCAGGGCGTTTCCGACGGTGTGTTCGCCCTGACGCCGGAGATGCTCGATACACTCCTCGCGCAGGTCGACGGTCTTGCCATGATCGTGGAAGATTTGCGGACCATCGGTCTTTTCAACGCCGATCGCCTGCAACTCAACCTGATCGAAACCGACTTGATGGCGGTCGTGCGGCGTGCGGTGGCAACAGTGTCGGTCGAGTTGGAAGATGCGGACATTGAACTGGATCTGCGCCTACAGCCCATTGTCGTCAGGGCCGACCCGGATCGCGTCCGCCAGGCCCTGGTTGCGCTTCTCACCAATGCAGCGCGCTATGCCCTTGGGACACGCGTAATCCTGGAGATTTTGGCCGAGCCGGGGATCGTCATGCTGCGGTGCACCGACCATGGGCCGGGTCTGCCAGCCGGGACCGCAGAGCGCGTCTTCGACCCATTCTGGCGTGCCGACGATTCTCGCGGGCGTGTCGCCGGCGGCAGTGGCCTGGGTCTCGCTGTGGTCAAGGCAATTGCCGTCGCGCATGGCGGCTCGGTATCGGCCTCCAACGCCCAGGGCGGCGGAGCCAGCTTCGCGCTCCGGCTTCCCAGATAGCGAGCGCTCATCCGGCGGTGGTGGACTGCGGAAGCAGGTCTATCGGAACGGATGCGCGTAGTATTCCGGCCCCAGGCCCTTGAGCAGGCTGCTGCGATCGTCCTGAGCATCGAGTCCCACCTTCTCGATCGCCCGGCGCAATGCCTTGAGGGCGGACGAATCCAATCCGGCAGCGTTCATGCGAAGCCGTTCGCGCAGAAGCAGGCATTGCAGGTGAGCAATGGCCCATTGGCTGCTGTCCTGGCCCGCAGCATGGTGACACAGCGCGAGCACGGAGATCAGCCATTCGATCCGTTGACCAAGCCGCTGCAAGGCGACCTGTGCTGAAACCATCTCGAGTTGAAACACCAGACCAACCGAATGTAGTGCCAGCGGACGCGGCGCAGTTCGGCTTCCGCAAAGCGCGCATGCGTCGGCGACGTCGTCGACTGTGCCGCCTCGCGGATCGAGCCACGCAAGTAGGCTTGCCCAGGCAAATTGGTGCTAGTCAACGAGCATCAACGCCGTTTGCAAAGCAGTGTCGATGATTTTGTCCGCATCATCGCCATCTGGCATCGCCCGCGAGATTGCAACAGAGCCGACCATCAAGGCTACGATGCTTCTGGCCCTGCTTTGGCGTTCGGTTTCGGTGCCGTCCAGTGCATCAGACATTCTTGCAATCAATTCCTGCATCTTGCGTGCATAGGCGAAGCGAACATCCACCCCTGAACGCGCAACATCTGCGCTCAGGCTCGGCATGACGCAGCCCTCGCCTGGGTTTGTCCGATGCTCTCGGCTGATATAATCCGCCAGCCATGACCGAAGATAGGTTTTTAGCCCGGACGCGCCGGCGTCGGCGCTCAGGAACGGCTCTCCTAGGCCAGTGTCTATGACATCGCGAAGCAGTGCCTCCTTGCTGGCGAAGTTGGAATAGAAGGCGCCGGACGTCACGCCAGCCGCCGCGGCAAGCCCATCAACGCCCATGCCATTGAAGCCATTGGCTCGCAGCGTCCTGCCAGCCGCCTCAAGTATGGCGGCTTTGGCTTTGGCCTTCTGATCGGGCCGATATCGCATCGCTCACTCCTGCCTCTGCGTAGCCTCTTGCACTTTAAGATAACGATCGTTATATAACGACCGTTATCTAACATGCAAACATGGCTTTCCATTTGGATTGCCTGCGAGGACAAACTCCAATGACCTTTAAGACCGCGCCTTCCAAATTCTTGTCTTTTGACGGCACTTCATTCGCCTACCGCGAATTGGGCGTCGCCGGGGGAACGCCCCTGGTTCTGCTCCACCATCTGACGGGCGTGCTCGACGACTGGGACAGCCTGGTTGTGGATGGGCTCGCCGCGAAACATCATGTCTTCGTGTTCGACAACCGCGGCGTCGGGGGCTCGGAAGGCTCCACGCCGAGCACAGTGGAAGAAATGGCGAAGGACGCCGTCGGCTTCATTCGTGCATTGGGACTGCAGCAGGTCGATCTTTTGGGCTTCTCGCTAGGCGGCTTTGTGGCCCAGGTCATTGCGCGGACCGACCCAGATCTCGTCCGGAAGCTGATCATCGCCGGCTCTGGCCCCGCGGGTGGAACAGGCATTTCCAATATGGGCAGCGTTGTTCAGGAAGCGATGGCGAAAGCGGCAGAAGCCGGCAAGCATCCAAAGCAGTTCCTTTTCTTCACGCAAACTTCGGATGGTCAGGCCGCCGCAGGCAGCTTCCTGGCACGCCTCGCCGAACGGCAGGATGACCGCGATGCGCCGATCAGCGACCAAACTATTACTGCCCAACTGACTGCCATCACCGTCTGGGGGCAGGGCGACGCCTCATGGCTATCCGCGATACGGCACCCGGTCTTGGTGGTGAATGGTGACGACGACATCATGGCGCCAACAGTGAACTCGTTCGAGTTGGCGGATAGGTTGCCCAACGCACAGCTCAGCATTTTCCCCGACGCCGGGCATGGCGGCATTTTTCAGTACTCGGAGGCCTTCGTAAAACAGGCCATCAACTTCCTCCGCTGATTCGGCAATAGCGGCGCTCACCACCATACACGCTGGCCTCGGCCGCCGATCCGAGCGTCGGCCGGATGGTTTTGGGAAGCGCTAATACCGCTTGGCAGGGGCCAGCCTGGGCAAACCGGACCACCGGCTGTCGGCGGGGACCCCTTGTCCCGGCTCGCCAAGCGTTTCGAGCACCGTTCCATCCGCGTCCGCCAACGGCACCGCGTATGTCGTCTCATTCTCGGCGACCCGTGCTTCGGCTTCGGCGGCGGCGAGGTGCGCCTGGGCTGTCTCCAACGCGGCCTTCGCCTAGCGCCGTCTGGTGCCATCCATCGTTGAGCAGGGAGGCATATCGCCGTTCATCCGGTTCCACCTGATCGACTACCGCACGCGCCGCCGCAACGGCGTTGCGCTTTGCCACAAGCGCAAGGCGAAGATCGATGTAGTCGATCCGTATTGGTGGCTGCTGCCCGGCTTTGACCTGCTGCCCGACATCCACGAGCCGCTCCACTACTTGCCGGGTACGCGAAAGTTGGAAGCTAGCATCCTGCAGGAGACGGGCAATTTGAAGATCGGGTAGCGCCCCAGATGGGCTGCGCCGTTCGGCATGTTGGCCCAGAAGAATCCGGCGGCTCGGGTCGATGGGCAGGAGGCCCGACCTGTCCTTCACAAGCGTTTTATGCTCGCTTCCGCAGTCGCCTTGGCCCAGCGCGTGTGCTCTTGCGTTCCGGACAGGTCATCGCGTTCCGAGAATGCGCAGCACGGCGTCATCTACGCGCGACATGCTGAGCAGACCGTCTTCGAGCCCTTGGCGCAATCGTCCCAGGTCTTTCTCAATGTGCATAACCATATGCGACGCAAAGCTGTCGGTCGGGACCGTGCCAAAGGGTGCGTCACCTCAAGCACCGTCTTTCCAGTGGCGCGCCAGATAGCGGCCTTCCTGGCCTTCGAG
>NZ_CAMLHM010000011.1 GCF_946479885.1 uncultured Devosia sp.
CCATACCGCGCCGCGATCCGGTTCGAGTGGCGCTATGAGGCCTCGCGCCTCGTGCAGGTCGTGTCGCTGGAGGCCGAGGCCGGGCAGCTCGAATTCGATACATTCGTCGACTGGCAGGAGCGCCAGACGCTGCTCAAGGTCGGCTTTCCGCTCGATATCCGCACCGATACCAGCCGCGCCGAGACGCAGTTCGGTCACCTGTCGCGTCCGACCCATGCCAATACGAGCTGGGAGCGTGCCCGCTTCGAGACCTCGATGCACCGCTGGGTCGATCTCAGCGAGGCCGGCTTCGGCGTCGCCGCTCTCAATGACTGCAAGTATGGCTATGACGCCAAGGGCAGCACGCTGCGGCTGACGTTGATCAAGTCGCCGGTTTTCCCCTGGCCGGAGGCCGATCGGGGCGAGCATCGCTTCCGCTATGGGTTGCTGGTGCATGGTGGCGACCTGCAGGCCATCCACAATGCGGCCAGCGCCTTCAACATGCCGCTGCAGCTGCTCGCCGGCACGGCGACAGGCCGACCAGAAACCGTGCCGGTGGCGGTGCTGGATTCCGACCAGGTGGCGATCGAGACGGTGAAACTGGCCCAATCCGGCGCTGGCACCATCCTGCGACTGTGGGAAACCCAGGGCAAGGCGGGGACGGTCACGCTCACCCTGCCGCGGGCGGCCCGCATCAGCGAGACGGACCTGCATGAAGTGGAAACCTCAGTGCTGGCGGAGGAGGAGGGCAGCGTCACCCTGCATTTCCGGCCGTTCCAGATCCGCACGTTGATGATCAGCTGAAGCGCCAAGCCTCCCGCTTGCGGCGGGGGGCGAGGTCACCTACCGTTTTGAACGAAATTCCCGAACCGCGTCGCCGCCCGGCGAAGCCGGTTCGGGCCAATGCCAGGACCAAGACATGATCCCCGCCATTCCAGACGCCTTGCCACCCCTGCCCAAGCGGTCTGTCGGCATGTGGCTCAAGGGCGACTGGCACATGCATTGCCGGCACAGCACCGATTCCACCAACAATCCGCAATCGCGGATCATCGGTTTTGCCGAGCGGATGGGGTTCGACTACCTGGTCATCACCGATCACGATGTGCATGTCCACGGCGCGGTGGCCCAGAATACCTGGGCCGATCCGGAATACCGGTCGGACTCGGTGTTGCTGTTCTACGGCGCCGAGCTGACCGCGCCGCGTGGCCACGTCAATATCCTGTCGCCTGAGCCCTATGATCATCAGCGGATCTTCGACGCCCGCAATGCGCGCGATTGGGACCTGCTGCAGCTCAAGCGAGAGCTGGGCGTGCATTGGTCGGCCAACCACCCCAACCACAAGAACCACTATGGCTTTTCGTGGGACCTCGCTGATTCCGTCGAGATCTGGAACACCAGCATCTGGCCCAAGAACATCATCAGCGTCCGCATGTGGGACGATCAGCTGCTGTCCGGCCGCATGATCGGGGCGCGTGGCGGCAGCGATGCGCATCACGGCATCCCTGATAATCCCGCGCTCATCGTGCCGCAGACCATCGAGGGCTCGGCCAATTATGTCGGCACGCCCACGACCTGGATTTTTGCCACCGGCCGCACCAAGCCGGCAATCCTGGCTGCGCTGAAAGCCGGGCGCGCATCGGTCAGCTCCAACCCCTACAATCCCCGTGTCGAGTTCTATGCGGACACAGCCGGTGACGGGCAGTTTGATATGATGATGGGCGACAATGCCAAAGCAACCGGCGGCCCGGTGACCTTTGAGGTGCGCCTGGTCGGTGGTGGCATTGCCGGGGCGGCCTACAAGGTCCGCGTGGTCAAGAACCGCGAGGAACTCACCACGCTCATCACTGACGCCGCGAGCCGGTCGGTCCGCTTCACGGACACTCCCTCGACCCATGAAAGGTCCTATTATCGGGTGGAGGTGGAAGGCCCGCAGGCGCCTTATCCGGAAGTGCCCAATTCGATGGCGCAAAGCCAGAATATGGTGGCTTTGTCCAATCCGCTCTATTTCAACTACGATCCGAACTTCTAGGACAGGCTGCGCGTGCGCGATCCGAGCCGTAAAGTGGGCATCAAGGACATTGCCGAGGCTGCCGACGTGGCGGTCTCGACGGTGTCGCATGTGCTCAATGGCACGGCGCCCATCTCAGCCGATGTGCGCGATCGCGTGCTGAACGCGGCCAATACGTTGGGCTATCTGGCGCGGCGGCGCGAGAAGGCTGCTATCGCCGTACTGCGCAGCGTGCTGCTGGCCGTGCCCAGCGATACGCTGCCGCATAACGAGCACAACCTTTATTCGTGGACGCTGCTCAGCGCGTTGACCCGCGAATGCGAGCGGCGCGCTATCAGGGTGATCCCGATGGAAGTGGACAAGCCGGCGGTGAGCCGGTCCCATGTCGTCGACGTGGCGCGGTCGGCCGAGGTGGATGGCATCCTGCTGCTGAACGAGGATCGGCCCGAGCTGCTGCAGGAGATCGCCGCGTCGCGCATTCCGGCGGTGCTGATGAATGGCGAAGATCACGAAATGCAGATCGACAGCGTGACGCCGGGCAATCGCTTCGGGGCGCGCTATGCCACCAACTGGCTGATCGGCCAGGGCCATCGATCAATCATGCATCTAAGCTGGGAGGGGCGATCCACCATAAGGCGGCGGCGCGACGGCTTCCTCGATGCGTTCCGCGCCAATGGGCTGCCGCTCGACACGGCGCACGTGCACCTGGCCGACGGCTATCTGCCCGAGCTGGGGGCAAAGGCGATCGACGCATGGCTGGACCAGCATGGTGGCCTGGGCGGCATCACGGCGATCTTCTGCGCGGCGGACAACCTGGCGCTGGGCGTGATGACGGCGCTGGACCGGGCCGGAATACGAATGCCCGAGGATGTGTCGATCGTGGGCTTTGACGGCGTGGCGATCGGCGAGTTCACCGCACCGGCGCTGACCACCGTCAGCGTACCGCTCGAGCATATGGGGCCGGCGGCCCTGCACCTGCTCGAACAACGGATCGTCAACGCGGCGCTCAACCCGCCGGCCCACCGGCTGGAGTTGGGCTGCCGACTGACGGTGCGCGGCAGCGTGCGCCGAAACGGTTGATCAGCGGGTCGGAAGGACGCCGAACAATTCGTCGAGCAGCTCGCCGCGGGCCAGTTCCAATGCGCCCAGCAGGCCGGCGCGCCCGCCGCTGCGACTGCGGACGATCTGGATCGGTCGCAGCCATGTGGCTGACACAAGGCCTTCGACGCGCTCGATGAATTCGGGCCGGGCGCCGATACTGCCGCCGAAGATCAGCAGATCGGGATCGAGCAGGGCCAGCAAAGCCAGGGCGGCGCGGGCCGTGTGGTGGGCAGCAGCGTCCAGCGTGGCCTGCGCGGCCGGGTCGCCGGCTTCGGCGGCGGCGAAGATGTCGCGCACGCTGTGGGCAGCGTCGCCGCCCCGGCTGACATAGTCGCGCCGGATGCCGGCCTCGCCGACCCGCTCCTCGAGCGAAGGGATGCCGGGCGCGTCGATCTGCCAAAGCGGCATATAGCCGAGCTCGCCGGCGCCGCCATGGGCGCCACGCAGCAGGCGGCCGTTGATCATCAATGCGCCGCCAATGCCGGTCCCCAAGGCGATGAAGGCTGCGTTCTCGCGGCGCGTGCCGGTGCCCTGGTCGACTTCGGCCAGCAGGGCCAGGTTGACGTCATTGTCGATGAGAACATTGACGCCCAGCGTCTCCCGCAAAGCCGAACGCAGATTGCCGCCCTCAAGGCCGGGCAGGTTGCCGGCCAGGCTCAGGTCGGCGGTGATGGGGTGCACTGCTGCGGGTATGCCAACAGCGCCGGCCCGGAGACGAAATCGCGGCATGCCCGCCTGCTGGCACAGGGTGTCGGTCATGCGTCCCAACTGGGCGACCAGGTCCGCGGCGCCCGACTGCACGGTGGCTTCGGTGGTTTCGGCGAGCACCTGTCCGCGCAGGTCGGCGATAGCGCCGGCGATCTTGGTGCCGCCGACGTCAAAACCCGCTACCAGCGCCGCATCGGCCTTGAGGGCATAGGACAATTGCGAGCGCCCCGGCGCGCCGCCGAGCATGCCCTCGACCCGGACGAGACCCTGTACTTCGAGGCCCGCCAGAAGCTCGGAAACGGCCAGTCGGGACAGTCCGATCCGCTGGGCCAAGGCGGGGCGCTGCAGCGATTCACCACCCATCATTGCCTCTGCCAGCAGGCGTAAGTAACCGGCTAGTGAATTTTTTCGGGCCGAGAGAGGCGCTGTGCCGGCACGGCGAGAGTTGGCGCTATCGCCTTGATTTGATTGCCAATCTTCCATTCAAGTTTCCCGCGAGGGCTCCTCGCTTGTCACCGATAACAGCGCCAATGCAAATTTTTTCGTATTGCACCTTTGTGAAACAGGCGCATAGACTGCTCATGTAACAGCACGAAACTCGCCAAAGAGACAAGCCAATTGTACGAGCGAGCGCTGGAGCAGAGGACGAAAGGGAGGTGATCATGAAAATATTTCAAGCCACGATCAACCTGACCTTGAACGGATTCACGTTGCCGCATGTCACCCGAGGGTGCATTCCGGCAGAAGCGCGAGGGACGAAAACAATGAGTGCCAATAAGTGGATCGCGCGCCTGGCGATCGCTGCCCTGTCAGCCACGGCCCTGGCCAGTGCTGCCTGGGCTTTCCAGGAAGCCCCGATGCTGACCGAGATGGTCGAAGCGGGCACGCTGCCGCCGGTTGATGAGCGGCTGCCGACCAAGCCCACCGTGGTCAATGCCCTGTCCGTGGGCGAGTATGGCGGTACCTGGCACCGCGCCTATAGCGGCCCGGGCGATCGCTGGGGCCCGACCAAGCTGATGGAAGAGCGCGTGCTCAAGTGGGCCGCCGGTCCCGATGGCACCGCCCAGCTCACCCCCGGCTATATCGAAAGCTATTCGGTCAACGACAATTCCACCGAATTCACCTTCACGCTGCTCGATGGCCTCAAGTGGTCCGACGGCGCGCCGGTCACCACCGAAGACGTCAAGTTCTGGTACGAGGACGTGTTCCTCAACCCCAAGATCATCCCCACGATCGATCCGACCTTCTCGCCCGGCGGCGTGCCGATGGAAGTCGAGATCAAGGACGAGCGTACCTTCACGGTCAAGTTCGCCCAGCCGTATGTCTATTTCCTGCAGATCCTGGCCAAGGATTCGACCGGCGAGCCCAGCCTTGATCGCGCCAGCTTCGTGCTGCCCAAGCATTATCTGAGCCAGTACAACGACAAGTATGCCACCGAAGCCGATCTGGCTGCGGCTGCTGCCCAGTTTGGCGTGGCCAGCTGGACCGACCTGTGGGGCTCCAAGGGCGCCGTCACCGCCTGGTGGTCCAACCCCGACCTGCCGGTGCTGACCGCCTGGAAGATCGAGACGCCGGCCCCGGCCGAAAACGTCACCATGGTGCGCAACCCCTACTATTGGGCCGTCGACCAGGAGGGCAACCAGCTGCCCTATATCGACACCATCAACCACCGCCTCTACCAGGATCCGCAGAGCCTGGCGCTGATGGTGGCCCAGGGCCAGATCGACGCGCAGGACCGCGGCATGAGCCAGCCCTACGACTTCTACAAGGAGAACGAAGAGCGCGGAAACTACCAGGTCGTGCCCTGGCTGGGCTCGGGCGTCTGGTCCCTGATTCCGAACATGAACACGACCGACGAAGTGCTGCATGCGATTTTCGCCGATGAGCGGGTTCGCCAGGCGCTTTCGGTGGGGCTCGATCGCGAGCTCATCATCGAACTCACCCAGTCGGGTCTCGCCAAGCCGATCCAGGCTGCGCCGGTCAATGGCTCTCCGTATTACCAGGAAGACCTGGCGACGCACTGGACCGAGTATGATCCGGACCTTGCCAACTCGCTGCTCGATGAGGCCGGCCTTGCCGAACGCGACAGCGAAGGCTTCCGCCTGCGTCCAGATGGCAAGCGCTTCACCCTGGTCGTTCAGGGCGGCGACGCCGCGCTCGACAAGCAGCTTGAGCTGATCGCCGAAATCTATGGCGAGCTCGGCATCGAAATCCTGCCGCGCATCATGGATCGGACCCAGTTCGATACCAACCGGGCGAACAACGATTTCGAGGTGCAGTATCTCGTGTTCGACCGCCTGACCTACGTGCCCGCCGATCCGCGCATCATGATGGGCTCGGAAAGCTACGCCAACCAGTCCTACGTCTGGTACAGCACCAACGGCGCAAGCGGCATCGCGCCGGCCGAAGGCAGCAACTTCCAGAAGATCTACGATCTGTGGGACAAGGCTTCGAGCGCACCAAGCGTCGAGGAAGCCGACAAGTCGATGAATGAGCTGATCCGCACCTTCGTCGAAGGCGGCTATGTCATCGGCGTCCACGGCGAAGGCACGGTCGTGAACGTGGTCTCCAACCGCATGCACAATGTGCAGCCGGACCTGATCATGGACGATATCTTCCGCGAAGTTGGTCTCTCCCGTACCCAGCAATACTGGCTGGATCAGGAGTAAGACCCCTGCCGGCCGCGCCCCTCCGCCGCGGCCGGCGCCCTTCCCTGGGCAACGTCTGAAACGACGGCGTCAGAGGGCGGAATTCCCTTCCGCCCTCTCGACACGAAAGTTAGAAGCTGAAGCGCCCGATCCCGTCTTGCGGATTGCGCGCGGCTCTCGGAGACAGATCATGGTCGCCTTTATTATTCGCCGAGCGCTGCTGGCGATCCCGATGCTGATCTTAATTTCGCTGATCTCCTTCATCATCATCCAGCTGCCGCCGGGTGACTATGTGACCGCCTATGCCGCGCAACTGCGCCAGAGCGGCGAATACATTTCGGCCGTGCAGGAAGCGACCATGCGCGATCGCATGGGGCTCAACGATCCGCTCCTGGTGCAATACTGGCGCTGGATCACGGCCATCGTCTTCCGTGGCGACTTCGGCTACTCGCTCGATTGGAACGCGCCGGTTTCGAGCCTGATCTGGGATCGCCTGGCCATCACCCTGGCCCTGTCGACCGCCAGCCTCATCATCACCTGGATCATCGCCATCCCGGTCGGCGTCTATTCGGCCACGCGGCAATATTCGGTGCTGGACTATGTGTTCACCATCTTCGGCTTCCTGGGCAAGGGCACGCCGGACTTCCTGCTGGCGCTGATCCTGATGTGGATCGCCTTCGTTTACATGCAGCTCGATGTGGGCGGGCTGTTCTCGACCCAGTACCAAAACGCGCCCTGGAGCTGGGGCAAGCTCGTCGACCTGTTGCAGCACCTGTGGATTCCACTGGTCGTGCTGGGCACCGGTGGCGCGGCCGGCCTGATCCGCGTCATGCGTGCCAACATGCTGGACGAACTGGGCAAGCCCTATGTGGAGACCGCCTATGCGCAGGGTCTGTCCGAGCGCCAGGTGGTCTGGGGTTATCCGGTGCGCGTGGCGCTCAACCCGTTCATCTCGACGGTAGGCTGGGCGCTCCCCGCTTTGTTCTCCGGCGACGTCATCACCGCCATCGTGCTCAACCTGCCCACCACCGGGCCGCTGCTGCTGCAGGCGCTCAAGATGCAGGACATGTACCTGGCCGGCAGCTTCATTCTCATCCTCAGCGCCTTCACCGTCATCGGTACGCTGCTCTCCGACATTCTTCTGGCGTGGTTCGATCCGCGCATCCGTTACGCGTGAGGTGCGGCCAATGACCGAGCAAACTCTTGCCGCCGAACCGATCAACGCCAAGAAGGAAGACCTCTACAGCGCCAAGCCCTGGCGGCTGATCTGGCGCCGTTTCTCCAAGCATATCCTGGCGGTCATCTCGCTGTGGTTCCTGGTGATCCTGGCGCTATGCGCGATCTTTGCCGAGTTCGTGGGACCCTATGATCCGTTCAAGGTCGAGCGTCTGCGCACCATGGCGCCGCCCACGGGCATCAGCCTGTTCCACGATGGCCAGCTTGTAGGTCCCTTCGTCTATGCCATGGAGCGGACCCGCGATCCGGAAACGACCCGGGTCACCTACCTGCCCGATACGAGCAAGCCACTGCCGATCCGCTTCTTCACCGCGGGCAGCGAATACTCGTTCTTCGGGCTGTTCGATACCAACATCCACCTGTTCGACGTGGAGGGCGGCCGCCGCGACCAGATCAACCTGCTGGGCACCGACGATCTTGGCCGCGACGTGTTCTCGCGCCTCATCCATGGTGCGCGGGTGTCGCTGTCGGCGGGGCTGGTCGGCGTTGCCTTTGCCTTTGTGCTGGGCCTGACCCTGGGGTCGATCTCGGGCTATTTCGGCGGCTGGATCGACGGCAGCATCCAGCGCCTGATGGAGCTCATCAGGTCCATTCCCACCATCCCGCTGTGGATGGGCCTTGCGGCCGCGCTCCCGGTCGCCTGGGACCCGCTGTTCGTCTATGTGCTCATTACCTTCATCCTGGCGCTGATCGGCTGGACCTATCTGGCGCGTGTGGTGCGCGGTCAGTTTCTCGCCCTGCGCAACGAAGACTACGTGTTGGCCGCCCGCCTGTCGGGCGCCAGCGAATACCGCATCATCACCAAGCATATGCTGCCCTCGATGACGTCCTACATCATCGCGGCGCTTACGCTTGCCGTGCCGGAAATGATCCTGGGCGAAACGGCGCTCAGCTTCCTCGGGCTGGGCCTGCGCCCACCTGTCGTCAGCTGGGGCGTGCTGCTGCAGGATGCGCAGAACCTGCGGTCCATCTCGCTGGCGCCGTGGCTGCTGTCACCGGGCCTCGCCGTGGTGGTGACCGTGCTGGCCTTCAATTTCCTCGGCGACGGCCTGCGCGATGCGGCTGACCCTTATGGGCAGTAACACCATGACCAAGACCTCCATGCCAGCCGAACGGCTGCTCGAACTCGACAATGTCCATGTGCACTTTCCGCTGCGCGAGGGACTGGTGAAGGCCGTGAACGGCGTCTCCTACCATGTGAACAAGGGCGAAGTGCTCGGCATTGTGGGCGAGAGCGGTTCGGGCAAGTCCATTACCGCCCGCGCCATCATGCGGCTGCTGCCCAAGCGGGCGGTGGCCGCGGAGGGCAGCATCAGGCTGCGGCCGCGCAGCGGCGAGGACTATGAGCTGTCCGCGCTCGATCGCAACAGCCGGGCCATCCGCCAGGTGCGGGGCCAGCATATCGGCATGATCTTCCAGGAGCCGATGACGGCGCTGTCGCCGGTGCACACGATCGGCATGCAGATCATGCGCACGGTGCAACTGCATATGGGCCTCAGCCGCCAGGCGGCGCGCGCCCGCGCCATTGAGCTGCTGGCCAAGGTGCAGATGCCGCGCCCCACCGAGCTGGTCGACGCCTTCCCCCACCAGCTGTCGGGCGGCATGCGCCAGCGCGCCATGATCGCGCTCGCCATTTCGTGCAATCCGAGCCTTTTGATCGCCGACGAACCGACGACGGCGCTCGACGTGACTACCGAGGCGCAGATCCTTGAACTGCTCAAGGAACTGCAGTCCGAAATGGGCATGGCGATCATCTTCATCACCCACAATTTCGGCGTGGTTGCCGACATCGCCGACCGCGTTTCGGTGATGTATCTGGGCAAGATCGTCGAAACTGCTTCGGTCGATGACATCTTCTATGCGGCCAAGCACCCCTATACCCAAGCGCTGCTGCGTTCCATTCCGCGCCTCGGGGTGGATCAGGGCCGTCGCCTGCCGACCATTCCGGGCATGGTGCCCGATCCCTTCAGCGTGCCCCCCGGCTGCGCGTTCAATCCGCGCTGCGCCCATGCGGTTGCGGGTGTCTGCGACGTCGAGGTGCCGCCCGAGAAGATCTTCGGCGCGCAGATGTCGCGCTGCCATTTTGCCGATAAGTTCGTTGCCGCGGAGGCCGCCCATGTCTGAGCTTCCCAGGCTTGACCAATCCAGCATGCCCGATGATGTCCTGTTCTCGGTTCGCGGGCTGAAGAAGTACTTCCCGATTCAGGTCGGCTGGCTCAAGAAGCATGTCGGCGACGTCAAGGCGATCGACGATGTGTCGCTCGATATCAGGAAGGGCGAAACGCTCGGCCTGGTGGGCGAAAGCGGTTCGGGCAAATCCACCGTGGCCCGCCTGATGCTGCGTGCCTACGAGCTGACCGACGGGCAGATCCTGTTCCGTCGGGCCAGCAACGAGATCGTCGACCTCTCCAATCTCTCCGACCGCGAGATGCGGCCGTTGCGCGCCGAGATGCAGATGATCTTCCAGGATCCCTATTCCTCGCTCAATCCGCGCATGACGCTGCTGGAGCTGGTGGGCGAGCCCATGGTGATCCACGGCAATGGCAATCGCGGCGAGATCGCCGACCGGGTGGCCGAACTGCTCAAGGTGGTCGGCCTCCGTCCCGAATTCATCAATCGCTATCCGCATGCTTTTTCGGGCGGGCAGCGCCAGCGCATCGGCATTGCGCGGGCCCTGGCGCTCAATCCCAGCTTCATCGCCGCCGACGAGGCGGTGTCGGCGCTGGACGTGTCGGTGGCGGCGCAGAACATCAACCTGCTGCAGGACCTGCAGGAGCAGTTTGGCCTGACCTATCTGTTCATCACCCATGACCTGGGCATGGTCGAGCATATCGCCGACCGCGTCGGGGTGATGTATCTGGGGCGTCTGATGGAAGTGGCGCCGACCGAGGCGCTGTTCTCGCGGCCGCTCCATCCCTATACCGAGGCGCTGATGGCCGCCGTGCCGCAGCCCGATCCGCGCGGCAACCGCACGCGCAAGCGGGTGCCGCTCAAGGGTGAGATCGCCAATGCGGCCAATCCGCCTTCGGGCTGCAGCTTTCATCCGCGCTGCCCTTATGCGCAACCCCGCTGCAGCGCCGAACTGCCGGCCCTGCGCGAGGTCGCCGGCGGACGCCAGGTGCGGTGCCATTTTGCCGAGGAACTGTCATTGGTGGGTGCGGTGGCGTAACGGCACCGCACTTGCCGAGCAGCACCACTTCCTGACCACAATATCCTGACCAGTTGATCGCCATGCCCGCCCCCTTGCTCACCATCACCAAAGGCGACAGCCTCAATGCCTGGGAGCTCTCGCCCGTAGAGGCCGAGTATTTCCCGGGTGAGCCTGCGATCGCGCACGATCCGCAGAACTATCGCTACGTCAACGGCTTCGTGGATGTGGGCGACCTGCCATGCCGGGTCGCCACCTGGCGCGATGTGGCCACGCGCCGGGTCGAGCTCCGGACGGACTGGCCGGTGGAGGGCCTTTACCTGCCCGGCAGCAACAGGCGGGTGGAGTTCACCCAGTTTCGCTATCGCCCCACGCGTCTGGCGCGCTGGTGCCGCAGCTGGGTCAGCGCACCCACGGACCGGTATTGCTCGTTCCGGCTATCGACGCGCGGTGGGGTGCATATCTGGGTCGATGGCGAGCCGGCCGGGCGGTTTGAACCCTTTACCCGCAACAGCACCGAAGACACGGTGGTTCACCTGCCGCTCAAGGCCGGTGGCAGCGAGATCATCGTCCTGACCGAAGACATGGCTGAGCGCGATGTGCAGTGGTTCTTCGAACTGGTGCTGCTTGACGATGTTGCGCTGGCTGTATCACTGCCGGGTGCCCAGATGGGGCAGCAGGTCGAGGCGCTGAAGACGCTGGCGAGCCAAGCCCGGTGCAAGGGCGATGTCGTCGATCCGGAAGGCCAGGTAATACTGGAATTCGACACGCCCGCCGCTATCGATGTGGATGTGCATGTGCGGGTGACCGCTACGTCTCATACGCAGGCGGTGTTGCTCGATCGGCAGCTCACGCTCAAGGCCGGCGCAACCGAGCTGCCACTCTGCATGGGGCATGAGCTGCCCGATGGCTATCACACCCTGCCGCTGACCCTTATCGCGGGGGAGTCGCGGGTGGATCGCAGCATCGGCTGCGCGGTGCTGCACGAGGCTGTGCCGCAGCCGCTGCCGGGGGACCTGGCGGCGCGCAAGCGGAGCGCGCTCGAGCATGCGGCGCTGCATGGGGAAATGCGCATGGGTACGGCCGTTGCCCTGCTGGAAACCGGCCGCGCCGATGACCCGCGCCTGCGGCCCATCATCGAGGACACGCTGCTGGCGATCGAGGAAAGGCGGGACTGCGCCGATTTCGTTTCGGTGCCGCTGCTCTGGGCCTATCAGCGGCACGCCGCCGACCTTCCTGATGATCTCCGGCTGCGCGTCGAAACCGCTTTGCTGGAGTTCCGCTATTGGGTGGACGAGAAGGGCAATGACGTCATGTGGTTCTGGAGCGAGAACCACGCCCTGTGTTTCCATGTCTCGCAATTGCTGGCGGGGCTGACCTGGCCGGACAGGCTGTTCACCGCGTCCGGGCGCAGCGGACGCGAGCAGGCGGACCTCGCCAGTGAGCGGCTGGGGCGCTGGTTCGACTCCGTCGAGGAAGAGGGGCTCGCGGAGTGGAATTCGTCGGCCTATTACCCCGTCGATTTCATCGGGCTGCTCGCCCTGGCCGAACTCGCACCCGAACCACTGGCGCAGCGGGCCTGGGCGCTTTGCGACCGCATCTTCACCATGGTGGCCCTCCATTGCCTCAACGGGGTGCCAGCCGGTTCGATGGGGCGTGCCTATGACAAGGAACTGCGCGCCGGACCGCTGACCGAACTGGCGCCGTTTGCCACTGTCGCCTTTGGCAAGGGGTGGCTGAATACGGGCGTCGCCTCGCTGCCGCTGTTCGCGGCGGGTCGCTACGAGCCGCCGGCGGCATTGGACCAGTATGTGGAGCCACGGGTCGGGGAGGTGGTTTCGGCGCGCTATCTGCAGGGCTATGGTCCGGCAAGCCTGCTGACCCTCTACAAGACCCGCGACGTGCAGCTGTCGAGCAATAGCGGCGCCAAGGCTGGCGGCTATGGACACCAGCAGCACGTGCTCGACCTGCGCTTTGCCGCCCATCCGATGGCGCGCAGCTGGGTCAACCATCCCGGCGAGGATGATCCCTGGGGTCAGCAGCGGCCGTCCTATTGGGCCGGCAATGGCAGCCTGCCGCGCGTGGGCCATGCCGGCAATGTCGCGCTGGCGCTCTATCGCGTCGGCGAGGATGCCCGGCTGAGCTTCACCCATGTCTACGCCGCGCGCAGCGGCATCGTGCATCACTTGCGGGGTGACACGCTCATCCTGCAATCGGGCGAAGCCCTGGTCGCATACAAGGCGACCGGCCCGTTGGAGGCCATTACGGCGGGGCCGGGGGCGGGTCTCGAATATCGGTCGCATGGGCGCCAGCAGGGCTGGGCGGTCATTGTCGGCGAAACCCACGACCTGGACGCGTTTGCCGAACATGTCGCTGCTTGCCGGCTGGACCTGGACCCGCAGGCGACGCAACTGTCTCTGTCGGTGCCGGGGAAGCCCGGGCTGGTGCTCGATTGGTCGGCCGGACTGACCTCGGGCGGGCAGCCCGTGGTGTCAGAGACGCTATCGGCCATGCCGCGCGTCAGTATTTCCCGGCGGAACTGAAGCCGGGGCCGGTCAGGCGCTGACCCAGGCCACCCATCGGGGCTTGATCGGCGCGGCGCCGTCCATATCGCGGCAATTGCCATAGACCGGAAACAGCTGGCGCTGGGCATTGACGGTAAGGGTCTCGGCGTCGAGGCGGACCTCTATTGTCGCCGCGTCCTCGCCCAGCATCTCGACCACCGCGACCTCGATCTGGTCGATGGGGCCGCGTCCGACGGCCCAACTGCGCGCGGCGGCTTCGGCGGATTGTTCGAGTTCGCTGAGCTTTGGATTGCCCTTGTAGCCGGGCAGATAAATGTCGTCGCGAGCGATCGCAGCCAGGAATTCGGGGACGGAAGCGGGCGTCAGCCGGCCATAGCGCTGCCGGTCCGGCATGACGATAACCGAAGGCGCGAAGTGGCAGCCCCCGATATGGGTGCATTGCAGCACCTCAAGGTCGAAGGTGGGTGCGGCGGCGGCCAGGGCCTTGAACACCGGGAAGCCATAACGGGCGCAGCAGGCGTCCGTCTTGGCGTCGGTGCAGCAAAGGATCACGCGGCGGGGCAGGGGCATGCCACCAAGGGGCAGGCCATCCCGCCACTGCGCGACCAGCTCAGCCGCATGCGCCTGGTCGCGGGGTATGACGCTGGTCATGTCGGGGAAGGACAGCAGCTCCAACGGCTGGCCGTCGCCGGTATCGACGAAGCCGACATAGCGCCCGTTGCCGGTCGCCGCCTTCATCGCCGCGCGCAGGTCATCGGACAGGCCCACGGTCTCGAAGCGCGGACGGCGCCAATTGCCCTTGGGCCAGCGGATGAACAGATGCCGCTCGGCCAGGGTGCCGGTGCCGGCCAGCGGCTCGCCGCAGGCAATGGCGTGATCGGTGCAGAAATGCATGAACGGCTAGTCGGCTTGCGACGGCAGGGTGACGCCGTAGATCTTGGCCAGATCGTCGAGCATCATGTAGGCGCTGTAGATACCGCCGCCGAGGTTCCAGGCCAGTTCGCCGACACGCGCGACCTTGCCGGCCTTGGTGGCCCCCAGCTGCAGGAACAGTGGATCATTGAGCCATTCGTCGAGGTTGGCCAGGGATTCGGCATTGTCGTCATCGGGGGCGAAATAGAAGATGCGATCGCCGCCCATTTCGGGAATGCGTTCCTTGCCGATCTGCACGAAGGTCTCTTCGCTGCGCTGCAGCGCCGGGCGCTGGAAGCCGACGAGATCGAGCACCACGCCGGGGAAGGAGTGGTCGGAATAGATGCGGGTGCGGCCGGGCGCGAAGCGGACCAGCGAGATTTCCTCGTTGATGGCGTCGCCGATGGCTGTGCCGAGTTCGGCACCCCGGGCCTTGAGCGCGGCGACATTGGCCCTGGCCTCATCGCCTCGTCCGATGACATCGCCGTAGAACTGGTAGTTATCGAGCCAGGCCGAGCCAATGGTGGTCGACATGACGGTCGGGGCGATGGCGGAGAGCTGCTCGTAGATCTTTTCCTGCCGGACCATGGTGCCGATGATCAGGTCGGGTTCGAGCGACGCCAGCACTTCGAGATTGATGGCCGTCTCGGTGCCCAGCGACACGGTATCGACCAGCTTGTCGGCGAGGTGGGGATAGAAGGGGTTGCCCTCCCAGGACTGGGCTGCGCCGACCGGCACGACGCCCAGATGCAGCAGAGCCTCGGTGCCCTCATTGGTGAGGATAGCGATCCGCAGCGGGGCATCGGGTACCTCGGTGACGCCCATGGCATGGGTGATCTCGCGGGCCTGTGCGGAGACAATGAGCGCCAGCGCGATCAGCGCCGTGGCAAGCAATCTGTTGGTCATTGGAAAATCCGAAAAGGGAAAGGTGGGGCCGCCGCAGCGGCCCCTCTGTCGTCAGCGGGTGGGGGTGAGTTCGTAGATCTTTTCGAGATCGTCGAGCAGCAGGTTGGCTGCGATGATGCCGCCGGCGGTGTTCCAGATGGCGTCGCTCACCGCATAGGCCTTGCCGGCCTTGACCACCGGCAGGTTCTGCCAGAGGGGATCGGCCGTCCAGTCATTGGCCTGGGCCGCGGCCGCGCCATCGCCGGTTTCGTAGACGAAGTAGAACAGGCGATCGCCATCGAAATCGGGGATGCGTTCCTTGCCGACATCGTCGGCAAATTCGTCCTTGTCTTGCACCTCAGGCCGGGCAAAGCCGATCTGGTCGAGGATCAGGCCGGCGAAGGTGTCCTTGTAGTAGATGCGGGTCAGCGCGGCCATGAAGCGGCCGAGCGAAATGCGCTCCTTTAGGGCCGGGCCGGCCTCTTCGGCGATCTTGGCGGCGCGCGCGTCGAACGCGGCCAGGGCAGCCAGGCCCGCGGCGCCCTTGCCGGCAGCGTCGGTATAGAGCGCCATGTTGATCTTCCAGTCGCCGCGCAGGCGCTCGGACATCACAGTGGGCGCGATGGCAGAGAGCTGCTCGTAGATCTTTTCCTGGCGTGTCTTGTTGCCGATGATCAGGTCGGGTTCGAGCGCGGCGATGGCCTCGAGGTTGACCGCCGATTCTTCGCCGACCACGGTGACGTCGGCCATCTCTGCGGCAATGTGATCGTACCACGGGTCGCCCAGCCAGGAGCGCACGGCGCCGACAGGGGTGATTCCGGCAGCCAGCAGGGCCTCTGTGCCCTCATTGGTGAGAACCACGATGCGCTGCGGATTATCCGGCACATCGGTGACGCCCATGGCGTGGGTGATTTCCCGCGCCATGGCCGGCTGCAGGGCGGCGAACAGAGCGACCAGCGCAAAACTGCCCAGAACCGTGCGGCGAAGAAGCTTCATGACTATTCTCGAACTTGACATTGAAGGTCATAAAATGATCTTCGAAAGCGAGAGAAGTCAACCTGACTTCTTTGATCAGCTTTTCGAGTGATGGTTCTGCACCAGGTTTCCACCAGCGTCGCACAGCGTTCCATGCCGCTATGGCTGGTCTACGCCTGTCTCGTTGTCATCCTGGCGGCGGCAATGGTGCTCAGCATCACCGTGGGCTACCGCGTCTATGGTTTGCAGCAGGCCGTCGGGGCGCTGTTTGCCTTTGACGGCTCGGAGGCGGCCACTGTCATCACCAGCCTGCGGCTGCCGCGGGCGGTCATTGCGCCGCTGGTCGGCGCGGGCCTCGCCATTGCGGGGGTGCAGGTTCAGACGCTGGCGCGCAACCGCATAGCCTCGCCCGATACGCTTGGGCTCAATGCCGGTGCTTCGCTCGCCGTCGTGGTGGCCAGCGCGGTGTTCGGCGTCGGTTCGCTGATCGGACTGTCGCTGACGGCGGCCCTGGGTGCGCTGGTCACCAGCCTCCTGGTTTTTGCCATTGCGGCGGGCGCGGGTGGCCTTTCGCCGATCCGCATCGTGCTGATCGGGGTCACCATTGCCGGGCTGGGGCAATCGATCGTCCAGATCATTCTCACCAACAACGAAGCGCAGCTGCAGAACCTGCTGTTCTGGCTCGCGGGGTCGTTCGTGGATCGGCCGATGACGCTGGCGCTGAGCGGCGGGCCGTTCATCGTCCTGGGTGTCGCATTGGCCCTGCTGTTGACGCGGCCGCTCGACGCCATGCAGGCGGACGACGAGACCGCGGCGGGGCTCGGTGTGCCGGTGACGCTGGTGCGGGTCGGCTGCTTCGTATCGATATCGCTGCTGACAGGAGCCTCGGTCGCCATGGCGGGGCCGGTGAGCTTTGTGGGCCTCGTGGTGCCGCATGCGGCGCGCCGGCTGGTGGGCCTGAGGCATGGCAGGCAGATCATCGCCGCAGGGCTGCTCGGGGCGAGCTACGCGACGCTCGCCGATGTCGCGGCGCGCTTCGTGATCTTCCCCGTCGAGGCGCCAGTTGGCGCCATCACCGCCGTGCTGGGCGGCGTCGTGCTGGTGGCACTCTTGCGCCGGAGGGCCGCATGAGCGGATTGACCTCAACATTGTCAGGCGCACGAGCGCCCATTGCGCTGGTGCTGCTGATTTGTGTCGGACTGCTCCTGGCGCTGAGCGGCGTGGCCTTTGGGTCAAGCTGGATCCCGCTCGACCAGGTCGCCTCGGTGATCCTCGGCGCCGGCGAAAAGACGCAGAAGCTGATCGTGCTTCAATTGCGCCTGCCGCGGGTGGCGATTGCGGCGCTGGCCGGCGGCGGCATGGCGGTTGCCGGGTTCCTGCTGCAGAAGATCACCCGCAATGCGCTGGCCTCGCCGGGCGTGCTGGGGGTTATCGACGGCGCGGCGCTGGGTGTCGTGATATTCCTCGCGGCGCTGTCGAACGAATCCAATGCGCTGGTGACCTCCATCGCTTACCAGCCACTTGCGGCGATGGCCGGTGCAGCGCTGGGCATCGCCCTGGTCTTCATGCTGGCGGGGCGGCAGGCGGCATCGGCGGTGCGGTTGCTGCTGTTCGGCATTGCCATTGCCGCCGTGTTCAAGGCGCTGGTCATGGTGATGATGCTGATCGGGCCGATCTATCGCACCAGCCAGGCAGCGCGCTGGATTGCCGGGGCGGTCAACGAGATCAACTGGAGCGAAATTCAGGTCACGCTGCTGATGCTGCTGCCCCTGCTGTGCTTGGCGGTGCTGGCGGCCCGCAAGATGCCGCCGGCGGAGCTGGACGAAGTGTCGGCGCGCAGTGTGGGCCTTGATTTGCCGGTGTTCCGGGTGCTGGTCTTTGCCCTCGCCGCGGGGCTCACGGCAGTGTCGGTGGCCTTTGTCGGCGGGGTCGGCTTTATCGGGCTGATGGCACCGCATCTGGCGCGGTTGGTGGTTGGCCGTAACGTTTATGCGGGTCTGCTCGCCAGCTTCCTGCTCGGCGCCATCATGCTTATCGGCGCCGACCTGATCGTTCGGGTGCTGTTCAGTCCAGTCGAAGTCCCGGCCGGAACGGTTACAGCGGTGATCGGCGCCCCCTATTTCCTTTTCCTCCTGATGAGCAGGCAACGCCATGACTGACAAACCGGCCATTGCCATCGATGCCCTGACGCTGGCCTATGGCAGTTCGACCATCCTCGACACCCTGTCGCTGGCCATTCCGCGCGGCAAGATCACCGTGCTGGCCGGGCCCAATGGCTGTGGCAAGTCCACGCTGCTGCGGGCGATCCGGCGGCTGCATAAGCCGAGCGCCGGGCGCATCCTGCTCGAAACCACCGATATTTCGAAGCTGGGCGAGCGCCTGCTGGCCCGCCAGATCGGCCTATTGGCGCAAAGCCCGTCGGCGCCGGAAGACATGACGGTGGAAGAACTGGTGCGACTGGGTCGTTACCCGCATCAATCCATGCTGCAGCCCTGGAGCCCCGATGACACGCGGGCGCTGGAAACCGCCATGGCCGGCACCGGCGTCGCCCACCTGCGTCAGCGCCATCTCGGCTCGCTATCGGGCGGCCAGTTGCAGCGCGTGTGGATCGCCATGGTGCTGGCGCAAGAAACCGAGATCGTCTGTCTCGACGAGCCGGTCAACCATCTCGACATGTCGCATCAGCTCGATTGCCTCGACCTGGTGCGCCAGCTCAATTCCGAGTTCGGCCGGACCATCGTGCTGGTCCTGCACGATCTTAACCTGGCGGCACGTTATGCGGACCAGCTGGTGTTCCTGCGCGATGGCCTGGTGGCGGCCAGCGGCCGGCCGGAGGAGCTGATGGTCGAGGACCTGATCGCCCGGGTGTTCGACGTCGATGCCATGGTCATCACCGACCCGGCCTATGGTCGTCCACTCTGCATCCCGCTGCGGACCCGGTAACGCCGCACCCAGCAGGGTCATGCCGCCAGCGTCATTGCCAGACGGCACACCCCTTGCGTCCAAGATAGTTATGTTACATAACTATATGCGAGGGAGGACGACATGAACCATCTGGGCACCCCCATACGCCAGGTGCGGCTCGGCAATATGGCGGCCGAGGCCGACCATCGCGCCGACGGCACGACCATTCTGCGCTCGGTCGAAACCCTGGGGCCTTATCCGCGCGCCATCGTCGATGCGCTGGAGGCCTGGGCCGCCAAGACCCCCGATACGGTCTTGATCGCCGACCGCGCGGGTGAGGGCTGGCGCAAGCTGAGCTATGCCCAGGTGCTGGAGCGTATCCGGCCGCTGGGCCAGGCGTTGCTCGATGCGGGCCTCTCGCCCGAGCGACCATTGATCATTATTTCCGGCAACGAAATCGAGCATTTCCTGCTCGGCATGGCCGCCATCTGGGTCGGGATTCCCTATGCGCCCATATCGCCCGCCTATTCGCTCGTCTCGACCGACTATGGCAAGCTCAAGCATATTGCCGGCCTGCTCACCCCCGGCATGATCTATGCAAGCGACGGTGCCCGGTTCGCCCCCGCCATCGAGGCGACCTTTGCGCCTGACATTCCGCTGATCGTGCGCAGCAACCCGCCATCGGGGCGCTCGGTGCGGCTGTTCGACGATCTGCTCAACACGCCGGTCACGGCGGCGGTTGCCGCGGCCCATGAGGCCACCACGGCCGACACTGTCGCCAAGGTGCTGTTCACCTCGGGCTCCACGGGCCTGCCCAAGGGCGTCATCACCACCAATCGCATGATGGCCTGCAACCAGCAGATGATCCGCACCGCGCTGGCCTTCCTGGGCGATGAGCCGCCGGTGCTGCTGGATTGGATGCCGTGGAACCATGTGGCCGGTGGCAGCCACAATACGGGCATCGCCATCTATAATGGCGGTAGCTTCTACATCGATGATGGCCAGCCCACCCCGGCGCGCATCGGTCGCACGCTGGAGAACCTGCGCCACGTTCAGCCCACCTTCTTCACCAATGTGCCCAAGGCCTATGAATTCCTGGTCGCGGCATTCGATGAGCATCCCGAGGCCCGGCGCAACCTGTTTGCGCGGCTGAAGCTGCTGCAATATGCCGGGGCGGGGTTGTCCCAGCATGTGTTTGACGGGCTCGATCGTGCCGCCCGGGCCGAAACCGGCGAACGCATTCTGATCATCACCGGTTATGGCTCGACCGAGACGGCGCCCTTTACCTTCACCACCACCTGGCCGGTGGAAGCGGCTGGCCATATCGGACTGCCCGCCGCCGGCATGACGGTCAAGCTGGTGCCCAATGGCGACAAGACGGAACTGCGGCTCATGGGGCCGAACGTGACCCCCGGCTACTGGCGCGATGCGGAAAAGACCGCCGAAGCGTTCGACGAGGAAGGCTTCTACAAGATCGGCGATGCGGTCCGCTTCGCCGATCCGGATGACCTCTCCAAGGGGCTGGTGTTCGACGGCCGCGTCACCGAGGACTTCAAGCTTTCGACTGGCACCTGGGTCAATTTTTCGGCAGTGCGCGCCTCGGTCATCGGCGCCTGTGCGCCGCTGATCCGCGATGTGGTGCTGACCGGTCTGGACCTCAACTATATCGGGGCCATGATTTTCCCCGATCTTGAGGCCTGCGCTCGCCATGCGGGGCTGCCGCCTGGCACCGATCCACAAGCGATCGTCGATCACCCTGCCATCAGGCAGAAATTCGCCGAGAGCCTTGGCGGCCTGACGCAGAAATCGACCGGCAGCTCCAACCATGTCGCCCGTGCCATTCTGATGTATGCACTGCCTGACATCGACAAGGGCGAGATCACCGACAAGGGCTCGATCAACCAGCGGGCGGTGCGCACGCATCGCGCCGACCTGGTGAACGCGCTCTATCTCGATGAGCCCGGTCCAGACGTTTTCATCCTGACCCGCAAAGGCGCCTGATATGAGCAAAGGTCTCCGCCTCACCTTCGATGATGCCTGGCTCCTGGGCGGTGCCCGCACACCGTTCATCGACTATCGCGGCGCGTTGTCGGAGATTTCGCCGATCGACCTGGGCATCAAGGCCGCTCGATCAGCCGTCGAGCGCACCGGCGTCAAGGCCGCCGATATCGGGCACACCATTGCCGGCTCCATGGCGCAGGCGTCGTTCGATGCCTATGTCACGCCGCGCCATATCGGGCTCTATGCCGGGGCGCCGATCGAGGCCCCGGCGCATCTGGTGCAGCGCATCTGCGGCACGGGGCTTGAAGTCATCGCGCAGGCGGCGGATTCCGTGTCGCTCGGGCGGGTCGAGCTGGCGCTTGGTGCCGGCTGTGAATCGATGAGCCGCAATCCCATTGCTGCCTATACGCACCGCAACGGCTTCACCATGGGCAAGGTAGAGTTCAAGGATTTCCTCTGGGAGGCGCTCTACGACCCGGCGGGGTGCGTGAACATGGGCGACACGGCCGAGAACCTTGCCAAGCAATATGGCATTTCCCGCGAGCGCGTCGATCGCTTCGCCGAGCGCAGCTTCAACCGGGCGATCGCGGCCCGCGACGCCGGCATCCTGGCCGAGGAGATCGTGCCTGTCATCAGCGAGAGCTTCGAGATCGAAGGCATCGACAAGCGCGGGATAAAGCTGCCGCGCGGAGTCGAGAGTGTCGATACCGACAGCCACATCCGCCCCTCGTCCTATGAGGTGCTGGCCAAGTTGCGACCCGCCTTTGGTGGCGTGCAGACGGGCGGCAACAGTTCGGCGATCGTCGACGGGGCAGGGGCGGTGCTGGTGGCTTCGTCCGCCTATGCCAAGGACAATGGACACAAGCCGCTCGTCCGCATTCTTGCCAGCGCTGCCGTCGGCGTGCCGCCGCAGATCATGGGCATCGGGCCGGCCCCGGCCATCCGCGCCGTGCTGGAGGCGGCAGGGATGCGGCTCGACCAGATCGGTCGTATCGAAATCAACGAGGCCTTTGGCGCGCAGATCCTGGCTTGTGTCGACGAGCTTGGCCTCGACGAGGACAAGCTCAACGTCAATGGCGGCGCCATTGCCATCGGCCACCCGCTCGGGGTCACCGGCATTCGGCTGGGGCTGACCCTTGCCAACGAGCTCAGGCGCTCCGGCATCCGCTATGGCATTGCCTCGGCCTGCATTGGTGGCGGGCAGGGCATTGCCCTGCTGATCGAAAATCCCGAGGCGGCATAATGGACATTTCGGGCAAGACCGCCTTCGTCACCGGCGCGGCCTCAGGGCTCGGCGCCGCGACCGCTCGCGTGCTGGCAAAAGCCGGGGCGCGCATCGCTATTTTCGATCGCAATGCCGAGCAGGGCGAGGCTATTGCCGCCGAGTTGGGCGGGAAGTTCTTTGCCGTCGACGTCGCCAACGCGGACAGCGCCGAGGGCGCGGTGGGTGCCGCGGTCGCCGCGCTGGGGACGCCTTCGGTGCTGGTCAACTGCGCCGGTATCGGCACGGCAGCCCGTATCGTCGGTCGCGACGGCCCGATGCCGCTCGATGCCTTCCAGAAGGTCATCAATGTCAATCTCATCGGCAGCTTCAACATGCTGCGCCTGTGTGCGCATGCCATGACGCTGGGCGAGCCCGATGCCGGCGGGCAGCGCGGGGTGATCATCTCGACGGCCTCGGTGGCCGCCTTCGAGGGCCAGATCGGGCAGGCGGCTTACGCCGCGTCCAAGGGCGGCATTGTCGCACTCACCCTGCCGGCAGCGCGGGAGTTCGCGCGCTTCGGCATCCGCGTGCTGGCCATCGCGCCGGGTTTGTTTCTCACCCCCCTGCTGGCGGAACTGCCCCAGGAGGTGCAGGACGGGTTGGCCAGTGCCATTCCCAATCCGGCGCGCCTTGGCAAACCGGAAGAGTTCGCGGCTTTGGTGCGCTCGATGGTTGAGAACGATTATCTCAATGGCGAAGTCGTCCGCCTCGATGGCGCGCTGCGCATGCAGGCGAAATAGGAGCCGCCATGTTCACCCGCACCACCAAGGTCGAGATCCAGTTCGGCGACTGCGACCCGGCTGGCATCGTCTATTACCCCAACTATTTCCGCTTCTTCGACAATGCGACGGCGGCGTTGCTGTCGGCCGCCTTTGCCATGCATAAGCGCAACTGGCTGGAGCATTTCGGCATAGCCGGCATCCCCATGGTCGATACCGGTGCTCGCTTCATCAAGCCATCGCGCTTCGGCGACGTGGTCGACATCTGCTCCGAGATCACCGAGCTGGGCCGCTCCAGTTTTTCGGTCAAGCATACGCTGCTGCGGGACGGCGAAATTGCCATCGAGGCGCACGAGAAACGCGTGTGGGTGGTGCGCGACGAGCAGGGCGGCATCCGCTCGGCTCCGCTGCCTGAAGACGTACGCCAGAAGCTGAGCGCCTCGTGACTATTGCATTGGAAGGAAACAACATGGCCGACGTGCTGACGGTGACCAGCAAGGGATCCATCGCGCATCTGACGCTCAATCGGCCCGAAAAGCGAAATGCGCTCAATGATGACCTGGTGGCGGCGTTTGACGCCTTCTTTGCGGCGGTGCCATCGGGAACCCGCGCCATCGTGGTCAGCGGCGCCGGCGGGCATTTCTCCTCGGGGCTCGACCTCTCCCAGCATGTGGCGCGCCAGCCGCTGGAGGTGATGGCCCATTCGCGCAACTGGCACCGGGTGATGGCGGCAATTGCCAGTTCGCCCGTGCCTGTGGTCGCCGCCATGAGTGGTGCGGTGATGGGCGGGGGACTTGAATTTGCGGCGGCCTGTCATGTGCGGGTGGCTGAGGAGACGGTGCGCTTCCAGATGCCCGAGGGGATGCGCGGCATCTTTGTCGGCGGCGGCGGTTCGGTGCGGATTTCCAAGCTGATCGGCCCCGACCGCCTGACCGAAATGATGCTGACCGGCCGCTCCTATTCAGGGGCCGAGGGCGAGCGCCTGGGGCTGGCGCACCATGTCGTGCCCGAGGGGCAGGCGCTGGACAAGGCGTTCGAGCTGGCCGAGCGCATCGCGAAGAACTCGCCCACCATCAACGGCTTCATTATCCAGGCCATTGCCCAGATCGGCGCCATGCCGCCGGAAGCGGGCCTCTATGCCGAAAGCCTCACCGCGGCTCTCAGCCAGACGGGGCCAGATGCGGAAGAGGGTCTGCGGGCCTTCCTCGAAAAGCGCCCACCGGTTTTCCGCTAGGGGATCAGGTCAGGCGATCGAGCAGGGCCAGGAGCCGGTCGCGCGCCTGGGCACCGCCGAGGCGTGCCACCAGTTCGTCTTCCATGGCCGTATGCACCCCGCGGGCATGGGCAAGGAAGGCGTCGCCCTCGCGCGTCAGGTGCAGCGCGTTGGCCCGTTTGTCGGCGGCTGACGGCATGCGCTCCACCAGCCCCCGTTCTTCCAGCCCGTGGACCAGGGTCACGAAATTGGCGCGCTTGATGCCCAGCACCTCGGCAATCTCGGTCTGCTTGCGTCCCGGATTGTCGGCGATGAGGACGAGGACCGAATATTCGGCCGGTCGCAGCTTCAAGGCGTCGAACACGGCAAGGAACTTCTGAAACACGCTGAGCTGGGCACGACGCAGCCGATAGCCGACGATGCCCGTCGTGGCGCCGGTCTCCAGGGTATCCTCGGACAGTGAGGGTGGGGTAGTGGGCATGGGCGGCTCACGGTTCATCAGGGCGCTATTTCCTATTCATCCCGGCGGCAATGACAAGGCCCGCTTGTCCCTTACGGCGATTTAGTTATACTAGATAACATTGTAGTTTGGGAGGACTACAAATCTGGCGAGCGATGCGGCCAAAACGCCGCGACCGCTTGCATTCCATCCAGATTATCGTTCTTGGGAAATGTCGCGCCTGTTGGGTGATTTCAATAATCCCATGGTTATGAGTCTGGCCGAATTTGTCATTTTACACGCTAGGCGGGCCGGCATTAAATCGGCAGAAATGGGGAGGGAACCATGCTGCGGGCAATAGGACTGACGGCGCGTCATACGCCGGCAATGGCGTTTGCCACCCGGACGGCCGAGGGTGGGTGTCATGGATGATACCCGCCTTGGGCGTGCCGTGCATGGCCTTGCCACAGGCATCGCCATTGCCGGCGGCGTTGCCCTCATCGTCGTCACCATCATTACCGCTGCCAGCGTAGTCGGCCGCGCCCTCATTCCAATCGGGTTGCGGCCTGTGCCCGGCGACGTCGAGATCGTGCAGTTCGGCGTGCTGTTCGCCATCTTCTGTTCGATGCCGCTGACTCAGTATCTGCGCGGTCACGCCGACGTGGCGCTGCTGACCGACGCCTTCGCACCGCGGGTCGCCGCCATCATCGAGCTGGTCATGGATGCGATCATGCTCGTGGCGACCGCGTTCATCGTCTGGCGCTTTGCGGTGGGCATGCTGGACAAGTTCGGCAACAAGGAGATGACCTTCATCCTGCATGTGCCGGTGTGGCTGACCTATGCGGTGGCCATGGTCGGGGCGATCGGCATGCTGCTGGTCAGCCTCTATTGCGTGGTCCGTTCGGGCGCCAACGCGTTTTCCCGCGATCCCTACAAGCCTGAACCGGGACTTTTCTAGATGAGCAATATCGAACTGGGCATCTGGTCATTTCCCGTCCTGCTGGTGTTCATCTTCCTGCGCATGCCGATCGGGCTGGCCATGCTCGTGGTGGGCGTGGTGGGCAATTACCTCATCACCAAGAGCTGGAATCCGAGCTTCTCGCTGTTCAAGTCGCTGACCTACTCGACCTTCTCCAGCTATTCGTTCGCCGTGGTGCCGCTCTTCCTGCTCATGGGGCAGTTTGCGGCAATGAGCGGGGTTTCCCGCTCGCTGTTCGATGCCGCGACAGCGTGGCTGGGTCATCGCAAGGGTGGCATTGCCATGGCGTCGATCGGCGCCTGCACGGCCTTTGGCTCGATCTGCGGCTCGTCGCTCGCGACCGCGGCGACGATGGGGCAGATTGCGTTGCCCGAGCTCAAGCGCCACGGTTATTCGGGGTCGCTGGCCACCGGCACACTGGCGGCCGGCGGCACGATCGGCATCCTGGTGCCGCCATCGTGGATCCTGGTCATCTATGCCATCCTCACCGAACAGAATATCGCCAAGCTGTTTCTCGCGGCGATCGTGCCGGGCCTGCTGGCTGCCATCGGCTACTGCATCACCATTGCCATCGTCGCGCGGCTCAAGCCGGAAAGCGCCGGCACGCCCTATCCGCGCGTGCCCTACAAGGATCGCTTCAAGCAGCTCGCCCGCATCTGGCCGGCGCCGCTGATCTTCATCCTGGTCATTGGCGGCATCTATTCGGGGGTGTTCACGCCCACCGAGGCGGCTGCGGTCGGCGCCGTCAGCACCGGGCTCATGGCCGTGTTCAACCGGACGCTGACCTGGCCGGCGCTCCGCTCGGCCCTGGTCAACATGGCCACGGGCACGGGCATGATCTTCATGATCATCCTGGGTGCCGCCGCGCTCAACAATTTCCTGGCGCTGAGCCAGTTGCCACAGGCGGCCGCGGCCTTCGTGACCGAGCAGGGGTTCAATCCCTGGATCGTGATGACGCTCATTCTCATCATGTACCTGATCCTGGGCGGACCGATGGACTCGCTGTCGATGATCCTGCTGACCATTCCGATCGTCTATCCGGTGACGCTGGCGCTCGACTTCGGGCTCAATCCGGAGGAGTTCTCGATCTGGTTCGGCATCCTCACCCTGATTGTCGTGGAGGTGGGCCTCATCAGTCCGCCGGTGGGAATGAACCTGTTCGTCATCAATTCGATGAGCAAGGGGACCAGCATCGGCCAGACATTCCTGGGGGTCACCCCGTTCCTGATTTCTGATTTCGTGCGTACCATCATTCTGGTGGTGTTTCCGTCGATCTCGCTCTTTCTCGTGCAGTGGCTCTACTGAGATTTCGCCAAGCGCCCATCAGAGGCGCGGTTATCGCGGTGGCTTTTGGACGAGGATCGTTCGTAACAATCTAGGGAGGACAACATGAAGAGACGTGCATTCTTGGCCGGCGCAACCGCCGGAACCGTGGCGCTGGCGGCGCCAGCTATCATCCGGGCGCAGGAAGTGACGACGCTTCGCGTGCACCAGATGCTGCCGGCCCAGGCCACCATCCCCGCCAAGGGGATCGAACCCTGGGCGCAGCGCGTCGAGGAAGCCTCGGGCGGTCGGCTCAAGTTCGAGCTCTATCCGGCCATGCAGCTCGGTGGCGCGCCGCCGGATCTGTTCGACCAGGCCAAGGACGGCGTGGTGGACATCATCTGGACAGTGCTGGGCTATACGCCGGGCCGCTTCCCCAAGTCGGAAGTGTTCGAACTCCCCTTCATGGTCACGACGGCGGAGCCCACTTCGGTGGCGTTCCAGAAGTATGTCGAAGCCAATGCCATGAACGAGTTCGATGGCGTCAAGCTGATCTGCGTCCATACCCATGGGCCCGGGCTGTTCCACACCAAGGATCCGATCACCAAGCTCGAAGACCTCAAGGGCATGAAGATCCGCGGCGGCTCGCGCATCATCAGCGACATGCTGGGCCGACTGGGCGCCGAGCCGATCGGTATGCCGGTGCCGCAGGTTCCCGAGGCCCTGTCGACGGGCGTCATCAACGGCACGACCATCCCCTGGGAAGTCACGCCGGCCCTCAAGGTTGCCGAACTGGTCAAGAACCATACCGGCTTCTCAGGCACGCATGGCCTCTATACCCAGACCTTCGGGTTCACGATGAACCTCGACCGCTACAACAGCCTGCCGGATGACCTCAAGGCCATCATCGACGCCAATTCCGGCGTCGAGACCGCCCGTGCTTTTGGTGCTGTCATGGATGCCGGCGATGCCGTCGGCCTCAAGATCGCGCAGGACGCCGGCAACAACATCGTGCAGCTCGACGAAGCCGAGACCGCGCGCTGGCAGGAAGCCGCCCAGCCGACCGTCGACAACTGGTATACCGGCATGACGGCGCTTGGGCTGGATGGGGCTGCTCTGCACGAAGCTGCCAAGGCCGCCATTGCCGCCGAGGCCTAACCGATAGGGGGTCTGGCCCAAGGCCAGGCCCCGCCTCTCCGAGCGCCCGAGGGCGCCCGACTGACCATTCGCGCGCCGGCCTGCCATCAAGGGGCGGCGCAATCTGAATCAAGCCTCGAGCAGGCGTCGGCCTGTTCTTGAAAAATGTATACAATTGGTATCTCATGACCTGTGAGATGGACCGCAGCAAGAGGAACGTGGCGATGACCACTCAGACATTTCCGATGAACGCCTGGTATGCCGCAGCCTGGGATACCGAACTCAAGCGCGAGCTCTTGCCGCGCAAGATATGCGGAAAACCGGTCGTTATGTACCGAAAGCAGGACGGAAGCCCGGTGGCGCTGGCGGATGCCTGCTGGCATCGGCTGCTGCCGCTCTCGATGGGCGAGCTCTATGGCGACAATGTCATCTGCGGTTATCACGGCCTCGAATTCGACGATTCTGGCCGTTGTGTATACATGCCATCGCAAGACACCATCAATCCGTCGGCCTGCGTGGTCTCCTATCCCATAGCCGAGAAGCACCGCTTCATCTGGCTGTGGATGGGTGATCCGGCATTGGCCGACCCCGCCAAAATCCCCGATCTGCACTGGAACGACGATCCGGCCTGGGCGGCCGATGGCAAGCTGATCCATGCCAAGTGCGACTACCGGCTGGTCATCGACAACCTGATGGACCTGACGCACGAAACCTATGTGCACGGCTCGTCCATCGGCAACCGCGCCGTAGCGGAAGCCCCGTTCACCGCGACCCATTCGGACCGGACCGCGACCATTACCCGCTGGATGAATGATATCGACGCGCCGCCCTTCTGGCGCGGGCAACTGGGCAAGCCGGGCAATGTCGATCGCTGGCAGATCATCAACTTTGAAGCGCCGGCCACCATTGCCATCGACGTGGGCGTGGCGGTGGCAGGCACCGGCGCACCCGAGGGGGACCGCAGCCAGGGCGTCAACGGCTTCGTACTGAACACCATCACGCCCGAGACCGACAAGACCTGCCACTATTTCTGGGCCTTTGCCCGCAACTACAAGACCTCGGAACAGCGCCGCACCCATGAGCTGCGCGAAGGCGTGGCGAGCATTTTCCGCGAGGACGAGCGGATCCTCGAAGCCCAGCAGGTCGCCATCGACAACAACCCGGACCACGTCATCTACAATCTCAATATCGACGCCGGTTCGATGTGGGCGCGCAAGCTGATCGAGGCGATGATATCGGACGAGCAGCCGCATCGCGCGGCGGCGGAATAGACGATGGGCGCACTCCAGACCCGGCAGCAGCCGCAATCACTCAAGGCCCTGATGGGCGTACGCGACCTGATCCTGGGCGGACATGCCCGCCCGGGCGAGCGCCTCTCTGAGGTGGCGATTGCCGAGAAGCTCGGCATTTCCCGCACGCCGATCCGCGCCGCATTGGCCCGGCTCGAGCAGGAGGGATTGCTTGAGCTCATCCCGTCCGGCGGCTTTGCGGTGCGCGGCTTTGCCCGCGAGGAGGTGATCGACGCCATCGAGCTGCGCGGCGTGCTCGAAGGCACGGCGGCGCGGCTGGCGGCAGAACGCGGGGTGCAGCCCGCCCGGATGAAGGCGATCCAGGAGCTGGTCCGCGCGCTCGATGAGACGGTGCGCGACCGGCCGCAGGACATGGCGTTTGAACGCTATGTCGAGCTCAATGCCGCCTTTCACACGGCGCTGGCGGGCCTTTCCGGCAGCGAGACCATCCGGCACGAGATCGAGCGGGTGACGCGGCTGCCCTTCGCCTCACCCAGCGCCTTTCTCGACAAGCAGGCCGATGTGCCGGCCTTTCGCCAGTCGCTGCTGGTGGGGCAGGCGCAGCACAAGGCGATCGTCAACGCGATCGAACTGCGCGAGGGCGGCCGGGCCGAGGCGCTGGCGCGCGAGCATGCGCGGCTGGCGCGGCAGAACCTCGAATATGTTATCGCCGAGGATCGGAGCCTCTTGCGCCGCGTGCGCGCGCTGGCCCTGGTCGGCGAATAGGAGAAGCGTCATGCGCAACAGACAAGAATGGCGCCAGGGCATCGTGACTCGCGCAGAAGCGATCGCGGACGATGTCCGGCTGCTCGAATTCGCCGTCGAGGGCGTGCTGCCGCGCTTCGATCCGGGCTCGCATAGCAACTTCAAGGTCAGCCTGGACGAGGGACAGGCAATCCGGACCTATAGCTGCCTGCCGGCGCCGGCCGGTCGTATCAGCGTCGCCGTCAAGCACCATGACAACAGCCGCGGCGGCTCGCGCTTCATGTGGGGTCTCGGGGTCGGCGCAGCCATTGAACTCACCGTGCCCGAAAACCGCTTTGAGCTGGCCTGGCGCGCGCCCTATTATCTGCTGATGGCCGGCGGGATCGGCATTACGCCCATCTATGGCATGGCGCTGGCGCTGCAGCGCCGCGGCGTTCCGTTCCGGCTGGCCTATGGTGGCCGCAGCCGCTCGGTGATGGCATTTGCCGATAGGCTCGAAGCCGAACTGGGCCAATCGGTTGCTGTCCATGCCGGCGATGCCGGCGGGCGCATCGATGTGGCGGCAGAGATTGCCGCCCTGCCTGCCGATGGCGAACTCTATGTCTGCGGGCCCATCGACATGCTCAACGCGGTCAAGGCCGCCTGGGCCGCCGCGGGCCGTCCGCTCGGCCGGTTGCGCTACGAAGTGTTCGGCGATAGCGGGCTCTTTGCCGAAGGACCGTTCAGCGTCGAAGTGCAGGGGCTGGGCCGCTCGGTGGCGGTGCGGCCAGACCAGACGCTGCTCGAAGCCCTGCTCGGGGCTGGCGTCGAGATGATCTACGATTGCCAGCGCGGCGAATGCGGGCTCTGCGCCGTCGATATCGTTCAGCATGACGGCCCTATCGACCATCGCGATGTGTTCTTCAGTGCCGAGGAAAAGCACGAGGGCAACCGCATGTGCGCCTGCGTCTCGCGCTTTGCCAGCGGCAAGGCCGTTATCGATGTGGGGTATCGCGGCTAGTCGTCTGCAGGTGGGTTGACCTGCTTTGCCCGACGCCTTTGCGCCAGCGCGTGCCGGGCGCCGTCCAGTGCAAGGACGGCTCGGCCGCGCAGCGACCCTGGCGCTACCAGCGTGGACAAGGTCACCGCGGCGGTGCCGAAGCGCTGTTTGAAGGCCTCGGCGCCGCAGAGGAAATCGACCGTGTGGAGCCCATGGTCGAAGGCCCACATGATGTAGTCGGACATCAGCAGCGTCCCCGGCGAGCCGCGCTCGAAGGCCGGGTCGTAGCTGGTGACGAAGGCCATCAGGCTGCCATGCTGCTCGAAATTGATCGAGATGGAAACGATCAGGCCGTCGACCTCCACAACGAAAAGGCGCAACAGGCCGGCGCGCGCCAGTGCCTCCACCAGCGCCGATAGAGCGACCTCGCCTTCCTCGAAGAGATTGGAGGTGCGGCCGCGCGCGTCCAGCCATTGGCGTTTCAGCGCCGATAGCCGCTCCAGCACCGGGCGCAGCGGTTCGTCAGGTCCCAGCAGGCGAAATTGCGGAGCGCCGAACTCGGCCAGGGTGGCCTGCTTGCGGCGGTAATTCTGCCGGGCCTTCTTGGACTGGCTGTCGAACCAGGCCTTGCCTGACGACCAGGTGCCCGTCACCCGGTGGCTGATCTCGCTGCGGTGGTTTGGCAGCAAGGCCGGCCGCACGCTGCTGCCCGGCAGATCATGCGCCCGGGCATCGGGACGCAGGCGATTGAGCAGGGCAATGTCGTAGCCGCCGAGGGCGGTCAGCGACGTCCACAGCCGCTGCAGCGTTTCTGCGGGGCAGTCGTGGGCCGCGATGATGTCCTCGTAGTCGCTGTAGCTATTGGCGGCCCATTCGAGAAAACGCAGGCCACGCCGCTTGTGCACGCAAAGCGGCATCACGGCGTCGAGGCGATCGCCGTTCCAGACCAGGCCGATGCGCAGGTGCCTGATATCCCGATCGGGCACGGTCTGCCACCAGGCCGAAATCCAGGCGTGACTCTGGAAGATGAGGCTATCGGTTCGGGCCCAGAGCGCGTCCCAGGCTGGACCAATCTCGGCGAGGCGTGCCTCGTCGGTGATCACCTCAAGCCGGTCGGCGCGCATGGTCGCCACCGGTGCATGCATATTCATGGCTGGCTGCCCTCGACAGGTTTGCTGATCGGGCGACGACGCAACGCCCGGGCGACGATGAGGCCCATCTTCTTGAGCGGCAGGATGTAGAGCCCGAACAGCGACTGATACTCGTGAGCGTCGCGATCCATCAGGCCGAACTTGAAGTCTTCATCCGGCTGCGGGACGACGAGGGTGCCGAACATCCGGTCCCAGAACGAGAACAGCAGGCCGAAATTCTTGTCGTAGTGGCGCGGGTCGACGCTGTGGTGCAGCTGGTGCCAGTGGGGGCAGAGCACGACGTTGTTGAGCGGGCCGAACGAGATCTTGAAATGGGTGTGGCGGACGAAGTCCATCATCAGGATATTGCGGATGACGTAGACATTGATGCCGAAGATGGTCACTTCGACCGGATCGAGCGCGATCAGCGTCCAGATGCCGAAGGCGATGCCGGGGATAACGCCGTCCCACATCCGGTTCAGCAGATCGTCCAGCGGATGCACCCGGTCCTTGGTGATGCCGACCATCACCTCGGCCGAGTGGTGCACCTTGTGCAGTTCCCACAGCAGCGGGAACCGATGCTGGGCGGCGTGATAGAGATAGTAGGACAGGTCATAGGCCAGCAGCATGGTGATGGTGAAAGCGATCACCACGACCGGGCCGGCGGGACCGGCGATCAGGGGTTCGTGGATATTGAGCAGCGCGCCCAGGCCCTGATTGGTGGCAAAGGCCACCGCCGAAACGAAGATTACGCCGGATGGGATGAGCAGGAACGGCATCAGCAGCCGCTTGGTGATCCAGAACAAGGCATCGGCGCGGGCCGATGGGTGCAGGATCACTTCCTTGGGCAGCGCAAATTCGAAGAAATCGGCGAAGGACTTCTTTTCCACCGTCCGCCAGTAAGCGATCAACGCACTGACGAAGGCTGTCAGGAACAGCAGGCCTGCTGTTGCCATGTTCTCAACCGTCAGCTTGTCCATAACTTTGGCGAGGAATTCGGCGATCATTGCATCTGCTCCCTGGTGGCGTGGGGAAGGGCTGGCGAGCGGTATGGGACAGGCCCTCCGCAGCGCCGCTAAAATGCCAGATCGGTGGGGCCAAAACCCCTTAATTGCTAAAGCTTAGTTAATGCTGGAGGACGCTTAGGACGGACACCACGCCAGCCGCATCGACCCTGCCGTGCCAGGCGATGCGCGGTGCCGGCGCCTTGACGCCGAAGCGTGGCGAAACCCAGCCGCCCAGGCCCGGACGATCGCCGCCGACCTCGATCGTCACATTGTCGTCGGGGAGGGTGACGCGGAGCAGCGGCGCGCCGTCGCGGCTCACCGTCACCACGTTGCCGGTGTGCTCGGCAACCAGGCCGACGGCCAGTTGAAACACGATTTCGGCATCCTGGGCTGTGCCGATCAGGCGATCATGGACGGTGATGGTATCGCCGTCCGGCCGCAACTGCCGCTGGTGGCGCGCACCGAAGCGACGCTCATAGCCGTCATGCTCGGCGGCGAGGCTCCAGGCGGGTGCCGGGTTTTGCGCGATGAGACGTGCACTGGCCTTGTGCGACCAGTTGAAGGCGCCCGACATGGTGCTCTGGCTTTGCCCGCCGAGGTTGAGGGTATTGTGCGCCGGAGTGGAGCGGAACCACGCCCGCCAGGCGCCGCCCGAGCCATAGAGGTAGGTGCCGGGATCGACCAGCACCGGTTGCGCATCGAGGTCGAGGGCGATGGCGAGCGCATCGGCATGGCCGTGCGCGGCGATGGACAGGTAGCCCAGGGGGCCATGGTCGAAGCGCAGGGCGACCTGATGGTCGGCCATGGTGCCGCGCCAGACGGACAGGCCGCCGGCGGCGAAGGAATGAAGACCGGATGGTTGCGGCAGCATGTCGGATGGGGTGCCGAAGACCAAAGCCCGGAAATCGTCGGGGGCCGCGACGGGACTGGGTGCGCCCAGGAAAGCCGCGATAGCTGCGGCCACCGAGGACGCATAGTCGGCTTCATGGGAAATAGTGACGACCCGGCCCTCATCATTGTCACCGAACTCGGCGCTCGCCCCGAGCCAGGCGATGAAATCGGCAAAGGCGGTCAGCCGGTGCTCTGCGCGCAGGGGCAGGCGTGTCGCCGCATCGCGCGCGGCCAGGGCCGACAGCAAGACCAGTTCGGCGGTGAAGGCCGCATAGGTGGGTGTCTGTTCGGCGCCGCTGCCATCGGGCAGGATCTGTTTGTCCAGCTCGGCGAGCAATTGCTGCCATGGCCGGTCGGCGGAGTGACCCAGGGAAAGGGCGAGCAGATACTCGCCCGCCAGCTCGGCGACGAGGTGATTGTTGGCAGAGGAAAAGTGCGAGGGAAAGCGCGGCAGCCAGAAAGCGCTGGCCGAGAGGATTTCGCCGGCTTTGCGCCGGAAAGTGGCGGACAGTCGGTCGCCTAACATGTCGAGGGTCAGGATGAGGCTGATCGCGCGCAAAGCCACCTCGATGCCCGACGCCCAGCCAACTCCGCCATAGGGCGGATTGGCCTCGTGCCAACTGGCCAGGGCCGCTTCGATGGCGCCCAGGCTGGCCTTGTCGTTTTCCAGCAGATGGTGCGCGGCCAGTACGGGCAGGACCTGCAGTCGGTTGATTTCCCAGACATATTTGACATCGCCTCGGCTACCATCATGGCGGAAGTCGATGTCGAAGGCATAGTTGCCGTGGTCCGGCCACAGCGTCTCGGTGACGGGGTCTAGGCGCCACAGCTCGGGCGGAAACAGCGCGTTCGGGTCACGGTCAGGCCATTGGCGCCCCAGTGCTGCGTAGCGGCCAGCCAGCAGATCCGCCGTCGCCTTGGCGATGGCGTGTCGCTGGGCGGGCGAGGCGGCCAGCACCCGGCCAGCCAGGCTGGGAAATACCGAATGCAGCGTTGGATTGCCAACGTTGGACCAGCCCTGATGGCGCCGCTTGGAGGCGAGCTTCCGCGCTTTTTCGACCAGCCGGTGTACGACCTCGGCCGGTTCCATGTTGCGCAAGCGGTTGACGTACCAGGATAGCTTCATCGAAAGCCCAGCTCTTTCAGCCCTCATACACCAGAAGGCCACTATGCTGCGCCTGCCGCGCCGCGTTTTCGGCGCGATGGGTTAACATCGCCCCGGTTTATCGGAGTGCCGACATGAAGCGTCTTGCCCTGGTCGCTACCGCCTGCCTCACCCTGATCAGCACTGCCGTTGCGGCGCCTATGGAGTTGAAGCGCGGCGTGGGTGTGCATGATTGGCTGAACTGGGCGCCCCTCGATGAAGACGGGACCTATCGTTGGCCGCCTTACCGCGACGAAAGCGAATGGCTGTCGGGCGCACGGCCGATCAGCGATTGGCCGGAGGGCGACCAGTTCACGCGCATTCGCGCCATGGGCTTCGACTTCATCCGCCTCAGCGTGGACCCCGGGCCCCTGCTGGCGAGCGAGGGCGCGGAGCGACAGGAGGCACTTGATATTCTCGAGGCCGCCGTGCGCAAGGCGACGGCGGCGGGGCTCAAGGTGGTGTTCAACCTGCACGGCGTCAGCCAGGTGCGGCAATATGGCATGGACATGATCTATGAAGGGGCCGACAGCGCTGGCGTTGCGTCATATCGCGCGATGGTTGCCGATGTGGCGCAGATGCTGGTGGCTGTCGGTATCGAGGACGTGGCGATCGAACCCTATAACGAGCCCGCCTATTACCCGTGCGACGCCAGCGGGACCGAGGATTGGCAACGGATCATGGCCGACACGGTCGCCGACATAAGGGCGGTCAGCGCGGAACTGACGGTGGTCGCCACCGGAGCCTGTGGTGGCAGCATTACCGGGCTGACGGATCTCGACCCAACCTTCGATGATCCGAACCTGCTCTACAGCTTCCACATGTATGAGCCGCACAGTTTTACCCATCAGCGGTCCGAAGATCCGGACGGCTTCGCCTCGGGCCTGCCGTGGCCCGCGTCGGAGGGGAGCCCCGACCTGACGATCGCGGCCCTGCGCGCCCACATGGACGCTGATGGGATCGACATGGGCGTCCAGGCGCGCACCATTGTCGATCTTCAGGGCGTGGTGGCGGCGTATTTCGCCGAGGGTTGGGGGCAGCCCCAGCTCGAAGCTCGCATCGGCGAGGCGATCGACTGGGCGAAGGGTCATGACATCGCGCCGGATCGGCTCTTCATGGGCGAATTTGGTGCCATATTGATGACGCCGGATGGCCGCATGGGCGCGTTCAACCAGGATCGGCTACGTTACCTTGCCGCCGTTCGACAGGAGGCCGAGAAGTACGGCTTCCCCTGGTCGATCTGGGAATATTCAAATCCCTTCGGCATGTCCGTGATTGTGCCCGAAGGCCCAGCCGTTCCTGACGCCGAATTGCTCGACGTGCTCGGGTTGGCGCCCGCTCAATAGTGGAGGACGTCCAGTCGCTGGTCGATGAAGGCGCGTTTGCCGCTGCGGCCACCGGCGATCCGGTTGACGGGCTGCACCTGAAAACGCAGCCGGTTGTGGCATCGGCGATCGAGTTCCGCGGCCAGGCGCTCGGCGTCTTCCGGGCGACCGTCCGGGCCAAGCACATAGCGGATGACAACCTCGCCCGGCTTGTCCTGATAGAACTGGAATTCGGTAATCCCCTCGAGGGCGTGTCCATCGGCTGGGGTCAGGTCGGTGGTGACGACCCTGGTCCCGTCATGGGCAATGAGGAAGTTCGGCTTGCGGCGCGGCGTCAGGTCGGAGACGCGCAAACGCTGCCCGTTCGCCTCCGTTGGCAACTGTACGAGGCGGGCGAAGTCGCCGGTTTCGTAGCGGATGAACGGCATGCCCGTGGACAGGAATCCGGTGCCGACGAGACGACCTTCACGGCCGATTTCGGTGACGGGGTTGCCTTTGGCGTCCACCAGTTCGGCCAGCCCATAGAGCGGGTTGAACTCGTAGGTTCCCGGTGTTTCCGCGACTTCAGCGGCGAACAGCACCTTTTCGCTCAGGCCGTAGAAACAGGCGAAGGGCGGATTGCCAAGCGTGCGGGCGATCATCTGGCGCTGATGGTCGTAGATGGGTTCGGAGATGGGCATGATGCCCTTGATCGGGAGCTTGGGGGCCCGACCAAGCACCTGCATCTGACGGCAGAACAGCTCGATGGCCGAGGCGTAGCCATAGATGAACTGCACGCCGCGCGCATCGATCAGGTCGAGATAGAGCGCGGCGTCCTCGGTCGTCATGGGGAAGACCGAGAGCTGCAATTCGCGCATCGCCGGGTCCCAGTCGTGGACATTGAGGCCGGCGGGATCGAGGCCGAAGCCGCGCAGACAAACGCGCGCGTCGCTCTCGGAGAAGCCGACGCGTGACCACACGTCATAGACAAAGGCCATCTCGCGGGCACTGCGGTCCTTGTCGAGATAAAAGCCGAATGGTGCCTCGGCGTTGGAGCCGCTGGTCTCGGTCCAGTCCAGCCTGTGCCTGGGTTCGGCCAGAGCCGCCTCACCGGCGGTACGCAAGGCAGCCTTGTCGAGAATGGGCAGGCGGCGCAGGTCGCTCGACGCAATGGCGCTGGGATCAAACCCGGCGCCGAAGGATGCTTCGATCAATGCGCGGTAGAAGGGGCTACCGGCATGCGCCTTGGCCAGCAGGGCGCGGAGGGATGCCAGGTGCCGCTCAGCCGCATAGGCGTGGTCATGGGTCGCGTGAGCTATGTCCCGCCGCCAGCTTTGATAGGTGCGGCCGAATTTCAGCTTGGCCGGCACGAGGCCCATGAGCGGACGCAGGCTCCGGCGAACAATGGCCGGACTCCTGACATAGGCACCGCGGGCTCGATCCAGCCAGCTCATCTCCCCCCTCCGACCATCACAAGCTCATCCACTCGCCAGCGAGCCGGAATTCAGATGGCCGCATCGTGCGCTTGAACTGCGTGTAGCCGTCGCCGGGCTTGAGGCCACCGACGTCAAACTGCGTGACGCCGCGTTGCTGGAGCGCCTTGATCACCTCCCACATCAGGACATTGCCGGCATTGAGCCGTCGGCCTGCGGGTCCAAACCAGCCCACATGATACTCGGCGCAGTCGCCGAAGCGCACGACGGACATGCCGGCCACGGCCCGGCCATCATGGATCATCTGAAACACCAGGACGTTCTCGGGAGCCGATGCCCGCAGGGCGCGCAGCAGTACCGGATCGGCCGCGGAAAACCTCTTGTCGCGCATGTTTTCGACGTGACGGTCGAGCAGCCACTCATAGGTTGCGGCATCGGAGGCGGCACGCACCGATGGCGTGGTCTTTTCCGCCTGGCGCACGCGGTTGCGAAAGGTCGAGGCGAAGCCTGCCCAGATCTGATCCTGCCCTCGGTCGAGATCGATGCGGCCCGACATCCAGCCCCGGTCATGGCGGAGCCGAAAGCCGGCATCGGTCAGCAGGGTCGTGCTTTCCGGCCCATGCGGCAGGGCCGGTGCGATCAACAGGGGGCCGCGCCAATGCCGGCGGATGGTGGCATAGATGGCCGTGAGGTCTCGTGCCGAGGCCGTCTCCAGCAGAAGCGGACCACGATTGATGCGCGCAAGCACGCGGATACCGAAAAGGCGCCGAACCAGCACGGTGGCAATGGCCAGGGTGCGTCCGCCGCGCTGAAACGCCACGCGCTCCACATCCCAGCCCTTGGCCCGCTTGCCTTCGCCATAGCCGTAGCTCTGGGGCAGGTGTGGCACTGCCGCCCGCGCGAGCAAGCCATCCCAACTGGCACGATCGAGAACGGGCAGGACAGCGATGGTGTCGGCCGCGGTCGCGGCGCGCAACGGCGCCCCATCTACCTGCGGCTCGGTAACACCCACAGTCATCGGCCCAGCAATCTCCTAAATACGGCGTCAGTATGCAAAATATGGCGTCAGTATAAATAAGCAGACAATGAGCAGGTACGCCCGATTGACCGTAGGCTTAACGGGCCGAGGCCACCCAAACGTCGCGAATAGCCTGGGCAAAGGGCGCCAGATCGAGCCTGGCGCGGTGGACGGAAATCGCATTGCTGCCGAGGTGGGCCCGCAAGTCGGGCGATTGGACCAGACGGGTCAAGGCATGCGTCAAGGCATCGACATCGCCCGGTGGCACCAGCAATCCGGTTTCGCCATCGACGATAATGTCCTCGACAGCGCCGACCGGCGTCGTGACCACGGCCAGCCCGGCCGCCATGCCCTCGATAACCGATACCGGCAGGTTCTCGGCAAAGGACGGCAGCACGAGGATATCGGCCGACGAAATCAGCTGCGCCACCTCATCGGGCCCAACCCAGCCGGGCAGGGTGACGCGGTCGGTCAGACCCAGCTCCACCGCCTTGGCGCGCGCCGCCTCGACGGCACCATCGCCGGCAATGGTGGCGCGCCAGCCCGGCAGGTCGCGCATGCGGTGCAGCGCTTCGCCCAGTTGCGGCACGCCCTTGCGATCGCCGATGCGACCGAGGAAGAGGATGTGGACGCTTTCGCCGCCGCCGCGATGCGGCAGCGTGGGGGCCGCCGTGGCATTGGGGATGATGGTGATCTTGTCGGCGGCACCGGGTGCCCGGCGGGCGATGAAATCGCGCCAGACCTTGCCCAGCACGATGACCTGGCTGGCATGTTCGAACATCTGGCGGATGCAGAGGCCCAATAGACCCGCATCCTCCTGCCAGAAAGCCTGGTATTCGGCGCCGTGCAGATGCAGCACGTAAGGGATGACCAGAGCGCGGGCGCAGCCGGCGATGACGAGCTTGCGATAGGTGCTGCCGAAGCTCGACAGGTTGATGTGCACGACATCGACCTTGCCGCGCAGGCGCGCGGCAATCATGCGAAGGCAGAAACCCAGGGCATAGAACGGGGACAGCAGCACGGAGCCCGAGCCGCGGCTGGGCAGGAAACGAGCCTCGATGTCGGTGCGCCCTTCGCGTTCCAGCTGGTGCTTGAGGGTGGCCATGACGCGGTCGACGCCGCCTTGCCCGGCGGTTGCCGAGGGCGTGGCGACCATGACCTGTAAGACGGGTGAGCGCTGCAACATGATGCTCATGCCTAGCCCAAGCCATCGACGCGCGAAAGCGAGCGATAAAGACAGGGTTTACGCCAGCACTTTTTATTCAAATTGCCTGCATTCATGTTGTGGCGGGTTTATGCTGGGCGCGGAAGCGGCCGGACGATAAGCCAGTGCCATCGGTCAATGCGGAACGTGCCTTGCTGCTACGCTCAACCCTCATCTATGCGCCGGCGATCCTGCTGACGCGCCTCTCGGCGCTGCTGCTGCTGGCCATTGCCACGCGGCTGGTCGACCAGACGGAATATGGCCTGCTCACGCTGGTGGTGACCATTGGCGAGATGACCGACGTGGCCGTGACCAACTGGCTGCGCATTGCGCTGCTGCGCCTGGGCGGCAAGGGAGAGGTCAGTCGCGGCGGCCTGTTGCTGGCTGGCCGGGTCATGGTGATATCGACCATCGTGGCGCTGGCGGTATCTGCCGGTGCGTCCATGGTGGTGGCGCCCGAACGCTGGACCGACTTCGCATTGGCGGTCGGCGGCTATCTGGTGGCGGGGACGGTCGGCCGGTTTGCCCTGACCGTCTTGCAGATGCAGCAGCGCCACTCGACCTATAGCCTGCTCGAATTCCTGCGCGCAGGCCTGCAACTGGTGCTGCCGGTGCTTGCCATCATGATCGTGCCGGGGTCGTTCCTGTCGATCTCGCTGGGGTCGAGCCTTGGTGTATTGATCGCAGGACTGATCGCGGGAGCTTTGGCATTGCGCAAGGTCGTTGCCGGCCCGGCGCCCTTCACCCAACGGGACTTCTTTGCTTTCGGCGTTCCGCTGGTGGTGATGGCGCTGGTCGGCTTCGGGCTCAACAATGCCGAGCGGCTATTCCTCAACGGCTATTACAATGCCGGCGCCGTGGCGATCTTCGCGGCAGCCTATGCGCTGGCGCGGCAGCCGATCGACATGGTGGCCAACGCCATCAACATGGGCGCCTTTCCCGAGATCGTCGGCAAGTTTGACGCCGAGGGGCCGGAAGCGGCGACGCAGCTTGTTTCACGACTTATGGCGCTGATGTTGCGGCTGTGCCTGCCGGTGGCGGCGCTGCTGGTTGCACTGGGCCCCTACATAACCGCGGTGGTGCTGCCCCCCGACTATCATGGCCATGTCGACCAGCTGTTTGGCATCATCGCCTTCTCGGTGCTGTGCTCCAACCTCACGAGCTTTGTCTATGGTGCGGTCGTGCATGCGCACAAGAAGCCATGGCTGCTGGTGCTGGCCAATGGCGCAGGATCGATCGGCACGATCGGATTGTCGCTGCTGTTGATCCCGACAATGGCGGAAACAGGTGCCGCGCTGGCCTTGGCCGGTGGCACGCTGGCGAGCCTGGCAGCCTGCGTGATCATCAGCGAACGGCTGACGCCTGTGCCAGTGCCCTGGCGCGACATCGCGGTTTCGCTTGCCATTGCCGGTGTGACCGGCCTGGTAGCGGTCGTGGCGAGTGCTGGATTGGGAGAGGCGCCGGCTGTGGTGGCGCTGATCGCCGGTGGCGCGGCCGGTGGCGCCGCATTTCTTGCACTCAATGCCCTGACCCATCCTGACGAGACCAGGGCATTGACGATGCGATTGCGGAACCGGCTGCGCAGCGCCTAGGCACCAGCCTCAGTGGGAGCTGCTGCGGGTCCGGTATGCCTGCCAGAGCAGCGCCGCATAAGCGGTATTGGTCTCGTAATATCGACGCCACAGGCGCCGTGGTTCCTGGGCCACGCGGAACAGCCATTCGAGGCCGAGCCGCTGCACCAGGGCGGGCGCGCGCGCGACCTTGCCGGCGAAGACGTCGAAGCTGCCACCGACACCCATGACAAAGCTGGGCAGAAGTTCATTACGATAGCGCTTGAGAAAACGCTCCTTGCGGGGCGTGGGCAGCGCTACGAACAGGCAATCGGCGTCCGATGCGTTGATGGCGGCGATAACGCCAGCCTCCTGCTCGGCGGCGAAATAGCCGTGCTGCATGCCGGCGACGGTCAGGGTCGGATAGCGCCGGGCCAGTTCGGCGGCCATGGCATCGAGCACATGCTGTTCGGCGCCCAGCAGGAACGGGCGATAGCCCTTGCTGGCGCAGAGCGCGAACATCTCGGTCATCACGTCCACGCCTGCCACGCGTTCGTCGATTTCGACGCCGAGCAGACGGGCACCCCAGAGTACGCCAATGCCATCGACATTGATGACATCGGCGCTGCCGACGTCTTCACGCAATTCGGCATTGTTCTTCATGGTGACCAGCTTGGCCACGTTGACGACAGTGTGCAGCAGCGGCTGGCGGGTCCGCATGGACTCTTCCGCCAGCCCGATTGTTTCGGCCATGCTGAGAGCGTGCATGGGGGCGCCGAGGAACTCTCTCCGGCGCTGCACCAACAAGGCGTGGTCAGCCCAACTGGCGCTTGCCATGATCAGGCCGCCCTGTCGGTGCTGCGCCGACGCGGACGCGTCAGGCTGTTGCGACCCTCGATGCGGGCATCGGTCCGGCGCGCCTTGCGCCAGGTCCAGAGACCCCGCGTATCGACCAGCTTCTTGTCCTTGAGCGCCTCGGGGTCGATCAGGTTGAAGTGGCGGTGATCCACCAGCAGCACGACGATATCGGCCTTGTCGATGGCGGTCAGTGGGTCGGTGAACTCCACGCCAAGACCCTGCAGGGCCTTGGGCAGGCCCTTGGCATGCGGTTCGGCCGCCAAGATGCGGACATCGCGCAATTCGGACAGCAGCCGCACCACGTCGACGGCCGGGCTCTCGCGCATGTCGTCGATATTGGCTTTGAAGCTGAGGCCCAGGCAGGCGATGGTCTGGTGCTTGTTCGGATCGAGCAGCATTTCCACGTCGCGGACCACGCTATAGGGGCGGTCCGAGTTGATCTGACGGGCAGCCTTCATGATGTGCGTGCTGTCGGGCGCCGCTTCGATGATGAAGTAGGGATCGACGGCAATGCAATGTCCGCCGACACCCGGTCCGGGGCTCAGAATGTTGACCCGGGGATGCTTGTTGGCGAGTTCGATGACTTCCCAGGCATTGAGCCCGAGCTGCTGGCACACGGCCGCCAGTTCGTTGGCGAAGCCGATATTGACGTCGCGGAAGGCGTTCTCGGTCAGCTTGACCAGTTCGGCGCTCTCGGCGCTGGTGATATAGAGGTCGCCGGCCACGAAGGTGGTGTAGAGAGCCACGGCGCGCTGGGCCGAGGCCTTGGACAGGCCGCCGATAGAGCGGTCGTTGTCGACAAGTTCGGTCAGCACCTTGCCGGGCAGCACGCGCTCGGGCGAATAGGCCACCAGCACGTCGGCATCCTCGCCATGCAGGTGCGGGAAGCGCAGCTCGGGGCGCAGCTCGGCGAGCAGCAAGGTCATGGTGCGGGTGGTGCCGACCGGCGACGTCGATTCCAGCACCACCAGGTCGCCGCGCTTGAGCACGGGAGCAAGGCTGCGCGCCGCGGCCATGACGTAGCTCAGGTCCGGGGTATGATCATGCTCGCCCATGAATGGGGTCGGCACGGCGATGATATGGGCATCGGCCGGCTGCGGGGTCGTGTAGGCGGTGAGCTTGCCGGTCTCGACCATCTTCTGGATGAGGCCGTCGAGCTCGGGCTCCACGATATGGATCTCGCCGCGATTGACCTTGGCGACGACTTCCTCATTGACGTCGACGCCGAGCACGTCGAGGCCGCTCCTGGCAAAGATGGCGCAGGTGGGCAGGCCGATATAGCCCATGCCGATCACGGAAACGGTACGAATCTCAGACATCGCGCAGAAGCTCCTTCAGAATACGGGCACTGGCCCGGCCGTCGCCATAGGGGTTGTGCCGCTCGGCCATGCCGCGATAGGCGGCCGGATCGTCGAGCAGGCGGGTTGCATTGGAAACAATCAGGTCGATATCGGTGCCGACCAGGCGGGCGGTGCCGCCGGCCACGCCCTCAGGACGTTCGGTATTTTCGCGGAGGACCAGCACGGGCTTGCCGAGCGAAGGCGCCTCCTCCTGCACGCCGCCACTGTCGGTCAGCACGAGATAGCTGTGCTTCTGCAGGTAGAGGAACGGCAGGTAGTCCTGTGGGTCGATCAGGAAGATATTGGGCACGCCAGCCAGCTGCGTCTCGACGACGCCGCGAACCTGGGGATTGGGGTGCACGGGATAGACGATCTGCACGTCGCCGCGCGTGGCCAGCACCTTGAGCGCGGTACAGATGCGCTCGATGCCGCCGCCATGGTTCTCGCGGCGATGCCCCGTCACCAGGATCAGCTTCTTGCCGGCATCGAGGAACGGGAAGCGCGACGCCAGATCGGCGCTCAGCGACAGGTCGGTGTCCACCCGGTCCGAGAAATGGAGCAGGGTATCGATGACCGTGTTGCCGGTGACGAAGATGCGGCTGGGGTCCTTGCCTTCGGCCAGCAGATTGTCGCGCGCCTCCGAGGTGGGCGCGAAATGCCAGGTGGCAATGTCGCCGGCGATGCGGCGGTTCAGTTCCTCGGGGAACGGGGAATCGATATTGTGGCTGCGCAAACCGGCCTCGACATGGGCGACGGGGATGCGCTTGTAGAACGCTGCAAGAGCCGCGGTCATGGCCGTGGTGGTATCGCCCTGCACCATGACGATATCGGGCTTGGACTGCTCGAGCACTTTTTCCATCCCCGTGAGGACCTTGGCGGTCACGTCGAACAGGGTCTGGCCTGGCTGCATCGCGTTGAGATCGTAATCCACCGGCATGCCCGTCAGGCTGATGACGGAATCGACCATTTCGCGGTGCTGCGCGGTGACGCATATTTCCGTCACGAAGTGGGGATTTTCGAGAGCGGCACGGGCGACGGGGAAGCACTTGAGAGCCTCCGGCCGAGTGCCGAATACGATCAGGAGCTTCTTCTTGTTCCGATAGGGTTGCGCGATGAAGTTCATGGGGTAGTCCTTGCCGCAAAGCCGCGGTGATTAACGCCAGCACCGCACCCCTTCTATAGCGCGCCCATGAGCCAGTTGAACGCGAACTATTAACACATAGTTAACTTCTGCGGCTGTTCACCTTGTTCGTTCTGGATGTCTTGAAACGCTGCGAAATACTGTGCATTCGATCGGCATGGTCCGAAATACTGCTAACAATTTGCATAAAATTGTAATCATCTGCGATCCTGCCGCGACGCGGATGTGGCAGGTCGAGCTGTTGCAGCGGCTTCAGGGGGCCGGATATCGGGTCGGCATTCGGCACGGGTCAGCAGGGGAAGCCGCTCACCATCGGCTCGACCGGGTGCTGACCATCGAAGCAAAGCGGTTTGGTGCTGGTCTGGCCCAACTGGTCTCGCCACCGCCCCTCGACCCAATCGACGAACCGCAGCTGTTGATCGATCTGGCGGGCTCGGCGCAGACCGAACAGGTGCCCGTGCTGCGCCTCGCCTTCAATGGACGTGTGCGCTTTGCCGACGGGCTGAGCCAGATGCTGGCAACAAACACGCTGCCGGTCGTCACAACCATGCTTGCGGAACAGACAGTGGGCATTGCCCGGCCGATGCTGTCGGATCGGCTGTGGCTGACACGGGCCAGCAACGACATTCTGGCGGGGGCAATTTCGCTGGTCGAGCAGAGTGTCGCCCGCTTCTTTGCTGGTGCATTGGCGGCGGTTGAGGTCCCGGCAGCAGAGCCAGCGGTTCCGGGCTTCTTCCGGCATTATCTGCCGCAGCTGGCGGCTGGCTTGGCGCTGCGCTTTCGGCAAAAGCTGACCCGCACGCGGCCTTTCTATTGGCAAACGGCCTTTCGTATCAGCGAAGGCGCTGGCGTCGCCGAGAGGGCAGCGCTCGAGGGCGCCCCGTTCACGACGCTGGAGGATGACGGCCAGCGCTTCTATGCCGATCCGTTCGTGGTCGAACATGACGGCGCGACCTTCCTCTTCGTCGAGGAATATCCTTATGCCACCGGCAAGGGCGTGATTTCGGTGGCCAGGCTCGGACCCGATGGGCGCTTCGGCGTACCCAAGGTGGTGGTCGAGGAGCCCTATCACCTGTCCTATCCGCAGGTATTCAGCCATGGCGGGGACATGTTCATGCTGCCCGAAAGCGGCGGTGCACGACGGCTGGTGCTCTATCAGGCCGTGTCGTTTCCCGATCTTTGGGTGGTCGACACCGTCTTGCTTGATGACACCGACATCAACGACGCCACGCTGCTCGAGCGCGACGGGCGGTTCTGGCTGTTCGGCACCGAACGACGCGGCGCCGGCAGCGCTTCCGATACGCTGGTGGTCTTCTCGGCCCCGGCCCTGCGCGGCCCCTGGGTGCCCCACAGGCTCAACCCCATTGCCATCGATCGCTCGGCTGCCCGGCCTGGCGGTGCGTTTGTCGAGCGCGATGGACGAACCTTCCTGCCGATGCAGGATGGACGGGACAGCTATGGCGGCGGGCTGGGCCTGGCCGAGCTGCTGCGCCTCGATGATGATGCCGTCATTTTCGCTGCGCCGGTGCCGATCCGCCCGGGCGGGGCGTGGCCGGGCCGGAAAATCCACACGCTCAACAGGGCCGCGGGCGTCGAAGTGGTGGATAGCGCCAGCTAGTTCGCTTGCTGACTCTGCCTTGGCAGGCCGAAAGCCAGCAGCAGGACAAAGACGATCGTCATGATGGGCTGCTTGCCCGACAAGGTATTGTTAGACAAGGCGGCCAGCAGGAACGTCGCGGTGCCGATCCAGGCGGCCAATGGAGCGCCGCGCAGCAGCCGCAGCATGATCCAGCCGAAGATCCAGGTGAAGACCAGCGCCAGCGGGATGCCGAAGGTCAGCCCGATCACCACCTGGGCGCTTTCGATAAAGGGCAGGTTCAGCTTTTCGTTGACCAGGGCGAGAAGCTCGGCCGGGGGCATGCCAAAGATCAGTTCCTGCCAGCCCACCATGGAAAAGACCTGGTAGACCGTCAGGCGCGCATAGAAATTCTCGTCGAACAGCGTCTCGCTGAAGCGTCCCAGCAGACCACCACCGGCGAGCAGGCCCACCATGATGGTGCCGCCTGCCAGGGTCATCAGCAGAACGACCGCCTTGGCCCGCCGTGCCTGGCGCTGCGACAGCCTCGGCCAGGGCAGGAAGAGCAGCAGCACCAGGATTTCGCCAACGGTCAGCAGCAGGGCAAAGCGGGCGCCGGAAGCGGCGCAACCGATAAACAGGAGGAAGATTGCCGCCACGCGCACCCAGATGCGCCAGCGGGTCAGCGCCACGAAGCCGACGGCGGTGGCGCAAAGGGCGCCAAGGGCCAGGGGATGCTCGGACAGGCCAAGCGGCCGGAAACTGAGCTCGACCAGATCATAGGGCAGAAGGCGCTTCTCGGTCAGTGCCTCACCGGTGCCGATCACGGCGCTGAGTATGAGGATCACCAGCACATATTCAGCCAGGACACGCCGGGCGTCAGGGCCCAGCGCGAGCACGACCAGGCCCGCAGCTCCGGCACAGATATAGGTGTCGATGAGGAACACCGATGCCCCCGGGCGACCGGAGATGAACAGCACGCCGACCATAGCGACCATCGCCAGGCAGAACCAGAGCAGCGCCTTGAACCTGCCGATCTCCTCGCCCTGCAGCCGGAATGGCTGGCTGAACAGGGTGAGCGCCAGCATGAGGAAAATGAGATAGGTGCCGAAGTGGAGCTTTTCGTAGAAAGCGCCACCTTCGGCGGTGTAGTTCACCACGCTGTCCATCAGCATGGGCGAGATGATGATGCGCACCGCCAGCGCGATGGCCATGCCGAGTACCAGCAGCAGCGTCAGCGCATTTTGCCGGCGGCTCCCGGCAGGCACGGACGGATCGGGGCCCAGGGCCGAATAGCTCACGTTTTCACCTGAAACTGCGGTGCCACGGGCAGTTTAACCACAAAAGGTCATTCCGGAAGCGACCCGACCGGCATGCTGTATAAGGTCTTAACACTAGGCCACTTTGGAAAATGAGGCGTTAACGCCATGGTTGACATCGCTTCTCCGTCCCCGAACCGCTCTGGATCGCATGCCTACGCGCGGCTGGGTGGCGAGCCTGCCTGGAGCCCGTCGACGCCGGCCAACAGCACGCAGCCGTCGGGCGCGCCGGCCACCGTCACCCTCGACAAGATCGGCGATTTCCTCGAGCTCGATTTCGGGCGCCTGTTTGTCTGGCTGCGCAGTGGCCTGCTGCTCTCGACCGTGCTGGCGGGCACGGGTGCGGTGGCCGGTGGCGCCTATGCCGTGCTCAGCAAGCCGCGCTACACTGTCACCACCGATATCATGATCGACCCGGCAAACCTGCAGGTGGTCGAGGGCGATCTGTTTTCCCAGCCAGGGCAGGTCGATAGCCAGTTGCTGATCGCCGGCAGCAAGCTGCGGGTGCTGACCTCCCGCAACGTGCTGGCTCGGGTGGTGGAAGACCTCAACCTCGTCGACGATCCGGAATTCGTCGACAATGCCGCGCCGTTGTTCGCCTTGCCGAACCTGTTTGGCGGCAGCGCCGCCAGCGAGAGCGAAGACGATCCCGCCGTGACCGCCTTGCGGGCGCTCAGCGAGCGGGTATCGACCAAGGCGGATGAGAAGTCGTTCGTCGCCAGCCTCCAGGTTTCGGCGGAGGATACCGACAAGGCCATCACCATTTCCGATGGCATCGTGCAGGCGTTCCGCGATGAGCTGGCCGAGGCGGAAGCTGATGGTGCATCGCGCGCTGCGGCTTCGCTCGACAGCCGCCTCGATGAACTCAAGGCCGGCGTCCAGGCTGCCGAGGAGCGGGTGGAGCAGTTCCGCCGCGACAACAATCTGGCCGCGTCCAGCGATGGACAGCTGGTCAGCACGCAGACCATGAATGCGCTCAATACGCAGGTGGTCGAGGCGCAGGCCAAGCTCATCGCCGCGCAGACCAACTATGACACGCTCGTTGCCGCCGGGCCCGATGCCAATCCATCGGTCGGCAACACGACGAGCCTCCAGGCCTTGCGCGATCGGGCCGGTGCGCTGCAGCAGCAGCTGCTGGCGCAGTCGATGACGCTGGGGCCGCGCCACCCGACCATTGTCGGCCTCACGGCGGAACTGGGTGCGGTGCAGACGCAGATCCGCTCCGAGGTGGACCGTGCCGTGGCTGCGGCCAAGACTGCCCTCAACGAAGCGCAGGCCAACCTTGACGCCTTGACGGCCGAGACCGCCAGCCTCACCAGCGCCGTCTTCACCGACAATGACCTGCAGGTGCAGTTGCGGGAACTCGAGCGCGATGCAGCGTCCAAGACCGCGATCTATGAGAGCTTCCTGTCGCGGGCCCGCCAGATCACCGAGCGCGAGCAGATCGACACCACCAATGTGCGGGTGATTTCCACCGCCGTGCCGCCGGCCGGCCGTTCCTGGCCACCGCGGACCGTGGTGGTGATCGGCATGGGCGCGTTTGCCGGGCTGGCACTGGGCATGATGGTCGCCGTCGCTCTCGGCATCTGGCGCGATATGCGTCGGCCGCCCGCACCACGGGCTGCGCGATAGCAGCAGTGGGTAAACGCGTCGTCTTCCACACGGCCAGCCTGCGGGGCGGCGGCGCCGAACGCGTCTTCACGCTCATGGCCAACGCCCTGGCGGCGCGCGGCCACGCGGTGACGCTGTTCACCTGGAATGCCGAAGGCCCCAACGCGCAGCTGTTGTCGCCAGCTGTCGAGCTGGTGACGCTCGGCATGCCCATCTACGGCGAGGGCTATGGCAAGCCTGGCACCCTGGCCGGCATTGCCCGCAGCGCGCGGTTCTTTGCCGAGCGGAAGCCGGACGCGGTGTTTTCGGCGCCCGAATTTGCCAACCTCGCCATCGCCATCGCGCTGTCGCTGTCAGGCAGCAAGGCCAGGTTCTTTCCGAGCTTTCATGCGGCCGCCGGGCTGCCATCCAGCGATGTCGGGGCCAAGCTCGCCATCGTCCTGTCGCGGCTGGTCCGATCCCGCGCCAGCCGGGCGATTGCCGTGTCGCAGGGCGTCGGCCGCGACCTCGAGGCGCGGGGGTTCCCGCCATCACAGGTCGCGGTCATCAATAACCCTCTGCCGACGCAACTGGCGCCGTCTGACGCCAGCTACGCCTGGCAGGCGGAGATTGCCGCCATGGGCGAGGGGCCGGTCATCGCCACGGCCGGACGATTGGTTCGGGTCAAGGATCACCACACGCTCATCGCGGCTTTCGCCAAGCTGCGCAGCGAGCGGCCGGCGCGTCTGGTGATTTTCGGGGAGGGCCCGCTGGAGGCGGAGCTGCGCGCGCAGGCCGCTGCCCTGGGGGTGAGCCAGAGCGTGCTGCTGCCGGGCTATGTCAACGATCCACAGGCCTGCCACCGGGCGGCGGACCTGTTCGTGCTGTCCTCGACCAGCGAAGGCTTCGGCAATGTGTTGATCGAAGCCATGGCGGAAGGCGTTCCGGTGGTCTCCACCGACGCGCCGCATGGACCGCGCGAAATCCTCGATGACGGGCGGTACGGATTGCTGGCGCCGGTCGGTGACGTCGCGGCGCTGGCCGCGGCTATGGCGCAGACGCTGGATAATCCGCCGGCGCCGGAACTGCTGCGCAAGCGGGCGGGTGATTTCGGCATCGAGCTGATCGCCGACCGCTACGAAGCGCTGCTGGATTAGTCCTCGCCGCGCGGGAACAGCTGCACGACATTGTCCGAGAACGACGCGGATTCGGTCAGCGGTGCCGATGCCGCCAGGCCCGGGCCGTCCCAGTTGACCACCGAGCGCTGTTCGCCGAACAGCAGGCCATCGGTCGCTGCGAGCAAGCGGGCCGGTGCAACCGGCTTCTGCAGGACGAGGTCGGCGCCTGCTGCCAGTATGGGGCGGTGGAAGGCCGGATTGGCGCGGGTCAGCGCCACGATGTGCACGAAGGGATTGGCCAGCCTCGGATAGCGGCGCAGCTGCTGGGCGAGATCCCGGCCGCCTTCGGCGTCGGCATCGAGCACCACCACATCCACTGGGGAGATCACGAGGAAGGTCTTCAGCGCCTCGATCTCACTGAAGCACGGCACGCGATGTCCCCGCTCGGCCTGGAGGACGTCGGCGAGGATTGCGCTGAAGGCCTTGTTTGCTGCCAGGATGGCAACGGAATGGACGCGAGACGTCATGAAAAAACCGGACCTCTCGTCCTCACTAAGATGAATGAAGTCTTAACATCCCAGCGCCGATTGTGGCCGGCAAACTGCCAGCATGATTAATCGCCGCCCCGACCCGGCCACCGCCTTGCGCCAAGCTTAAAGCTGGTCGTTGTAGGGGTGCTTGGTTTCGCCAACGGTGCGCGCGAGCTCGGCAAAGGGCGGCACGCCGCGCTCGCCCGCCATGTTGTTGGCCAGCCGCAACAGCCGGATGGGGAACAGCACCGCATCGCGGTTGGCGGGGGACAGGTCTTCGGTCAGGCGATCATCGCCGAGCGCCGTCTGTTCGCAGATGGCCAGGGACCGATCGATCTCATCGGTCGCCAATACGCCCTTGGCGACCAGGGCCTGGCTGACGGCGGCGATCGCCATGAGCAGGCCCTCGAGTTGCAGGTTGGCGGTGTTCATGGCGTCTCTCCTTTTGCGTCCGTCCGCTTCGGAAACGTGCCAGGGCCGAACGCGTTGCGGTCAGCCCATGTCGCGGACGGCCTGCAGGAATTCGGCATGGCCGAGTGCCTGGCGCGAGGCGGCGCGATATTCCCGAACCAGGCTGTCATAAGTCTCGCGAGCGAACTGGCGCAGCTTGGGATCGGCGTCCATTTCCTTGCGGGCGAGGTTCTGGTCGAGCAGGCCCAGGCCCGCCAGCACGGGATAATGCAGCTGCGTCTGGATGTGAGGCAGACCGAACAGGTTTTCGGGGAAATGCTCGTGCCGCGGCATGTGGTGTTTCCAGTGTTCCAGCCGCTGTTTGGTTTCCGGATGGATGCGGTTGGCGCGCACCTCGCGCCAGAACGGCGTGTCGTCGCGCTCGACCAGATAGTGCGTATTGACGAAAGTGCGGAAGTCATCGACCTGCCGGCCGATGCGGGCATTGTAGTCGGCGCGGTCGGCCGGGGTCATGTCGGCGGCATGTTTGAGGTGCCGGTCGGCAAACAGCATCATCTGCACGATCGTGCCGTGGATGGAGGTGGATTCGAGCGGTTCGAGGAAACTCGAACTCAGCCCCACCGCCAGCACATTGCCGACCCAGGCATTTTCCAGGCGCCCGATCTGGAAACGGATGTCGCTGCGGACCTCGATCTCGCGCCCCAGCACGCGCTCGACTTCGGCCTTGGCCTGTTCGGGCGTGCAGAACTCGTCGGAATAGACATAGCCGCAGCCGTAGCGGTATTGCGTGGGGATCTGCCACATCCAGCCGCTGTCCTGCGCCCAGGCGCGGGTGTAGTTGGCGATTTCCTCGCCCGGCTTGATATCGAGCCAGAAGGGCAGGGCGCGGTTGACCGGCAGTTCATGCGCGTAGGAAATCCAGGGCGCCTGCATTTCCTTGACGATGAGTTGCTTTCTGAATCCGGTCGCGTCGATGAAGAAATCGGCTTCGAGTTTGGTGCCATTGTCGAGTTCGAGGGCGGCTATGTCGCCGCTCTCGGCGTTGCGATGCACACCCGAAACCACGGCGTCGATGATGTCGACACCTTTCGATTTGCTGGCGAAGAAGCGGCCGACCTTGGCCTGATCGAAATGATAGGCATGGTGGAAGGGCCCCAGCGGGATCAGCGACCCGTCGGGTTTGCGGGCATAGGGCGCCTTCTTCTGCTCGAGCAACGGGCCGAACAGGTGCATGTCGGTAATCGGCTTGCCGGCGGCGACAGCATAGACATTGAGATAGTCGGACGGCGCGCCCGGGGGTGGCTTGATGACCTGATGCGGGTCGTCGATCGGGCCGTAGTAGGTGAAGCCCTTGCGGCGCCAGTCCTCGTGACGGATGCCCAGCTTGAAGGTTGCCTCGGTCTTGCGGAAGAATTCGAACTCGTCGATGCCGAAATGCTTGAGCAGCACGCGGAAGGCGGCGGTGGTGGCTTCGCCAACGCCAACCGTGGGAATGGATGAGGGTTCGATCACCGAGATGCGCGCGTTGATGCCTTTGCGGCGCGCCGAATCCTGAATGATGAAAGCCGCGATCCAGCCGGCGGTGCCCCCGCCGACGACCACGAAATGGGATTGCCGGGTCATACGTATTCTCCTCCGTCGTGGAGGCTATGGGGCGGCGGTTTGGCGGGCAAGATGCTGCGCAGAAATCTTAGGAAACCAAAAGTTATCTTCGATTTTCCGCTGATGGTGGCCGGACTAGCCGCCGGCCCCCTGATATTTGCCCGTGGCGTAGCGCCAGTAAGCGATGGCGAGCAGCACCCAGGCGGGGCCGGCCAGCAGCGCAACCGGTCCGGCCCAGTCGCCGAGCAGCGGAATGGGCTTGTCCAGCAGCGCGCCTACCGGAACCGAACTGGTCAGCGCCAGCGGCACGACCGTAACAAGCAGGGCCTGGATGCCTGATGGAAAGATGTTGAGCGGATAGCGTGTCAGTTCCCAGAAGCCGAAGAAGATCGAGAACAGGTGGTTGGACCGCACCCAAATCAGCGCCGTGGCGCCGATCATGGTAATGATGGCGGCGGTGAGCAGGGTGGAGCTTGCCAGCGTGCCCAGGAAGAACACCACCGTCGGAACCGACCACGTCACGTCGACCGATGCCAGCGCCCAGCTCAATAGCGGGATGGCCAGAATGATGTGGCCCGCATAGCCGACATTGAGGCCGGAAAAGACGATGTAGGCCCAGGGGCTGAACGGCTTGACCAGGAGTGTGTCGAACGTCCCCAGCCGCACCAGTTCCTCCAGCTGGCGCAACTGCACGAAGCTCAGTGCTGCACCCAGCGAATAGGTGAGCAACTGGAAGCTGAACAGCAGGGCCAGCTCAGGCCAGTTCCAGCCGCCAAGCGTCTCGAAGCGGGCGAGCAGGATGGCCAGCGTGGCAAACACCGCGGCATAGGACATGATCTGGGCCAGCCGATCGAGCCAGAAGGCGCCGCGATACTCCATCTGTGAGCGGATATGCATCTGCACCAGCAGGGGCAGTATGCTGATGTGGCGCAGCATGGTTCAGCCTCCCTGCACGGTGATGCGCGTGGCGGCGCAGCGCCATAGCCAGACGACGCCGGCAAAGAGCAACGCGCTCCAGCCCAGGCCAAGCCCGAGATAGAGCCAGGTGTCGGTTACCGACAGGCGGCCGAGGTAAACGGCACTCGGATAGTAGCCGACAAAGGCAAAGGGTAGGTGCTTGGCGATGCTGGCCAGCGGCTCGGGATAGAACCAAAGCGGCACCAACAGACCGGCAAACAGGTGCATCAGCGCGCCCAGCATCCAATCGAGCGAGAAGCTGGTCATCAGCCAGAAGGCGATGAGCCCGGCAAAGGCCGACATAAGGAACAACAAGATGAAGGCGTTGAACCAGTAGACGACGAACAGGATGCCATGGAACAGGCTGTCGGGCGGCAGCATGCCATAGAACAGCGCTGTGAAGGCGATGGTCGGGATGACCTGGCTGATGAGGCGATAGAGGAAGCTGCCGCTCTCATTGGCAAACAGATAGAGCGGGTAGCTCAGGGGCTTGAGCAGCCAGACGGCGACGTCGCCGCTCTTCAGCGAGCGGCCGATCTCGTTGAGCACGCCTTCATGACGGCTGGCGCCCATGACGATGCCGCCGAGGAGGGCATAGGTGACCATCTGCTGCAGCGTCACGCCATCGGCCATATCAGCGCCGAGACCGGCATAGATTGCCAGCCACACGGCAACGCGGGCAAAGACCTGGACGACCTTGCCGAACAGATTGGCCCATACCTCGTTGCGATAGGCCAGGCTTGAGAGGAAGGCGCTGCGGGCAAAGGCCAGGTAGGCGTTCATCCAGCCACCGTCGCCGCATTGCGGCGCTGGTAGAAGGTGCGGATGACTTCCTCGATATCAGGTTCGTGCAGCGCCACATCCTTGAGGCCACGGTCATTGCCGACCTCGCCGAGTACCTGCACCAGCGACACGTCCTCGCGCTCGAGCAGGTAGTGCTTGCGTGGGCCTTCGTCGCTGGTGAGTGTCGCACTGGTCAGCGCAAGGGGACCGGGATCCTCCGCGAATTCCAGAGTCAGGCGGCGGGACGAGCCGAGCGCAGTGCGCAGGTTGCCGAGCTCGCCATCGAAAATCAGCTTGCTGTGATCCACCATGATCAGGCGCGGACAGATGGTTTCGATATCCTGCAGGTCGTGGGTGGTGAGGATGATGGTGACGCCGCGTTCGCGGTTCACTTCGGTGAGGAATTTCCGCACCGCGTCCTTGGCCACCACGTCGAGCCCTATGGTGGGTTCGTCGAGAAACAGGATTTTCGGATCGTGCAGCAGCGACATGACGATCTCGGCGCGCATGCGCTGACCGAGGCTGAGCTGGCGCACGGCCCGGTCGAGGAACGGCGTCAGGTCCAGCAGCTCGCTGAAGCGCTTGAGGTTGTCGGCGTAGCGGGCCGGGGGGATGTCGTAGATGCGCTGATGCAGGGTGAAGCTGTCGATAACAGGCAGGTCCCACCAGAGCTGGCTGCGCTGGCCGAACACGACGCCGATCTGGCGGGCATTGGCCATGCGCTGCTCATGCGGCGTGCGACCGAGCACCGACAGGCTACCGGCTGATGGCACCAGGATGCCGGTCATCATCTTGATCATGGTGGACTTGCCGGCGCCGTTGGGCCCGAGATAGCCCACCGCTTCGCCGGCCGCGACGTCGAAGCTGACATCGGTGACGGCCGCGACCTCGGTATATTCCGATGTCACCAGCGTCTTGAGCGCGCCCAGGAAACCAGGAAATCGCTTGTGCTGCCGGAAGCGCTTGGACACGCCCCGGGCTTCGATCAACGCTGTCATGTGCTGGCTCCCCGCGCGGGAACACTAGCTCGATTCGTCAGTTATGACAGTGGGATGAGAAGACCACCGCTCATGCCTCACCAACGGCATCGAGACCGGCTATCGCCGCAACAAGCTGGGCGACGGATTCGCGCAGCTCCGCCTTATTTGTGCCCGCGGCCGCGCTGACGGTCAGGCCGTTTCGCGCCACCAGGGCCATTGTCGCCGCCAGTCGAACCGTGCCGGGGCGATTGGGCCAGAAAGCCTCCAGCCAGCGCACAAGCCTATGGCCGGTATCGTGCTGGATGCGGCGCAGAACCTGCATCGCCTGACTGTCTGGGGGAAGCGGCTCCAACCCTGCCTGGACAATGAGGCAACCGGGTGGGCCCTCCACGCCTGCTGCTCGCTCAAGGCTGGCTGTGAGCCACTGTTGGAGGCCGAGGCTCAGGTCGGGCTGCAGTTCGAGCGCATCCAGTTCGGGAATGACGAAGGCGGTCTCATAAGCGGCGAGTGCCAGGCTGAACAAATTCTCCTTGCTGCTGAAAGCAGCGTAGAGGGTCGGTTTGGTGGCGCCGAGCAGCGCCGGCAGATCATTGACCGCAACTCCAGCATAGCCGCGCGACCAGAAGGCGCGCATGGCCTTCTGCAAGGCCTCCACCTCATCGAAACTGCGGGGTCGACCGCGCTGCACCATTTAAATACCGATCTGTAAAATAATTGTTGACGCCGAATTAGCATCTGCTCTAGGTCCAGGCAATACGCAATCGACGGGAGCGCAAATATGAGCAGAAATGGCAGGACGGCGCTGGTGACGGGCGCGACTTCGGATATCGGCAGGCAGGTCGCGCGAATACTGGCGGAGAGAGGGTTCGACCTGGTTCTGACAGGGCGTCGCCTGCGGGAGCTCGAAGAGCTGCAAGGCCAGCTTGGCGGCATCGGACCCGAAGGCCGCGTCGGCATCCACGTCGCCGACTTGGCGGATCATGCCTCCATCCGCCAGTTGGCGAGTGCCGTGCGCGCGAGTGGTGCGCCGCTGGACCTGATCGTCCACAATGCCGGGTTGCTGCTGGACGGCATAGCCACGTCTGAGCAGGGGAGCGACCAGCATTTCGAAGTTAATACCGTGGCCCCCTACGGGATCACGACGCTGCTCGAAGACAGGCTAGCCGAGGGTGCGCGAGTGGTGCTGGTGGGGTCGAGCGCCATGCGCATGGTGCGCAGTCTGTCGCTGGAGGATCTGACGCATCCGGCGCGGTACCGTCGTTTCCGCCCCTATGCCAACAGCAAGCTCGCGGGCGCCGCAGCGATGTTGTCACTCGCCCCGATGCTTGCGGCTCGGCAGGGCGTTGTGCGAGTGGTCGATCCGGGTCCAGCCAAGACGGCAATGGCGGGCAGTTCAGGAATTCCCGGCTGGTTCCGGATGTTCCGGCCGCTGTTCAAGACGCCCGAGGCAGCAGCGGAACGCGTGGTGGCCGCCGCGCTCGATCCGGTCCATGGCGCAGCCAACGGGGTCTATCTCGAACGCAACCGCGTGGCTGGCCATCCGGGACCATTGGGCGACCTGGCATTGCGGGATGCAATCGTTCGAACTATCCGCCAGCACTTTGCCGGTTCTGAGGACAGCCTTGCCGCCTGAGGTCAGGCGGCGTCGTTGATCAGGTCCTCGGCGAGACCATATTCGTGCAGCTTGCGGTAGAGCGTCGAGCGACCGATCTTGAGCGCGCGGGCCACGCGCGACATGCGGCCGCCATGATGCTCGATGGCAAAGACGATGGCTGCCCGTTCGATCTCGGCCAGGGCGGCGATTTCGCCGGTGGGGTCGAGGAAGCGGTCGGGCGCGCTGGGTTGTTCGATGATGGCGCGCTGGCGGGCCGGCGCGGTGTCGATATGAACCGGGGCAGCTGGTACGGGCGCCTGTTCGATGGCTCGGATAGCGCTGTCGCGGCCGGCTGACTGAGCCACGATCTGGGGGAAATCGACCGATTCGAGGAAGGCACCGTCCGTGAGGACGATGGCGCGATAGACGGCGTTTTCGAGCTGGCGGATATTGCCGGGCCAGTCATAGGCCTGCAGCAGATCCAGCGCCGTGGGCGATATGCCCAGCACGCGCTTGCCGGCCTCGGCGGAGAAGCGGGCGATGAACATGGCGACGAGTGCCGGCAGGTCCTCCATACGCTCCCGCAAAGGCGGCACGTAGATGGGGAAGACGTTGAGGCGATAGTAGAGGTCTTCGCGGAACTCGCCCGACTTGGCTAGGTTCAGCAGGCGCCGGTTGGTGGCCGAGATGATGCGGACATTGACGCGCTCGGGCTTGGATGCGCCGACCGGCTCGATCTCGCCCTCCTGCAGCGCCCGCAGCAGCTTGACCTGGATCTCCAGCGGCAGTTCGCCGATCTCGTCGAGGAACAGGGTGCCGTTATGGGCCTCGGCGAACTTGCCGGCTTGGTCGGCGATGGCGCCGGTAAAGGCCCCCTTCTTGTGGCCGAACAGCACGGACTCGACCAGGTTGGGCGGAATGGCGCCGCAGTTGACGGTGACGAAGGGCTTGCCGGCGCGGTCGCCGGAGCCCTGGATGATACGGGCGATGAGCTCCTTGCCGACGCCGGTTTCGCCCTCGATCAGCACGGGAATGGTGGACTTGCCGGCCTTGGCGCAGAGCGTCAGCACCCGGGCCATGGCCGGTGCCCTGGCGATCATGTCGGCGCTGGTGAACGTGCCGGCCTTGCGGGCGCGCTCGGAGCGGATCGCGGCCTCAAGGGCATCGAGCTTCATGGCATTGCGCAGCGAAATGACGAGGCGCTCGGGTGCCACGGGCTTGACGAAATAGTCGGCCGCGCCGTTGCGCATGGCTGAAATGACGGTTTCGAGCGAGGCATTGGCGGTCTGGATGATGACGGGGGTGGTCAGACCCTCGCGGCGCATCGCGTCCATGACGCCCATGCCGTCGAGATCGGGCATCACCAGATCGAGGATCATGGCGCCGATATTGCGGTCGTCGCGCAGGATGGCGAGCGCTTGCTCACCGCCGGTGGCCGTCAGTGGCTTGAAGCCGGCACGGTTGGCGACCTCGGCGGTGAGGCGCAACTGAACCGGATCATCATCCACTACCAGGACACGCGTCATGCCAACTCCAGTCTTCTTGGTGCGGCATCGAATCGTGTGCCGTTTTGGGAGGAGGATGCGCGGGGTGTCTTAAGAGGCGATTAATCATCGCGAATTTGCGGCTATAGTGGGCAAGGCAACCCGGAGGGAGGTTTCCGGGTTGGAGCGTCAGGGAGGAACGTGCCGTGGACAATCCGAACTATAAGGGACTGGAATTCATCGAGGGCTTTTCGCTGCTGGCCGGTGCGCTGTGGATCATCGGCGCGCTGCTGTTCGGCGGCCTGGCGCTGATCGGCGCCGGTCGGGTCAATGCGACGCCGGCCGCCAGCGCCGCGCCCGCCGCCGAGACCACTACCACGCAATAGGCGCGCCGGGGCGATCGATTTGAGCGGGGGCCGCACTTCACAGCGCGGCCCCCGCTGGCTAAGGTCCGCCGCGATTGACCAAGCCGGAGTTTACGCCATGACCGCCGCTGCCCAGAAAGGCCACAACGAACTCGGGGCGCTCCCGGTATGGGACCTCTCGGACCTCTATCCTGGCAAGGACAGCCCGGAATTCAAGGCGGCGATGGACGAGGCCCGGTCGCTGGCGACCAGGTTCGAGGCTGACTACAAGGGCAAGCTGGTCGAGCTGACCAGGGCGGGAAAACTGATTTCCGCCATCAAGGACAGCGAGGCGCTGGGCGATCTCAGTGGCCGCATCGGCTCCTATTCGTTCCTGCAATATGCGCAGAAGGCGACCGATCCCGATCGTGCCAAGTTCATGGGCGACACCAATGAGGCGCTGACCAACCTCGCGACCAAGACGCTGTTTTTCGAGCTGGAGCTGAACCGGATCGACGATGCCGATCTCGAGGCCGCGTTCGATAGGGATGCGGAACTGGCGCGTTATCGCACCTGGTTTGCCGAACTGCGCAAGGCCAAGCGCTACCAGCTCGACGACAAGCTCGAAGAGCTGTTCCACGACAAGTCGGTGACCGCCTATTCCGCCTGGAACCGACTGTTCGACGAGACGCTGTCGAGCCTCGAATTCGAGGTGGATGGTGAAACGCTCAACATGGAATCGACGCTGCATCTGCTCTCCGAACGGGATGAGAAGAAGCGTGAAAGCGCGTTCAAGGCGCTGGGCAAGACGCTGGCCGCCAATGGGCGGCTGTTCACCCACATCACCAATGTGCTGGCCAAGGACAAGGAAATCTCCGACCGCTGGCGCGGCTATGAGGACATTGCCGATTCGAGGCATCTGGCCAATTCGGTGGAGCGCGAAGTGGTCGACGCATTGCAGGCCGCGGTGCAGGAAGCCTATCCGCGGCTCAGCCACCGCTACTACAAGATGAAGGCCAAGTGGTTCGGCAAGGACCAGCTCAATTCCTGGGACCGCAACGCGCCGCTGCCCACCAGCGATGAGCGGACCTGGGACTGGGAGGCGGCGGTTTCGACGGTCATGGAGGCCTATGGCAAGTTCTCGCCCCAGCTGGCCGAGATAGCCGCGCCCTTCTTCAATTCAGGCTGGATCGACGCCCCGACCGGCGACGGCAAGCTGTCGGGCGCCTTTGCCCATCCCACCGTGCCGAGCGCGCATCCCTATCTGATGCTCAATTATCTCGGCCGGTCGCGCGATATCATGACGCTGGCGCATGAGTTGGGCCACGGCGTGCACCAGCGGCTGGCGGCGGCGCAGGGGCCGATCCTCAGCAATACGCCGCTGACGCTGGCGGAGACGGCATCGGTGTTCGGCGAAATGCTGACCTTCCGGCACCTGCTCAACAATACTACCGATCCCAAGCAACGCTTCGCTTTGCTCTCGAGCAAGGTGGAGGACATGCTCAACACAGTGGTGCGGCAGATTGCGTTTTACACCTTCGAGCGCCGCGTCCACACCGCGCGTCGGGAGGGAGAGCTCAAGACCGAGGAAATCAACCAGATCTGGCTCGACGTGCAGAAGGAGTCGCTTGGCGACGCCATCGTGCAGAACGAGGGCTATGACATCTTCTGGGCCTATATTCCCCACTTCATCCACTCGCCCTTCTATGTCTATGCCTATGCCTTCGGCGACTGCCTTGTGAACTCGCTCTACGCACAGTATGAGAAAGCCAATGAGGGCTTTGCGGAGCGGTATTTCGAGCTGCTCAAGGCCGGGGGAAGCAAGCATCATTCCGAACTGCTGGCGCCGTTCGGGCTCGACGCCAAGGATCCCCAATTCTGGTCGCTGGGCCTCAGCATGATCGAGGGCCTGATCGACGAGCTGGAAGCCACCTCGCCGTGAGGCAGACTTTCGGCGCATAGACTTTGAGAGCACTGGACTAACGAGGACGAAATGGCCACTAAGCACCGCCCCGAACACCACGCCGAGTTGCAGCTGGAATCGCCAATGGACTACGCCCAGCATGAAGCCACCTATAATGGCTTCCTCACCGCCGTTAAGTGGTCGATCGTCGTTCTGGCCGTCTCGGCGATCATCCTCTACTTCCTCATCAAACCCTGACGCCAACGCGTATACAGGCACTTGAATTGAGCCTGTCCGTCGGGCAGGCGGGCAGGAGACTTTCATGAAAATTGCGATCGTCCGCGAGCGTTTCGAGGGAGAGAACCGCGTTGCGGCGACCCCCGAGACGGTGGGCAAGCTGATTGCGCTGGGTGCCAGCGTTTCGGTGGAAAAAGGCGCGGGTATGGGCTCGCGTATCCTCGACAAGGAATATCAGGCGGCCGGCGCGACCATCGCCGCCAGCGCCGATGCGGCGCTCAAGGGCGCCGAAGTCGTGTTGACCGTGCGTCGCCCAAGTGCGGCTTCCCTGGCCGGCGTCGCCAAGGGCGCGCTGGTGATCGGCGCGCTCGATCCCTATGGCAATGACAAGGATGTGGCGGCCCTTGCCAAAGCCGGCGTCACCGCCGTTTCCATGGAATTCATGCCGCGCATCACCCGTGCGCAAGTGATGGACATTCTCTCCAGCCAGGCCAACCTTGCCGGCTATCAGGGTGTCATCGAAGCCGCAGCCGAGTTCGAGCGGGCTTTCCCGATGATGATGACCGCTGCCGGCACCGTGCGTCCGGCCAAGGCTTTCGTCATGGGCGCGGGCGTTGCTGGCCTCCAGGCCATCGCCACCGCCAAGCGGCTGGGTGCTGTGGTTTCGGCGACCGACGTGCGGCCAGCTGCCAAGGAACAGGTCGAGTCGCTCGGCGGCAAGTTCGTTGCCGTCGAGGACGAGGAATTCAAGCAGGCGGAAACCGCTGGCGGCTATGCCAAGCAGATGTCGGCTGAGTACCAGGCCAAGCAGGCCGAGTTGACCGCGACGCATATCGCCAAGCAGGACATCGTCATCACCACCGCGCTGATCCCGGGGCGTCCGGCGCCGCGGCTGATCACCAAGGCGATGGTGGAATCGATGGCCCCCGGCTCCGTCATCGTCGACCTCGCGGCCGAGCGCGGCGGCAATGTCGAGCTCACCGTTCCTGGCAAGGTCATCGAGCATAACGGCGTCAAGATCATCGGCTATACCAACGTGCAGGGTCGCATCCCGACCACGGCCAGCCAGCTCTATGCGCGCAACCTGCTCGCCTTCCTCACCACGCTGATCGATGCCAAGGCCAAGGTGCTTGCCGTCAACTGGGACGACGAACTGGTCAAGGCGACGGTGCTGACGCGCGACGGCAAGGTGGTGCATCCCAACTTTGCGGCGTCGGCCGCCCCTGCCAAGGAAGCCAAGCCCGTTGCCGTGGCAAAGGCTGCGCCCAAGGCACCAGCCAAGACAGTCGAAGCCAAGGCTGCGCCGGTAAAGACCGGGGCAGTATCGGCCGCGCCGGCCAAGAAGGCTCCCGCCAAAAAGACCGAAGTGCCGGCCATGGCCGATGCGCCGAAGAAGGCAGCGCCGGGCGTGGAGCAGTCCATTCCGGTTGCCGCCGAGGCACCGGCCACGCCGGCCAGGCGCGCGGCCACCAAGAAGGCCGCCGCGGTGATCGATGCGGCCGCTGCTGTGAAGCCCGCGGCCAAGAAGCCGGCTGCCAAGGCAGAGGCTGCGCCCAAGCCGACCGCCGCCAAGAAGCCGGCCGCCAAAAAGCCTGCTGCACCCAAGGGAGCCAAGTAAATGGAAGCCACGGCAGAACAGACCGCGGACGTGATCGCGGCCGCCGCACATGCGGCTATCGGGGGCGCCATCGACCCCTTCACCTTCCGCCTCGCCATTTTCGTCCTGGCGATCTTTGTGGGTTATTTCGTCGTCTGGTCGGTGACCCCGGCGCTGCATACGCCACTGATGAGCGTGACCAACGCCATCTCCTCGGTGATCGTGGTCGGTGCGCTGCTCGCCGTGGGTGTGCAGCTGGCGGCTGATGCCAACTGGGTCAGCAAGGTGTTCGGCTTCATCGCCCTGGTCTTTGCCAGCGTCAACATATTCGGCGGGTTCCTCGTCACCCAGCGCATGCTGGCAATGTACAAGAAGAAGGGCTAACGCCGATGATCTCTGCAGATATCGCAGCGCTGCTCTACCTCGTCTCCGGTGTGCTGTTCATCCTGGCCCTGCGCGGCCTGTCGAGCCCCAAGTCGTCCCGCCAGGGTAACACCTTCGGCATGGTCGGCATGGGCATCGCCATCGTCACGACACTGGCCGTGGCGGCCCCATCCGACTGGATATCCTGGGTGCTGATCATCGGCGGCATCGGCATTGGTGGCGGCATCGGCGCCTATATGGCCCGTACCGTCAAGATGACCGACATGCCGCAACTGGTCGCCGCCTTCCACTCGCTGGTTGGTCTTGCTGCCGTGTTCGTGGCCGCTGCGGCGCTCTATGCGCCAGAGGCTTTCGGCATCGGCATTCCGGGCGCCATCCACGCGCAGGCGCTGGTCGAAATGTCGATCGGCGTCGCCATCGGTGCCTTCACCTTCACCGGCTCGGTCATCGCCTTTGCCAAGCTCAACGGCAATATGAGCGGCAAGCCGATCATCCTGCCGGCGCGCCACGCCATCCATATCGTGATGGGCGTTGCTATCGTGCTGCTGGTCTGGGCGTTCTCCATCTCGGCCGACCCCTGGCTGTTCTGGGCCATCACTATCCTGGCTCTGGTGCTGGGCGGGCTGATGATCATCCCGATCGGCGGCGCCGACATGCCTGTGGTCGTCTCGATGCTCAATTCCTATTCGGGCTGGGCGGCGGCCGGTATCGGCTTCACGCTGGGCAATACGGCGCTGATCATCACTGGTGCACTGGTTGGCTCGTCGGGCGCGATCCTGAGCTACATCATGTGCAAGGCGATGAACCGCAGCTTCATCTCGGTGATCCTGGGCGGCTTTGGCGGCGACAGCGGCTCGGCCGCCGGTGCGGCCGAGGACGATCGCCCGGTCAAGCAGGGTGCGGCAGAAGACGCGGCCTTCCTGATGAAGAATGCCGGCAAGGTCATCATCGTGCCCGGCTACGGCATGGCGGTCGCCCAGGCGCAGCACGCTCTGCGCGAAATGGCCGACCTGCTCAAGAAGGAAGGCGTCACCGTCAAATATGCCATCCATCCGGTGGCTGGCCGCATGCCCGGGCATATGAACGTGCTGCTGGCCGAAGCCAATGTGCCCTATGACGAGGTGTTCGAGCTCGAAGACATCAACTCCGAATTCGCGCAGTCCGATGTGGCCTTCGTCATTGGCGCCAACGACGTGACCAACCCGTCGGCCAAGACCGACAAGACCTCGCCGATCTATGGCATGCCGGTCCTCAACGTCGAAGACGCCGGCACGGTGCTGTTCATCAAGCGCGGCATGGCCGCCGGCTATGCGGGCGTGCAGAACGAGCTGTTCTTCCGCGACAATACGATGATGCTGTTCGGCGATGCCAAGAAGGTCACCGAGGATATCGTCAAGAGCCTCGGTCACTAGAATTGAAGAGGCCCGCTTCGGCGGGCCTTTTGCTTTCGGGCGCTACTTCAGCGGCAAGAACAGCTCGACCACCACTTCGTGGGCTTCCACTTCCGGGATTAGCGCCAGCCGGCGCGTGCAATAGACCGGAAAGTCACGCGCTTCCTCGCCACTGGCCGGCAGCCAGTCGCGATAAAGGTAGAGTGCCGCGGGCTCCAGATTGTTGGTGTTGCCGGGATAGCGCAGCACGGCGCAGCGCCCGCCCGGGATCGTACCCGGCTTGACCTGAAACTGGTTGTCCTCGATCGCCTGGTCGGTCGCAACGCAGAGGTCCATGGCGTAGTCGGCCGGGTTGGCGGGCATCCGCTCGGACCGGAAGACCATGTAGGATGTGCTGGCGGCGGGCGACAGGCCGGCCGCCTTGCGCCAGGCGATGAAGCGTTCCCTTGTGTCCGGGATCATCGCCCGGTCGCCGCGATGCTCGATCATGGCAACAGGCGTTGCGGGCACGTCGCGGATCGTCACGTCGTTATTGTCGAAAATGATCTGCATCAGCTTGCTCCTGGCTTTGTCGAGGGGCCCAAAGGCCATGAGCCACGGCTCCCAGTTAGGAGACTTTCGGAACGATGACGGCGATTGCCCCAGCCGTTGCCGGAAGGCGCGGGCGAAGGCATCGGGCGCTTCATATCCGGCATCCATCGCTATGGCGGTGACGCTTTGGGCGTCACTGTTGGCCAGCCGCTGTGAAGCGCGCTTCATGCGGGCAAGCTGGACATAGCGATGCACGGACAGTTCGAACGTCGCCGCGAACTGCCGGTGAAAATGAAACTTGGAGAAGGCTGCGACGCGGCTGAGCGTTTCCAGGTCCAGCTGATCGTCGAGATGCTGGTCGATATGGTCCAGCACCCGCCGCATCCGGGCATGGTAGTTTTTAAGCGCGGTCGTCATCGTGTTCCTCAATGGCCCAACCATCTAGTCGACCATGGCCACAACGCGCTCGACCGATCTTGCGGTTCGAGAGGGAACGAGGGCTCAATAATGCGGGGGCGGGGGCTCGGTGCTGGGATCGGCGATGTGGACGCCAGAGCGTACCTGTTGCTCCATCTGGTCTAGCTTGCGAGTCAACAGGTCGATCTGCCGCCACTGCGCGGTGATCGTGGCGTTCAGTTCCTCGATGGTCTGGTCCTGGAACGCGATGCGGGTTTCGAGCGCTTCTAGGCGTTCGGCAAAATCAGTCATGGCAGGCTCCGTTTGGGCGGTTCTAAACCAAGCGGGCGATTTCGCCCAGCTGTCCGCGTTGACGTAAACGGAACCCTTTGGCACCCGCCGCTGTTGCTTTGAGAGGTAACAGCAAAGCGGGAGCCGACAATGGCGGCCAGCGCGACAGGTTCGAAATCAGTCTTTGCCGCATTCGATGCGGATAAACACAGTTCGCTGGGTCTTGTGCTCAGCGCCGCCCTGCCGCTGGCGGTGTTCGTTATCGCCAACGGGCTTGCCGAGCTCAATGGTATGCTGCCGCTGTTCTTCTCGCCAATGGGCCTGCCGGGCTGGGCGGGTGCGGCGCTGCATCTGGGGGCGCTGCCGCTGTTCGGCGTGGCGCGCTGGATGGTTGCCGGGCGGGGCGAGGCCGGCCGGAATGCCGGCTGGTGGATCGTGGGCCTGATGGCTGGAATGATCGCGTTCCCGTTCTTGGTGGCCCCGCTTGATTCCCTGATGCTGAGCCTGGTGGCCTTTGCCCTGCTGATGATCGGGCTGGGTGCCATGGCACGCGCCGCGACGGTCGATAGCAGGGCGGCGATGGTGATGATGCCGGGCCTGGCCTGGATGGGTTTCAGCGCCTTTGTCGGCCTGAGCTTTGTCGCGGCGTGGTCGCCGCCGTTTGCGGTAACCAACAGCCAGGGCGGAGCCTAGTTACTTCCGGGTGCGTTCTTGCGGCGGGCGGCTTTCCGCGCCATGTGACGCAGGACAATTTTTGCCCGGAAACGCAAAGCATGGCCAAGCTGCTCAAGATCGACGTGTTCACCGATGTGGTCTGCCCCTGGTGCCTGGTCGGTTCGGCGCGGCTCGACAAGGCCATCGCCGAGCTGCCCGATGACGTCGAGGTGGTGGTGGAGAACCACCCGTTCTATCTCGATCCCAATACACCGGCCGAGGGCGTCGTGGTTGCCGATATGCTGCGCGAGAAATATGGCCGCGACCCCAAGGAGATGTGGGCGCGCGTCGAGGACGAGGCGCGCAAAGCCGGTGTCGAGCTAAACCTCAGCCAGCAGCCGCGCATGTTCCCGACCAAGAAAGCGCACACGATTACGCGGCTGGCCAAACCCCTCGGCATTCAGCACGAATTGGCCAATGCCATCGCCAATGCCTATTTCCTCGAGCATCGCCAGATCAACGACGACAATGTGCTGGCCGATATCGCGGCGGAATATGGCTTCGATCGCGGCGACGCCATCGATGCGATGAACGACGAGAACGAACTTGGTATCACCGAACAGCTGGCGGTCGACGCTGCCGCGCAGGGCATTCGCGGTGTGCCGTTCTTCGTGTTCGGCGAGAAGTATGCCCTGTCGGGTGCGCAGCCGGACGAAGTGTTCGAGCGGGCGCTGCAGCAGACCATCAGCGAGCTCTGAGTCGCCTCGACCCACCGGCCGTCGCCCTCGGGCTCGACCCGAGGGCGCTTCACTAACTGAGCGTTTCGCAAGTGTAAGGCCCTCGGGTCAAGCCCGAGGGTGACGATCGAGGACGGGACGAAGCCGGGGGAGTTCGTGTAGGTTCTCCTCGTATCTCGTGAGGTCTTCCCGTGAAGCTGCTGCGCCGTATTGCTATTGCCCTACTCATCCTCGTCGTCGTGCTCTACGCCGCCGCGGTGGGCTACATGTATGTCAACCAGCGCGCACTGCAGTATGACGCAAAGGGCGAGGTGACGCCGCTTGCCGATACAACGCTCACCGGCGCCGAGGATATCGCGGTTCCCTCGGGCGATGGCGTGGTCCATGGCTGGTACCAGGCGCCACGGGCGGGCATGCCCATCATCGTCTACTACAAGGGCAATTCGGGTAGCTTCACCAAGGAGCATGAGCGTTACGAGCAGTTCGTCGCCGACGGCTACGGCTTCGTCGCCTTCGACTATCGCGGTTTTCCGGCCTCGCCGGGCAGCATCAGCCAGGCGGGTATTCTCGAGGACGCCACCACCATGTTCGACTGGGCGGCGGCCAGGGGCTTTCCCCTCGTCATCTGGGGCCGTTCTCTTGGTTCGGGGCCGTCGACCTATGTCGCCAGCATACGCGACGCCGAGGCTCTGCTGCTCGAAACGCCGTTCCTGTCGGCGGTGACGGTCGCCTGGGAGCGTTATCCGTTCCTGCCGGTGGGGCTCGTCATGCAGGACCAGTACCCGGTCAATGAATGGATATCAGGCGTCACCGAGCCGGTGCTGGTGGCGCATGGCACCGCCGACGTCACCATCGGGGTCAGCAATGGCGAGCGGCTCTATGCGCTGGCGCAAAACAAGGACGAACTCTGGATCGAACCCGGAGCGGGGCATAGCGATCTCTGGGATCGCGGCATCTGGACCCATGCCGTGCCATTCTTCGAACGGGCCATGACGCAGTAGGGCTTGACCCTGCCAAGCGGGAAGGCGCAAGAGCGGGGACCACTTCGGTTCCCTGCCATGACTTCTCCCCATCCGACGCCGATGAGCGCCCGCCGCACCGCCCTGATCGGCGGGCTGATGGTGGCCACTGGTCCGCTTAGCCTCACGCTCTACCAGCCCGCCTTGCCGACCCTGGCGAAGGAGCTGGGTGCCTCCACCACCGGCATCCAGCTGACGCTCACCGTCTATTTCGCCGCCTTTGCGCTGGCGCAGCTGATCTGCGGGCCATTGTCCGACCGCTACGGGCGCCGCAATGTCGGCCTGGCCTTCTTTGCCATCTATGTCCTGGGCAGCCTGATCGCGGTGGCTGCGCCATCGCTGGAGGTGCTGTTCATTGGTCGGTTCGTCCAGGGCTTCGGCGTGTCTGCCGGCGTGGCGCTGTCGCGCGCCATGGTGCGCGACCAGTTCGTGGGCAGCGAGGCGATCCGCATCCTCACGCTGATCAACCTCATTCTCACGGTGACGCCCGCGGTGGCGCCGACGTTGGGGAGCATCATCCTGCAACTGGGGACGTGGCACCATATGTTCGTGGTGATGGCCGGCTTCGGGCTCGCCATCCTGGCGCTGATGGCCACCAATGTCCGCGAGACCCTCCCCGAGAAGGCCCGCATACCGTTCCGGCCCGCCACGATCCTGCGCAATTACGGACGCCTGCTGGCTTCGCCCGACTTCGTGTTTCCATCGTTGCTGCTGGGGCTGACCTTTACCGGTTTCCATGGCTTTACCGCCCAGTTGCCCTTCCTGCTGATCGACGGGATGGGACTGACACCGTTCCAGTTCGCCATGGCGATGCTGGTGCAGACGGGGTCCTTCATCACGGGCAACCTGGTTGTCACCTATCTCTCCCGCCGCATCAGCGGCCGCCAACTGCTGGTCATCGCCCTGTGCCTCCTCGGCCTGAGCGGGCTGGCATTCGGCATCCTGCCACGCCTGTTCCCCGGTTCGGTGGCCGCAATCATGGTGCCTGTCGGCATCTGGATGCTGGGTCTCGCCTTCCTCAGCCCCGCGGCAACAGCGGCTGCCATGGCCGGCTTTGGCGCGATAGCCGGCGCGGCTGGAGCGCTGACTGGCTTCTTCCAGGTGGGGGGCGGATTTGCCGGCTCGCTTGCTGCCGGCACGCTGTTCGGCGACGCGCGGACGGCGCTGGTCATCCAACTGCCGGTGGTTGCCGCGCTGGTGATTGTCGTGGCGCTGCTCGACCTTACCCGCAGTCGTCCTGGGGTCGGGCTTGCGCATTGAACCATGCCCGAACTCGGTGTCATCCCGGCCTTGAGCCGCGATGCGTCTTGAGATCTCAGGATGAGCCCCGGCTCAGGGCCGGGGTGACCCCGCGTTTGCGGTGAGAGCGATGACACTTCGAGCAAAACAAAAACGCCGCCCCGAAGGACGGCGTTTTCAAAACTGATGCAAACCGGCGCTTAGGTGCGCGGAGTTGCTGCCGCCGGACGGCCGGGCTGGCCGGGACGCGCGGTCGGTGCCGGAGCGGGCAGACCGCCTTCACGCTGGGCGCGCTTACGGGCCAGCTTGCGGGCGCGACGAACGGCCTCGGCCTTCTGGCGAGCCTTCTTCTCGGAGGGCTTCTCGTAGTAGTTGCGCAGCTTCATCTCGCGGAAGACGCCTTCGCGCTGCAGCTTTTTCTTGAGCGCGCGCAGCGCCTGGTCAACGTTGTTATCGCGAACGACTACTTGCAAAGGTCAACCGCCCTTTCGAAGCTTGGACATGTGGGTTTGGATAAGAGCGCCGGAGCCAAAAAACACCGTCGCCGACCAGCAGAGCCAGTCACCGTGGGCCGCTCTATAGCCCAGCTATGGGGGCTTGTCCACTGTGCCGATGAGAAAAACCGCGGATTTGGCCTGCGCGGACTTGCTCCCCGGCGCCTTGAGCGGAACAGTCGAGCCTGATGATTTTGCCTTGAGGAGGCAGCAATGGCAAGCGCGCTGGTACTTCTGCCGGGATTGATCTGCGACGAGCGGCTGTGGCGGGACGTGATTGCGGGTCTTGATGCCCATGCGACGGTCGCGGACCTGACGCAGGACGACTCGATAGCCGCCATGGCCCGGCGCGTCCTGGCCGCCGCGCCGGCTCGATTCGCTCTGGCGGGTCTTTCCATGGGCGGCTACGTCGCCTTCGAGATCATGCGGCAGGCGCCCGAGAGGGTGACGCATCTGGCGCTGCTCGATACGTCGGCGCGACCCGACGACGAGGCGCGCAGGGAAACGCGCCGCAAGGGTATCGAGATGATCGGGCAGGGGAAGTTCATTGGCGTGTCGCGTGGGCTGCTGGGGCAGCTGGTGGCGCGGCATCACCTTGGCACGCCCCTCGCCGAAGATGTGCAGGCCATGTCCGAACGGGTCGGGCAGGAAGCCTATATCCGCCAGCAGCTAGCGATCATGAACCGCGTGGATTCGCGGCCGGTCCTGGCGCAGATCAAGGTGCCCACACTGGTTGGCGTGGGTGAGCTCGACAAGATGACGCCGCCCGAGCTGGCCGAGGAGATGGCTGCCGGTATCAAGGGAGCGGAGCTTGTGCGGTTTCCCGAGAGCGCTCACCTGCCAACGATGGAAAATCCCGGCGCGGTGGTCGAGGCGATGAAGAGGTGGCTGGCGCGATAGGGCGCGCGCCCGGCGTTTCAGTCGACACCCTCCCCTTTGCGGGGAGGGATCAAGGGTGGGGGATGTTTAGCCCGCATATGGGGGCTCTCAACACCCCCTCCCAACCTCCCCCGTCGAGGGGGAGGTGCCGGGCGGTGGTTGCGGCAGCTTAGCGCACGATCCGGTTCACATGCCCCATCTTCCGGCCGGGGCGTACTTCGGTCTTGCCATAGAGGTGCGGCTGGGTGTTGCCGTCGAGCGCCGCGGGAATGGCCAGCACTTCGTCACCGACCAGATTTTCCATCACCACGTCGGCCATCCGGGCCGGATCGCCCAGCGGCCAGCCGCCGACGGCGCGAATGTGCTGCTCGAACTGGTCGGTGAGGCACACCGCCTCGGTCCAATGGCCTGAATTGTGTACGCGCGGGGCGATTTCGTTGACGACAAGGGTCGGGCGTTCGCCCGGAATGACGAAGAACTCGACGCCGAGCACGCCGACATAGTCCAGCGCCACGACGATGACCTTGGCCAGCATGGCGGCGTGCTTCTCGATGCCTGCGGGCACGTCGGCCGGCACGGTCGAGGTATAAAGGATGTGGTGGCGATGCACATTTTCGGCGGCGTCGAAGGCGCGCACTTCACCCGCCGTGTTGCGGGCGACGACGACCGAGATTTCCTTGTCGAAGGGCACGAAGGCCTCAAGCACCAGCGGCTTGGGCATCAGCTCGGCAAAGGCGGTGGCCGCCTCGCTGCGTTGGCGGATGACGCGCTGGCCCTTGCCGTCATAGCCCAGGCGCGTGGTCTTGAGCACGGCGGGCAGGCCGAGGGCGTCGATGGCCGCTTCGAGATCGACCAGCGTCGCGACGGCGCGATGCGGCGCCACCGGAATGTTCTTGCTGGCAAGGAAGCTCTTTTCGGCCAACCGGTCCTGCGACACTGCCAGCGCGTTGGCGCCGGGCCGCAGCGGCTTGCGCGCCGAGAGGAATTCGGCGGTCGCAGCAGGGACGTTCTCGAACTCGTAGGTGACAACGTCGACCGCCTCGGCGAAGGCGGCGAGGGCCGCTTCATCGTCATAGGCGGCGATGGTCTTGTGCGGGGTGACCTCGAAAGCCGGGCTCAGCGGATCGGGGCAATAAATGTGCGAGCGGAAGCCAAGCTTGCTGGCAGCCAACGCCAGCATGCGGCCCAGTTGCCCGCCGCCCAGAATACCGATCATGCTGCCCGGGGGCAGCGCGGAGAGGTCGTTAGTGGTCACGCGTTACTCGGTGTCTGCGGGAAAGAGCGGGACGGCGGCGGACTGGCGGGCGCGGAAGGCGTCGAGCCGGTCGGCCAGGTCGTCGTCGGACAGCGCCAGCACCGCGGCAGCTATCAGCGCGGCGTTGATGGCGCCGGGTTCGCCGATGGCCAGCGTGCCTACCGGAATGCCGCCGGGCATCTGGACGATGGAGAGGAGGCTATCCTGCCCGTTGAGGGCCTTGGATTTGACCGGCACGCCAAACACCGGCAGCGGCGTCATCGAAGCGATCATGCCCGGCAGGTGGGCGGCGCCGCCCGCACCCGCGATGATGACCTTGAAGCCTTCGGCCCGCGCATTGGTGGCAAAATCAACCAGCCGTTCGGGCGTGCGGTGGGCGGAGACGATGCGCGCCTCGTATTCAACCTCGAGCGCTTCGAGCGTTTCGGCGGCGAGGCGCATGGTGGGCCAGTCGGACTGGCTGCCCATGACGATGGCGACGAGTGGTTTTGTCAGCATAGAGCCCCGGTTCCCTCAAGCTCCACAAAGCGCGCACTTAGCCCAGATTTGGCCATAAAACAAGGCGGCAGGGCGCTCAGGCGATGATGTCGGGGAGCAGAATATTCTCGAGCTGCACGATGCGATCCTTGAGCGCCAGCTTCCGCTTCTTGAGGCGCTGAATCAGCATTCGATCGGCGACATGCGACTCGGTCAGCGTATCGATCGCCGCGTTGAGATCACTGTGTTCCTGGCGCTTGGTGGCCAGTTCCAGACCCAGGCTGGCTTCCTGTTCCTTGGTGAGCGAAAGCATCGATATCCGCGTGCCCCTAACGCTTGCGCCGTTACCTCTGGTTAACTGATCACGACGTGTTTTGCACCAGATTTCCAGAGGTCACCCAAAGGCAGTCGACAAGTCGTGAATTATTTGTGACGATCGATTCGTCCACAGAGAGGCTTTCAAGGAGTTGTCATGACGACTGAAGGGCATATCGCGGCGCTCGAGAGGCGCCACCAGGAGTTGGACCGCCAGATCCAAGCCGAGATGCAGAGTACTCGGCACGACGATCTGATGGTCAGCGCGCTCAAGCGCAAAAAACTCGAAGTGAAGGACGAACTCTACAAATACACCACGACGACCCAATAAAGCGGCGCAGATTTATCCCCTCGGGGAATGAAGGGTCACAGCAGATGCTGCGGCCCTTTTTTGTTGCCGCTGCGGGCGGTCGAACCTAGAAGTGGCCCGACGACAGGAGAATGCCTTTGATCACCTTGACCCACTTTGCGCCGCGGCGCCCGATCGGCAAGGTTCTGCAATAGTCTGAGCACGATCGGCCGCTCGGCCCTTTCGCGCAGCGGCTCGCGCCTGCTGCGAACGTATCCTTTTGCCGAGTAAACACATGCTTTTCACAGCTACTAGCCGTGACTTTGCCGCCCTTGTCGACGGTAAGGCGCCACCTCTGCTTCATCTGGATCCCGATGTGGAACTGGCGCCGCCGCCAGTTCTGCGCATGCTGGCCGAGCTTGCCGACAGTATCCGGCCGCATTTCGATCCTGCCGCCTGGATGCTGGTTGAAGCCGGCGAGATTGTCGGTCTGGCTTCGCTCACCCGCCTGCCGAGGGATGGCCAGATCCATATCGGCTATGGTGTCGCCCCGACCCGCCAGGGGCGGGGCATAGCCACCCGCGCCGTGGCCGAACTGCTCGCCTGGGCGCGCACCGACGATCGCGTTTTCTGCGTGACGGCCGAAACCGCCCACGACAACGGTCCGTCGCAGCGCGTGCTGCTGCGCAACGGCTTTGTTCGCAGCGGTGAGCGCCACGACCGCGAAGACGGTCGGGTCATCTGCTGGCGGATAGACCTGCGCTGAGCCAATGGGGCGGAGCCTGGCTCCGCCCCTAGCCGGCGAAGAAAACGCCCTGCACACCCTTCCAGATCAGATAGAGCGACAACAGGAAAACCAGCCAGTAGGCGATGCGGTAGAACCACTTCATCGAGATGCGGCGCACCAGGTAAATGCCGACCAGAACGCCGGCAATGCCGACCGGGATGAGTGCCGCCGAGAGCTGCAGGTTGTGCACGCTGAGCTGGCCCAGGAAGAAATACGGGATCAGCTTGGCCGTGTTGACGATGGCGAAGAATACCGAGGTGGTGCCGGCATAGATCGCCGGCGTCAGGCGCTGGGGCAGCACGTAGATCTGGAACGGCGGGCCGCCGGTGTGACTGATGAAACTGGTGAAGCCGGCAAAGCCGCCCCAGAAGGTGCCCCATGGCCTTGAGGGCGGCAGGCCTTCGAGTTTCTTGCGCAGTGGCAGGATGGCGTCGAGGATGAAGAGCAGCGTCACGACGCCCACAAAGAGCAGCACGGCATCGTCGGATACGAGGGCCCAGAGCGCCCAGCCGATGATGGTGCCCACCGCCGCGCCGGGCAGCATGATGCGCAGGATGCGCCAGTCGATTTCCTTGCGGTAGGTCCAGACTGCGAAGGCATCCATGGCGAGCAGCACGGGCAGCATCATGCCCGCGGCGTCGCGTGCCGGCATGACCAGGCTCAGCAGGGGCACGCCCACCATGCCCAGACTGCCGAGCAGTCCAGCCTTGGATAGGCCGACGATAAGCACCGCGATCACGGCGACCGTGACGAAATAGGGATCGAAGATGGGCATGGGTGGTCCGGCGGCGGGAGGGTTGAGCAGACCTCATCCTGAGCCCGTCGAAGGACGAGGTCGTGGCGAGGTCGGTTTGCCCGACCCCGTGGTTCGACAAGCTCACCATGAGGTCTCATGGTGTCGTACTACTCGGTACGCTTCGGTGCGGGCTTGTCAACTGGAATGGTAGTTGGCTTGTCCTTGCGCATGGCGTCGTCGAGCAGGCCCATCGAATGGCGTACCATGCCGACATAGGCGTCTTCGTCATGGCGCACCGCGAAGCTGTCATGCAGCAGCTCGTTGTCGTGGCGCTCGAAGGCCTGGGCCATGTGCATGGCGTCGATCGGCGGGATGCCAAGCTGGGTGAGTACCTTGGTGCCCAGGCTGATCGCCGACAGGAAGGTCTCGCGCTCGAAGATCTCGACGCCGAGCGCCATCAGTTCATGGGCATGGCCGCGATCGATGGCGCGGGCGGCAATTGGCACTGCGGGGAAGTGCCGGCGCAGCGTGCGGGCGATGCTGAGGATGCGCTCGCGTCCGCCCACGGCGATGACGACCAGATCGGCCTGTTCCACGCCTGCCGCATGCAGCAGGGCCAGCCGCGACGCGTCGCCGTAGAAGACCTTGACGCCGAACTTGCGCACCAGCTCGATCTGCGCCGCATCGTCGTCGATCAGCGTTGTCTCGAAACCCTGGGCGCGCAGCATGCGGGTAATGATCTGGCCGAAGCGTCCATAGCCGAGCACAACGATATTGCGGTGTTCATCGATGGGGTCGTCGGGTCGCTCCTTGCGGCGGCGTTCGTCCAGCCGGGGCGCCACGAGGCGGTCGAAGGCCAGCAGCAGGAGCGGTGTCGTGGCCATGGACAGCGCCACCGCGACGGCCAGGATGGCATGGTCGGCCTCGCCCATGGCGCCAACGCGTTCGGCGAACTGGAAGATGACGAAGGCAAATTCACCTGCCTGGCTGAGCAGGATGGCCACCAGCAGCCGGTCGGCCAGATGCATGCGGAACATGCTGGTCAGGACGAAGAGAACCGTGACCTTGATGCCGACGAAGCCAATGACGAGGGCTGCCAGCCGCACGGGTTGCGACCAGAGCACGTCGAAGGCGATCGACATGCCGACGGAAATGAAGAACAGACCCAGCAGCAGGCCCTTGAAGGGTTCGAGATTGCTTTCCAGCTCGTGCCGATATTCGCTGTCGGCCAGCAGCACCCCGCCGATGAATGCGCCCATTGCCGGTGAGAAGCCGTTGGCCTGCGCCAGCAGGGCAGCACCGAAGACGATGGCGAGGCCAAGCGCGGTGAAGGCCTCGCGGACGCCGGCGCGGGCCACCAGACCCAGCAGCGGCCGCACCAGGTAGCGTCCCAAGACCAGGGCGACGATGAAGACGCCGATGATGACGAGCGGCGTGATCCAGTCGAGCGGGTCGGCTATGGCCTCGACGGCCTCGGTGACTTCGACGTCAATCGCCCCGGTCGACATGGCCAGCAGGGGTATGGCGGCAAGGATGGGGATGACCGAAACGTCCTGCACCAGCAGCACGGCCAGGCTGGCGCGGCCGGCATCGGTGCGGGTGATGTCGCGCTGCTGCGCCGACTGGATGGCGATAGCGGTGGACGACATCGACAGCGCCAGCGCGATAATAACAGCTATGTTGACGGCGAAACCGGCGAGGATCAGCGTCAGGGCGATGACAACCGAGGTCGCCACCATCTGGGTCACGCCCAGGCCGAGCACCTTGTGGCGCATGCGCCAGAGCTCCCTGGGCTGCAATTCGAGCCCGATCAGGAACAGCATCATAACGATGCCGAAATCGGCGATCTGGTGGATGATGTCGCTGTCGGAGACGAGACCCAGGCCGAAGGGGCCGATCAGCACGCCCGCTGCGAGATAGCCCAGGACTGTCCCCAGGCCCGCCGCCTTGGCGAGCGGCACCATCGCAACGCTGGTTGCGAGAATGACGAAAATGGCCAGCAGGATGTTATTTTCCATTCCGCTGGCCAGACTATCCTTAGTTGTCGGTATCGCTCTTGAGCGACTTTAGCTTGGCAAACACGGAGTCGGCATCGAAATCGTCCTGAGCCTGCTCGGGGCGATGGTCGTTGGCGGCAAATTCGCCATCAGGACCTTCCGAGTGCCCACGGGTGCCGGAGCGGGCCAGGGCTTCCTCGGCCGTCATCAGCATGGTGCCTTCGGCCACTTCGTCCACGCCCGGGCCGCCCTTGGATGCGCGCTTGACCTCGAGGTCAAGGTCGATCTGGCTGCACAGGCCCAGCGTCACCGGATCCATGGCGGCCAGGTTGGCCGAATTCCAGTGGGTGGATTCACGCACCGAATCGATGGTCGACTTGGTGGTGCCGACCAGACGCATGATCTGGGCGTCCTTGAGCTCGGGATGGTTGCGCACCAGCCACTTGATGGCATTGGGGCGCTCGTTGCGGCGCGAAATCGGGGTATAGCGCGGACCCTTGCGTTTGGCGGCCGCGACGCGAACCTTGGGCTCGCTCAGCTTCATGCGATAATTGGGATCGCCCTCGGCCTTTTCGATCTCTTCGCGGGTCAGCTGACCGTTCTGGATCGGGTTGACGCCCATGATGCCGCCAGCAACGTCGCCGTCGGCAATGCCCTGAACTTCGAGGGGATGCAGCGTGCAGAAGGCAGCGATCTGCTCGAATGACAGCGCGGTATTGTCGACAAGCCAGACAGCAGTCGCCTTGGGCATCAACAGTGGCGTGGTCATGATAAATCTCTCCTGCAGGCGCGGCCGGTTTTCCTCCGGGCCGCTCCGCCTCTTTGCTTCATGCTGAGGGGGAACAGCGCCTAATATATGGGTTTAGACGCTGATCCGCAATGGTGATGTGGACCTATTCCCCGGCGCCAAAGCTGGTGACGAGCACGAACTTGCCGACATGGCCGCGAGCCTCCATGGCGGTATGGGCGTCGGCGGCCTGCGCCAGGGGGAAACGCGTCACTGCCGGTTTGACGAAGTCTGGTCGTGCCAGGGCGGGCAGCAGGTGGGTGCGGATGCGGTCGGCGATGGCGGCTTTGGTGGCGGCTGTCTGGGGTCGCAGGGTCGATCCTGACAGTGTCAGCTGCTTGGCCATGATGGTGCGCAGCGACAGGTTGGCGCTGGCGCCATCGAGGGTCGATACCTGGACGATATGGCCTCCCCTGGCCGAGGCGGCGAGGTTCTTTTCGGCCATCGATCCGCCGATGATGTCGACGATCCGGTCGACCCCCTTGCCATCGGTCAGCTCAAGCGCCCGGGCCGCGACGTCCTCGCTCGTATGGTCGATGGTGGCCACCGCCCCGAGGCGGCGCGCATAGTCCGCCTTGGCGGACGAAGACACGACGCCGATGGCATGGGCACCCAGGATCGTGGCGATCTGGATGGCGGCGCCACCAATGCCACCGGCGGCGCCATGCACCAGGACTGACATGCTGGGCTCGAGGCCGGCGCGCATCACCAGCGTCTGGGTAATGGTGAACCAGGTTGCGGGCAGGGCCGCGGCCTCCACCAGAGTCCAGCCCTGGGGGACTGGCAATACCTGGCTCGATGGCACCGCCGCATATTCGGCATAGCCACCGCCATTGGTGAGGGCCATGACCCGGTCGCCGACCTGCCAGCGGGTGACACCGCTGCCCCATGCAACGATTTCGCCCGCGACCTCGAGACCGGGCAGGGGCGAGGCACCGGGGGGTGGATCATAGTGGCCGCGGCGCTGGGCCAGGTCAGGGCCGTTGACGCCGGCGGCGGCGACGCGGATCAGGACCTCGCCGGCGCGGCAGTCGGGAACGGGATAGCTCCGCGCCGTGAGAACGTCGGGGCCACCGGGACGGGTGATGGCGATTGCCTGCATGGTGATCGGTATCATCCAGCCATGCTGGTCGAAGCGGATTTGCTCCGCAAGCCTTTGGCGCTAAGCTCGCCGCTCAACGCTGGCACAGGAGGCTGATAATGTTCGACGAAGAGATCAAGAAGCCCAAGGCCCATGAGGTCGGCATGCCCATCGACACGCTGTCGGTGGATGAGCTGAGCGAGCGCATCACGCTGCTTGAGGCCGAAATTGTCAGGCTCAAGGCCGGCATCGAAGCGCGCGGCGCCACGCGCAAGGCTGCGGACGCCGCGTTCAAGTTCTGACGTGCAGCCTTTGGTCAGACCGAACCGTCGCCAGCGACCGCCGAGGCGCCGCGGACATCGCGCGGCGGATCGGGCTGCGGGTTGAAGCCCTTGGTTTCGCCGGGATGAGCAAAGCCCTTGGACTGATTGGCCGGCACCAGTTCGGCGGCGTGGCCGTCAGTGGTGGACAGCACCATGAGCGCGACCAGCAGGCCGGCGGCGGCTCCAGCAGAAATTGTGGTCATAATTGCCTCTCCAGATTGGCGAGATGCCAATAGAGGCAGCAAACACCAGTCCGCCTGCATGGTGGTGGAACGGCGCGTTCATCAATCATTCACCATATCGGGGTCCCGTTAGGCTTAATTGATGGTTGACATTGCGGCCATTGGGCGAGGCGCTAACGTCGGATAGCGAACTTGTCCAAGGGGAGAGCGGCGATGCTGACGGATCGTGATGTCGTGCTTGAGGGCGTAAAGCCGCTCGATCTCGAACAGTTGCAATTGCTGGCGAGCGGCTATTCGACCACCGCCTCGGCCCAGCAACTGGCGCGCATCGAGGCCAAGGGCTGGCTCCAGACTGTCGGTGGTACGCACCTGATCACCCTGACCGGGCGGACGGTGCTGGACGGGTCGCCAGTACAGCGGGGTTGAGTCGCTGCCAACGCAGTCAACAGAGCGGCAACGGGCAGGGTTAAGAAATCGACTCTCATTAACCTGCAATTAACATCTGCAGGGTAACTTTGCATTATTCAGATTGTTCTGGATTTTGCAGAGTGGTTTCTCCCTCTGTTTGACGCCTCCCTGTTAACTTCGAGAGCGGTTCTTACCGCTCTTTTTCTTTTCCAGGGGTCGTTTGGCCTTGGTACGGCCCTGATTTTAAAGCTCCTTTCAGCTTGATCGGCCACAGGGGATGACGCCTTGGCCGATTACGCCTAGCATGGCGTTCAGGAGGACCATGACTTGACCGACGTGGACGAGACAGGACCGGCAATCGCCATCGGGCCGCGCATCGTGGCTTCCGGCGGATTCGGCCTGCTCTATCGCGAAGGCATGGGACTGATCGAGGAAGTCGCCTCCTATCTTGATGGCGAAGGCCGCAACGAAAGCCGTATCCTGGGCCGCGAGGCGTCGTTCCTCTATGCGACCGAATCCATGCGCCTCACCACGCGGCTCATGCAGCTGGCCTCCTGGCTGTTGCTGCAGCGCGCGGTCAATGAAGGCGAGATATCGAAGGAAAATGCCCGCTCCGAAAAGGAGAAGGTCAAGTTCTCGGCCACGCCATCGGAACGCGGTGGCCCGGGATATGATCAGCTTCCTGAAACGCTGCGGCTCTATATCGACAAGGGCGATCGCCTGTTCGACCGGGTGATGCAGTTCGATACGCTGGAACGCGGCAAGATGCCCGAACTCGATCCCGGCACGGCCAATGGCATTGCCGACCAGTTGGCCCGACTCAAGGCGGCGTTCGGACGCTAGGCCTTCAGCTGCTCCAGGCCCGGGGCCGTGAACGAGACCGCAACTTCGGTGATGTCATAGGTGGTTACGCCGGCGACCATGAACGGGTCGGTGGCGACCAGAGCCTCGATCTCCGCTCGGTCACCCTTGGCGAGGATAAAGCCGCCGGTGCGCGGCACTTTGCGACCCGAGGCGAGGAAAACCCCGCTGGCATAGCCGGCCTTGATCCACTCGATATGGGCGGGCACGTGCTCATCGACGGCTTCGAGCGGGGCGGTATAGGTCAATGTCAGGATGAACATGCCTGCCTCCTGCGGCGGGTACGAAAAAGCCCGGCACAACGGCCGGGCTTTTGAATTCACAGCGGACTGGCTTAGATGCCGAGGCCCTTGAAGCGTTCCTTGAAGCGCGAGACGCGGCCACCGCGGTCGAGCAGCTGGCCCGTGCCACCGGTCCAGGCCGGGTGGGTCTTGGGATCGATGTCGAGCTGCAGCGTATCGCCGGCCTTGCCGTAGGTCGAACGGGTCTCGTACTTGGTGCCGTCGGTCATGACCACAGTGATGGTGTGGTAGTCCGGATGGATATCAGCCTTCATCGGTATCGCCTCAAATCAAACGGGCGCCGTGGCGCCCGGAGAGCAGTTAAATTCGGTGTTGGCGGCTTCATACAGAAAGCCCGGCTTCTTCGCAAGGGCGCGGGCGCGGCAATTTCGCACCGGCGGGCCTGTTGCCGCCCTCGCGGTCACGGCCTATATCGGAGCCTCAAGCGCGGCCGGTCCTCCGGCCCCCAAGCAGCGTGGCATGACCGAGCGATGACAGACCAGGCCGTCCCGGTTCAGGCCGACCCCGAAAAGATGGCGACGACCCCTGTGGTCAATCCCCGCAAGCTGCAGCCGCTGCGCAAGCTGCTGCCTTTCATGCTGCGTTATCCCTGGCAGCTGGGACTGACGGTTGCATTCCTGCTGATCTCCACCGTGGCCTCCCTGGCTATTCCGGCGGCCTTGGGTGGCGCCATCGACCAGGGCTTCGTCGCGCAGAATCTCGAGAATGTCGGCCGCTATGGCTGGCTGATCATTGGCATTGCGGCGGTCATGGCGGTGGCGAGCGGCGCCCGCTTCTACTTTATCTCCGTCATCGGCGAGCGCGTATTGGCCGATCTGCGCCAGGCGGTATTCGCCCATCTGCTGCAGCTGGATGCCCGCTATTTCGATACCCATCGGGTGGGCGAGCTCACCAGCCGTCTCAATGGCGACGTGGCCATGATCCGTGGTGCGGTGGGGTCGAGCTTCTCGCTGGCGCTGCGCTCGACGGTGACCATCATCGGCGCGCTGATCATGATGCTGCTTACCAGCCCCATCCTGACGCTGGCCGTGGTGGTCGCGGCTCCCGCGATTTTGTTCCCGGTCATTACCTTTGCCCGCCGGCTGCGCGGCATGTCGCGCAAGACGCAGGACGCACTGGCAGATCTGAGCGCCATGGCCACCGAGATGCTCGGCGCCACGCGCACGGTCAAGTCGTTCACCCAGGAGCCGGTGCAGGCTGCCCATTATGACGAGCGCAGCGAAGCCAGCTACCGCGCCGAAGTGCGGCGGCTGCTGGCGCGCTCGGTGCTGGTCGGCATGGTGATATTCCTGGGCACGGCGGCCTTGGTGTTCCTGGTGTGGTGGGGCGCTCGCTCGGTCTTTGAGGGCACGGTGACCGCCGGCCAGCTGGCACAGTTCCTGGTCTATGCCCTGATGGCATCGGGGGCGCTGACCAATGTCAGCGAAGTGCTGGGTACGCTGCAGTCGGTGGCCGGGGCGACCGAGCGGCTGACCGAGATTCTGGACACGCAGCCGACCATCCGCGAGATCGCCAAGCCGGTGGCCTTGCCGTCCCCGGCGCTGGGCACGGTGGCGTTCGACGGCGTGTCGTTTTCCTATGATGGCGCCGAGCCGGTGCTGTCGGGTCTCAATTTCTCCGTTGGCCGCGGCGAGACGGTGGCGCTGGTGGGTGCTTCGGGCTCCGGCAAGTCGACGACGCTGTCACTGCTGCAGCGCTTCTATGATGTCAGCGGCGGCGTGATCCGCGTCGATGGCATCGACATCCGCGATGTGCGCTTGCGCGAATTGCGGCAGCGCTTCGCCTATGTGGAGCAGGAGCCGACGATCTTTGCCGGCACGATCGCCGACAATATCCGCTTCGGCAAACCCGATGCCAGCCAGGCCGAGGTCGAAGCTGCCGCGCGCGCTGCCCTGGTGCACGATTTCGTCCAGGACCTGCCGCTTGGCTATGACACGATGGTGGGCGAGCGCGGCGTGACCCTGTCGGGCGGGCAGAAGCAGCGGCTGGCCATTGCCCGTGCCATCCTCAAGAACGCCCCTATCCTGCTGCTCGACGAAGCCACCAGCGCGCTGGACGCCCAGAGCGAACGGCTGGTGCAGGTGGCGCTGGAGCACCTGATGGCCGGTCGCACGACGCTGGTCATCGCCCATCGCCTGGCCACCATTCGCGACGCCGACAATATCCTCGTGCTCGATGGTGGCCACGTCATCGACCAGGGCACGCATGACCAGCTGGTCGCCAAGGGCGGCCGCTATGCCGAGCTGGCCAAGCTGCAGTTCCGGCTGGATGATATGGGGTAAGTGCCACGCCCTCGTGGTTCGAGGCGCTGAAGAAGCGCACCTCACCATGAGGGCTACTGATACACCGAGCTAGAAGTAGCCCTCATGATGAGGCGGGAGCGTAGCGACCCTCGAACCAGGAGA
>NZ_CAMLHM010000012.1 GCF_946479885.1 uncultured Devosia sp.
TGCTTCCGCGACGAGGATCCGCGCGCCGACCGCCTGCCGGGCGAATTCTACCAGCTCGACCTGGAAATGAGCTTCGTGACCCAGGAAGACGTGTGGAACACCACCCAGCCGGTGATCACCTCGATCTTCGAGCAGTTTGCCGAAGGCAAGCGCGTCACCAAGGACTGGCCGCGTATTCCCTATGACACGGCCATCCGCAAATATGGCTCGGACAAGCCCGACCTGCGCAACCCGATCGAGATCGAGGCCGTGACCGAGCATTTTGCCGGTTCGGGCTTCAAGGTGTTTGCCGGCCAGATCGAAGTCGATCCCAAGGTCGAAGTCTGGGCGATCCCAGCCAAGAACAAGGCGGGCGCCGAGCCGATCGGCCGTGCCTTCTGCGATCGCATGAACGCCTGGGCGCAGGGCGAAGGCCAGCCGGGCCTCGGCTACATCTTCTTCAAGGACGGGCAGGGCTCGGGCCCGATCGCCAAGAATATCGGCGAAGAACGCACCGCCGCGCTCAAGGCTCAGCTCGGTCTGGCCGATGGCGATGCCGTGTTCTTTGTCGCCGGCCGCCCGGAGAAGTTCTACAAGTTCGCCGGCGAAGCCCGCACCAAGGTCGGCACCGACCTCGGCGTTGTCGACACCGAGCAGTTCGCGCTATGCTGGATTGTCGATTTCCCGTTCTACGAGTGGAGCGAAGAGGAAAAGCGCGTCGACTTCGCGCATAACCCGTTCTCGATGCCCCAGGGCGGCATCGAGGCGCTCAACAGCCAGGATCCGCTGACCATCAAGGCGTATCAGTATGACGCCGTCTGCAACGGCTACGAAATCGCCTCGGGCTCGATCCGTAACCAGCTGCCCGACCTGATGGTCAAGGCATTCGAGCTGACCGGCAAGAGCCGCGACGAGGTCGAGGAGCAGTTCGGCGGCCTCTACCGCGCCTTCCAGTATGGCGCACCGCCGCATGGCGGGGCAGCCTTCGGTATCGACCGCATCGTCATGCTGCTCTGCGGCGTGGCCAACCTGCGCGAGATCACGGCCTTCCCGATGAACCAGCAGGCCGAAGACCTGCTGATGGGTGCGCCGAGCCCGGCTTCGTCCAAGGCACTGCGCGAGTTGAGCATCCGCCTCAACGTTCAGTAATCCTGCTGGCAATGCAGAACAGAGGCGGTCCCGGTTACGGGGCCGCCTTTTGCTTTGGTTGCAGGTACTCGGCGAGGCGATCGATGATGGGGCCCTGTTCCTCGTTGCGCCATTGCATGCGCACTTGCCGATCGACGCCATCGATCACGGCAAAGAGCGACAATCCATCGTCATAGGGCAGGAAACTGGAGCCGAGGAAGGTCCAGACCTCGCCCTCTTCATGCTCGCCGCCATCAAAGTCGCGGAAGGCGCGGACCACGAGATAATCCCGGTCGGTCTGCAGATGCGCGAAGGGCGCCGTAGGCCAGGTTCGAGCCAATTCGCATCCCCCTTGGTTTGCAACTGGTTAACCACCGTTAATGATCCGTTAAATGCTGGTTTGATACCGATGAGGTATCGACTGGTCGATCCGGATTCGAATCTTGAAGTCCAAATATTCTCATATCCTGACGCTGATGGGTGCGCTGCTCGCGTTTGTTCCCATCGTGGCGGTGGATTACCTGTTGGACAGCTACGTTCGAGTTCGTGAAAAAGAACAAACAAGGCAATACGTTGCCGGCGTTACTTCACAAATTGAAATCGGTGTGAACGACGCCATCGGCGCACTGCGCCGCATCCTGGCGGAGAGCCCGTCGCTCTGCACGCCGACCTTTGTCGCCAATGTGCAGCGCGAGATCGAAGCCAGTCTCAGCATGAAGCAGGTGCTGGTCGAGAATTCCGACGGCGTCCAATATTGCGACGCTTTCGGTCGGACGGTTGCCTATTCACCGCTTTCCGAGAACCTGCCGGTGCCCGGCCATACCGAGACCATCACGCTGGTCCAGCTCGGCGACCTGGCCATGCCGGCCCTCAAGATCACCCAGGCCTTCGGCCAGTCTCGCCGCGTCTCGGCGTTCATGCCGCTCATGGGCCAGACCTCGGACGGGCTGGCGCAGGCGCTGCCCAGCGCCGCCATGATGCGCGTGCTGCTGACCAATGGTACGCCGGTGCTCACCATCGGCGACGCCGCAGCCTATGATCGACGCAGCTCCAGCGCCGAGTTCGTCGTCGCCGAGGCCTTTGCCGGGGAGCTGCCGCTCAAGGTGGAATATGCCATCCCCTTCGTCATGGCCCGCTCGACCTATGCCGACCTCGATGTCGCCTTCACGGCCATTGCCTGCGGCATGAGCGCGATCGTGCTGCTGCTGTCGCTGGGCTATGTGCGGCGCTCGCGCGTGCCGGCCTTCGACCTCGAACGGGCCATCGCCCGCGGCGAGATCAAGCCGTATTACCAGCCGGTCATCAACCTGCGCACGGGCGAGCTCATGGGCTGCGAAGTGCTGTGCCGCTGGGAGAAGAAGAACGGCCAGGTCGTGCCGCCGGGCGCTTTCATCGACTATGCCGAAGTGACGGGCCTCGCCATTCCCATGACCCTGTCGCTGATGCAGCAGGTCAAGTTCGACCTGGGCGACCTCAGCCAGATGATGCCGGAGCTCAAGATCTCCATCAACCTGTTCGAGGGGCACTTCCGCGACGACAGCATCGTGGAGGACATCCAGGCGATTTTCGGCAGTTCGCCCATCGCCTTCCGCCAGCTGGTATTCGAAATCACCGAGCGGCATCCGCTGGCCAACTCCGCCGTCGCCAACAGCGTCATTGCGGGCATCCACGCCCTCGGCTCGCGCATCGCCATGGACGACGCCGGCACAGGGCACTCCAACCTGGCTTATCTCGGCACGCTGGGCGTCGACATCATCAAGATCGACCGCATCTTCGTGGATATGGTCAAGCCGGGCACGACGCAGGTTCCGGTGCTCGATGGCCTGATTTCCATGGCCAAGGACCTCGATTGCGAGATCGTCGCCGAAGGCGTCGAGACCGAGGAGCAGGCGCTCTACCTTCGGGCGCGCGGGGTCATCCAGGCCCAGGGCTTCATCTTCGCGCCGGCCCTCAAGATCGGGGCTTTCCGCGAATTGGCAACGGCGCTGCACGCCACCGTGACGCCGCGCAGCCGCATCGAGAGCATCGTCGCCAGCGCAGCCTGAGCGCCCTTGCGACTTTAGTTGCAGCTTTCGGCTGACTTAGCCACTTTTCAACCGGGGCGATTGGTGGCACCAACGCTGTCCCAAACTATGTCCGCAAAACGCAACAAGCGGGCGAGGAGGACTGCGTGACGACCGACCTCAACGAGCAGCGGAAAGCCCTTCGCGAAGCCGCCCTGCATTTCCACGAGTTCCCCAAGCCCGGCAAGCTCGAAATCCAGCCGACCAAGCCGCTGGGCAACCAGCGCGACCTGGCGCTGGCCTATTCGCCCGGCGTCGCCGCGCCCTGCGAGGAAATCGCCGCCAATCCGGAATCGGTCGCCAAATACACCTCGCGGCAAAACCTTGTCGCCGTGATCTCCAACGGCACGGCCGTGCTGGGCCTGGGCAATATCGGCGCGCTGGCCAGCAAGCCGGTGATGGAAGGCAAGGCGGTCCTCTTCAAGAAGTTCGCCGGCATCGACGTGTTCGACCTCGAGATCGACGAGATCAACCCGGGCAAGTTCATCGAGGCCGTGGCGCCGCTATGGCCGACTTTCGGTGGCATCAACCTCGAGGATATCCGCGCGCCTGACTGCTTCGAGATCGAGGAAGCGCTGCGCGAACGCATGCCGATCCCGGTCTTTCATGACGATCAGCACGGCACCGCCATCATTGTGGGCGCCGCGGTGCTCAACGGGCTCGAGCTCAAGGGCAAGAAGATCGACGAGGTCAAGATCTGCGCATCCGGGGCAGGGGCCGCGGCCATTGCCTGCCTCAACGTGCTGGTGGCGCTGGGTGCCAAATACGAGAATATCTGGGTCGCCGACAAGGATGGTCTCGTCACCCACAAGCGCAACGACGTCAATGACAAGTGGCGCGGCCAGTTCCGTCGCACCAGCGACGCGACAACGCTGGCCGAAGTGATCGAAGGCGCCGATATCTTCCTGGGCCTCTCCGCCGCCGGCGCGCTGAAGCCCGAAATGCTGGCCAAGATGGCGCCCAAGCCGCTGATCCTGGCGCTGGCCAACCCCAATCCGGAGATCACCCCGGAGCTGGCCAAGGAAACCCGGCCGGACGCCATGGTCTGCACCGGGCGGTCGGACTATCCCAATCAGGTCAACAACGTCCTCTGCTTCCCCTTCATCTTCCGCGGGGCGCTCGACGTCGCCGCAACGACCATCAACGAGGAAATGAAGCTGGCGGCCGTGCGCGCCATTGCCAAGCTGGCTCATGAGCCGGGCCTTGAAGTCTCGCCCTCGGGCGCGCCGGCCGTGTTCGGGCCCGAGCACATCATTCCCAACCCGTTCGACCAGCGGCTGATCCTGCGGATCGCCCCCGCAGTGGCGCGGGCCGCCATGGAATCGGGCGTCGCCAAAAAGCCGATTGCAGACTGGGACGCCTATCAGGACAGCCTCAACCGCTTCGTCTTCCGCTCGGGCCTGGTGATGAAACCGATCATCGATCGGGCGCAGGGCCAGCAGAAGCGTATCGCCTTTGCCGATGGCGAGGACGAGCGCGTGCTGCGCGCCACGCAGGTACTGCTGGAAGAGCGCATCGCCCGCCCCATCCTGGTGGGCCGCCCCTCGGTCATCGAGTCGCGCATCGAGCGCTTCGGCCTCAGCCTTCGTCCGGGCGTCGATTTCGAGGTGGTGAACCCCGAGGACGATCCGCGCTATCGCGACTATGTGAGCCTGTTCCACTCGCTGGTTGGTCGTAATGGCGTGACCCCTGACACTGCCCGCCAGGTGGTCCGCACCAATACGACGGTCATCAGCGCGCTGGCGGTCAAGCGTGGCGAAGCGGACGCCATGATCTGTGGATTGCAGGGGCGCTTCATCAAGCACGTCCGCGATATCCGCTCGATCATCGGGCTGCAGGATAGCGTGGCCGATGTCTCGGCGCTGTCCATGTTGATCATGCCGCGCGGCGCCTTCTTCCTGGCCGACACCTATGTCAACCAGGATCCGACGCCCGACGAGATCGTCGGCATCACGTTGCAGGCCCGCAATCACCTCAAGCGCTTCAATATCGAGGCCAAGGCGGCATTGCTGAGCTATTCCAACTTCGGCTCGCGCGACGGCGACAGCGCCTACAAGATGCGCGAGGCCTATAACAAGCTCAAAGCCATTGCGCCGGACCTGATCGTGGAAGGCGAGATGCAGGGCGACCTGGCGCTCAACCAGGACCTGCGCGAGCGCTACATCCCCGATAGCGTGCTCGGGGGCGAAGCCAACCTGCTGATCTTCCCGAACCTGGATGCGGCGAACCTGTCCATGACGCTGCTCAAGGAAATGAACAACGCGCTGTCGGTCGGCCCCATCCTGATGGGGCCACGCTCGCCGGCCCACATCCTGGCGCCGTCCACCACCAGCCGCGGCATCGTCAACATGGCGGCCATCGCGGCCACCGAAGCCATGGGAGCGGAGGCATGATCCGCCACACCGTCGTCTTCACCCTCAAGCATGCCTCTGGCTCGGCCGAGGAAACGGCCTTCCTCCGCGATGCCAAGGTGTTGGCGGCGATCCCGGGCGTCGAGAAATTCGAGCCCTTGCGGCAGGTCAGCCCCAAAAACGACTACGCCTTTGGCTTCTCGATGGAATTCGCCGACCAGGCCGCTTATTCGGGCTACAACGATCACCCCGACCATGTCGCCTTCGTGCGCGACCGTTGGGTGCCCGAGGTGGCCCGGTTCCTCGAGATCGACTACGTGCCGCTCTGACGGCGGCTTGTCGCCATCGGGGCATTGCGGTAAAGGGCGGGGGCGAGCCCTCCCACGAGCCAGGATGTCCCGATGAACCAGATCGCCGTATTCGGTGGTAGCGCTCATCCACAACTTGCCCGGGACATCTGCGCCCAGCTCGGCGTGCCGCTGCACCCCACGCTGGTGAAGCGCTTTTCCAATGACTGTATCGAAGTCCATCTGCAGGCCAATTGCCGGGAACAGGACGTGTTCCTCATCCAGACGCTGAGTGCGCCTGTGCAGGATCACCTGGTCGAACTGCTGCTGATGCTCGATGCTGCGCGCGGCGCTTCCGCGGCCCGCATCACGGCAGTCATCCCGCACTATGCCTATGCACGCTCCGACAAGAAGGACGCGCCGCGCATCTCCATCGGCGGGCGCCTGGTCGCCGACCTGCTCAAGACCTCTGGCGCCGACCGCGTGCTGACGATGACGCTGCATTCGCCCCAGGTGCATGGCTTTTTCAGCGTACCGGTCGATCATCTGCACGCGCTGGGCGAGCTGGCCGCCTATTTCCGCCGCTACGACCTCAGCAATGCCGTCGTGGTCTCGCCCGACCTTGGCAATGCCAAGACGGCCGCGGCCTTCGCCAAACGGCTCGGAACCCCGGTTGCTGCCGGCGCCAAGGAGCGCATCAGCGACACCGAAGTTCGCATCTCCGCGATCATCGGCGAGGTGCATGACCGCGACGTCATCGTGCTGGACGACGAAATCGCCAGCGGTGGCTCGATGATTGAATTGCTCGATCACCTGCGGGCCAGCAGGGTGCGCTCGATCCGCATCGCCTGCACGCATGGCATTTTCGCCGGCACCGCGCTGGAGCGGCTGGCGGCGCAGCCGGGGCTGAGCGAGATCGTCTGCACCGATACCGTACCGGTGTCCTACCAGCCCATGCCCGACAAGCTGACGGTTCTCTCGGTTGCGCCCGCGCTGGCAGAGGCCATGCGGCGCATCAATAGCGGCGAGTCGGTCAGCGCGCTGTTCCACGAAATTCCGGGCATCGACCGCGCCGCGGCGGAATAGCGAAACCCTGCGTTAAGCCCTTGTTGGGCATAGTGGCATGGTTCAATCTCGGTTAGCCCATGCCCACCCGTCTCAAACGTCCCGCAATCTGGCGCCCGCTGGCACTGACCGTGGCGTTGCTCGGGTTCCAGGGCTATCTCGGTTTCTCAGCTATTGGTGGGCAGTTTGGCATTGAAAGCCGAACGCAGATCCTGCTCGATATCGACCAGCTCAAGGCCCGGTCCTCCGCGCTGCAGGCCGAGATCGACGCCTACAGGCACCGCGCCACCCTGATGGACACGCGCCGGCTCGATCCTGACATCGTCATTGAACGCGCTCGGGCCCTCTTGAACATGGCCAATGCGGACGACCTCATCGTCATGGTCGACCCGCGAACCGGTAAACCACTTTCCGGTAAATTTGAAGAATTAGCCACAGATGAGTTAATCCAGCTTATCGAAGCGGATTCAACGCTTTAGCGGGCATTTGCCGGGGCGCGGGAGCATTGCTTTCCGTCCTCCGCTTGCACTATGATGCGCAACTGTGGCCAGATCGGGCCAAGCGGCAAATCCATTTCGATGCGGAGCGTTCCCCATGGCGCGTAAGGCTGTGGCCACCAAGGCCAAGACGCAATCCAACGTACCCGAATTCACCAGGGAACAAGACCTGGAAGCCTATCGCGAAATGCTGCTGATCCGGCGTTTCGAGGAAAAGGCCGGCCAGATGTATGGCATGGGGCTGATCGGCGGTTTCTGCCATCTCTACATTGGCCAGGAAGCCGTCGTTACCGGCATCACCATGGCCTCCGAGAAGGGCAAGGACGCCCAGATCACCGGCTATCGCGACCACGGCCACATGCTGGTCATGGGCCTCGACCCCAAGGGCGTCATGGCCGAGCTGACCGGTCGCCAGGGCGGCCTCAGCAAGGGCAAGGGCGGCTCGATGCACATGTTCAGCAACGAGCATCGCTTCTACGGCGGCAACGGCATTGTCGGCGCCCAGGTGTCGCTGGGGGCAGGGCTGGCCTTTGCTGCCAAGTACAAGGGCGACGGTTCGGTCTCGCTGGCCTATTTCGGCGACGGCGCGGCCAACCAGGGCCAGGTCTACGAGACCTTCAACATGGCCAAGCTCTGGAGCCTGCCGGTCGTCTTCGTCATCGAAAACAACAAATACGCCATGGGCACCTCGATCGAGCGCGCCGCGGCCACCACTGACTTCTCCATGCGCGGCGCCTCGTTCAACATTCCGGGCGAGCAGGTCGACGGCATGGACGTCCGCATGGTCTATGACGCCGCCAAGCGCGCCATCGAGCATGCCCGATCGGGCAAGGGCCCGTTCATCCTCGAAATGCTGACCTACCGCTACCGTGGCCACTCGATGTCCGACCCGGCGAAATATCGCTCCAAGGACGAAGTGACCAAGTACCGGCAGGAACGTGACCCGATCGAGCAGGTCAAGGCGCGCCTGCTCGAAGCCGGCTTCCAGACCGAGGAAGACCTCAAGAAGATCGAGAACGACATTCGTGCCGTCGTCACGGAAGCCGCGGACTTCGCCACCAACGATCCGGAGCCGGCTGCGTCCGAACTCTGGACCGACATCACCATCAGCGCCTGAGAGCCATAGATGAGCATCCTGCTCGGTGTGATCGCGCTCTTCGCCATCCTCTCGCTGGTGGTTGCGGCCATGCAGGCCGTTGCCATCGTGCGGCTGGCTCCGGCAGGTGAACGGCTCGGCTCCTACATGCTGCTAGGCTGGTGGAAGTTTGGCCAGCTCGAGCAGAAGGCCGGCCCTGCCGCGGCCGAGCACATGGCCATCTACAAGCGGGCGACAATTGTCTTCATCGTCTTCATCGTCCTCGGCGTGGCGCTGAGCGGCTGGGCGGTCAACCAGCGACCAGCCCCGGCCAGCGCCTCTGCCGAACCGCGGCTGATCAACGATCCGCGCGTCATTCCTGCTCAATTCGCCCTCAATACTGACCTTCGCCGCGTGGCCACCATGCCCGGCGCACCGAAAATCCTGGAGAGCTGATATGCCCCAAATCCTGATGCCCGCGCTGTCGCCCACCATGGAAGAGGGCAAGCTGAGCAAGTGGCTGGTCAAGGTCGGCGACACCGTCAAGTCCGGCGACGTGCTGGCCGAAATCGAAACCGACAAGGCGACGATGGAAGTCGAGTCGGTCGATGAAGGCGTGGTCAAGGAATTGCTGGTTGCCGAAGGCACCGAGGGCGTGAAGGTCAATACACCGATCGCGCTGGTGCTGGCCGAGGGTGAAACCGCCTCCGCCGCGCCCGTCGCCAAGACGGCGCCCGAGCCCTCGGAGGCCCCGGTCGTGGCAGCCGAGAAGGCCGCCGAAGCAGCGCCGTCGCTCGCTGCTGTTCCGGCCGCGCCGAAGTTCGAAGCCCATGATGATCCCGACCTGCCTGCGGGCGTCGAGATGGTTGAAATGACCGTGCGCCAGGCGCTGAACGAGGCCATGGCCGAAGAACTGCGCCGCGACCCCGACGTCTTCGTCATGGGCGAGGAAGTCGCCGAATACCAGGGCGCCTACAAGATCACCCAGAACCTGCTGCAGGAATTCGGCCCCCAGCGCATCATCGATACGCCGATCACCGAGCATGGCTTTGCCGGCCTCGCCGTCGGCGCGGCCTTTGCCGGCCTCAAGCCGATCGTCGAATTCATGACCTGGAACTTTGCCATGCAGGCGATCGACCAGATCATCAACTCGGCCGCCAAGCAGCTCTATATGTCCGGCGGCCAGGTCAAGGCGCCCATGGTGTTCCGCGGCCCCAATGGCGCGGCTGCCCGCGTCGGCGCCCAGCACAGCCAGGACTATTCGGCCTGGTACAGCCACGTGCCCGGCCTCACCGTCATCGCGCCCTATAGCGCAGCTGACGCCAAGGGCCTGCTCAAGGCGGCAATCCGCTCGCCGAACCCGGTCGTGTTCCTCGAAAACGAAATCCTCTACGGCTCGACGGGCCTGGTGCCCAAGGTCGACGATTTCCTGCTGCCGATCGGCAAGGCCCGCATCGCTCGCAAGGGCAAGGACGTGACCATCGTCTCGTTCTCGATGGGCATGCGCTACGCCACCCAGGCTACCGAGAAGCTGGTCGCCGCCGGCGTCGATGTGGAACTGATCGACCTGCGTACGCTCAGGCCCCTCGATATCGACACCGTCATCGAGTCGGTGAAGAAGACCGGCCGCCTGGTGACGGTGGAAGAAGGCTGGCCGCAGAACGGCATCGGCTCGGAAATCTCGGCCCAGGTGATGGAAAAGGCTTTCGACTATCTCGATGCGCCCGTGCTCCGCGTCACCGGCAAGGACGTGCCGATGCCCTATGCCGCCAACCTCGAAAAGCTGGCGCTGCCGAACGTCGATGAAGTGATCGCGGCGGTGAATGCCGTGACCTACCGCTCGTAAGGAGAACCGGGATGCCAATTGATATCACCATGCCGGCGCTCTCTCCGACGATGGAAGAGGGCAAGCTCGCCAAGTGGCACGTCAAGGAAGGCGACAGCGTCTCGTCCGGTGACGTGATCGCCGAGATCGAGACCGACAAGGCCACGATGGAAGTCGAGGCCGTCGACGAGGGCAAGATCGGCAAGATCATGGTCGCCGAAGGCACTGAGGGCGTGAAGGTCAATGCCGTGATCGCCGTGCTGCTACAGGAAGGCGAAAGCGCCGACGCAGTGGCCACACCCAAGGCGGCTCCGGCTCAGGCACCGAAGGTGGAAGCGCCCAAGCCTGCCGCTGCGCCGGCTCCAGCCACCAACAGCAATACCGGCCCCAGCGCGCCTGCCAAGGCCGCTCCGGCGCCGGCCAAGAGCGATGGTGGCAAGGTGTTTGCCTCGCCGCTGGCCCGCCGCCTCGCCAAGGATGCCGGCATCGATGTGTCGGCCATCTCGGGTTCGGGCCCCAAGGGTCGCGTCGTGAAGTCCGACGTTGAAGCTGCCAAATCCGGCAAGGCGCCGCTCAAGGCGGCCGCATCCGCTCCGGCGGCCGGGGCAGGGGCCGCAGCACCGACTGGCGGCATGACCAAGGCCCAGGTGCTCGCCCTCTATCCGGAGGGCAGCTACGAGCTCGTGCCCAACGATGGGATGCGCAAGGTGGTGGCCGCGCGCCTCACCGAATCCAAGCAGACCGTGCCGCATTTCTACCTGACGCTCGATTGCAAGATCGACGCCCTGCTGGCCGCCCGTGAGCAGATCAATGCCTCCGCGCCCAAGGGCAAGGACGGCAAGCCGGGCTACAAGCTTTCGGTCAATGACTTCGTGATGAAGGCCTGGGCCGTGGCTTTGCAGCGTGTGCCGACCGCCAATGCAACCTGGGCGGGCGACTCGATCCTCTACCACAAGCGCAGTGACGTCGCGGTTGCGGTGTCCGTGCCGGGTGGCCTGTTCACCCCGGTGGTCAAGTCCTGCGATACCAAGACGCTTCGGGAAATCTCCGAGGAGGTCAAGGATCTGGCGACCCGCGCCCGTGGCAAGAAGCTGGCGCCACATGAATATCAGGGCGGTGCCTCGTCGGTGTCCAACCTCGGGATGTTCGGCATCAAGCACTTCTCGGCGGTGATCAACCCGCCGCACGGCACGATCCTCGCGGTCGGTGCCGGCGAAGAGCGCGTCTATGCCGAAGGCGGCCAGGTCAAGATCGCCAACTTCATGACCGTCACGCTCTCCTGCGATCACCGCGCTGTCGATGGCGCGCTGGGCGCCGAAGTGCTCGGCGTGTTCAAGGGCCTGATCGAAAACCCGGTAATGATGCTGGCCTAAGGGACAGTGGGCATGAAAACCATCCTCGCCTATGGCGACAGCCTGACCTTCGGGCATGACACGGCCAGCGGGCTGCGCCATGCCTACGAGGATCGCTGGCCAACGGTGTTGGAGGCGGGTTTGGATGGGCAGGCACGGGTTATCGCCGACGGGCTGAGCGGACGCACCACCATGTTCGATGACCATGGCGCGGCGGCCGATCGGAACGGCGCCCGGGTATTGCCAACGGTATTGTCGGTTCATGCACCACTGGACGCGGTGGTCATCATGCTCGGCGCTAACGATCTCAAGCCGTTCATCTGCGGCGCCGCCAATGGCGCGGCTGCGGGCATGCGGCGACTGGCGCAGATCGTCAAGTCGCACCCCTATGGTTATGGCGGACGGGTTCCAGAACTGATCCTGGTTGCGCCACCGCATGCCGGACCGACCGACACACCCGGCGGGCTGCCGGCCATGGACCGCAGCATCGCCGAAAGCGAGAAGCTGGCGGGCCTCTATAGTGAAATCGCCGACGAGTATGGCGCCAGGTTCTTTGACGCAGCAACCGTCGCGACACCGACACGGCTGGATGGAGTACATCTGGATGCCAAGGCGACGCGCGCCATTGGCAACGGGGTTGTGCCGGTCGTCAAACAAGCACTGGGGCTGACATGAAAACCATTCTCGCCTACGGCGACAGCCTGACCTATGGCGCCAATCCACAGCCGGGCGGGCCGCGCCACGCCTACGAACACCGCTGGCCCAGCGTGCTGGAACATCGCCTGGCCAGCAAGGTGCGGGTGATTGCCGAGGGGCTTGGCGGGCGGACGACGGCGTCGGACGACTGGTTCGCCAATGCCGATCGCAACGGCGCGCGCATCCTGCCGACGCTGCTGGAGAGCCACAGCCCGCTCGATCTCGTGATCATCATGCTGGGCACCAACGATCTCAAGCCCGCCATCTGCGGTTCGGCGCTGGAGGCCTCGTTTGGCATGCGCCGTCTGGTGCAGATCATCCGCGGTCACTACGCCGGCAAGGGCGAGACCGCACCCAAGATCATCCTGGTGGCGCCGCCGCTGCTCTGCGAGACCGAGAATGCCGACATGATGGGGCACTTTGGCGGTTTTGCGCATGGCCTCGAGCAATCGAGCCAGTTCGCCGCCCACTATGCGCGCCGCGCGGAAGAATGGGACACCGGCTTTTTCGACGCTTCGACGGTGGCCACGGCCGACCCGCTCGACGGCGTCCATCTTGACGCTGCCAATACCAGCGCGATCGGCGAGGGGCTCGTGCCGGTCGTCAAATCCATGCTCGGCCTCTAGGCCGGGATAACAAGACTTACTGGAGGCCCAAATGGCTGACCAATACGACCTTCTCGTCATCGGCGCCGGCCCCGGCGGCTATGTTGCCGCTATCCGCGGTGCGCAGCTCGGCATGAAGGTGGGCATCATCGAGCGCGAGCACATGGCTGGCATCTGCTCCAACTGGGGCTGCATCCCGACCAAGGCGCTGCTGCGCTCGGCCGAGATCTACGGCCACATGACCCATGCCAAGGATTATGGTCTGACCGCCGAGAAGTTCGGCGTCGACATTGACGGGGTGGTCAAGCGCTCGCGCGCTATCGCCGCGCAGATGAACAATGGCGTCCAGTTCCTCATGAAGAAGAACAAGGTCGACATCATCTGGGGCGAGGCGGTCATATCAAAGCCGGGTGAGGTCAAGGTCGCGCCGACCAAGAAGGCCATCGTCCAACCGCAGGGCCCCGTGCCGAAAAACCCATTGGGTGAAGGCACTTACAAGGCCAAGAACATCATCATCGCCACCGGCGCCCGCCCGCGCGTGCTGCCCGGCATCGAGCCCGATGGCGACAAGATCTGGACCTATTTCGAGGCCATGAAGCCAGCCGCCATGCCCAAGAGCCTGGTGGTGATGGGCTCGGGTGCCATCGGCGTCGAATTCGCTTCGTTCTATCGCTCGATGGGCGCCGAGGTGACCATTATCGAGCTGCTGCCGCAGATCATGCCGGTGGAAGATGCCGAGATTGCCGGCCTCGCCCGCAAGCGGCTGGAGAAGCGCGGCATCAAAATCCTGACCGACGCCAAGGTCGCCAAGGTTGAAAAGACCGCCGCGGGTGTGACCGCCCATGTCGAGCTCAAGGATGGCTCTAAGCAGCAGATTTCGGGCGAGAAGCTGATCTCGGCCGTTGGCGTTCAATGCAATATCGAAGGCCTCGGCCTCGAAACAGTCGGGGTCAAGACCGAGCGCGGCGCCATTGTCATCGACCACTATGGCGCAACCAATGTGGCTGGCATCTGGGCCATCGGCGATGTGGCCGGCCCGCCCATGCTGGCGCACAAGGCCGAGCATGAAGCCGTCATCACCGTCGAGAAGATCGCCGGCCTGAAGGTGCATGGCCTCGACAAGACCAAGGTGCCCGGTTGCACCTATTGCGAGCCGCAGGTGGCCAGCGTCGGCCTGACCGAAGCCAAGGCCAAGGAAGCCGGTCGCGAGATCAAGGTCGGCCGCTTCCCCTTCGTGGGCAACGGCAAGGCGATTGCGCTGGGCGAGCCCGATGGGCTGGTCAAAACCATCTTCGACGCCAAGACCGGCGAACTGCTGGGTGCGCATATGGTGGGCGCCGAGGTGACCGAGCTGATCCAGGGCTTTGTCATCGCCATGAACCTCGAAACCACCGAGGAAGAGCTGATGCACACCATTTTCCCGCATCCAACGCTGAGCGAAACGATGAAGGAAAGCGTTCTGGACGCATATGGCCGCGCGCTGAACATCTAGCGCGGTCTAAGCAACCGAACGCAAAGGAGTTATCCACATGGTCAAGGCGATCCAAGTCGGCCTGGGACACTGGGGATTCAGCTGGACCAAGGACGTTATCCCCAAAGTGCCCAACATTCACATGGTGGGCTATGTGGACAGCAGTCCCGAGGCCACCAAGCGGGTGCAGACCGAACTGGGCATTGAGGAAAAGCGCTGCTTCCACAGCCTGGACGAAGCGGCCCAGGGGGTTGAAGCGGACCTGGCCATCTGCACGCTCCGCACCGAGGCGCATTATCCGGTGGTCAAGCGCTGCCTCGAACTGGGCTTCAATGTGCTGGTCGAGAAACCCTTCGCCTCGACCATCGAGCAGGCCAAGGAGCTGGTGGCCCTGGCCAAGGCCAATGGCCGCGTGCTGATGGTCAGCCAGAACTACCGCTTCCAGCCGGCGCCGATTGCCGCCGCCGAGCTGATCGGCGCGCAGAAGTTTGGCCCCGTGAACCTGGTCTCGATCGAATTCCGCCGCCATGCGCCCAGCCAGGGCTACCGCTACTGGGACATGCCCGATCCGCTCTTGGCCGATATGTCGATCCACCATTTCGACCTGATGCGGATGGTGCTGAACGACAACCCCAAGCGCGTGTCGTGCCGCACCTGGAACCCGCCGGCGAGCCCTTTTGGGCATCACCCGATCGGCGTGGCGACGCTGGAATTCGACAAGGGCACCATCGTTTCCTATCGTGGCAGCTGGATGAGCAGCGGCCCGGTGACGCCGTGGGCGGGCGAATGGACCATGGATTGCTCGGAAGGTGAGATCATGTGGAGTTCGCGCGACCATTTCATGGGCAAGGCCGGTCCCGACAAGCTGAGCCTGCGCGAGAGGGATGGCGAGGCCGTACCCTTTCCGCTCGAACCCATTGAATTTGCCGACCGCACCGGCACGCTGGCGGCCATTGCCAAGGTGATCCAGACCGGCTCGATTCCCGCGCGCTTCAGCTCGGGAGAGGATAATCTGCATTCGCTGGCGCTGGTGCAGGCAACGATTCTGTCGGCATCGCGACACGGCGAATGGGTTGAAATCGCAGAGGTACTACAATGAGCGTCGGTATGACTGAACTGCTGATCTTTCTCGCCATCGGCCTGGTGGCCGGATGGCTCGCGGGCCTCGTGCTGGGCGGCGGCGGACTGTTGCGCAACCTGATCGTCGGCGTCATCGGCGCCTTTGTCGGCGGCTGGCTGCTGTCGGTGGCGAACATTTCCCTTCCCATTGGCAATGCGCTGGTCAGCCAGATCATCACGGCGACCATCGGCGCCCTGGTGGTCATCGCGGTGGCGCGGGTCGTCGCTAGGTAAGGGCAGGGGGCTTGAAGGGCGCTCCACGAGACGCAATATCTCGTGGAGCGTTTGAGAGGGCAGAGCATGGCACTACCGGAACGGCAGTCCGCAGGCGGGGGCTTCACCATGGGCGGCAACAATAATCGCGCGATCCTGATCTTTCTGGGAATCGGCATCCTGGCGGGGTTTCTCGCCAGTCTGGTCGTCGGGGGCGGCGGGCTGATCACTTACCTCATCAGCGGGGTGGTCGGTTCGTTCGTGGGAGGGTATCTGTTCACCGCGCTACGGATCGATCTGGGTATTAGAAACGATGTGGTTCGCCAGATCGTCACCTCGACCGTCGGCGCCATCATCGTCGTGCTGCTGGCACGGCTGATTGCCTAACTGTCAGGACATCCCTTGGTCACTCTGATCGACACTTCCTTGGCTAAGCCGCGGCACCCTGAAAAGGCCAACCGGCCCGAAAGCGTGGTGCTGCGCAAGCCGGACTGGATCCGCGTCAAGGCGCCGGGCTCCCCGGTCTACAAGGAAACCCAGCAGATCGTGCGCGAGAACAATCTCGTCACCGTCTGCGAGGAAGCCGGCTGCCCCAATATCGGGGAGTGCTGGTCCAAGAAGCACGCGACCATGATGATCATGGGCGAGATCTGCACCCGGGCCTGCGCCTTCTGCAACGTGCGCACCGGCCTGCCGGGGCCGCTCGATCCCAACGAGCCCGAAAATGTCGCGCGCGCCGTGGCCAAGCTTGGCCTCGAGCATGTGGTCATCACTTCGGTCGATCGCGACGACCTGGCCGATGGCGGTGCCCAGCACTTTGCCGACGTGATCCGGGCCATCCGCGCTGCGACTCCGAAGACCACCATCGAAATCCTGACGCCGGACTTCCTGCGCAAGGACGGCGCGCTGGAGATCGTCGTGGCCGCCAAGCCCGACGTCTTCAACCACAATCTCGAGACGGTTCCGTCCAAGTATCTCAAGGTGCGCCCCGGCGCCCGCTACTTCCACTCGATCCGGCTGCTGCAGAAGGTCAAGGAACTCGACCCGACCATGTTCACCAAGTCGGGCATCATGGTGGGCCTGGGCGAAGAACGGAACGAAGTGCTGCAGCTGATGGACGACCTGCGCTCGGCCGATGTGGATTTCCTGACCATCGGCCAGTATCTGCAGCCGACCAAGAAGCACTACCCGCTGCAGCGTTTCGTGACGCCGGACGAGTTCAAATCCTATGCCACGGTTGCGTCGGCCAAGGGCTTCGCGCTGGTGTCGTCCAGCCCGCTGACCCGCTCGTCTCACCATGCCGGGGAAGACTTCGCCAAGCTCAAGGCCGCCCGCATGGCCAAGATGGGCCATTGAGTTCTTCACCTCTCCCTTTGGGGGAGAGGTCGACTTGCGAAGCAAGGCGGGTGAGGGGGCCTTTCCCCCGCACCGCGCCAAGAAAAGGCCCCCTCACCCGGCGCTGCGCGCCGACCTCTCCCCCAAAGGGAGAGGTGAGATTCCCGCTTTCGCGGGAATGATGCGGTGGGCTATTGATGCTCCAGCGATATTCAGAAGCAGAATCCATGAAGCGTTTCTTCGAGCGGCATGTGCCGCACCTGCCAAACCGCATGTATGACATCGTCGCCGATCTCGGCGACTACCCCCGCTTCATTCCCAACTGCAAGGCGATGGACGTCCGCCCGGACCCGGCGGCCGGCGCGGCGGATGTGCGGCTGGCCCGGATGACGCTGTCCTTCGGGCCGGTCACCCAGGCCTATACCAGCCGCGTCACCCTCGACGACAAGGCCCTGACCATCAAGGCCAAGGCGGTGGATGGCCCCTTCGCCTATCTCGACAGCGTCTGGAGCTTCGAGCCCGAGGGCATGGGCACCCGCGTGCGCTTCGAGATCGACTTCAAGATCTCCAACCCGCTCATATCGGCGGTGGCGGAACCGGCCTTTGCCGCCAAGCAGGTCGAAATCATGCAGGCATTTGTCGACGAGGCCGACCAACGCTACGGCGACTGAGCTTTCTTACCTCTCCCTTCGGGGGAGAGGCGAAGGGGGCCTAGTCCGGGTCGCTTGTCAGCACTTGCAGCACCAGGTCGAGCGCCGCAGAGACGCTGGCCCGACGAATGTCGTCGCGGCCAAGGTCCCCGAACTGATGTTCGATGACGACCGTCGCCAGTTCCGACGACACGGCGATGTAAACCAGACCCACCGGCTTCTTGTCGCTGCCGCCATCGGGGCCGGCAATGCCGGTGACTGCGACCGCATAGTCCGCCCGCGCGGTATTGCGGGCGCCATCGGCCATGGCGCGAGCCACCTGGTTGCTGACCGCGCCATAGTCGCGGATCAGGCGGGCCTGCACGTGGATCATGCGGGATTTGGCGGCGTTGGCATAGGTGACGTAGCCGCCATAAACCGCGGCCGAGGCGCCCGGAATATCGGTCAGCGCCGAGGCGACCATGCCGCCGGTACAGCTTTCGGCGGTGACGATGCTCTGTTTCTTTTCGGTGAGGATATCGATGATCCGCTTGCCGGAGCCTGCGGGGGTGCTTTCCGCTTTCCTCGCTGCCATCAATCGACCCTCCTCGGCACTTCTACGCTTGCGCTCGCCATCGCCACGATACCTTCCTCCCGCCCGGTAAACCCGAGCTGCTCGCTTGTCGTTGCCTTGATCGCGATCCTTGAGGTCGCGATGCCAAGTGTCTCGGCGATGATCCCCTGCATTGCCGCCACATGCGGTCCGATCCTCGGCGCTTCGCAGACGATTGTCACGTCCAGATTGACGATGCGTCCGCCGGCTTTGGCGACAAGGGCGCCGGCATGCTTGAGGAAGAGCGACGACGCGGCGCCACGCCACTGCATGTCGGAGGGCGGGAAGTGCACGCCGATATCCCCTTCGCCGATGGCGCCCAGGATAGCGTCGGTCAGCGCGTGCAGCGCGACATCGGCATCGGAATGCCCCTTGAGCTTGGCCTTGTGCGGAATGCGGACGCCGCCCAGCCAGACCGCATCGCCGGGCTCGAACGGGTGGACGTCAAAGCCGGTGCCGACGCGGGTTTCCATTTGCCTGTCTCCGGAAATGATACGTTCTGCCCGGGCAAAATCCTCGGGATGGGTGATCTTGATATTGTCGCGGTCGCCCTTGACCATGGCGACGCGCAGACCGGCCCATTCGGCGATCTCGGCATCGTCGGTAAACTGGCGGCGAATGGTCGAGGCGCGCATGTGGGCCGAGAATATCTGCCCGAAGCGAAAACCCTGCGGCGTCTGCGCGGCGAAGAGCTGGTTGCGATCCTCGGTGATCGTGACTTCGTGGTGGTCGATGGAGCGCTTTATGGTGTCGGTCACACCAAGGGTGGGCAGGGCCCCCTCCAGCTCGTCGAGCGCAGCGATGACGTCGGCGATTAGCCGGGGCGTAGCGAAGGGCCGCGCCGCATCCTGGATCAGCACCAGGTCGGGCCGCAGCGGCGCCAGAACCTTCAGCCCCTCGAGCACCGAGGCCTGGCGCGTGGCGGCGCCGACAACCGGCGCCAGCAGTCGCTCATCGACGAGCCCCAGGGCTGCGTACCGGTCCGCATGATCGGGATGAATGACGGTTACGATGGTCGTGACGCTGGGCACAGCCAGGAACGCATTGACGGTGCGTGTAAGCACGGGCTTGCCGGCAATCGGGCGATACTGCTTGGGATCGCTCGAACCATCCGCGTTGACACGTTCGCCCTTGCCGGCCGCCACAACGATGACTGCAATGGATTTTTCGCGCATGGAACGGGCTAACTCTGGACTTGAAACCGTCATCTGGTCGTGGTCTAGCGCCCGCCACGGCATGCGGCAAGTGCAGGGCAGCCGCACCGCCTTCAGCACCACATAGGGTGTTGCACTGTCAGTCATTTTGGCTATTGTGCGGGCACTATTGCGAAATTGATCATTTCTGGGGCAGTTTGTGTCGGTAGATGCCTGCAAGTTGAGCATCGGTGGCCACGTGGTGCGCAACAACGCGTTCCTGGCACCGATGGCAGGAATCACCGACCGGCCGTTTCGCAAGCTTGCCGAGCGCTTCGGCGCCGGCATGGTCGTGTCCGAGATGATCGCCAGCAACGCGCTGGCGGTCGGCAATCAGGACATGGCGCGCAAACTCGGCAAGCCGGGTACGCTCCCGCATATGGTGCAGCTTGCGGGCTGCGAGGCGGAATGGATGGCGCGCGGCGCCCGGATCGCTCATGACGCGGGCGCCGACATCATCGACATCAATTTCGGCTGCCCGGCCAAGCGCGTGACCGACGGCTATGCCGGATCGGCGCTGATGCGGGTTCCCGACCATGCGATGACGCTGATCGATGCCGTGGTGAAAGCCACGCCGCTGCCGGTAACGGTCAAGATGCGCCTGGGCTGGGACGATGATAGCCTAAACGCGGCCGAGATGGCGCGGCGCGCCGTCGATGCCGGCGTACGGATGATCACCGTGCATGGCCGCACGCGACAGCAGTTCTACAAGGGCTCCGCCCGCTGGGAACTGGTGCGCGCCGTCGTGGAGGCGGTGAATGTACCTGTTGTCGTCAACGGCGACATCATCGACCTGGCGACCGCGCGTGAAGCCCTGCAGCAGTCAGGCGCCGCCGCCGTGATGCTGGGCCGGGGCGCGCAGGGACGCCCTTGGGCCGTCGCGCAGATCGGCGCCGGGCTGGCGGGAGGGGTTGGCCCCACCGCACCACAGGGCGCGGAACTGGCCATGCTGGTCGCCGAGCACTACCAGGACATGCTCATCGAATACGGCACCGCCGTCGGCTTGCGGGCCGCGCGCAAGCACCTCGATTGGTACACCGAGGCCGCCGGCATCGTGCTCGACAAGCCCGCCCGCAACGCCTTCCTCAACAACGAAGAGCCCGACGACGTCATCCGTCAGATCGGCACTATCTTCACCAGCGAACAAAGGGCCGCAGCATGAGCGCCATTGAGGCCACGGCGCCCGCCGTCAGCCCCGTTCCGTCGACCGCGGTCCTGCAGGCCCTGCCGCAGCCGATCATCGTGTGCAGCGAGGACCGCCACATTACCTTCGTCAACTACGCCGCGGAGGCCTTTTTCGGAGCCTCGCTGAGCGTACTGACCCGCCAGCGGCTGGACGATCTCATCGCCTTTGGCTCTCCGATCATCAGCCTGGTGGAAACCGTGGCTGCCCGGCGCGCACCGATGACCGAGTACCGCGTGCGCATCGGATCCTCGCGCTTCGGCGATGAACGGATTGCCGACGTGTTCGCCAGCCCGCTGTCGGACAATGACGGCCGGGTAGCGCTGCTGATCCAGGAGCGCACCATGGCCGACAAGATCGATCGGCAGATGGTGTCGCGCGGCGCGGCCCGCTCGGTGACGGGCCTGGCCTCCATGCTGGCCCACGAGATCAAGAACCCGCTCTCGGGCATTCGCGGCGCGGCGCAGCTGCTGGAACAGACGGTCAACAGCGACGAGATTCCGCTGGCCCGGCTGATCCGCGAGGAAACCGACCGCATCGTGCACCTGATCGACCGGGTGGAAGTGTTCGGCGACGAGCGCCCGATGGAACGCGAACCGATCAACATCCACGTGGTGCTGGACCGGGTAAAGCTGCTGGCCCGCAACGGCGTGGCGCGGGGCATCGCCTTTTCGGAAGAGTATGATCCATCGCTGCCGCCGGTCTATGGCAACCGCGACCAGCTCATCCAGGTGTTCCTCAATCTGGTGAAGAATGCCTCAGAAGCCCTTGAGCGAACTCAGAAACCCGAGATCAAGTTCTCGACGGCGTTTCGTCCCGGCATCCGCATCAGCGTCACCGGCGTGTCCGAGCGCATCTCCCTGCCGCTCGAGATCGTCATCGAGGATAACGGCCCCGGCGTGCCGCCGGACATCCTGCCGTTCCTGTTCGATCCTTTCGTCACCACCAAGCAGAACGGCTCGGGCCTCGGGCTGGCGCTGGTGGCCAAGATCGTGGGCGACCATGGCGGGGTGATCGATTGCGACAGCCGCCCGGGCCGGACCAAATTCAGAATATTGCTTCCCGTTGCGAGCGGGGCATTCCAGGCACCACTTGATGAGGAAGCGGCCAAATGAGCCATGTCGTCCTGCTCGCCGATGATGACGCCGCCATTCGCATGGTGCTCAACCAGGCGCTGACCCGCGCCGGCTACGAAGTCCGACCGACTGGCAATATTTCCACCATGTGGAACTGGGTGAGCCGGGGCGAGGGCGATATCCTGATCACCGACGTGGCGATGCCCGACGGCAATGCCTTCGAGGTGATGCCCAAGATCAAGAAGCTGCGGCCCGATCTGCCGATGATCGTGATGAGCGCGCAGAATACCTTCATGACGGCCATCCGCGCTTCGGAAGTGGGCGCCTACGAATACCTGCCCAAGCCGTTCGACATCACCGAAGTGCTGTCGGTGGTGGCGCGGGCCCTGGCTGATGCCAAGAAGCCGACCAATGCCGAGCGCAAGGCGGACGAACCGGGCGAGACCATGCCGCTGGTGGGTCGCTCGACGGCCATGCAGGACATCTATCGTGCCCTGGCGCGACTGATGCAGACCGACCTCACGGTCATGATTACCGGCGAGAGCGGCACCGGCAAGGAACTGGTGGCGCGGGCGCTGCACGACTTCGGCAAGCGCCGCAATGGACCGTTCGTCGCCATCAACATGGCCGCCATTCCGCGCGACCTGATCGAGGCCGAACTGTTCGGGCACGAGAAGGGCGCCTTTACCGGTGCGAATACCCGGTCGTCAGGACGGTTCGAGCAGGCCGAAGGCGGCACGCTGTTCCTCGACGAAATCGGCGACATGCCGATGGATGCCCAAACCCGCCTGCTGCGCGTGTTGCAGGAAGGCGAATACACCATGGTCGGTGGCCGCAGCGCCATCAAGACCAATGTCCGCATCGTCGCCGCCACCCACCGCGACCTGAGCCAGATGATCCGGCAAGGCCTGTTCCGCGAAGATCTCTACTATCGCCTCAACGTGGTGCCGATCCGCCTGCCGCCGCTGCGCGAGCGCGTCGACGACGTGGGTGACCTGGCCGCGCATTTCCTCAAGGTCGCGCAGCGCGAGGGCGAGCCGATCAAGTCGATCTCGCCCGACGCCATCCGGCTGATGCAGAACTACTCCTGGCCCGGCAACGTCCGCGAGTTGGAAAACCTCGTCCGCCGGCTGTCAGCGCTCTATGCCGACGAGTCCATTTCGGCCGAGATCGTGCAGAACGAGCTCAACATTGCCGAGCGCCCTAGTGTAACGGGGGCCGCCGGGCCGATGGATGTGTCGATGGCGGTGGAAACCCATGTCGGGCAGCTGCTGCGCGAGTATGAGCCCAACCTGCCGCCGCCGGGCCTCTACCAACGCGTGATCGATCGTGTGGAAGCACCGCTGATCGCCATGGCGATCAATGCGTGTGGCGGCAACCAGATCAAGGCGGCGGACCTGCTGGGGCTCAACCGCAATACCCTGCGCAAGAAGATCCGCACGCATAGCATCGAGATCGTCAAGCACAGCCGGCGCAGCTAACGCGCCGGTTCCCGGCTCTGCAGCCCGAGCTACTTGCGGCGGCGATTGGCCATATGCAGCGCCATGACGGCCGGTATGGCGAAGGCAAGCACTGCCCAGGATAGGCGCTTGGGCGGCCCGTCGTCGGGCAGGGGGCGTTCCACCTTGCCCCGTGCCGGCGGCCAGACCCGGCCAACGCTATCGGCTACATACGCGCCCCGCTGGCCCAGCGGTTCGGACGGCCCGGTCGTCGAGTCCAGCGCGGTCTGGTGCTCGATCTCCGAGTTCACCTCGGCACCAACGATGATGAGCGTGGCGGTGATCCACAGCCAGGTCATCAGCCCGATCGTCGCGCCCAGCGAGCCGTAGGTCGCGTTGTCATCGCTGAAATTGGCCACATACCAGGAGAAGAGGCCCGATACGACGCCGAACAGGGGCACGGTGAGGATGACGCCCGGGGTAACCCAGCGCCACTTGGCCCGCTGCCGGCTCGGTCCCCAGCGATAGAGTGCGGCAAGACCGGCGAGTACGACGAGCAGCAGCACGCAATAGGACGCGACCCGTACGGCCCATTCCACCCCGACCCCGCCTGGCAGAAAGAGCATCGCGTTGGGCAGCACCAGCAAGACCGCCGCCACGAGACAGGCAGCCAGGGCGGCGGCGAATGTGAACAGCAATGCCAACCCGTTGAGATGGAGGAAGGACCGCTTCTCCTCCTCGCCATAGGCGATGTTCAGCGCCTCGAACATAGCCTTCACCCCGGCGCTGGAGCTCCACAAGGCGAGCACGAGCGAGAAAATGAGGGCCAGGCCCAGCGTGTTGTTGCTTTGCGCTGACAGCCGCACCAACTGGTCGCGGATGATCTCCAGCACCCCGGAAGGCACGATGCCCACCAGCATCTGGACCTGATCGATCACCCCGCTCGGGTTGTTGAACAGGCCATAGATGGAAACGATCGCGGTCAGCGTCGGTACCAGCGCCAGCAACACGTAGAAGGCCACGCCAGCTGCGGTGAGCAGGATGCGGTCCTGAGCGATACTACGATAGAGCCGCCACATGATGTCGAGGCGGCCTGGTCCCGGAATTTCGACAGGAGCAGTCGCCTGGCGGCCACGACCGCGCTGGGCTGCGTTCTGTCTGTCGGCCTCAGTGGGAAGCAGGTCCTCCGCTTCCCCTCGCTTGACTACCAAGGTTTGCTCCTCGCCTGGAGCAGCAATGATCGCCCGGCACCGGCTGTTCCGAGCCCGGGCGATCAATTTCGCCAGACGGTAAACCGGGGACTGTCGCGCCGTTCAGGGGGCGTCGACCATTTCGCGACGATTGCGGTGCTCCGTCAGCGCCAGCGTCAGCCCGGCAGCGACCACGAGGAACGCCCCGACATAGACGGTGCTGGCGGGCATCTCGCCCCAGAACAGGTAGCCGAAGACGAAGCTCCACATCAGGGCACCATACTCGACCGTACCGAGTACGCTGGCCGGCACGGCTCGCGCGGCCTCAACCAGCGTGAACTGGCCAAGGCCACCTATAAGCCCCGCGGCAATGCACAGGGCGATTTCGCGCAGACTCATGCCCTGCCAGAAGGGTAGGCTGATCGCGCCCATGATCAACATCTGGATCAGGCTCTGGGCAAAAACCTGCACGATGGTGCGCTCGCTTTTGGAGATGGTGCGCATGAAGATCATGGCGATCGCCCAGAACAGGGCGGCGCACAACACCACGGCAACTGGCCAACCAATGGTGAAATCACCCGGATTGGCGGCCACCACCACGCCAAAAAAGCCGATGGATACGCCGCCGACGCGCGCCAGCGTCAGCCGCTCCTTGAGGAATACCACCGCCAGAACCGTCGTGATGACAGGCGCAAAGTAGTAGAGCGTGGTCATCTCGGCCAGCTGCAGCTCACGGCCGGCGCTGTAGTACATCACCCAGGCGGACATGGTCATGAGACCTCGGCCAAGGATCAGCATGCGATTTTTCGAACGCCAGAGTTCCGGGACAATGCCGACGCGACCTATGACCAGGCACAGCGTGACAATGACAACGCTGCGCATGAACAGAATCTGCGTGACGGGCAGGGTGGTGATTACGCTCTTGATCATCGCGTCATGCACCGAGAAAGCCGTATAGGCGGCGATGCCCATGGCCATGCCGGCAAGGCTGGCGGTTTCGACGCGGGATGGGTTGGGCGCGGACAAGGGAACAACTCGGAGTGGGGACGATGCGTCTTTGCTCCAGTCCTCGTGCTCTTTGGAGCCGACGTCAATCATCCGACCTCAGCTCCGGCCAGCCAAAGTCTGGACTCCTGCTTTGCAAAGGCGCAAATTTTGCCGTCACGACGGCCAGCAGCGGCCGCAGCTCTAACTTTGATGCGCCATTGACGCATGTCCCCCGCACACCGCGGGGGCATTGCGCGTCCATCCGTGCTCCGGCTGTGGCCGAAGGCTCGTTGCAGCCTGTCCCGGATCCAAGGGAGGGAACAACATGCCTGGTCTCGATACAGCGAATTTCTGGTTCAAGGCGACACAGTCGCCTGTGGTCTCGTCGCCTGGCTTGCGCCGCGCGGCGGACGTTCCCGTCCAACGCGACCTTGCCACCCGGCGTCGAAGGCACTGGGGCACCCGGGGCGTGGCAATAGGCTGGGCCGCGATGTCCCTCGCCATTCAGGCCACCGCCGGGCCGCTGCATGACGCGGCCAAAGCCGGCGACGGCGCCCTGATGCAGCAACTGCTCCGCGATGGCGCCGACGTCAACGAACAGGATGAGACCGGCGCAACAGCGCTGTTCGTCGCCGCGCAGGCCGGCTGGTACAGCGTCCACGACCAATTGCTGGTCGCGGGGGCGGATGTTTCGATCCGCAACAGTAGTGGGCTGACGGTCCTCCACGCAGCAGCCTCCAGCGGCGAGGCAGGCGTCATCGCCGGACTCATCGGTGAGGACCATCGCTCGCAGCGCGTCGATCTGGACGACCACGACAACGACCTCGGCGTTACCCCGCTCTTCATTGCCACGGAAGCCAATCATGGCAATATCGTCGCCTACCTTGCGGCACATGGAGCCGACCCCGATATCCCCAACAAAGCCGGCATCTCGGCGGTCACCCTGGCCGGCCAGAAAGGATATGACCAGATCGTCACCATCCTGCTGCGCAGCGGTGGCACATGCCAGGAGATCGACCCGACATGGAAGGCGCAATGCGACGAGCGCAAGGCGGCGCTCGGGCTGTAGGCCACCGAGCGCGGCGCAGCGCTCACCGACTAGTGTCACATTTTGGCAACAATTGTCTTGAAGGGTCGGGCGAATTGGGTCAGGTTCTGCCCCTGCGGCGGAAATGGAGTGCCCCTGGGCATTGATGAGTGACATTGCAGCGACAGACGAAGCGGCCCAGAAGGGCGTCGCAAGCGATGTGACTCAGCGGGTCAAATCGCCGTTTGCGGCTGCACGCAACAACCGCTCGCTGCGCATCCTGGGCTTCATCGTGGTGTTCGCCTCGGTGCTGATGTCCTCGCTGTCGTTCCTGATTCTGTCCGGCACCACCAATATCGAGCCTTCCACCACGGTCTGGACCGTGATCTGGATCGTTACCGGTGTGCTTGTGCTGCTGGTGATCGCGCTTGTCGTGACCGAGGCCGTGCTGCTGATTCAGGCGCGCGTGCAGGGCCAGGCCGGCGCCGGCATGCAAATCCGCATGGTCACCATGTTTGCCCTGGTCGCCGCCATTCCGGCCGCGATCGTGGCGGTGGTGGCAACGATCGCGCTCAACCAGGGGCTGGACCAGTGGTTCTCCGAGCGGACGCGCGCCATGGTGGAGAGCTCGAGGCTCGTTGCCCGCTCCTACATGCTCGAACACGCCCAGGTGCTGCGTGACGACATCATCTGGGTGGCCGAGGAACTGGAACAGGCTCACGGCACCTATGACGCGGACAAGGAGCGCTTCCAGCGCATTCTCACCGCGCTCGCGGTAACCCGTTCGCTGCCCTTCACCTCGCTGGTCACCGCGCAGGGCGAGACCCTGATGCGGGCGCAGATCGCCGTGCAGGGGGCGTATCCACAGCTGCCCGAGGGCATTACCGAGGGCCTGGTGGAAGGCATACCGGCCGCAATCGCCCCCGGGCGGATCAACCTTGTCGGCTCTGTCATCAAGCTGCGCGGCTACGAGGATACCTACCTGTTCGTGGCCCGGCCGGTGGAGGCCGAGGTGCTGGAATATATGCAGCTGACCGACGAGAACATCACCGAATACCGGGAATATGCGTCCAACCGGCTGGTGTTCCAGATCACCTTCACCATCATGTATGTCGGTCTCGCCGTGGTGCTGCTGCTGGCGGCGCTGTGGATCGGCATCGCGCTGGCCAACCGCTTCGTCGACCCAATCCGGAACCTGATGATCGCCTCCAATCGCGTCAGCGGCGGCGACCTCGATGTCCAGGTGCCGGTGCAGGAGGGCAGGGGCGACCTGCGCGACCTCAGCAACGGCTTCAACCGCATGACCGAGCAGCTCAAAAGCCAGCGCGAGGCCCTGGTCACGGCCAGCGAGATGAACGAGAAGCGGCGTCAGTTCACCGAGGCCGTGGTGGAAGGCGTGTCGGCCGGTATCATCGGCCTTGATCCATTTGGCGCGGTGACGCTGGTCAATGCCCGCGCCTGCGAAATGCTGGGCCGAGACGAAATCGACCTGATGGGCGAGCCTATCGAGAAGGTCATGCCCTTGCTGGCCCCAACGCTGGAGCGGGCCCGTTCGGCCCGGCGGGGTCAGGTTCGCGACCAGATCGAGCTTGGCAACGAAACCGACCGGCGCACCTATCAGGTGCAGCTGACCCGCGAGGGCTCGATCACCGAATCCAAGGGCTATGTGCTGACCTTCGACGACATTACCGACCTCGAATCCGCCCAACGCACCAGCGCCTGGGCGGACGTGGCGCGGCGCATTGCGCATGAGATCAAGAACCCACTGACGCCGATCCAGCTGTCCGCCGAGCGGTTGCGCCGCCGCTATGGCGCACGGCTGGAAGACGATCGCGATGTGTTCGACAAGTGCATCAATACCATCGTGCGCCAGGTGGGCGATATCGGCCGCATGGTCGATGAATTCTCCGCCTTTGCGCGCATGCCCGAGGCAGCGCCCGAAATGGCCGATCTCAGCGACACGGTGCGCCAGGCGGTGTTCCTCGAAAGCGTCCGCCTGCCGGAGATCACCATCCACACCACGCTGCCCGAAGAGCCGATCTACGCCTGGTTCGACAGTCGCCTCATTTCTCAGTCGCTCACGAACCTGATAAAGAATGCTGTGGAAGCATTTGAAACGGTGGAGAAATCTGATACCTGGAGCCCGACCATCACGGTGGAAGCCCAGGTGGAAGCCAACCACGCACGGGTCGCCGTGTCCGACAATGGCAAAGGTTGGCCGAAGGATAACCGGCAGCGGCTGCTGGAACCCTATATGACGACCCGGGAAAAGGGCACGGGCCTGGGCCTGGCTATCGTGGCCAAGATTATCGAACAGCATGGCGGCATCGTCGAGCTGATCGACGCCGAACCCGATCCGACGGGCCGGATCGGCGCCTGCGTGACCTTCACGCTCCCCTTGCAATCGCCCATCAGATCTTCAGAGGCGGCCGGTCCGATCGAAATCGACCATCCGTCCGCCCAACAGGAGGAACCGCTCATTTCCGCGGTGGTTCATAAGTAATGGCACTCGACATTCTCATCATCGACGACGAAGACGACATCCGCGACCTGATCGCGGGCATTCTCGAGGACGAGGGGTTCGAGACGCGGCAGGCGCATGACGCCGACAGTGGCCTCAACGAGATTGCCCGCCGGCGGCCCAGCCTGGTTTTCCTCGATATCTGGATGCAGGGTTCGCGGCTGGACGGACTGCAGCTGCTCGACGTGTTCCAGAGCCAGCACCCGGATATGCCCGTGGTGATGATCTCGGGCCACGGCAATGTGGAAACGGCCGTCTCCGCCATCCGCCGCGGCGCCTACGACTATATCGAGAAGCCCTTCAAGATCGACCGGCTGCTGCATATCACCCAGCGCGCCATGGAAGCGACGCGACTGCGCAACGAAGTCGCCGAACTCAAGGAGCGCTCGGCGACCAAGAGCGCCGACATGGTCGGCACGTCGCCAGCCCTGCAGCAGGTACGCGGCATCATCGAAAAGTCCGCACCGACCAATTCCCGCATCTTCATTTCGGGACCATCAGGGGCAGGGAAGGGCCTGGTCGCCCGCCTCATTCACCAGCGCAGCCCGCGTTCGGAAGCCCCTTTCGTCGAGATCAATGCCTCGCTCTACGCCCCCGAGGAGGTCTCGGTGGTGCTGTTCGGGCGCGAGGCGCGGGAAAAGACTGGCCTGCTGAAGGTCGAGGTCGGCGCGCTGGAAAAGGCGCATGGCGGCACGCTGTACCTGTCCGAGGTAACGACGCTGCCGGCGCAGACGCAGGCGGCGCTGCTGCGGACGCTGGTGGAAAACCGGTTCAATCGCGTCGGCGGCACGCAGGCTGTGCCGATCGACGTGCGCATCATCTCATCGAGCTCGCAGAACGTGGCGGCGCAGATCGAGACGGGCGAATTGCGTTCGGACCTGTTCCACCGGCTGTCCATCGTGCCGCTGCCGCTGACGCCGCTCAAGGAGCGGCGCGAGGACGTGCCCCCGCTGGTGAATGTGTTCATCGAGCAGGTCTGCCGCATGCACAACCTGCAGCGCGTGACTGTGGGCGACGATGCCATTGCCGTCCTGCAGGCGCAGGAATGGCCGGGCAATGCGCGCCAATTGCGCAATTCCATCGAGCGCCTGCTGATCCTGATGAAGGACCAGCAGCCGGCCGACGGCGTGATTACGGCCGCCATGCTGCCGTCGGACATCGGTGAGGTATTGCCGACGGTGGGGGATACCGATGCGTCGGCTCACCTGATGAGCCTGCCCCTGCGTGACGCCCGCGAAGTGTTCGAGCGGCAGTATCTGCTGGCCCAGATCGAGCGGTTTGGCGGGAACATCTCAAAGACGGCGGAGTTTGTTGGAATGGAGCGCAGCGCCCTGCACCGCAAGATCAAGTCGCTCGGACTCTGAAAAACCGCTGAAAATTACCGGCCGCCATGCGCCGGGCGCGGTAGGCACGAAAAATGATATGTGCCATAGTGATGACCGCGCGTGTATTCATGCCAGCAGGGACTGGGCGGCAGTCCCAAGGCTGGAATGGCAGGTGGTTGCAACGACAACAGCGACAAGCAATGCCGCGAAAAGAGGCCTGAATGGCGAACGAAAAACAACAAAATCTCCAAGATTCCTTCCTCAATCATGTTCGCAAGCAGAAGGTGCCGGTCACGATTTTTCTGGTGAACGGCGTCAAACTTCAGGGTGTGATTACCTGGTTCGACAATTTCTGCCTGCTGCTGCGCCGCGATGCGCAGTCGCAGCTTGTGTATAAGCACGCGATCTCGACCATCATGCCGGGCGCGCCGATCCAGTTGTTCGACCCCGAGCAGAACCACGACAGCGACTGACAGGCGGTATTTTGACCGAATTTGACGATGACGAGGCCGTCCAGCGGGGCGGCCCAAAGGCGTTCATAGACCAGCGGTCGCAGCCCACGCGCACTGGATTGGTCGTGCCTGACGTGCGCGGCCAGCTCTCCCAGCACTCGATCGAGGCGCGCCAGGCCGAGTTCGAGGGGCTCGCGGGGGCGATCAGGCTCGACGTGCTCTTCTCCGAAATCGTCAAGGTGCGCGAGATCAAGCCCGCGACCTTCATTGGTGGCGGCCATACCGAAGCGCTGGCCGCGAGGGTCAAGGCAGACAAAATCGAGCTGCTGCTGGTCGACGCCAGCCTCACGCCCATCCAGCAGCGCAATATTGAAACCGAGACCGGCGCCAAGGTGCTCGACCGCACCGGGCTGATCCTCGAAATCTTCGGCGAGCGCGCGGCGACGCGCGAGGGCGTGCTGCAGGTCGAACTGGCCCACCAGAACTATCAGAAGGGGCGCCTGGTACGCTCCTGGACCCACCTTGAGCGGCAGCGCGGTAGCGGTGGCAGCGGCTTCATGGGTGGACCGGGCGAAACCCAGATCGAAAGTGATCGTCGCCAGATCATGGACCGCATCGTGCTGCTGGAAGAGCGGCTCGAAAAGGTCAAGAAGACCCGCGCCCAGCAGCGCCAGCAGCGCGATGGCACGCCAATCGTCGCGATTGTCGGCTATACCAACGCCGGAAAATCGAGCCTGTTCAACAGCTTGACCGGGGCGGAGGTGTTTGCCAAGGACCTGTTGTTCGCGACGCTCGACACCACCGTGCGCAAGCTGTCACTGCCGCATGGCCGCGAGATTATCCTCAGCGACACGGTCGGCTTCGTCGCGGACCTGCCGACCGACCTTGTGGCGGCATTCCGCGCCACACTCGAAGAAGTGCTGGACGCCGACGTGATCCTGCATGCCCGGGATATCGCCAACCCCGATCACGTCGCGCAGGCGCATGACGTGCTCAAGGTGCTGGCCGATCTCGGCGTCTCCGCGGAGACGACGCCAATCATCGAGGTCTGGAACAAGATCGACCTGCTTGGCCCGGACGCGGTCGTCGGTATTGTACCATCTGGCAAGGTCGCCGGTGTCGTCCAGGCATCAGCGCTGACGGGGCAGGGGCTCGATGAGCTCAAACTGACTATCGAGAAGGCCCTGGGCGAAAAGAGCCGGACCTACCACGTCCATGTGCCGCATACCGCCGGCGCCGATATCGGGTGGCTCCATTCCCATTCCGAAATCGTTTCGCGCGACGAGCCGACGGAGCAGGGCTCCGGCTTTGTGGTTCGGGTCGAGCCTCGCCACAAAGCGGCGTTCCTCGAGCGCTTCAACGGTCGTTTCGAAGCAAGCTAGGCCTTGTCCGAGGCCCGGATTTCGTTCCAATAGAAATCGAGCCGATCGAGCCCGGCATCCTTGGGCTCGATCCCGTCCTCGCGGCAGCGCGCCTCGACATGGTGGAAGCGCCGGGTGAACTTGTAATTGGCGTCCCGCAGCGCCGCCTCGGCATCGACGCCGGCATGGCGCGCCAGGTTGGCGACGGCGAACAGCAGGTCGCCGATCTCCTCATGCACGGCCGCAGCGTCGCCTGATGCCTGCGCCTCCGCCACTTCGTCGAGTTCCTCGTCGACCTTGGCCTTGACGGCGGCAAAGTCCGGCCAGTCGAAGCCCACCTTGGCCGCACGCTTGGTCAGCTTGCCGGCCCGAGCCAGGGCAGGGAGCACATTGGGAACATCATCGAGGATTGAGGGCGTCGTTTCCCCCTTGCGCGCGGCCTTGGCAGCTCGCTCCTGCGCCTTGATCGCCTCCCAGCGACCTTCCGACGCCGCGGACGTGCCGGCTTCGACATCGCCGAACACATGCGGGTGGCGGCGGATCAGCTTGTCGGTGATGGCATAGATCACGTCACCAATATCGAAGTGACCAGCCTCGCTGGCCATCTGGGCGTGATAGATCGGTTGCAGCAGCAGATCGCCCAGTTCCTCGCGCAGATCGGCAAAGTCCTGGCGCTCGATCGCGTCGGCGACCTCGTATGCTTCCTCGATCGTGTAGTGGCGGATGGTCGAGAAATCCTGCTCGAGATCCCAGGGACAGCCGCCGACCGGATTGCGCAGTGCGGCCATGATTTCAATCAGGCGGGCGATATCGCGGGAGGGCTGCATGTTGGACTCAAGCTTGGGAATCGATCCGCCAAGCTTATATGCCTTCGGCGTCCGCCTTACTCCTCAAACCGACCGCCAGCGGCGCGATCGCGCTCATACCGCCGGGCAGTCGGAAAGGGCGGCAACCAGGATTCGCGCCGTATGGTCCACAGCTCGTAGGTCGGCTTGAACTGATCGGCTTCGTCGAACGAACCCAGGTTCACCTCGATTTCGTCGTCGCTGCGCGAAAAGACCGATGAGCCGCAATGCGGGCAAAAGAACCGGCCGGCATAGTCGCGCGTCTCGCCATAGACGGTAACGGCATCCAGCGGGAAGATCGCCGAGGCATGAAAGAGCGCGCCATGGTGCTTGCGACAATCGCGGCAGTGACAGATGCCAACCCGGTATGGGCGTCCGGTTGCCACGATGCGAACGCCGCCGCACAGGCAACCGCCGGTGACCTGATCCATCCTCGTCTCCTTCATGCCAAGCGCGTTCATGACCAAGCGTGCGCGCACCGAGCAGGTCGCAGCTGCAGGGCAGGCCTTTCCTGGCAGCACAAACTGCGACCAACGACCGGCCGTAACAAGGCCAATCGCGCCTATCCGTCATTCGCATAATATATATTATGGAACCGAAATGCATGCAGGCTGGCGTGGAAATCGCGCCGAGCGACAAGGTTCCCGCTCAGGCAAGCGCGGCTGCCATGCGGTTGCTGGCCTTGCTGTGGCCGGAATTGGCTCCCACCATCGAACTCTTACATCGCGCGAGCCTGATGAGCGATTCCATCCCGTTCCGCCCTTTGGCGCCGGAGTTGGCAATTCAGGACTGGGCTGCAGAAGCGGCCGCCCCACCATGACCCGCAAGCTGCAAGAGAGTGCGCCCTTGGCCCGAACCCGTTTTACATTGTGCGACCACGTCGGAAATCCGCAGGACTGGACCTACACCTGGCAACTCAATGACGATGTGACCCTCAGCAGCAGCTGCGGGTTTTGTCAGCGCGATACCTTGCGATTGACCTATGAGGTCGTCCGTGGCGAAGAAACGGCGTGGATCTGCCCCAACTGCGTCAGCCGTTACGCCATCGGCGCCACCCTCGATGGCCAGACGATGCAGCCAAAGGACGCCAGGGCCTATGCGCACGGTCTGACGGCCCGGCTCAAACAGACCACCTGCCAGGAGGTTCTGCGGCGCATCCAGGCCGACAATCCCGATCCTGAGCTAGAAGAGGTCGTGATCTATTTCGACCGCAACCTGCAACTCTCGCCGCTTCGGGCAGCCCGCCTGTTTGGCGCGATGGTCCGCATGGGCGAGCAGATCAACGCCCGCATTTTCGAGGTGCAGACGCGCAGCAATGCGCACCAGCAGGAGTTCGGCGAGCTCAGCGAGACCGATCGCAGCCTGGTCTGGATCGCGCTGTCGCCACAGCAGCGTCGCCGGCTCGCCTCGCTGGGCTTTGCCCCGGCCGACACTCTGGTGCACCGCAGTCAGGTCCGTCGGCTCCCCCGGGTCGAGGTTCAGCTGTCCGCTCCGCGCAAGGCTCCCTTGACCGAGACGGCAAGCCCTGATCTTGCGATAAAAGTCACGCGATTTCAATAGGTTATACTGCGTCCATCGAGAATGTGGCGAGATGCTGCCGCCACCGTGCCCCATTGCGGGCACGATCAGTCTCAACAATCCTAGCGTCGACGATCACAGCTAGGATGGGACATGCCAGCACGCCCGCACCGGACCCGATCCGCCACGCGCTTCGCCACCAGCCTCGCCATCGGGCTGGTCTGGTTTGGCAGCGCGCAGGCGGCCGACCCTTACTTGCTGGGGGTTTCCGACAAGCTCAGCATCAAGGTCGTGCAATGGAAAGCCGCCGATTCCACATTTGAGGAATGGACGGCGCTGACCGGCGAATATGTTGTCGGCGCCGACGGCAACGTCAATTTCCCCATGGTCGGCCCGACCGAGGGCGCCGGCAAGACCAGTGCCGACCTGGCCGTGGCGCTTGGCGGCGCGTTGCAACAGACGCTTGGCCTCAGCACCGCGCCGACCGTCACCGTGGAAGTGGCCGCCTATGGCCCGATCTATGTGTCCGGCGATGTCGGTGCGCCCGGGGAATATCCGTTTGCGCCCAACCTCACGGTGGTCAAGGCCCTGGCTTTGGCGGGTGGCGAGCGGCGCAGCGCCGAGGCGACTGCCCGACCGGAGAAGGAAATCCTGACGACATCGGGCGCGCTCGACGTCCTCAAGGACGAATACCGGCGGCTTCTGGTGCGCCGGGCCCGGCTCGATGCCGAGCTGGCCGGCCAGGACCAGATCGCGATTCCTCCCGAACTCGAAGGCGCCGACGGCCTCGACGCGCTGGTCGCGGCCGAGACGGCAATCCTCTCAGCGCAGCGGCGTCAGGCCGAGGCGCAGTCGACGTCGCTGACCGACCAGGTCGCCCTCCTCAACAGCCAGATCGAGGCCTTTGGCCAAAAGCAGACCGGCACCGAGGCGCAGTTGGTCACCGCGCGCGAGCAGCTCGACAAGATCACGGCCCTGTCCGATGACGGCCTGGCGCTGGCGTCCCGGGTCGCATCGCTCCAGACCAATGTTTCGGACCTCGAATCCCGCTTGCTCGATACGCAGACCACCACACTGCAAGCGCAGCAGGACATTGCCGCCGCCCAGCGCGAGCAAGCGACATTGACCGACCAGCGCATCTCGGACCTGACGCTCGAGCGCCAGACGGTGGATGGGCAGATCGGCGCCCTCCAGCTCAAGATCGCCACCCAGCAGGGGCTGGTTCAGGAGGCGGCGCTCTACACCGGCGTTGCCGTGCCAGGCAGCTCGGCCCCGTCCTACAGCTACGTCGTCGTCCGCGACGGCGAGGAAATCCCGGCCGATCTCACCACCCCGCTGGAAGCAGGCGACGTCGTTGTCGCAAAGCTGGAGCTCGCACCATGACCGTCAACAGCCCCCCTCGCCTGCCGAGCCTGATGCTGCCGCTGCTCCTGGGATGCCTCGCGTGCTCCACGCCAGCTTTGGCCCAGGAACCGGCATTCCGCGACGACTTCAACCAGCTCGACCAGGCGCGCTGGTATGTTTCGGATGGCTGGAGCAATGGCAGCCACCAGAATTGCACCTGGTCGACCGACCAGGTGAAGGCCACCGGCGGCATGCTGCACGTCGGCTTCGCCCCGGTTCCCAAGGGCGACCGCCAGTATCGCTGCGGCGAAATCCAGACCCGCAAGGCCTATGGCTACGGCACGTTCGAGGGCCGTTTCAAGACACCCGCCGGTTCGGGGCTCAACGCCGCCTTTTTCACCTTTATCGGACCGCAGCAGAACAAGCCGCATGACGAGATCGATTTCGAAGTGCTGGTCCGCGATACCGGCCATGTCGAGACGACCACGTTCGTGAACGGCAAGAGCGGCGACGGCACCACGGGCGCCGGGCAGTCGCACCCCCTGCCCCAGGCGTCGGACGCTGATTTCATCACCTATGCGTTTACCTGGGAGCCCGATCGGCTGCGCTTCTATGTGGATGGCGAGCTGGTCCGCACCATGGACAATCCCGCGACCATTCCGAGCAACCCCCAGCGCATCTTCTTCAGCCTCTGGGGCTCCGACACGCTTGTCGACTGGATGGGCGCCTTTGCGCCCGTCACCACCCCCATCGCCATGGACGTGGACTGGGTGGCCTACACGCCCCTCGGGGCCGAATGCGCTTTCGACGAATCTATCCTGTGCCAAGACAACGAGGACAATTGATGAAACTGGTGTTCTTTCGCGGCAAGGTGCCGAATTTCGGGGATGAGCTGAACCTCTATGTCTGGCCGGCCCTGTTGCCGGCAGGCTTCCTTGACGAGGACGAGGATGAGCTGTTCGTCGGCATCGGCTCGATCATCGGTGATCATCTCCCGGCCCATGCCCGCAAGTATGTCATGGGTTCGGGCTATGCCGGCTACATGGGACTGCCCGATGTGCATGACGGCAGCTGGGACATCCGCTTTGTGCGCGGCCCCAACACCGCCAAGACCCTCGGCATAGACCCCAGCCTGTCGATCGGCGACAGCGCCATCCTGCTGCGCGCCATGGACCTACCCGCAGCCGATGAACGCGTCGGCGTCGCCTTCATGCCGCACTACGAAAGCCTCGAGCGCGGCAACTGGGCCGAAGCCTGCCGACTGGCCGGCATCACGCTCATCGACGCCACCGAGCCGGTGGAAAAGGTGCTCAGCCAGATTGCCGGGGCCCGGCTGCTCATCACCGAGGCCATGCATGGCGCGATCGTCGCGGACGCCCTGCGCACGCCCTGGATTGGCGCGCGCCCCATCTATGGCGGGCACCACAAGAAATGGCTCGACTGGGCCGGCGCCCTTGATGTCGACGTACGGCTCAACACGCTCAAGCCGACCAGCGTGCTCGAACACTATATCGGCCGCACCGGTCGTGGTGGCAGCCTGGGCAAGGTCGGCCGTTTCAGTGCCTCGCCCTGGGCCGGCATTCCGAATCGCATCTTTACCGAGCAGGCGGCGCGGCATCTCGATGCCATGTCGAAGCTCGAGCCTCAGCTGAGTGACGACGCGGCTATCCGTGATGTTACCGATCGTGCCCTGTCGGCCGTCGATGGCTTTGTCCGGAGCCGTGTAGCGGCGGCCTAGCGCCGCCGCCGGACGAAGCCCACCAGCGTTGTGAGACGCCTGACACCAAGCAGCAAAATGACGGCGCCGTAGCTTATCGCTGCGGCGCCTATTGTTGCGCCCAGCCGGACCAGTGGATCGGCCGACGCCAGCTCATACTGCACCAGCCAGCCGCACCCGCCCATGACCAGCGTCGCTGCCACGGGCAGCGCAAACGACCCCAGATACGACCACACCGAAATGCCGAGCAGCCGCACCACCATATGCAGCGTGGGCAACCAGATGAGCAGGTTCAGGATCACCAGCGACGTGGTCAGCGCCACGACGCCCCAGCCTGAAAACAGGAAGATATAGAGGACCGTGACGGCCTGCTTGCCCAGGATGTAGTAGAACCACAAATCGGCCTGGCCCTGGCTGCGGATCAACGACGATTGCAGCGTCCCCACGGCGGTCAGCAGCCCCAGGACGCAGAAAGCCTGTACCACAGGAACCGCCGAAACCCAGCTATCGCCAAAGGCGAAGGGGATAAGATCGCCGGCGATCAGCGCCAGCCCCGCAAAAACCGGGAAAGCCACAACCGACGAGGCGAACGTGCCCAGCAGGTATGCATCGCGCAGCTTGGCGGGTTCCCGCTGCATCGACGACAGCAGGGAATAAGATACCAGGTTCAGCGCGCCCGAGATGAGATCGGTCAGGATCTGGAAGATGCGGCGGGCAAAGCTGTAGATGCCCAGCCATGCCGGCCCCATCAGGGCGCCAATGAGCAGCTGGTCGAGGTTGATGGTGGTGATGAAATGGTTGCCGGTCGAGAACAGGCCGAACGCCCGCAATTCACGCAGCGCCCCCCGGTCGAACTGTAGCCCCGGCCGCCAGCGCGCCCCGGCCATGGCGCCTATACAGGCCGCGATCGACCCAGCCAGCTGCGAAAATGCCAGCGCCCAGAGCCCGAAGCCGGCCCAGAGCAGGCCGAGACAGGCAATCGCGGCGACCGCCGATGCCGCGGTCGTTCGCAGGGCCAGCATCTTGAACGACATGGTGCGCACGATCAGTGCATTGGGCACCGCGGCTGCCATGTCGAAAATGACGCGCGCCGCCACCAGCGGCAGCAGCATCGTCAGCAGCGGTTGGCGCGAGGCGGCCGCGAAGACAGGGGCCAGGGCGCAGAGCGCGGCAAAGATCGCAAGGGCCGCACCCAGGCAAAGCCAGAACACCGTGTCGAGATGGGCCGGCGACACCTTCTCGCGCTGGATCAGTGCCTCGCGAAAGCCGGCCGGAGCAATGGCGACGCCGACGCTGGCGATGCTCACCGCAAAGGCGACGATGCCGAATTCAGCCGGCGACAGCACCCGCGAGCTGGCCAGGAACACCAGAAAGCCCAGCGCGGCCGGCACGAAGCTGCTGACCAGCGACCAGAGCGTCCCCTTGATGGCCGCGGAGGCGCGACCAGAGGTGAGGTGATCGCGGCGGGCCCCTGCTTCAGTCGACAGGGTCATGCGCGACCAACTGCCGACCGCTGGCCGTCGCGCGATGCGACAAAGCGGTCGAATTCCGGCGTCAGCCGTCCGAGGGTGCGGATCATCACCCCCCTGCCCCGCAGGCGCAGCGCCTCGAGCGCCGGCACATGGCCACTGAGCTGCTGGGCGATCAGGGCCTTGCCGACATGCTCAGCCCGCACCCCAACCGGGGCGCTGAAACGCGGATTGGTCATGAAGGCGGCGCGGTGCTCGGCGCTGCTCTCGTTCCAGACCTTCTGGCGCAAGGCCTGCACCGCCCGCTTGAGATCCAGCTCACGTCGCAGATAACCGGCGGCAAGCTCGGCATTGCGCGTGGTTTGCTCCGCATTCTCCGCCCAGACCGCCAGCGGCTCCATGGCTACATAGACCGGCTCGGTAATGGAATAGGTGCGCAGATACTCCTGCAGCGTGGCCGTGCAGGCATAGCCGATCTCCAGCGGCGAGCGCGCCCGCACCGACCAGAACAGGCCACCATTGGAGACGCCAATTCCCGCCAGCAAGGCCAGCCGGAACTCATCGGCAGCGTAGAGGCCATCGGTGAACAGGTCGTCGAGCACGCCCATCGTGCCGACACTGGCCGCTGCCGTGCCGCTGGCGTGTTCGATCAGCTGGTTGCGCAACACGATCTCCACGCCCTCCCGGCGCGCCAGAGCGATGTTCGCCGCGCAGAAGTCGGGCAGGATGAAATTGTCATCCTCGACCACACAAAAGAACTCGGCGCCGTCCGGATTGTCGGCGCTAAAGCAGTGGTCGATATTGCGCGAGGCAAAGAGCTGCGGCTTGTTGGCGGTGTAGCGGATGCGCACATCGCCAAGCTCGGCCACCACGAAACGTGCCGCTTCGGAGGGATCGTCGTCATAGACATCGCAAATCCAGTGCGGCGAGGTCTGCGCGATCATCGACTGCAGCGCACGGCGCAGCGCCTCGGGGCGCTTATAGGTTGGCGTACGGAAGTGAACGAGGCCGGGCTGGTGCTGCGACATGGCTCAAAACTCCTCTGGAACGGGGCCGCCGCGGCATGGCGGCGGTCTGCCTGCGCAGGGCAATGAGCCCCGCCGCGGCATAAATCAGGGTGGCAACGCCCATGATCGAGCGGATGGAAAATTCGAAGAACACCTCCACCTCGATGAAGCTGCGCAGGATCATCAGCGTCTGCAGCGACAGCAGCAGCGCATTGGGCGCATTGGGGCGGGCGAAGGTGTAGATGCCCATGAGGATCGCGCCGCCATACATGATGGCGATCTGCAGACCCAGGCCGACGAGGCCGATCTCGACGGCGTTGGAAATGTAGGTGTTGTGGAAGTTGAACCCGGCGCCCGAGGGCACGTCGAACATGGCCCATAGCTCTTCGGCGGGCGCAAAACCGAGGACCCAGAATGCCCTGTAGCCAAGACCTTGCAGCGGTCGCTCGGCGATATAGCTGAGGCCCGTGGCCCAGAGGTCCGTGCGGCCGGTCAGCGTCGCGTCCTTGCCTGAACCCTCGAGAATTCCGGCGAGCAGCGCGTCCCCGGTGGTGACGACGAGCAGCGCCATGGCGGCGCCGACGATCACAAGCACGGCGAACATGAAGAGTTTCTGGGTGGCCGTCAGGCGCACGGACAGGATGCTCAACAGCACGATGGCGGCACAGGGCGCCACCATCAGGCTGGCGCCCGCCGACTGCGCCAGCACCAGCAGCGGCGGCGAGGCCGCCACCCCGGCCAGCCCCGCCAGTCGCAGCAGCCAATGTGACCGGTTATCCGCCGCCACGGCGATGGCGATGAGCGCGAACACCGCGATATGGGCAGCAAAGGCGTTCTTGCTGCCAAAGACGCCGAGCCAGGCGCCGCCTGTGCCGGTGCGGCCAAACAGGATGCTGGCGATGACGCCGATGCCATAGACGAGGAACATCAGGCGCATCAGCGAGGTCGTCGACAGGCGCCCGGTCATGACGATCGCCACGACGAACGTGAGGGCCAGCTGCGCGCCATAGCGCAGGGAATTGGCCGGATATTGCGACCACAGCGCCGTCAGCAGGCAATAGGCCGGCAGCAGCAGCACGAACCACCAGCGGCGGACGCTATCGATACTGGCCGGCACATTGCTGGCAATGAGCAGCCCACTGCAGCCCATGAAGGTCAGCGCGGCCAGTGGGCCGAACATGGCATTGAGCACCAGGGCGGCAAACGCCCCAAAGATCAGGAGATAGGCCATGTCCACGGTCACGCGGGGCGGCAGGGAAGTCATGACGCCTCCCGCGTGGCGCCGGCATCGGCCAGCATGACCTCGGGGATGAAGCCGGCGGCATAGCGACCCGCCGGGTCAAGGGCCACGCAGCGCGTTCCGGCATAGGCGGCCAGCTCGCGCCAGACGTCGCGCGGGCGCGGCGCGGACCAATCGACCAGGTGCGGCGGCACATAGTCCGGTACGACCCTATTGGCGCCCGACCCGCCCTGCCCGCTCAAAACCAGCGGTTCGCTCCGGGCGGTACTGGCCTCGTCGCCACGGTCCGGACGCAGCCTACCCTCAAGGAGCGAGATCCAAAGGCGCCGAAGATGGCCGGGCTGTTCCACCAGCAGACCGATCGCCTGCCCGAGCCGGCGGCCCTTTATGCTCGATACCAGCTCTTCGTAGGACAGACCCTGCCGCAAGGCCGCCAGCCTGGCGGCGAGTGCAACGGTCAGTTCCTTCGACAGCGGCGGGCTTGCGGCGACAAAGGCGCGTTGCCGCTCCACCATCGCCTTCATGTCACGCACCGACAGGCGATGCGAAATCGAGGCAGAATGCCGCCGATAGAGATAGAGCGGCTCGGGCACGACCACCATGCGGGCATTTTCGAGCAGCAGCCGCAGCACGAAATCATAGTCTTCGCCGATCCGCAGGGCCTCGTCATAGCGGGTCTTGCCAAGGCGCTCGGCGCGGATCATCGGCTTGAGGTAGCCCAGCGAGGGCGAACCGTTGAGCCCCGCCAGGACCCACTGCACGGGCGAGACGAAAAAACTGGCCGGCGCGTCCGCACCCAGCATCAAACGGGGCGGGCTGCCGTCCTCGTGGAACAGTAGCAGGTCGTCGGCGACGATATCGGCATCATGGCGCGCGGCCACCGACAGCAGCCGCTCGAAGCGCTCGGGGTGAATGATATCGTCGGAGTCCACGATGGCAATCCACCGGCCACGTGCCAGGTCGAGCGCCCGATTCCGGCAATGGGCCGGGCCCCGATTGGCCTCGGCCGACGCCAGGCGAATGCGGGGATCCTCGGCCATCAAGGCTCGCACCAGCGCGGGGCTGTTGTCGCGCGAGGCATCGTCGCTGACGATCACTTCAATGTCGGCCACCGTCTGACCAAGCACGGACCGAAGGGCGGGCACAATTCGCCCGCCAGCCTCGAAGTTGGCCATGATGACCGAGATGAGCGGCTTGCTCGTCTCGCGCTGATGTGGTGACTGCATCTGCCTGTCCAGTGCCGGTATCGCTAAGCGACGCTCTCGCCCGGCTCGGCGCTGGGTGCGAGGGTGCGATCCACCTGCCCCAGCAAGTCCTCGAGCCGCTGGATCTGGATGTCGAGCTGGGCCATGCGCTGCCGGGCGCGCGCGCCGCTTTGCTCAGCCGACCCGATGGCGCGTTCGTCAAGCGGATCGCGCCGGCCATACTCGGCGGAGTTGTCCATCAGCGTGGCGGCCTGGGCGTAGTAGAAATTCATGCGTTGCCCGAGGCCGTCACGCTCGCGGCGCGCATCGGCCAGCGCCATGGCGATGGCATTGCTGATCGTGCCGAAGCGCGCCTCATCGGTTTCGGCATCCCGACCGGGATTACGCGACCGAAAGGCACGGGGACGAATTGAAAACATGGCCATGGTCATCTCCCTCAGCGGCTGCCGGTGCGCATGACAACGACCTTGACGGTCTTGATCAGGATGACGAAATCGCCCAGGAACGACCATTCGCGGACATAGCGGCTGTCGAGCTGGACACGCTGGTCGTAGTCGACATCGCTGCGGCCACTCACCTGCCACAGGCCGGTAATGCCCGGACGAACCGCCGCGTAATGCTCGATCTGCTCGGCATAACGGACCACTTCATCCTGCACGATCGGCCGCGGCCCGACCAGGCTCATCTCGCCGCGAATGACGTTGATCAGCTGGGGCAGTTCGTCGAGGCTGGTGACTCGCAGGAAGCGGCCCAGCGGCGTGATGCGCGGATCGTCGCGCAGCTTCTGTGTCGCGTCCCATTCGGCACGCGCCTGGGGGAACATTTCCAGGTGCCTTTGCAGGGCCTCCTTGGAATTGACTACCATCGAGCGGAACTTGAGGCATTTGAAGCGCTTGCCGTTCTGGCCAATGCGTTCATGCGAGAACAGCACGGGCCCGCGATCGGTGGAGAACATGATCACGGCAATGAAGAACATGGCCGGCAGGGCAAATATCAGCATGAGCGTGGCCGCGCTGATATCGAACGCGCGCTTGGCGCCAGTGCCGCGCCGGGCGCCGAATTTTGAATCGAGGTCTGATGAACCGACTTCAGCATTGGTGATCGACATGATGTTCTCTCGCGAAGTTTGAAGCCTTGATATCGGCGGCTCAGATCGATTCCGCGCATGGGACATCGTTCGCGAAAGCGCATGCGCCACGCGGGATCCCAACCCGTCAAACTCTCTGATCTATCCCCCCGAAACTTCTGCCGGGGTTCGCCGCATTCGGACGAAACGTCTCCGTGGCCGGATTGCGCATCGCCATGGACAGGAGGCAAACATGATAGGATTGGCGTGGCAACGCCGGGTGCGCATAGCTGCAATGCGCCGCCCCAGTCACAAATTCACCCCAAAGCGGCAAGCCGCAGCCCGGGCAAATCAGTGTGCCAAGTGCAACAAGGCGCCGCCGGCCATCGCTGAGAAGATTATCGTTTTGGCTATTCTACGCGGGATTGCCCTGGCAAGTAACGCGGCCAGGCAGCTCAAGAGGAAGCAAGGCTCACCAATTGAACAGGAACACGACGCCGTTCCACATTAGGTAGATGCCAATCCAGGCCAGCGCCATTACCCCGATGGCCACAAGCCCCCAGGGCCACGGAAACACGGCGCGCTCCCTTCCCTGTGGCACCGCCGCGAGCGGCGCCTTGCGCAACTGACCTTCCTCTGGTCCCTTTGGCTCCACGAAAACCTCCCACGGCCACCGGTAGCCGGCAACCAGGCCGGGCCCTGCCCGCCGCGTCGGCTCGTCCGCAATATGGACCCACCCGCTGACTAGCACAGGGCGGTAAATACAACCCTCATGCGCGTGGTGAAATAGGTCCTTCGATCACGTCTGCGTTGGCCCACCGCCCACCGTCGACAGCCGCTCCGCCAAGATGAGACGCCGGCCCACTATTTCAGCCGAGAGCATGGTCGGACACATTTACTTGGCAATGCTGGTAGCAGAAACAACGCGCCACCTGACACCACGCTTAAAATGCGGCCAAAATCCGCTTGGTTGCCTGCCAATTGGGCAAGTCGAGCGAGCAGCATATCTGCAATCGAGCTATGCGGCGACATCTGGAAATTCAGGTGGCTCGACTTGTCCGGAGATGGTCCAATCGCCCAGCTTACACTGAATAAGGAGAGTGAGTTTGTCCAAACGTGTGAAGACTGCCGTCTTTCCGGTCGCAGGACTGGGAACCCGCTTCCTGCCGGCGACCAAAGCAATGCCCAAGGAAATGCTCACGGTGGTCGATAGGCCCCTCATCCAATATGCCGTCGATGAGGCCCGCGAGGCCGGAATCACCCACTTCGTCTTCGTGACCGGCCGCAACAAGGGGGTCATCGAGGATCATTTCGACCGTCAGTTCGAACTGGAAGCGACGCTCGAAGCGCGGGGCAAGACCCGCATCCTGCGAGACCTGCAGCAGGACCTGCCATCAGCTGGCCGCACCAGTTTCACCCGGCAGCAGGAGCCGCTGGGCCTGGGCCACGCGGTGTGGTGCGCACGCGATATCGTCGGCGACGAACCATTCGCCCTGTTGCTGCCAGATATGCTGTTCAAGGGCCGCCGCGGCGTCCTCAAGCAGATGATGGAAACCTACGAGGTGACCGGCGGCAATGTCGTCGCCGTCGAGGAAGTGCCGATGGCCGAAGTCTCGTCCTATGGGGTGGTCGGGCGCGGCGAAGGCGATGACAAGAGCTTCCGCATCAACGGCATGGTCGAAAAGCCTGCCGTCGCCGACGCGCCGTCGAACCTGATCATCTCGGGCCGCTACATCCTCCAGCCGGAGATCTTCACGCTGCTGGCCGATCAACCGCGTGGCGCTGGCGGGGAAATCCAGATCACCGACGCCATGCAGACCCTGATGCAGCAGCAGCCCTTCGTGGGCGTCAAGTATGAAGGCCAGTCCTTCGACTGCGGCTCCAAGATCGGCTTCCTTACCGCCAACGTCGCCTATGCGCTCGACCGTGAGGATATTGGCGACGACTTCCTCGCCGCTCTGGCCAAGATCGGGCTCCACAATGCCCTGATGGAAGGCTTCAAGATCGCGGCGGAATAGCCGCGCAGTGACGGCGCCCTAGTTGGGCGCCGTCTCCAGCCGCCGCTCGGCCCGATAGGCAAAGCGTTCCAGCCCGCCCATATCGGTAAACCGGGGCAGCGCGGCCAATTCCACCTTGTTGAGCACAACGCCGACAATGTAGTCGGCCAACTCTGGCTCCTGTTCCAGCAGAGCCGTGAGCAGCCGGCGCGGTGTCTTCCCCCACTCGGCCACCAGGATGCCACCGTCGGTAAACGGCAGTACCGCGAGAGCGTCGACGACCAACGCCAAAGCCGGCAGGTCCAGGATAACGTGGTCGAACTGGCCACGGGCCTCGGCCAGCACCTTCTGCATGATGATGCCGGACAGATCACCACCGCCAGCTTCCGGCGCCAGGGCCGAGAGGCTGGCGATACCGGTCTGGCCGTTGGTCACGACGACCTTGCGCCAATCGCCCATCTGCGAAGGCAGGATGCGCGCTGGCATGCCCGTGCGGCTCTGCGGCGTATTCTCGTCGGCATTGATCACCAGCACCCGTGACCCGGAAGAGGCCAGCATTTCCGCAAAGGATGCCGCAAAGGTAGATTTCCCTTCACCCGGCAGGGCCGAGAGGATGCCGATGACGGTGGTGCCGCGATCGGCTATCGGCTGCAGCACCAGGCGGGCTGCCCGCAATGTCTCCATATAGGGTCGCCCCCAGCGCGGGCCGCTGCGTTGCGCGAAGGCATTGCGGACCACCGTGCTGACGGTTCGGCGCTCTGTCATGTCGGGCGCCCCGCTTGCAAGCTGAAGCTTGGGGAAATAACCCAGAAAGCGCAGGCCCAGTTGCCGCCTGACCTGTGAGCCCACGCGGAAGCCGCGCTCACGCAACTCGCTGATTGCGGCCAGCACGGCACCAAGGAAGCTGCCGGCGATGATGGCCGCGGCCACGATCACCAGCGTCTTGGGGCTCGAGGGCAGTTCGGGCAACAGAGCTTCGGTGACGATGCGGATCGATGGGATTGGGAAGCTCTGGCGCTGCACCGATTCCTCGTAGCGCACCAGGTAGCTGTTGTAGAGCGATCGCAACGCCTCAGACCGCTGCTGCAGTTCGTTGAGGCGCACCTGTTCCTGGCTGATCGAGCCGGCGCTTTGCCCCTCGGCATCGATATCGCCCCGCAGGCCGGCTTCCTGTTGGGTCGCGATGGCAAGCTGGGTGCGATATTGTTCGTCGAGGTTCTGCAGCAGCGCAAAGATGCGGCTGTCGAGCGCCGCCTTCTCTGCGGCCAGGGTCAGCAACTGCGGGTGGTCCTCGCCGAAACTGGTCCGAACCTCCGCGATGCGGCTGGTCAGCGCCGCCGATTGGGTCCGCAGCACGGCAATTTCGGCCGGATCGGTCTGGGTTCCGCTCAACAGCGACACATTCGCCGCCGCCGCCGCGGGTCCGGCAGCGACCACTGTCTGCAACTGATCCGACAGGGCGCGCAGCCGGGCTGTTTCGGCCTGGGCTTCGGCGAGCTGGCCCGACAGGGCCTCGATGCGCTGTGTGGTCAGGTTGCGGTCCTGGCCCACCGACAGGCCGGTCTGCTTTCGAAAGTCTTCAATCGCCAGGCTCGCGGTGCGCTGGCTTTCGCCGATCTCAGCCAGCCGTTGCTGCAGCCAGTCCGACGCGGCGCTGGTCGCCTCGAGCTCGGCGTTGAGCTGGTCCTCGAGCAGGGCATGGGCATAGGCCCGAGCGATGCGCTGCGCCAATTCCGGCGTGGCCGCCTCATAGCCCACCCTGATAATGGAGCTGCGACCCATGCGATCGACCTGCACATTGGCCCGCAGCATGCCCACCACCTCGTCGAGGCTGGCCTCCAGGTCGGTCGGGCGCGCAGTATTGCCGAACGACAGAAGCCCACGAACCCGCTGGCCGAACGATGGCGGCGGGTTGAGGAATTCCTGGTCGGTCATCAGGTTTTCGGCCTCGGCCACGGCAGTAGCCACGCGGCTCGAGCGAAGCACTTCGATCTGGTTGAGCACCTGGGCTTCCAGGTCCACACTGCTCGTGGTGACCTCGCCCTCGCCTGCCGCCTGCTCGAGATTGCGGTCCAGCAGCACCTGGCCCGCGGAGAGGTAACTGCGCGGCGCCAGCGACAGATAGAAGGTTGCCAGGATCAGCGTCACCAGCACGCAGAAACCGATCACCACGGCATGCCGACGGAGCAGCGAAATGACCCGCTCGAGATCGATCGTCTTGAGGTCGGACGGCAGCGGCGCCAGCGTCTCGGGGTAACCAGTCTTTTCAAGCATTGTGGAACTCCGCCATTCTGGCCGGGAGGAAAAGGAGACGCTCACTGGGGCGTCGATTGTCCGTAGTGGACGGCCTGGCGCACCCCCAGAATGCCCCCTGCCACGCCAATATGGAGCACGGCTCGCAGCCAGTTCCGGCGCCGCAGCACCGGGGAAAACGCGGTCAGCGCCGTCATGGCGCCGCAATAGGTGATCTTGGCGGCGACAATGGCCAGGGACTTTGCCCGCGAGCCGGCCTGCAGCATGCCGTGCGTCTGGCCGAAGCGCAGCCGGCGGCGCACCAGCCAGGCCATGCTGGCCCGCTCGGGTGGCACGGGCTCTTGGACCAGCGCGTCCTCGGCATAGGCGATCGTCCCGCCCGCCGCCGTCAGCCGGTAGAAGAAGTCCGTGTCTTCGCCACCGGATTTGCCCAGGGCAAGGTCGAACCGCAGCGTCCGGTATGCGGCGCTCCAGCGGATCAGCACATTGCAGGTATAGCCCGTGCGGATCGTGTCGCCGACAAAGACCGGGCGTGTCGAATGAAAGTCGCCATCCACCATCCAGCCCGGGGCGTCAGGCTCGTAGATCGCAAGCACCGGTCCGAGCACGGCCGCTGCGTTGGTCGCCTCGGCCCGTTGAACGAGCGCATTGAGCCAGCCCGGCGACACCACCTCGTCGTCATCGACAAAGGCGACGTAGTCCGCATCCGCCTCGTCAAGGCAGGCATTGCGCGCAATGCAGATATTGGACGCCGGCGCGTGCAGATAGGTAATCGGGAACGGGACCCCGCCCCGCGCCGCGTCGACCAGATCGCGTGCCGAGGGAGTCGCATCGTTGTCGGCAATGATGATGCGGATGTCGTGCCCGCCCTGGTTGAGCAGGGCGATCGATTCCAGGGTCTTCGCCAGAAAGCTCCGGCGAAAGGTGCATATGCAGATGTCTATGCTGGACATGGCAATCACGCGGCCTCACGTCGGAACGGCTGCCGCGCCACATGGACCCAAAAACCGGCCGACCACGCCAGATGCATGATCATGGCCGCCAGACCCACCAGCGGCGACAGCAGCATGGGCATCTCATACTGGGGGTAGTGCTTCTGTGCCGCGTGAATACCCAGCCCGATGCAGCCCAATCCCCAGATGGCCAGCGGCACCAGAAATGCCCAATGCCAGATCGACAGCACCGCCAGCAGCACAACAGGCAGGATGGCCAAAGGCACCATTTGCCGCAGACGTGGCCGCATGCGGTGCTTGAGAATATTGCGCGCCCTGCCCCCGCCATAACCGAAATACTGCTTGAACAGGCCCTTGGCCGTCGAGCGGGGATAATAGGTCATGCCCGTCCGGTCGGTGAGCCAGATGGTGTGACCGGCCTGTCGCAGGCGGTGATCGAGCTCGGCGTCCTCGTTGAAGCGGAAGCTCCGGTCATAGCCGCCGACATCCGTGAATGCCTCGACGCGCATCAGGGCATGGTGGCCATGATCGACTGGCCCATGCCCCTTGCCGGTCCGATGGGCCGAACCGCCTGTGCCGATGGCAGAATTCTGGGCCGTCGCGACGGCGCGCTGGAACGCCTCGACGCCCACTGTGGTCATCGGCACGACAATGCTGCCAACCTGGCGCTCATCGGCTTCGGCAACCAGCTTCCGGCAATAGTCAGGCGGATAGGCGCCATGCGCGTCGATGCGGATGAGGTAGTCGGCGCCGTGGCCGTAGGTTTCGACCGCCAGGTTGATGGCCGCACTCTGGATGCGCTGGTGATTGTGCAGCAGCAACACCAGCGGCGACGCGAGGGCATGGCGGGCGACGATGTCGGTTGTACCATCCGTGCTTCCACCATCCGCCACGACGATGCGGGCATCGAGCGCCTCGGCCTCGACCAGCAAGGCATCCAGCAATGCGCCGATATGGCGCGCCTCGTTCAGGGTGGGCACGACGATGATTGTGCGGGCGGTCATGCGGCGACCTCCAGGGCTGGCTGGGTGGATCGCGGCGCCATCAAACGTCCGACCAGTGCCGCGCATTCGTCCGCGCCACACCGGAACGTCGCCGCGGGCTGGCCGGCCACCGCCGTGGCCAGCTCTCGCACCCGCTCGGGAGTGATGCTGTCGAACAGGGCGATAAGCGTCTCCTGGGCAATGTCGGGCACGACGATGCCGATGCCGAGCCGCTCGATGAACGCCGCCGTCTCGGTGCCCGCAAGCGCGATCGGAATCGCGCCATTGAGGCACCCCTCGTAGAGCCGGTTCGGCAGCAGCCAGGCCGAATTGAGCCCTTCTTCGAAGAAATCGATGGCCCAGGTGAAATGCACGCCCGAATAGAGCGGCGCCAGATCCTGCGGATAGCGGAAGGGACCGCCATATTCGAGATGCGGCGACGCGCCAACAGTCCCGTGAAAATCGTCGAACTCGGTCAACGCCGGCCGGCCGCGCAGCGCAACCTCCAGCCGTCCGCCGAAATGCCGCGACAGCGCATCCAGGGCCGCCAGCGACTTGCGGCACCGCAGGGCGCCAAACCAGCCGACGCGCAGAGGACCTGCCTGGCCACCGAGTGCCGGATTGCGGCCGCTCTCGCCGATGCCAGGGGCGAACACCTTGTTCTCGACCAGCAGTGCCGGCAGGCCATCAAGGCTGTGGAAGTGGTTGCGCAGGAAGGCGGGTGAACTGGTGATGAGCAGGTCGACATGGCGCATCAATCGCTGCTCGACCGCGCGCATGACCCCGCCGACCCTGTCCGGCCGCAGCATCAGCCGGTGGATGTCGAGGCATTCATAGGCAAGCACCGCCCGCTTGTCCCAGCGGTCGAGCAGCCGGTTGGCGACACCGAGCATCTCAAGGTTACGCGCCACGATGATGTCCGGCCGACCCAGCGACTGGGACCAGCCCCGCGCACCGGCGGCAGCGCGCGCGGTCGCCGCCAGCCTATGCAGCATCCGGCCGTCATGGGTGATGTCGAGTTCGAGTACCGTGTCGATCGGCAGGTTTGGGCTGGGCGCGTCGCCACGGCGGAATCCCGCGATCTCGACCTCGGCCCCGCCGGCGCGAAACATGGCGACGCGCCGCTCCACGGCAGGATCGGAAAGATTGTGAACCAGGTACAAAATTCTCGGCAACGAAGCGCCTCCTGTCCCGGGCGAAGGGCCGGCTGCAGCCGCACCGGCGGTTCCCGCCGCCGAAGCGCGGGGAGTGAACGCCAAGTTGAAGACGCATGGGCGAGACGGTCAACGTGACCTGGGGTGACGCAGTGATGCGCGCTGCGCATGCCACGAAAGTGCCCCAATCGGACGCCGAGACCTTGAATCTAGGCCGGCTCGACGGCCTTGTCGCGCGTGCGCCAGCTGCCGTCTTTCCACTCCCGCACCGTGATGACGATGCGGTTCTCCACCACATCGATGATGTTGTAGGCATTGGGTTCGCCGCGCAGACGGGTGGAGATGGCCGATGACGCCTGGGCAATCAGGATGGGCGCCACCGCCGACTTGCTGAGACCAACCGGCTGGCCCTCGCGGGCCGCCGACAGGTCCTCGTGCTTGCGCACATAGGACAGGTGAAAATGCCCTGATAGCACCAGCCGCACACCCAATTGGGCAAAGGTCGCGAGTGCTTCGTCGGCGCGCTTCACCCGCTTGGTCTTCTGCATCATCGGCTCGGTTGGAAACAGCAGCGGGTGATGCGCCACGATGATCCGCAACGCATCGGGCGATGCTGCCTCGAAGCGCTCCGCGAGATCATCGAGTTGGTCGCGCGATATGGTGCCGTGCCCCCAGTTCCACTCCAGCCGCGCCCGGCGGGAGGTCCGCAGACCCACCAGAACCACACCGTCCATTTCGAGGAAGGGCTCGAGGTCGCGCGAGATGAATCTGCGATAGAGGCCGTACGGGTTGATGAAGCGGCGCAGGATATTGATCGCCGGCACGTCGTGATTGCCAGGAACCGCAAAGACCGGCGCGTGCAGCTGGTCGAGAAATTCCCGCGCCTGCTCGAACTCCTGCTTGGTCCCGACCTGCGTAAAATCCCCGCTGGCGACCACCAGGTCAGGCTTCTGCGCGTTGATATCATGCGCAAATCCTGCCGCCAGCGCCGCATCGTGATGCCCGAAATGAAGATCGGACAGATGCAGGATCTTCATTGAACAACCTCTTCGACCGCAGCATTGGGCTGCACGATCACCGAAAGTGCCTTGGCCCGGATGGAAAACTCCAGCGGGGTCCGAAGGGTTTCAACCTCCCCGTCGAACATGACCTTCAGCAGCTCCTTGTGGGTGGTGATCGTCACGGCGTCGACGCTCTTGATGGAGAGGGCATCGTCGTTTTGCCAGCGTCCGAGGAGCATCGACACTGTCAGCCGCAACACGTCGCCCGGTGTCAGGTGCCGGAGGACGTAGAGGGTCAACGTGCCCTTATCGAGCGCCGAACGGGAGAAGAACTGGCCCAGCCCCTCGTCATAGGCGTTGCTCGCCACCGCTATCGCCTGCACCCGCTCGATACGCGTCTCGCCATCGGGCGTTCGGATCATCACCGCCATGCGCTTGGCCCGTTGCAACCGGCGCAGGAAATACCGCAGGAACCCGATCTTTGCCCCAATACCCTGCCGATCGCGGATGAACTCCCGCCCCGCCGCCACTGCTGGAATGACGCCAACGACCACCTTGTGCAGGAAGGTGCGGCCATTCACCTCGCCAACATCGATCAACTGCCGCTGTCCCTTGGCGAGCGCCTGCACCGATTGGCGAATTTCGAGGGGTATATTGAGGTCCTTGGCCAAGGCATTGACCGTCCCCAGGGGCAGGATGGCCAGGCTCTTGGGCGACCCCGTCAGGGCTTCGGCGAGCGCGGTGATGGTTCCATCGCCCCCGGCGGCAACGATGATGTCGGCTGGTCCGGCGACGGCGTCGCCCACCCGCTCACCCAGGGGCAGGTCGCTGCGTGCGTCGATATGACAGCGCAGGCCGGCATCTTCGAACATGGCGCGCAGGGCGTTTGCCGTCAGCCCCTGCGCACTGGCCGTGCCAGCTCGCTCGTTGAAGATGACGTAATAGTCGTAATCCTGCATCGCTGACCGTCCATCGCCCCCTGCCCGCTACGCAGGTGCAATGTATGGCGCGGCAGTCCGTTGCATGGCGGGCAGCGTTGGCGGGCGCGACCGCCTCCCGGTGCGTGTCTCTGCCTACTGCGCCTGCCCGGTCAGAGCCTCGGCCACGGCCAGATCTGCCATGGCCAGCGCCGCTTCGCGTGTCCTGGCCGCCGCAACGAAGCGGCCATTGTGGCAGAAGCTGGCGCCGGCAACGCCGCTGGCAGCCTCCAGGTCGCCATTGGTCAACCCAGCCCAGGCCGCCGGCAGGTCTGCCCGGACGTCAAAACCTTCGTCCGAACGCCGGATCGTGGTCAGGCACCAATCCTTTTCGCGTGGATGCACGACGAAGAGCAGATGATCGGCGCCCGCTTTCTCGATCGCGGGGCGGAACGGCATGCCCATCGGCAGTTCCAGCACCCGGCCCGGCCCGGTCGCCACAATCGCCTGCTGCACGATCGTCTCAGCCCGGAGCTTGGCGGCGCGACGGCCAATGGCGGCCTCGACGAAGCTGCGGGCGATCGCCAGCGCATGGTGGAACGCGTTGGTGTCTGCCTCCGGGTCGGTGGTGTCGAAGTCCGGCTTGAGGGTCTCAAGCAGCGCCGGCAGAGTCAGACCACCTAGGGGACCTGATGGGCTGAGCGCCCCGTTATCGGTGAGATCGATGGGCAGCACGAAATTGGCGTCGAATGATGCGTGTATCGCATCGATATGAGCCTCGGGCACATCAGAAGCGACCAGGTAGTCCCGGCCAAAATGCTTCCAGATCAGGCCAAACGAGCTATAGGGCTGGCCATCCTCACGCAGCGGGGCGCCGCGCTGGTGATGATCGAAAATCCCGGCCCCGGCGTCATAGGCGCCGCCCACATCGTAGATGACGCGATCGGGGCCTGGCGTGATCCATTCCGGCGCCCGGCTGCGCACCAGCCGCGCCTCCGGGAACAGCCGGGTCAGGATGACGCTCGACAGCAGTTCATCGGCATGGAAGCCACCCGAATGGGTGACGAGAAAATCGGGGGTCATGCCGGATGCGCCTTGTGTGTTTGCCTGGAAGTTGGCACCAGATAGCCATTGCCGGGCGTCATCTCAACCGCCATTCACGCATTGCACGAATCCGATGGACAATTTTGACCATTTGGTCAAAAGTAGTGTGACGCCGCTGAGCATTTGGGAGAATGGGCATGCGCTTCGGTTACAAGGCCTCGGCCGAGCAATTTGCACCCAATACCCTGCTGAAATTTGCCATCGAGGCCGAAGAGGCCGGCTTCGAGTCGGTATTCATCAGCGATCATTTCCAGCCCTGGAAACACACGGACGGCCACGCGCCATTTGCGCCATCCTGGATGGCCGCGGCCTTGGCGCGGACAGAAAAGATCGTTGTGGGCACCTCGGTACTGACGCCCACCTTCCGTCTCCATCCGTCCGTAGTCGCCCACGCGTTCGGTACCTTGGGCGCCATGTTCCCCGATCGCGTCATCCTGGGCGTCGGCACCGGCGAGTCGCTCAATGAGGTTCCCTCGACCGGCATGGCCTGGCCCGAGCTCAAGGAGCGTTCGGCCCGCCTGCGCGAAGCCGTGGCGCTGATCCGCCGGCTGTGGAGCGAGGATCGCGTCACCTTCGAAGGCGAATTCTACAAGACACAGAACGCCACCATCTATGACCGACCCGAGAAGATGGTGCCGATCTACCTGGCTGCCGGCGGACCGCTCAACGCCAAATATGCCGGCCGCGCCGGCGATGGCTTCATCTGCACCTCCGGCAAGGGCGCCGAGCTCTATGTCGACCAGCTATTGCCCAATGTCGCCGTGGGCCGTGCCGAATCCGGCCGCGAAAACCTGCCCTTCGAGCGCATGATCGAGGTCAAGGTGTCATTCGATACCGACCCCGATGCTGCGCTGAACAACACGCGCGGCTGGGCCGCCCTGTCGCTTTCCGCAGAGGAAAAGCACTCGGTGGAGGATCCCGCCGAGATGGAGCGGTTGGCCGCGCAATTGCCCGTCGAGCGCATCGCCAAGCGCTGGATCGTCTCCAGCGATCCCGACGAACACGTGGCGGCCATCAAGACCTATATGGATTACGGCTTCGACCATCTGGTGTTCCACGCGCCGGGCGAGGACCAGAGCCGGTTCATTGCGCTCTACGCCAAGGAAATCCTGCCGCGTCTGCGGGCGCTTTCCTAGCCATGCCAATGCCGCGCTACACAGTCTGGGGTATTCCTGGCCTGCCGGAGATCGGCGCGGGCGATGATCTCGTCGCCCTGATCGCCGCCGCCATCACTGCCTCGGTGAGCGACGATTCCGACGCCGCCCTGCGCGATGGCGATATCCTCGTGGTCACCAGCAAGATCGTCTCCAAGGCGGAAGGCATGCAGGTGCCCGTCGCCGATCGCGAAAAGGCCATCGCGCAGGATACCGTTCGCATCGTGGCCGAGCGTGTCCATCCTGGCGGTGTGACCCAGATCGTCGAGACACGGCATGGCCTCATCATGGCTGCCGCCGGCATCGATACCTCCAATGTGCCCGATGGACTGGCGCTGCGACTGCCCGAAGACCCCGACCGCTCCGCCCGCGCGCTCTGTGCAGGCCTCCGCGCCCGGTTCGGCGTCTCGCTGGGGGTCATCATCACCGATACCCTGGGCCGCCCTTGGCGCGTTGGCCAAACCGACGTCGCCATCGGCGCCGCGGGAATGATCGTCACCGACGACCTGCGCGGCGGCGTCGACGCCAATGGACGGCCGCTCAACGTCACCATCACGGTGCTGGCCGACGAACTGGCAGGCGCTGCCGACCTCGTCAAAGGCAAGGCCAGCGGCATTCCGGTTGCCGTGGTGCGCGGCCTCGCCCGCCTGGTGACAGGTCTCGACGCGCCCGGCGCCCGCACGCTGGTGCGTTCGGTCGACGACGACATGTTCCGCTTCGGCTCCGCCGAGGCCTATCGGCTCGGCTACCAGGCCGCACAGGCCGAGCTTCGCGCTCAGCCAACTCCAAAATCCAAACGCGTCAAACAGGAATGAACCCCGTGCGTCCCCTTCCCTTAATGCTCAGCCTTGCCGTGCTCTCCCTGTCGTCGGTCCAGGTCATGGCCCAGACGAGCTATCCACTCACCCTGGACAATTGCGGGGTCGAGGTCGTGCTCGACGCGGCGCCGCAACGGGTGGTGACGATCAAATCCACCGCGACCGAGATGCTGCTCGCCCTCGGACTGAAGGACCGCATCGTTGGTGTTGGCTTCCAGGATGGTCAGGCGCCCGAACCGTGGACGGCAGCCGCGGCGGCCCTGCCCGTCCTGTCTGACAAGTTGCCATCTCAGGAAGTCGTACTCGAGGCAGAGCCGAGCTTTGTCTATGGCGGCTGGGAGAGCAATTTCGCTGCCGACGGCGCGGGCGAACGCCCAACCCTCGCGACCCTTGGTGTCGCCACCTACGTTTCGCCCGCTGCCTGTCGCTCGATCAAACCAGCCAAGCTGACATTCGATGAGGTTTTCGCCGAGATCGGCGAAATGGGCGCGATCTTCGACGCCACCCCGGCAGCCGAGGCCCTGATCGCGGAACAGCGGGCGGCCCTGGCCGCCGTCACGCCTGACTCGCGCGGACTGACCGCGCTCTGGTATTCGTCGGGCACCAAGGCGCCCTATGTCGGCGCCGGCAGCGGCGCGCCGCAGATGATGCTCGAGGCGCTCGGCCTCGAGAACATCATGGCCGGTGTCGATGAAGGCTGGGTTGCCGCGAGCTGGGAGGCCGTCGTCGACGCCAACCCTGACGTCATCGTCCTGGTCGACGCTGTGTGGAACTCGGCCGAACAGAAGAAGAAGCTGCTGGCGGAAAATCCGATCACCAGCCAGCTCGATGCCGTGATCAACCAGCGCTACCTCATCGTCCCCTTCCCCGCCTCCGAGGCCGGTGTCCGCAACGTTGGCGCCACGGCCGACATGGCAGCGCAACTGAGCGGCCTCAGCTTCACGCCGTGAACCAGCGGACCCTGGTCACCCTCTGGCTGGCCCTGGCGGCGTTGCTGCTCGCCAGCCTGGTGCTGGCGGTGACGTTCGGGCCGGCGGATATCGCGCCATCGGAAGTCTGGCAGACCATCGGATATCACCTGGGCCTCGTCGCCGAGAACCCGGTCGGCCGCTTGCGCGACGCCATCATCTGGGAATTGCGGCTGCCGCGCGTCCTGACCGCGGCAGCGGTAGGGGCTGGCCTGGCACTCTGTGGCGCGGTCATGCAGGCGCTGACGCGCAATCCCCTTGCCGATCCGTATCTGCTGGGGCTTTCGTCGGGCGCCTCGCTGGGCGCCGTTGCATTCCTGCTGCTCGGGGCCGCCCTGCTGATGCCGCTGGGCGCCTTTCTCGGCGCCGGGGCCGCCATGGCACTGACGCTGCTGGTGACCCAACTGCTCGGCGGCGCCACCCCGACACGGGCCATCCTGGCCGGCATCTGCATTTCCGCGCTCGCCGCGGCGGCCACGTCATTCTTGATCTTCTGGTCGGCGACCGGCGATTCCTACCGCGAGATCCTGAGCTGGCTCATGGGTTCACTCAGTGGCGTCGTCTGGTCGGAGGCCCTGCTGGTGCTGGCGGCGCTGGCATTGGCGGGCGTGCCAATCCTGCTGTCCGGCCGCGCGCTCGACGCCTTCGCCTTTGGCGACACCGCTGCCGCATCGCTCGGCGTCGATATTGCCAGGCTGCGCTGGCTGCTGCTGGGCGGGACCGCACTGTTGACCGGCGTTCTGGTCTCCATCGGCGGTGCCATCGGCTTTGTTGGTCTCATCGTGCCCCATGTGGTGCGGTTGATGACCGGCTCGCGCCACCGCGTGCTGCTGCCCCTGGCCATGCTGCTTGGCGCCAGCTTCATGATCTGGACCGACACCGCCGCCCGTAGCCTGTTCGCGCCGCGCGAACTGCCCGTCGGCATCATCACGGCCCTACTCGGCGCGCCGATCTTCCTGGCCGTATTGCTGCGCTACAGGCGGATTACATGACGGGCGGGCTATCAGTTCGCAATGTCCGCGTGCAGCTGGGGGGGCGAACCATCCTCGATGCGGTCGACCTGGTCGCCGAACCCGGCACCGTGACCGGCCTTATCGGGCCCAACGGCGCCGGCAAATCCACGCTGCTGCGCGCCATCCTCGGGCTGACGCCCATCGAGAGCGGCTCGGTCACCTACGACGGCGCCGACCTGCTGGCCATGCCGCGCCGCAGCCGCGCGCAGCTCGCCGCTTTCGTCGAACAGAGCGTCGGCACCGACGCCCGGCTGACCGCGCGTGACGTAATCATGCTGGGACGCATCCCGTTCCAGACGGTGTGGCAAGTCTCCCCCAGCCCCGAAGACGCCGGCGTCACCGACGCCGCCCTGGCGTCCGTCGATATGACCAGCTTCGCCGAGCGGCTCTACCACACCCTCTCGGGGGGCGAGCAACAGCGTATCCAGATTGCCCGCGCCCTGGCGCAGCAGCCGCGCCTGCTGCTGCTGGACGAGCCGACCAGCCACCTCGATGTGCACGCGCAATTGGCCACGCTGAGCTTGTTGCAGCAACGCGCCAAGGCCGGCGGCACGGTGTTGCTGGCGCTGCACGATCTCAATCTCGCGGCAGGTTTCTGTGATCGCCTGATCCTGTTGCACGACGGCAGGCCGGTTGCAGCGGGCCCGCCCGACAACGTGCTGACACCCACCTTGCTGCGTTCGGTCTATGGCGTCGAGGTCACCGTCTTGCGCCACCCCGCTAGCGGCCGCCCGCTGATCGCCTACGACTTGCCGGGCTAAATCGATAACGCCGCGCGATTGCGATTGACAATCACGCGGCGGCAACTCAAAAATTTGATCGACTGGTCAAATTTCGACCGGTGGCATCGGGAGGCGCTCATGGAATTCGGCATCACCTTCAAGGGCTTCATCGAGGCCGAGCGCGCCCGCTACCTGGTGCGTGCCGCCGAATATGCCGGCTTCAGCTATTGCTGGTTCTATGACTCCCACATCCTGTGGCGCGATTGCTATGCCGCCATCGCCATGTGCATGGAACACACCACCAACATGCGCTTCGGTCCACTGGTGACCAATCCTGACGTGCGCGACTGGTCGGTTGCCGCCTCCATCTTCGGCTCGCTGTCCAAGCAGAGCGGCGGCCGCTTCGACCTCGCCGTCGGCCGCGGCGACAGCTCCATGCGCGTCATGGGCAAGAAACCGGCCACACTGGCCCGCGTCGCCGACTTCATTGCCAAGACCCAGGCCATGGTGCGCGGCGAGGAAGTCTCCTACGGCGAAATCCCGGCAGCGGTGAAGTTTCCCTGGGCCGTCGGCCATGAAATGCCGAGCTGGATCGCCGCCTATGGCCCGCTCGCCCTCAAGACCGCCGGCGAACACGCCGACGGCGTGGTGCTGCAGCTTGCCGATCCCGGCCTTTGCAAGTGGTTCACCGATCAGTGCATCGATGCGGGCAAGGCCGCGGGCAAGGACATGTCCAAGTTCCGCTCCATGGCCGCCGCGCCGGCCTATTTCGGCGACAAGGCTCGCGCGATCGAGGCGACCAAGTGGTTTCCTGCCATGGTGGGCAACCATGTGGCCGATATCGTCGAAAAATACGGTGCCGACAGCGACAAGGTCCCGGCCAGCCTGACCAGCTACATCGAAAAGCGCCGGGGCTACGATTATTCCAAGCATGGGCAGTCGGATAATCCATTCCTCGACTTCATCACGCCCGATGTGGTGGAAAACTTCTGCGTGCTCGGGGAGCCTGACGATCACATCGCCAAGATGCACGCCCTCAAGGATGCTGGCGTCACCCAGTTCAACATCTATCTCGATAGCGGCGACGAGGAAGAAATCATTGCTGGCTACGGCCGGCACGTGATCCCGGCGTTCCGTTGATCACCAGACGATCGGGTGCGTCTCCCCGGTCGCCACGTTGACAAAGCCTTCTGGCGCCAGCGGCGACGGTGCGACCAGCACCCAGCGCCAGGGTGCGCAGGTCAGAGTGGCGAAGGCCAGCCGCTCGGGGAAACCCGGCCACCAGCGCGGCGAGAAGGTGGGTTCGTACATCCACTCGATGGTTTCGCCGGCGCGATACAGCGCCTGCATTTCCGCATCGAGTTCCGCGGCGGGGCGACAGGTCATCAGTCCCCCGACCTCGTAGCGCACGGTGGCCAGCAATGCGCCGCGCCCCACCAGCGCCCAGCCGCCTTGGTTTTCGCGCAACGCATTGACCGCTTTGGCCATGGCGGCGTCGGATGAACCGACCACCCAGATATTATGCTTGTCGTGCCCCATCGAGCAGGCCAGCGCCGTGTCCTCGGTGCGAGGCCCCGTGCCCAGCCAGAACATGCGGGAGGTCTTACCCTCACCCGAGAACCGGTCGACAATGGCGAACTTGGTGATGTTGCGGCTCGCATCCCGCTGCACCAGGCCATCACTGACAGGCAGTTCCGCCGTGATGAACGTGTCGGACCAATGGAATGGCCGCAACAGCGCCGCGTTGACGCTCGGCCGACCAGCTGGCGCGGCAATGGCGAAGTCCGCGGCGGTCAGCTCGCGGTCTATCTTGACCGTCCGGGTCGCCCATTCCGGCCAGACGATGGACGGCAGGGCCCCTACATACTCCCTGCCCCGGGAAACCTGAGCGCCATCGGACCAGACCTCCGCTATCGAGAGGCTGGCAACATCGTCTAGCAACACCAGATCGGCGAACCTGCCGGGCGCGATCGACCCGACCCACGGCGTCAGCCGCATATGACGGGCCGGATTGATCGTCACCAGTTGGATAGCAACCTCCGGGCTCAGACCGGCCTCAATGGCCAGGCGGACATTGTGGTCCGTGGCCCCCAGCTTCATGGTGTCCGAACAGGAGCGATCATCGGTGCAGAGGGCGAATTGCGACCAATCCTTCTGTCCCGAGGCCAGCAAGCCCCCGATGATCTCCTTGAGCGAATGCGGGCGGATTTCCATGAACAGACCGCGCCGCAGCTTGTCGGCCACCTCCTCGGCCGTCCAGGCTTCGTGGTCCGATGCCATGCCCGCCGCGGCGAAGGCATTGATATCGTCGATGGCCCGCATGCCCGCCGCATGGCCTTCCACCACGCCACGCTGTTCGAAGGTGGCGCGGATCATGCCCCAGAGCCGCTCGTAGGACGGGTTGTCCGGGTTCCATACGGCCGGCCAGTCCATCACTTCGTCGAGCCCGGCCACCATCATCTGGCTGGTCAGGAAATCGCGCTGCTCATCGTAGCCGAAATGGCCGCCGCCCCATTCATAGGCCGTGGGCGGCACTGCCGATCCAGGCAATGGAAATATCTTCATCGGCGAACCGGCCAGCCGGGCTTTCAGCCAGAATTCGAGATTACGCGGTCCGTTCACGTTGGAAAATTCGTGGCTGGCTTCGCAGGTCCAGGTGCAACCATGCGGCAGCACCAATGCCGCCTCCCATTCCGGCGTCAGGTGACTGGATTCGATGTGCTTGTGCACCTCGCCAAAGCCCGGCACGGCCGACAGGTGCAAGCGATCGACATGCTGCTCGACCGTCCCGGGATAGGTCCCTGAAGGTCCCACCCAGGCGATGCGACGACCGGACACCACGATCTCCTGATCGTCGTGCCAGCGGCGACCGTTGACATCAAGCAAGCGACCGACGCGGATGGCACGGTCCGCCCCGCGCTTGCCCAGGGCAACCAACGCCAGATGCTGGCGAATGCGGACTTCGTCTGAGGCGTTGATCAGCAGGTCGTCAGGACCGTCGGTCATATCGCGTAGCCTTCGGATATTTGCTAATTCACTTGTTTAGCCAAATCTACTATCTAACTGAAAATGTGACTCATATCATACTTTCAAATGCTCCGCAGCACGAGCGGCAACGAGAGGCCCGTCGGACGCAAACATGCAGGGATGCAGGTGCTTCGGCAACCCGGGACGATCATCCCGGCCCGCGAGTTGGCCTGCCAAGGTCCAGCCTTGCCGGACTAGCCTTATCCCGATATTCAACGAGACTAACTCATAATCAAACAAAGACTTCTGACCGCATGTTGAAGCGGCACGAAAGGTAGCTCGAGTGACGAAGCGTAAACTGATCCTGGACACTGATGGCGGCGTGGACGATGCGCAGGCCCTGTTGATGCTGATCGCAGCCGGGCGCACCCCCGACGCAATCACGACGGTATTCGGCAATGTCGGTGTTGACGCCGCCACCCGCAACATCCTGTCCACGCTGGCCGTGGTCGGTGCCACGTCGGCGGTGCACAAAGGGCTCGGCCGGCCACTGACCCAGGCCATCATCGACGCCAAGTACATCCATGGCGAAGACGGGCTGGGCGGCGCCCCTCGCCCGTTGCATACCGCCGATATCGCCACCGATGACGCCATCGGCTTCCTGCGCACGACCTTCCGCGAGGCGGGCGACCGTGGCGAGAAAGTCGACATCCTGATGATCGGACCGCTGACCAATCTGGCCATGGCGCTGCGCCTCGAGCCATCCATCATCAATGGCATCGGCCAGCTCACCATCATGGGTGGCACCGTATACGGTCGCGGCAACACGACGCCGGCAGCCGAATTCAACATCTATGCCGACCCGGAAGCGGCTGCGATCGTCTTCGGTGCCGATATCGAAATCGTCGTGGTGCCCTGGGAGCCTTGCGTCACCCACAGCATGACCGGGGGCGACGTCGACGAGTTGTTCGCATCCCTGTCCGACAGTCCCGAAAAGGCCTTCTCGGCGGCGTTGGCGCGCCACGCCCGGCACACCATTGCCGGATATGGCGGCGGCGACAATTTCCGCTTCGTCGACCCGCTGGCAGCCGCCGTTGTCATCGAGCCCGGGATCGTGACCAAATCCGTCCGCGCTTCGGTCGATGTAGCCCTTGCGCCCGGCATCACCCGCGGCATGACGGTGGTGGACCCGTCCGGCCGGCTCGGCACACCAATGATCACGCTCGTTGAAGAGGCCAGGCTCGATCGCCTGGTCGCGCTCTATGCTGCCTCCGTCGCCTACGCTCCCAGCAAGAATTAAGGGCCGCTTCAGCCACATAGCCCAAACAATAGGCTTGCGGAGGGACCGCTACAAAAATAGGCTCCGAGCTGGCGGCTGCCCTCCCTCACCCGCGGCCCACGTTGCAAGGACTTTCCGATATGAAGAATTTCGCTGTCGCTGCGTTGGCCCTCTCAAGCGCGGCCCTGCTTTCGGCCGCCCCTGCCGCCGCCAAAACCCTGACCATTTCCTGGTGGGGCTTTAATGGCGAAAAACTCGAATCGATAGTCCTGGCGCCGTTTCGCGAGCAGTGTGGCTGCGACATCGTGTTCGAGACCGGCAACAATGGCGAGCGCCTGAACAAGCTGCAGATCCGCAACGGCGCCGGCGTCGACGTCGCCTATTTCTCCGATAGCTTCAGCCAGCAGGGCATCGAGGCAGGCCTGTTCCAGAAGATCGATCCTGCCAAGCTTCCCAACCTTGCAGGCATCTACGATCTGGCCAAGGACCCGCAGGGCGGCTATGGCCCGGCCTACACCATCGGTCGTGTCGGCATCGTCTATGACTCGGCCAAGGTCACGACCCCCATCTCGTCATGGAACGATCTGTGGCGCGAGGACCTGGCGGCATCACTGTCGCTGCCGGGCATCACAACCACCGCCGGGCCGATGGTGGTGATGAAGGCCGGCGAGCATGCCGGTGTTGACGCTTTCGCCGATGCCGACGCCGCTTTTGCCGCCGTCGAGGCTCTGAAGCCGAACGTCGTCAAGAACTACAATACCGGCTCCGAAATGATCAATCTGTTCTCGACCGGTGAAATCAGCGCCGCCATCGCGCAGGACTTCACCCTCGGCCAGATTCAAGCCGCGGTCCCGTCAGTTGTCTGGTCCGACCTTGCCGAAGGCTCGATCGCCACGCTCAACACCGTCAACATCCCCACCGGCGCCGCCGAACCGGACCTGGCCTACGAGTTCATCAACTTCATCCTGTCGCCGGAAATCCAGCAGCAACTGGCCGAACAGGGCGTCGACGCGCCCGTCAACACCTCGGTCACCCTGACGCCCGAGCAGGCGGCGCTCTGGACCTATGGCGCCGACCTGATCGCCGGCCTGCAGCGCATCGATTACGTCCAGATGAACGCCGCCAAGGGCGGCTGGGTCGATCGCTGGAACGAGATATTCGGCATGTAACCCCCGGATGCGGGCCCTGGCCCTCCATCCTTCAAACCCACGACGTCATTCCCGCTTTCGCGGGAATGACGCGGCGTTAGAATCGGCCACTAGTGGCAATCGGGTCTCACCATGAAACGCTTCGCCGGCTGGACCTTGGCCTCCCCCGCGACCCTGCTGATCGTGGTTTTCCTCGTATTGCCCGTTCTGGCGACGATCGTCACGACGTTCACCACGCCGGGCGGCCCGCTTGCGACGTATGTCGCCTTCTTTGGCAGCAGTTTCCGCCGCACGGTCCTGTTGCGGACCATCCAGATATCGCTGGCGACCACCGCCATTGCCCTGGTTATCGGGTTTCTCACCGCCTATGTCGTGTCGCGCGCGCCCGGCTGGCTCAAATCCATCCTGATCGTAGCAGCTGTATTCCCGCTGCTGACCGGGGTGGTCGTCCGCTCCTTTGCCTGGCTGATCATTCTGGGCAAGAACGGCATCCTCAACTCGACCCTGCTCAAGCTGGGCCTCATCAGCGAGCCGCTGACCATGCTCTACACCCAGGGCGCGGTGATCGTGGCCATGGTCTATCTCTTCGTGCCGTTGATGATCCTCACCCTGGTGGGCGTGCTCGAAGGCATTCCCGACGATCTCATCCAGGCCTCAGCCTCGCTCGGCGCCAAGCCATCGGCGACCTTCATGCAGGTCACGCTGCCATTGGCCGTGCCGGGCCTCATCGTCGGGGCCGTGCTGGTTTTTACCGGCAGTTTCACCTCTTACGCCACCCCGCAACTGCTGGGCGGCGAGCAGGTGATGATGATGGGGACGCTGATGTATCAGCAGGCCATGGTGACCTTCGACTGGGTCGCGGCCTCGACAATTGCTGCCGTCATGGTGGTGATCACCATCACCATCGTGCTGCTGATGACGCGCATCGCCCGGCGCCTCAATCCGATGGCCGTATGATGCCCCGGAAGATCCATCCCCTCCTGATATCAGGCACGGTTCTCGTCTTCATGTTCCTCGTGGGGCCATTGATCATCGTGCTCGGTGCCGCGGTGAGCGACACCACCTATCTCACCTTCCCACCACAGGGCCTGTCGCTGCGCTGGTTCGAGAACATCTTCCAGATCGACGCGTTCCGGCGAACGATCTTCACCAGCCTGCAGATCGCGCTGCTCTCGACATTCATCGCGCTAATCATAGGCATTCCGGCCGCCTATGCGCTCAATCGCCATCGCGTCCAGCTGCCGGGATGGCTGTCGACCCTGTTCGTACTGCCGGTTTTGGTGCCCGAACTGGTTCTCGGTTTCTCTTTGCTGAAAAATGTCGCGGTTCAGTACAACAGTCCGATCTACCTTGCGCTGCTCTTCGGACACGCCTTGCTGGTTCTGCCCTATGTCGTAAGGGTAATTTCGGCCTCGCTGGCCTCCTTTGATTTCTCCATCGAGGAAGCCGCCATCAGCCTCGGTTCGCCGCCGCTCAAAACCTTCTTCACCATCCTGCTGCCCAATGTCCGCTCGGGCGTCATCGCGGCTTTCATCCTGGCTTTCATCACCTCGATCAACGATGTCTCGATCTCGATTTTCCTGACGGGGCCTGGACTTAGCACCCTGCCCATCCAGCTACTGGCGCATATGGAGCAGTTCTTCGACCCCACTGTTGCATCGGTTTCGGTGCTCCTGATGCTCCTCACCGTGGCCGTGATGGCCGTCGTCGAGCGCACGCTCGGCCTGACCTTCCTGGCCAGATAACCATGACCCAAGCCCTCGCACTGCAGTCGATCTCTGCACACTACGGCACCACCCAAGTGCTTGAAAATCTCTCGCTAAACGTTGCCGAAGGCGAACTCGTCTCCCTCCTCGGCGCCAGCGGGTGTGGCAAGACCACGACGCTCCGCCTCGTCGCCGGATTTCTCCAGCCCACTTCGGGCACCATCACCCTGGGAGGCCGAGACCTCACCCGCCTGCCGCCACACCAGCGCGACATCGGGCTGGTATTCCAGAACTACGCGCTGTTCCCCCACTTGTCGGTCGCCGACAATGTTGGCTTCGGCCTCAAACAGCGCGGCATCTCCGGCACTGAAAAAGCCAGGCGGATCAACGCCATGCTCGAACGCGTCGGCCTCGCCCCGCTCGCCGACCGCCTGCCCGGCGCTCTTTCCGGAGGCCAGAAGCAGCGCGTGGCGCTGGCCCGGGCCTTGGTCATCGAGCCGCCCCTGCTGATGTTCGACGAGCCGCTATCCAACCTTGATGCCAAGCTGCGCATCGACATGCGCGTCGAAATTCGTCAGTTGCAGCGGGCTAACGGCACCACCTCGGTCTATGTCACCCACGACCAGGAAGAGGCGTTCTCCATTTCCGACCGGGTTGCCATCATGCATCGGGGAAGGATCATGCAGCTCGATACGCCCGAGCGCCTCTATCAGCGGCCCGCCAACGCCTTCGTCGCCCGTTTCGTCGGTTTCGAGAACCTGATCGCCATGAGCGTCGTGGGGCGCGATGGCGCCAAGATCACGGCCCGGGCCGAAGGCGGGGTGACGCTGACGCTGTCGTTGGAACAGTTCGGCCACATCCCCGATCGTTTCGTGCTGGCATGTCGCGCCGACGGACTGGCCGTTGCGGATAGTGCCAGCGTCGAGGGCATTCCCGCGACCCTGGGGCTGCGCACCTACCTCGGGCGCGCCTACCAGTACCAGACCTCGGGAGCCGCAGGAGCCCTCATCGCCAATGGCCCCCTGACCCGGCCGCTGGACCCGGGCGTCAACGTCAAGCTCGTGCCGGTGCCCGAACAGTGCACCATCCTCGCGCCGGAATGAGCATGCTGCTGACCAATGCCTGGGTGCTGACCATCGACACTGCGATGGCCGAACACGCGAGGGGCTGGGTCCATATCGAGGGGACGGTGATCAAGGCGGTCGGCGGTGGGACTCCACCCATGGTTCCGGGCGCCGAGATCGTCGATTGCGACGGCGACATCGTCATGCCGGGCATGGTCAACACGCACTGCCATATGGGCATGTCGGTGTTTCGCGGGCTGGCAGAGGATGTCGACGACCGCCTCTATCGCTACATCCTGCCGCTGGAGCGCAAGTTCGTTTCAGCCGAAATGGTCCGGGTCGGCTCGGCCCTCTCTGCGCTGGAGATGATCGAGGCCGGTGTGACCACGGTCGCCGATATGTATTACTTCGAGGCCGAGGTCGGTAGCGTCCTCAAGGCGGCCGGACTGCGCGGTATTGTCGGGCAGACCCTGGCCGATTTCAGCGCTCCGGACCACCGGAGTTTCGACGAGGGTTTCGCCAGGGTCGAGCATCTTGTCGACGCCTTTGCCGGCCACGCGCTGGTCACGCCCTCCATTGCCCCGCATGCCCCCTACTCCACCGGCCTTGAGGTCATGGGGCGGATCGCGGCCTGGTCGGATGCGCATCCTCAAGTGCCAGTGCAGATCCATCTGGCGGAGAGCCAGCTCGAGGTGGATTGGGCGCGCGACAACCACGGCACCTCCAGTGTCGAGGTGGTTCGTCGGTCCGAACTGCTCAAGCGCGGCCTGATCTGCGCCCACTGTCTCCATCTTGATGACGATGACATCGCCGCCATGGCGCTGGCTGGCGTGGGCGTGGCAACCAACCCGCGGTCCAACGGCAAGGCTGGCCGCGGCATTGCCCGCGTGGAGGCCATGCGCCAGGCCGGGATTCCAGTCGGCATCGGCACGGACGGCCCGATGAGCGGGAACACCCTCGACCTGTTCGCCCAATTCGCGCCGGTGTCGATGTTTGCCAAGCTACTGGCCGGGTCGCGCAAGCCGCTGCCGGCGCGCGAGGTTGTCCGCATGGCGACGATCGAGGGCGCGCGCGTGCTGGGGCTCAGTGAGCAGGTAGGGTCGATCGAGGCGGGCAAGCAGGCGGACCTGATCCGGATCAGCCTGGACGCCAGCCGCCTCCACCCAATCTACGACCCCTACTCCATGCTGGTCTTTGCGGCGGACCCCAGTGACGTCACCGACACGCTGGTCGCCGGACGCTGGCTGAAGCGCGGCAACGCGGTGCAGACGCTGGAGCGCCGGAAGGTGCTGCGCGACGCCATGCAGATTGCCCAGGCGTTCCGCGCCGAGATGACACGCATTGACGGCGCGGCGCCGTAGGCGAAATCGATGCCGCATCCCCCGCAGGGGTCTTGTGAAGGTGTTCGAAATGGTGCTGGCTTCCCCCATGAACAGACGAGTCGTCATCGATACTGATCCCGGCCTCGACGATGCCATCGCCATCCTTTTCGCGCTGACCAGCGGGCGCTTTGACGTTGCCGGCATCACGACCGTGGCCGGCAATATCGGCCTGGAGCGCACCACGCGCAATGCAGGGGGCCTGCTCGCCATGCTTGACCGAAGCGAGGTGCCGGTGGTGGCCGGCGCCTCCGAGGCGATGCTGCGCAGCAATATCGACGCGTTGGTGATCCATGGCAGCGACGGCTTGCGCGGACTGACGCTGCCCGAGCCACTGGTCCCACCCCGCCTCGGCGCGGTGGCCTGGCTGGCGGAAACCCTGCGCCAGGCGCCGAGCGGCTCGATCGACATTCTGGCGCTTGGCCCGCTGACCAATATCGGCAAGCTCATCAATGAACACCCCGATGCTGCCGATCGGATTGGCACACTGATCTGCATGGGCGGCACGATCCACGAGCCGGGCAATGCCGGGCCCGGTTCCGAGTTCAACTTCGCCTCCGATCCGGAAGCGACGGCGATGGTGCTGCATGCCGCGCTCAGGACCATCGTCATCCCGCTCGACGTGACGCGGAAGGTTCGCGCGGACGAAGCCTATGTCGAAGCACTGCGCGGCACGACAGCGGGCAATATGGCCGCCGACCTGCTGACGGCTTACTGGCACGAGGGCAAGCTCAGTCGGCCGCTGCACGACCCCTGCGTCATGCTGCTCGCCCTGGCGCCGGAGCTGTTCGAGATCGAGATGCGGCGCGTATCGGTGGATCTGAGCGACGGACCCGATGCCGGCGGCCTTGTCGAACATGAGGACACGGGGCAACCCGTGTCGGTCGCCATGCGCGTGGATGCGCCGGCCGCGCTGGCACTGCTGGCAAGTGGCTTCCGCTAGCGCAGCTCCTGCTCCACCAGCGCCGTCCAGTAGCGCGCGCCGGTGACGATCGCTGCATCGTTGAAATCATACCGCGAATTGTGATGCAGAGCCCCGTCCTCGGCCGGGCCGTTACCCAGCCAGACATAGCAACCCGGGACGCGGTTGCTGAATTCTGCGAAGTCATCGCCGGCGGTGGACGGTGGGAAGTCGATGACAACGGGGCGTCCGGTTGCCGCTTGCGCGGCGGAAAGCGCGGCAGCCGTCACCGTGGCGTCGTTGAAGACCGGCGGAATGCGGCGAATGAAGCTATAGCTGCAGGTGATGCCAAACGCCGACGCGATCCCCGCCGCCAGGCTGCCGATCTCCGCCTCGAGCTGGTCACGAACCGCCGCCGAATAGGCCCGCGCCGTGCCGCCGATGCGGACATCGTCGGGAATGACATTGAGCGCGCGAAAGTCACCAGCGGCAAGGGCACAGGCGCTGACCACTGCGGGCTGTAGCGGATCGACCCGGCGCGCGACGACGGTGTGGATCGCGCTAAGAAACTGCGCCGCCGCCGTGATGGCATCCCGCCCCAGATGCGGCTTTGCGCCATGGGTGCCGACGCCGTGGAATGTCACCTCCCAACTATCGGATGAGGCCAGTTGCGGCCCCGGCACGACGGCCATCTCGTCGGGAGCGAGGCCCGGCATGTTGTGCAGGCCATAGACGGCGTCCGTTGGGAACAGGTCGAACAGGCCATCCTCGATCATGGCCCTGGCGCCGCCTCGGCCCTCCTCGGCCGGCTGGAAGATGAAATGCACGGTGCCGGAAAACCGGCGGCTGCGCGCCAGGTGGCGCGCGGCGGCCAGCAACATCACCGTATGCCCGTCGTGACCGCAGGCATGCATGGTGTTGGCGACGGTGGACCGGTAATCGCGTTGGGTCAGCTCGGGCATTGCCAGGGCGTCCATGTCGGCCCGCAGGGCAATGCGACGAGGACCATCGCCAACCTTGAGCGTGCCCACGACGCCGGTTTTGCCCAGCCCGCGATGCACCGTGATGCCGGCCTCTGCCAGGGAACGGGCAACGATGTCGCTGGTGCGGATTTCCTCGAAGCCAAGCTCGGGATGGGCATGCAGGTCGTGCCGCAGCGCGATCATCGCCTCGATCTCGAATGGATCGTTGTCCCCTGATGTCATGGGTTGCTAAGCTCTTGAAAATCCAGTCACGCCAGCATCCATCATTTGCCGGCGCCCAGCAAGGAAGCGCTGCCTTTGCCCCTCGAACCGCATCAATATTGGCAGGTCGTCGAGCCGGCAGGCACGTTCGACCGCTCTCCCGCTGCGGGCTTTGCCGAGGGCTTCCCGGCCGCCTTGCCCGATGGTCGGCAAGTGCTGCTGCCGATCCGCATCCTGCCGGGTGACGGCACGACAGCGGTTGCCTCGCTGATCATCAATCAGGCCAGTTTCGCGCTCGAGGACGCCCTGGCCGAGACGATGGCTGCCCTGCTGCGACCCTGCGTACCGGACGTTATCGTCGGCGTGCCCACGCTCGGACTGCCCTTGGCCAGCAATGTGGCGCGCCGGCTTGGCCATTCGCGCATGGTCGCCTTGGGAACGTCGCGCAAATTCTGGTATCGCCAGGACCTGTCGGCGCCGATGTCGTCGATCACCAGCCCCGACCAGCAGAAGACCATCTATCTCGACCCGCGCTCACTGCCTTTGCTGGCAGGGCGGCGCGTGGCCGTGGTGGATGACGTGATCAGTTCGGGAACGTCGATGACGGCTGTGCTGACGCTGCTGGAGCGAGCAGGTGTCGAGCCCGTGACCATCGCCGCTGCCATGCTGCAGGGCGTCAAATGGCGCGCCACGCTGGCCCGATGGCAGGATCGCATCGTGGCACCCCTGGCTTCGCCAAGGCTGACGCGCACCGAAAGCGGGCGATGGGTTCCCGAGCCTGGGCCGTAGCCTGACCGGCCAGTCCCCTAGCGGTTGAGGATAGTTCCCGTCATCACATCGATCCGCATTCCGTCAAAGCCTGGCGTCACGTTGCCAGGCGTTTCGGCTTCGGTGCGCGCATAGTCCAGATCGATATGCATGTTGGTCAGCACAGCCTGCCTCGGTCCGAAGCGGGCGATCCAGTCCAGCGTTTCGGGCAGGCTCAGGTGGCTCGGATGTGGCGTCGGCCGCAAGGCGTCGATGATCCAGAGATCAAGGCCGGAAATGGCCGGGAACGATACCTCGGGAAAGCCTGAGAGATCGCAGGAATAGGCGACATTGCCGACGCGAAAACCCAGCGACGAGATGTTGCCGTGGGTCTGTTCGAACACCGTGATGGTGATCGAACCGCCGGGACCATCCACTTCGAGGACGTCACCCGCAACAATTTCATGCGCGTTGAGGATGGGCGGATAGTCGCTGCCCGGTGGCGACACGAAGCAGTAACCGAAGGCTTCGCGCAGTCGGGCACCCGTCTCGGCATCGAAATAGACGTCGACGCGGCGGCGATTGTGCAGCGCCAGCACGCGCAGATCGTCAATGCCGTGGGTATGGTCGGCATGGGCATGGGTATAGAGCACCGCCTCGACGCGATCGACCCTGGCCGCCAGCATCTGTTCGCGCAGGTCGCAGCCGGTATCGATCACGATGCGGGTAGGCGTGTCGCTGCCCTCGCTCCAGCCTTCGAGCAGCAGCGAGCAGCGCAGGCGCCGGTTACGCGGCTCGGTGGGGTCGCAATCGCCCCACACATTGCCGATGCGCGGCACGCCGCCGGACGATCCGCAGCCCAGTATGGTCGCGACGATCCTCTGGGCGGCGGGCATCGGTCAGGCGAGCCCCGTCTTGGCGAACAGGCGGGTGAAATTGGCGGTGGTTTCGCGGCCCAGTTGCTCCAGGCCTATGCCGCGCACCTCGGCCAGTTTTTCGGCCGTGTGGCGCACGAAGCTGGGCTCGTTGGACTGGCCGCGATGCGGGATCGGCGCCAGATAAGGGGCATCGGTTTCAACGAGATACCGACCGGCCGGGACGAATTTGGCGACGTCGCGGATCTCTTCGGCATTCTTGAAGGTGATGATGCCGGAAAAGGAGATGTAGCCGCCCAGATCGAGGGCCGTGCGCGCCAAGCCGACACCGGCTGTGAAGCAATGCAACACGAAGGGGAACGCACCCTGCCCGGTTTCCTCGATGAGGATGGCGGCCATGTCGTCGTCGCACTGGCGGCTGTGGATAACCAGTGGAAGACCGGTGATGCGGGACGCCGCGATGTGGCGGCGCAGGCCAGTTGCCTGGGCTTCGCGCGGAGCGTTGTCGTAGAAGTAGTCGAGCCCTGCTTCGCCGATGGCAACGCAGCGCGGATGGGCACTTAGGCGGACAAGATCATCTACTTGAATATGCAACTCCGCATCGGCGTGATGGGGATGGGTCCCCACCGAGCACCAGACGTTCGCATAACGTTCCGCAATCGCGGCGTATGTGGAAAACTTGTCCACATGTGTGGATATCGTCACCATTCCGGTGACGCCGGCAGCCGCGGCGCGGGCCAGCACGCCGTCGATATCGTTGGCCAGCGCCTCGAAATCGAGGTGGCAATGGCTGTCGATCAGCATGGCTATTCTGCCTTGCGTTCGAGGCGGGCGAACACGCCTTGCGGGACAGGCAGCTCGGTTCCGGGCTGCAAGCCTGCCTCAAGCTTGCTTGCAGAAAGCTGGCGTTCTTCCTGCGGCACGCCGAGTTGGTCGAGCAAACGGGCTGCCGAAGCGGGGACGAAGGCGAGCATGGGGATCGCCAGTCGGCGAACCGTATCGGCCGTAACGTAGAGTACGGTCGCCATGCGGTCCGGGTCGGTCTTTTTCAGCGCCCAGGGCTCCTGCCCGGCAAAGTAGTTGTTGGCCGAGCTCAGCGCCGCGATGATCGCGCCGGTGGCCTCATGGACGAGCTGCTCGTCCATGGCCTTCTGCGCGGCATCGATCGCCTGACCGACCTCGGCGATGATCGCCTGATCGGCTTCGGTCAGCGGACCGGGTTGCGGCACCCTGGCGTCGCAGTTCTTGTTGATCATCGACAGCGAGCGCTGGGCCAGGTTGCCCAGGTTGTTGGCGAGATCGGCATTGACGCGCAGCACCAGCTTGTCGTGGCTGTAATCACCGTCATTGCCGAACGAGACTTCGCGCAGGAAGAAGTAGCGGGCGGCGTCGGCGCCAAATTCGGCGATCAGCTCGAACGGGTCGATGACGTTGCCGAGCGACTTGCTCATCTTCTGGCCGTCGACGGTGAGGAAGCCATGCGCAAAGACGCGGTGCTGCACCGCGATGCCGGCGCTCATCAGGAAAGCCGGCCAATAGACGGTGTGGAAGCGGATGATGTCCTTACCAATGACATGCAGGTCCGCCGGCCAGAACTTCTTGAACAGCTCGCTGGCCTCGTCGGGGAAGCCGACGCCGGTGATGTAATTGGTGAGGGCGTCGACCCACACATACATCACGTGGCCTTCAGCGCCGGGCACCGGAATGCCCCAGTCGAAGGTGGTGCGCGAGATCGAGAGATCCTGCAACCCGCCCTTCACAAACGAAATGATCTCGTTGCGGCGCTCCTTGGGAGCGATGAAATCGGGGTTGGACTCGTAGAGGTCGAGCAGCTTCTGCTGATAGGCCGAGAGGCGGAAGAAGTAGGTGGGCTCTTCCACCCAGGTCACTTCGGCGCCCGATGGCGCGAACTTCTTGCCATCCTTTTCGGTCAGCTCGCCTTCGTCGAAATAGGCCTCGTCGCGAACCGAGTACCAGCCCTTGTAGGTCGACTGGAAAATGTCGCCATTGTTGCTGGCGGCCATCTTCTTCCAGATCGCCTGGCTCGCCTCGTGATGGCGCTGCTCGGTGGTGCGGATGAAATCGTCGTTGGAAATGTTGAGCGCTTCGGCCAGCCTCCGGAACTCGGCGGAGTTGCGGTCGGCCAGCTCGCGCGGCGTGACGCCCTGGGTGGCAGCCGTCTGCACCATCTTGATGCCGTGCTCGTCAGTGCCGGTGAGGAAATAGACCTCGCGGCCTTCCAGGCGCTTCCACCGGGCAATGGCGTCGGTGGCGATCATCTCGTAGGCGTGCCCGATATGCGGCGCGCCATTGGGATACGAGATCGCTGTGGTGACGTAGAACGGCTTGGTGGTCATTGGGGCTCGGCAGAATTGGAGGCGGTCATTGCAGCATGCTTCCTGATCGCGTCGAAAATGGCGACGAGGGTCTGCTTCATGTCCAGATTGATATCATCGGCCTCGGCAAAGAGGGCGTGTGCCTTGTCCCATAGCTCGTTAGCCGAGGCAAGGCGCATGCGGGCCTGCGGCTGCATGGCGGCGTTGCGGGCCTCATCGGCAATCCAGTCGTCCAGCATCTCGCGGGCGAAGCTGAGTTCAGTGCTTTGGGTGTCGGCGCCCAGCACATCGGCCAGCTTCATGCCGACGCCGGCAGCATGCTGTGCCGGGTTCGAGAGCCAGGCCTGGAGGGCACCCAATGCGGATTCCGGTTCCAGAGCCAGCGTCTCGAAAGCACGCCGCGGCCGACCACCGGCCAGCGCAATGGCGCGGTCGAGTTCGGCCTGGCCCAGGGCCGGATCGTGCTCCAGCAACACGGCTCGCACATCGTCGCCGCCCACCGGCCGCAATGCCAGGTTGTGGCAACGCGACTTGATGGTCGGCAGCAGCTGGCCGGGCCGGTGCGAGATCAGCAGGAAGATTGTGTCGGCTGGCGGCTCTTCCAGCGTCTTGAGCAGGGCGTTGGCGGCCGAGGGATTGCAGTCGTCGATGCTGTCGATGATGGCGATGCGGTGCCCCGACCGGCCCCGCGTATGGTGCAAAGAATCCCGGATATCGCGCACATCCTCCACGCGGATGACGGTGTAGTAGCCCTTGCCGTCCTTGGGACGGCGACGCAGCAGGAAGAGATTGGGATGGGACAGCGCCCCCACCTGCTCCGCTACCCGATGCGCCGGCTCGTCGCCAGTGGCGGTCAGGATCGCGGCGGCGAGTTCGAAGGCAAAGGTCGCCTTGCCGATGCCCCGCGGGCCATGCAGCAGGATGGCGCCCGGCAGGCGGCGGTCGGCCAGTTGGGCAAGAATGGCGGCCCGCGCATTCTCGTGCCCACGCGCGCGCTGACGGTGTTCCGGTGGGGCAATGCCCTCAAGCGCGTCGGGGTCGTTCACGCTTGCGAACCGCGCAGCAGCTCGGGAAAGCGCTGGCTCACGGCCTCCCAGATCGCCGCCTCCAGCGCCTCTTCCGACTGGGCGGCCGAGATGACGACGCAGCGGTCAGGATTATCCCGGGCAATGGCCAGGAAGCCGTCGCGCAGCCGCTTGTGCCAGTCGAGCTCTTCCTTTTCGAACCGATCGCCGGTCAGCGCCAGGCCATCTTCGATAGCCCGCTCGGCCACCCGCTTGAAAGCGGCTTCGGGGTCCATGTCCAGGATGATGGTGAGATCGGGGGCGTGGCCATCGAGCGCCAGCGATTCCAGGCCCGCAATCAGCTTGGGGTCAACGCCACCGGTCAGGCCCTGATAGGCGCGCGTCGAATCGTGAAAACGGTCCGACAGTACCCAGATGCCGTTGCGCAGGTTGGGTGCGATGAGCTGGTTGACGTGATCGAGCCGCGCCGCTGCGAACAATACGGCTTCGGCGCCTGGTCCCCAGCTTTCCGACCGTCCCTGCAGGATGAAGGAGCGTATGGCCTCGGCCTTGGGTGTACCGCCCGGCTCGCGGGTGCGCACAGCCTCGACCTCATGCCGCTGCAGATTCTGCAGCAGGCGCTTGACCTGGGTGGACTTACCGACGCCTTCGCCACCTTCGAAGGTGATGAAACGGGCGCGGCGGGTTTTGGGCGCTTCGAGCATAAAGATGTTTCTATACGAGTCTCACATCCAGCCAAGGGCCAGCTGCTTGAGGGCGTCGGTGGCCTTGCGGACGATATCGCCCTCTTCAACCGTCTCGGCGGCATAGAGCGGCGCCGTCTGCACCAGTTGCTCGTCGCAGAAGACCCGCAACTCGGCAATCTGATCGCCGGCCATGACGGGCGGCAATAGCGGGCCGGTATAGTTCACCTGGGCGTTGAGGCACTTGCGCGAGCCGCGGGGCAGGTAGAGCGCGACTTCGCCCTCTCCGACCAGGCCAACACTGGCGCTGGCCCCGCCATAGACATTGGCATAGGCGACGATGGCGCCCTCGGGATAGGCAGCCACGCGTTCGAAAGCCCGGGCGCCCCAGGTGATGAGCTTGCGCCCCTCTTCGGTGCGCTGCGCCATCGAGGTCAAGCCATGTAGCACCGCAATCAGCCGGCGACCGCCCTCGTCGGTCGAAATGACAGAGCCATAGCCGGCCGCTTCGGTGTGTCCGGTCTTGAGGCCGTCGACCCCGATACCCAGCTCGACCAGGGCATTGCGGTTGGGCTGCTTGATGCCGTTCCACTCCATCTCCGGCTCGGAGAAGTAGTGGTAGTAGTCCGGAAACTCCCGGATCAGGTAGCGGGCCAGATCGGCCAGGTCACGGGCCGTCACATACATTTCCGGATCGGGCAGGCCCGTCGGGTTGGTGAAATGGGAGTCGGCAAGGCCGATCTCCTCCGCCAGTTCATTCATCATCGCGGCGAAGCTGCCCTCGGAGCCCGCAATCCCTTCGGCGAGGACGATGGCCGCATCATTGCCTGACTGGATGATGACCGAGCGCACCAGATCTTCGACCGGGATCTGCGAATTGAGGTCGGCGAACATGGTCGAGCCGCCCGAGGTTGCCCCGCCGGTCCGCCAGGCGTGCTCGGACACGAAGAACTGGTCGCTCATCTTCAGCCGGTCGTTGCGGATCTCGTTGAAGACCACGGCAATGGTCATGAGCTTGGCCATGCTGGCCGGCTCCATGGGCAGGTCGGCATCTTTCTGGAAGATCACCGTGCCGGAGTCGTGATCCATCAGAATAGCGAACTTGGCCTGAGTGTCGAATTCCGCCTGGGCCAGCGCCGGCGCCGTCATGGCCAGCGTCATCGCGAGAATATGCAGAAACTTCTTCACGTTGCCCCCATTCACCACGTCCCCACGACGGCGAGAATTACTGTCATCGCAGAAGAATGGCTTCCCGCCTGCGCGGAAATGACGTCGTGGTTTAGTTCAGTTCTAGATCATTGAGCCCGAGTTCGCGAGCCAGGTCGAGAACATCTATGCGTGAAACGCCGGCCTTCAGATGGGTCAAGGTCAGCCGCGTCGCGGCCCGCCCGTTGACCGTCACGGCTTCCTCTTTCACCGCGCCCAGCACTGCGAAGCGCTCCGCCAAAGCGATGGCGTTGTTTTGGTCGACAAAAATGCCCAGCCCGAGTTCGATATCGCGCGCATCCATGTCGACGGACTGCACCCACTCGTCGAGACCGCTGGCGCGGGTTGCCATGGCGTTCACCGCAGCATGGGCGCTGCCGATCGCCGCGTCCTGCTCCTCAGGCGTGGTATCGGCATAGGAGAAGAGGCTGCCAAAGAAGTTGCCAGCGATGTCGGCAAGGCTGTTGGTGTTGTCGGCCTGGGCGAACTGCGTATTGCCACCACCAAAATCGGCCGGGCCGGAATAGCTGGCCACCAGCATGCGCGTATCGTCGCCTTCAAGCGGCGCCGGGCCGACATATTCGGCCTTGATCTGGGTATGACCGTTGTTGACATAGCCCAGCATAGTGGCGGCACGGTAGGACAGATCCATGATGCGGCCGGGCATATAGGGCCCACGGTCGTTGACGCGGACGATCACCGAGCGGCCATTGGCCTGGTTGGTGACGCGCACATAGGACGGCAGCGGCAGCGTGGGGTGCGCGCCAGTAATGGCGTTTGCGGAGAAAATTTCCCCATTGGCGGTGCGGCGACCATGAAAATCGGCGCCATACCAGGACGCATCGCCCATAGCGACGTAGTCCGGGTCTTCCGCCGGGGTGTAGACATTGCCGCGAACCGTATAGGGCCGGCCGAGCTGATAGCGACCACCACCCTTGGGTGGATTGGGATTGGTGGTGACGCGCGGAGACACGCCGACGCCATATTCGGAAGAACTGAAGGCCGCGCGATTGACGGTGGCCCCAAGCCCGCCACCGCAAGCGGCGATCATGGGCGCAATAAGGGCTGCGAGGGCGACAAGGCGAATGGCATGGCGCCAGGAGGTCGTCGTCACGGTACGCAATACTCTACACTGACTACACGCGAGCGCGGATCATAACGCGATCAGGCAGCACTCGCAGTCAGTTAGCGGTTTTCTGGTTTCGGCCAGGTTAAGGGCAACAGAGTGTTAGCGGTTGGCGTAGCATTTGATGCCAATGCGGGCGCGATCAGGGGCAAATGCTATCGGCGCCCGAGCTTGCGCGAACACAGATATAAAGATATCTTTATGTCACCGGCCGAAACGACTTAAACCGAGATGACTGGCATGACCCTTCCCGAGCAGCCGCCCCATATCCCCGACTGGAACGAGGTCCGCGCTTCGCTGACCAAGGCGGCGCGCGAGCGCATCCTGATCCTCGACGGCGCCATGGGCACCATGATCCAGCGGCTCAAGCTCGAGGAAGAGAACTTTCGCGGCGCGCGGTTCAAGGACTGGAAGCTGCCGCTCAAGGGCAATAACGACCTGCTGATTCTCACCGAGCCGCAGCGGATCGAGGATATTCACCTCGAATATTATCTGGCCGGCGCCGATATCGTCGAAACCAACACCTTCTCGGCCACCTGGGTGGCCCAGGCCGACTATGGCTGTGAAGAGGCGGTTTATGACCTGAACTATTATGGTGTCGTGCTGGCTCGCCGAGCCGCGCAGCGCGCCGAGGCGATCGACGGCAAGCGCCGTTATGTGGCCGGCGCCTTGGGGCCCACCAACAAGACATCGTCCATGTCGACCGACGTCAACAGCCCCGGGCACCGCGCGATCACCTTTGACGAACTGGTCGACGCCTATGGCGAGCAGATCCGTGGTCTCGTCGACGGTGGCGCCGACCTGCTGCTGTTCGAGACCATCACCGACACACTCAACACCAAAGCGGGCATCTTCGCGGCGCAGCGCCTGTTCGAAGAGCGCGGCATCGACGTGCCGATCATGATCTCGGGCACCATTACGGACCTTTCCGGCCGCACGCTGTCTGGCCAGACGCCGACAGCATTCTGGTATTCGGTGCGCCACGCCAATCCGCTGACCATCGGGCTCAACTGCGCCCTGGGCGCCAATGCCATGCGCTCGCATCTGGCGGAGCTGTCGGACGTGGCCGACACCTTCATCTGCGCCTATCCCAATGCCGGCCTGCCCAATGCCTTCGGCCAGTATGACGAGACGCCCGAATTCATGGCCGAGCAGATCGAGGGCTTTGCTGCCTCGGGCTATGTCAACATCGTCGGCGGCTGCTGCGGCTCGACGCCCGACCATATCCGCGCCATCGCCGAGGCGGTGAGCAAGCACAAGCCGCGCGTGGTGCCGGAAGCCGAAAAGCTGCTGCGCCTGTCGGGCCTTGAGCCCTTCACGCTGACGCCGGAAATCCCGTTCGTGAATGTGGGCGAGCGCACCAATGTCACCGGCTCGGCACGGTTCAGGAAGCTCATCACCGCCGGCGACTACACTGCGGCGCTCGACGTCGCGCGCGACCAGGTGGCCAATGGCGCCCAGGTCATCGACATCAACATGGATGAGGGGCTGATCGACTCCAAACAGGTGATGATCGACTTCCTCAACCTGCTGGCCGCCGAACCCGACATCGCCAAGGTGCCGCTGATGATCGACTCGTCCAAGTGGGACGTGATCGAGGCCGGACTCAAATGCGTGCAGGGCAAGGCGCTGGTCAATTCCATCTCGATGAAGGAAGGCGAAGAGCAGTTCCTGCACTATGCCCGCCTGGTGCGCGCCTATGGCGCTGCCGTGGTGGTGATGGCGTTCGACGAACAGGGCCAGGCCGACACGCTCGAGCGCAAGGTCGAAATCTGCACGCGCGCCTATAAGCTCCTGACCGAGGAAGTCGGCTTTCCGCCCGAAGATATCGTGTTCGACCCCAACGTCTTCGCGGTGGCGACGGGCATCGAGGAGCACAATGGCTATGGCGTCGCCTTCATCGAGGCGACCAAGATCATCACCGAGACCCTGCCCCATGTGCATATTTCGGGTGGCATCAGCAATCTCAGCTTCTCGTTCCGTGGCAATGAGCCGGTGCGCGAGGCCATGCATGCAGTGTTCTTGTACTATGCCATCCAGAACGGCATGGACATGGGCATCGTCAATGCCGGGCAACTGGCGGTCTATGAAAGCATCGACCCAGAGCTGCGCGACGCCTGCGAGGACGTGATCCTCAATCGTAACGCGGATGCTACCGATCGCCTGCTGGCGCTGGCCGAACGCTATCGCGGCACCGCGGGCAAGGAAGCGGCGGCCAAGGACATGAGCTGGCGCGAAGGCAGTGTCGAAGACCGCATCTCCTACGCGCTGGTCAACGGCATCACCGAATTCATCGACGCCGACACCGAGGAGGCACGGCAGAAGCTGCCGCGGCCGCTGCATGTCATCGAAGGCCCGCTGATGGCCGGTATGAGCGTGGTGGGTGACCTGTTCGGCTCGGGCAAGATGTTCCTGCCGCAGGTGGTCAAATCCGCCCGCGTGATGAAGCAGGCCGTGGCCTTGCTGCTGCCCTATATGGAAGCAGAAAAGAACGCGGATGGCGACGCCACCGGCCGCCAGAGCGCCGGTAAGGTGCTGATGGCGACGGTCAAAGGCGATGTGCACGATATCGGCAAGAACATCGTCGGGGTCGTGCTGAGCTGCAACAACTATGAGATCATCGACCTCGGCGTGATGGTGCCGACAGCCAAGATTCTGCAGACGGCCAAGGATCTTAATGTCGATATCATCGGGCTCTCCGGCCTCATCACGCCCTCGTTGGACGAGATGGTGCATGTGGCCGCCGAAATGGAGCGCGAGGGCTTCAACATTCCGCTGCTGATCGGCGGGGCGACGACCAGCCGCGTGCATACGGCGGTCAAGATCCACCCGCGCTACAATGCCGGCCAGGCCGTGCATGTGAACGACGCCAGCCGCGCCGTCGGCGTGGTGGGCAGCCTCTTGTCCAAGGACACCAAGGTCGCGTTCATCGAGGATATCCGCGCTGAGTATGCCAAGGCGGCGGCGGCGCATGAGCGAGCCGAAAGCGAGAAGCAACGCGTGCCACTGGAAAAGGCGCGGGCCAATGCGTTCAAGCCCGACTGGTCCGGCTACAGCCCACCCAAGCCGAGCTTTCTCGGCACCAGGGTGTTCGAGAACTTCGACCTCGAAACGCTGGCCAAATACATCGATTGGACACCCTTCTTCCAGACCTGGGAGCTCAAGGGCCGCTATCCGGCAATTCTGCAGGACGAACGCCAGGGCGAGGCGGCGCGGCAACTGTTCGACGATGCCCAGGCCATGCTCAAGCAGATCATCGACGAAAAGTGGTTCAAGCCGCGGGCCGTGGTCGGCTTCTGGCCGGCCAATGCTGTCGGCGATGATGTCCGCCTGTTCAAGGACGAAGGGCGTGCCGAAGAACTGGCGACGCTGTTCACCCTGCGCCAGCAGCTTTCCAAGCGCGACGGCAAGCCCAATATGGCGCTGAGCGATTTCGTGGCGCCATCGGGCAAGCCGGACTATATCGGCGGCTTCGTGGTGACAGCGGGCATCGAGGAAGTGGCCATTGCCGACCGCTTCGAGCGGGCCAACGACGATTATTCGTCCAT
>NZ_CAMLHM010000013.1 GCF_946479885.1 uncultured Devosia sp.
CCATTGTTGCCCTGGCCACCATTGCCATTGCCATTGTTGCCCTGGCCACCATTGCCATTGCCATTGTTGCCCTGGCCCTGGTTGCCGTTGCCATTACCATTGTTGCCCTGGCTGCCGTTGCCATTGTTGCCTTGGCCGTGGTTGCCGTTGTTACTCTGGCTGCCACTATCGCCGTTGCCCTGGGCACCATTTCCATTCGCGGCGAGCGTGACCTGCCCGTCCAGCGTAACCACAGGCGCGTGCTGGCCGCCGCCAGAGACGTCGAGCGCGACGCTGTCGCTCACCACCGCGCTTTGGCCCGGCGCAATGTCGGTGGCGACACCGTGGACATAGTCCTGTACCTGAACAAGACCGCGGTCGACATCGACACTGGACTGCGTGTCATCGGAGTGAACGGTAAACCGCGTTCCCTTGACGATCGCCGCCAGGAATGGCGTCTGGACCGAGAAATGCTGGATCTGCAGACGCTCGGCCTCGACCGTTACCGTGCCATAGGCCTGCATGATGGTCGTCATGCGCTCGCCCTGCCGATCAAAGATGCGGATCTCGGTCGCGCCACTCAACTCGATCGCTTCAGCACCACGGGTAAACGTGACGCGGCTGCCGTCCACCGATCGGATGCGACTGCTGTCACTGACGATGTCGCCGCGTTGCAGTGGCAACCAGGAATCGTCGACCATGACGAGGACTTCGCCGCGCAACCGGTCGACCATCCAGTCGTCGGCCAGCACCAACCCCGAAAATCCGGCCCAGGCCGCGAGCGCCAACGCCACCCGCACGATTCCAATTCGGCTCATTCGCCTTCCTCCATTCTGGATTCAGGCACGATAGTTTGCGGCCGTCTTGGTAGGGTTAATTGCAACGTCCGCGCCGAACTACATTCTCGGCCGTGGCTAACACTTTGCTATTGATCGACTTACACTATTTCGGCGGAAAGCCCCGCAATACGCCCCCAATGACCACTAAATCTCTCACAGAGTTGGAGAAACAAACCATGTCCTGGAGTCGGCGCGCCCTGCTGGCGCTGGCAGTGCCGGCAGCGTCTGCCTGGCCGCGCGATAGCGCCGCAGGCTGCTCGAACCCCATCGACGGCGCAAGCGGCGCACCTTAGGGTCGAAACATTGCCGCCTGCTCTCGTTCATTCCCTGGATTTGCCATGCCGATCGGCGTGATCTACGCACTTGTCGCCTATTCGGTCTATTCCTGCGGCGATGCCATCATCAAGGGCTTCGGCCAGGATCTATCGGTCTTCGAGATCGGCTTCTTCGTCGCCCTATTCGGCCTGATGCCGGCCGCCTTTGCCAAGCCCAAGGGCGAGCGCTGGCGTGACAGCTTCAAGCTCAAGCATCCGGCACTGGTGCATCTGCGCGCATTCACGGGCGTCAGTTCCTCTACCCTGGTGACGATATCGTTCACCACCATCCCGTTCGCCGAGACCTATTCCCTGGTCTTCATGATGCCGCTGTTCATTACGGCCATGTCGGTGCTCATCCTCAAGGAGCGGGTCGACCTGACGCGCTGGTCAATGCTGGCTCTGGGCTTTGCCGGCGTGATGCTGGTCGTGCGACCCGGCTTCCGCGAGCTGGAGTTCGGCCACCTGACGGCTTTGCTCTGCGCGGTCTTCGGAGCCTCGACCACGACCATATTGCGGGTCATCGCGCCCAGCGAGAAGCGGGTCAGCTTGATCGCCCTGCCCGCCCTCTATCTGATCGTCGCCAACGCCGTGCTGATGGCCCCCAGCTTCGTCATGCCGACCCCTCAGCAGTTCGGTTTGCTCGCCGCTTCTGGCAGCATGGTGGGCATGGGGCATATCCTGTTGATTGCAGCGACGCGCAATGCGCCGGCCAGCCAGGTGGCTCCAATCCAGTATGTGCAGATCGTCTGGGCGATCGGCCTGGGCGCTTTCTTCTACTTCGAATACCCCGATTTGCTCGCCTATATCGGCCTGGGCGTGGTGGTCCTGTCCGGACTGGTCAACGTCCTGATCGACGGCACCCGCGCCCGCATTGCCGGACGCTTTGCCGAATATCGCGCCCGCCGCCCGGAAGCACCCACCGATATCGCAGAGGTTCAGGGCCCCGAAATATAGCGCGATTGCCGAGGTCGGCGCCGTCGACGGCTGCCGCCCCTGCTTGTATGGTAGTCAGGTTTTTCGAGTCTCCTCATACTTCCGGATATTTGCGATGCCTGTTGGCGTCATCCTTGCCTTTCTGGCCTATGCCAGCTTTTCCATCGCCGATGCCCTGATCAAGGCGACGGGCCCGACCATGTCGGTGTTCGAGATCGCGTTCTTCACCACCAGCCTGTCGATCATCCCGGCGATCCTGACCAGGCGCGGTGAGCGCTGGCGTGACCTCTACAAGCTGCGCCATCCCTGGCTGGTGCACCTGCGCTGCGCGACGGCCATTTCCGGCACAGCCTGCGTGATGTTCGCCTTCACCCACATTCCCTTTGCCGATGTCTATGCCATCGGTTTCCTTACCCCCATCATCGTCACCCTGCTGGGTGTGCTGGTGCTGCGCGAGCATGTGGCGCTGCATCGCTGGTTGCTGCTGATCATCAGCTTCCTGGGCGTGGTTCTCGTTATCCGACCAGGTGTGCGCGACCTGCAACTGGGTCATCTGGCAATCTTCTGCAGCGTCTTTTTTGGCGGCATCACCACGATCATCCTGCGCCACGTGGCCCCCAAGGAGCGGCGCGTCAGCCTGGTCGGCCTGCAAGTGCTCTATTCGGCCCTGTTCAACGGGGTGATGATGATCCCGACCTTCGTCATTCCCTCACCCGAGCAACTCGCCGTCTTTCTCGGCATCGGCCTGCTCGGCGGCACGGGCGGCCTGCTGCTGATTGCGGCGGCCAGACGCACGCCGGCCAACCTGGTTGCACCGGTGCAGTATAGCCAGCTGATCTGGGCGATTGTCTTTGGCGCGCTGTTTTTCGGCGAGTATCCGGACTATGTCGCGGTTATCGGCCTCGTCATCGTCCTGGCGGCGGGCCTCGCCAACGTATTGACCGAGAAGCTCAAAATCGTCTGGAAGCCCCGCATCTTCTTCTGGCGCACCGGGCTGTAGCGGGCCGGGTCGCGATCCTTTCGCGCACGCGGCGTTCCCTTGAGCCTGACCCGAGGGCCATTCTCAGCACGGCGCACGCGGCTAGCGGCCCTCGGGTCAAGCCCGAGGGAACGCAGTGGATGGTTGAGTAGCCGCTATAGCGCGGCGCGGACAGCCGCGATCGCCTCAGCGGACTTCGTGCCATCCGGGCCGCCGCCTTGCGCCATGTCTGGCCGGCCACCACCGCCCTGCCCGCCCAAAGCTGCGGTGGCGAGCTTGATCAGGTTGCCCGCGGCATATTTGGCCGTGAGGTCATCGGTGACACCAATGGCCACCGTACCCTTGCCATCATCGCCCTTGAGCACGACGGTGACCACACCCGAGCCGATGCGCTTCTTCTCGCTATCAACGAGGCCTTTGACATCCTTGGCCGCAATGCCTTCGACCGTGCGGCCGACATAGGTCACGCCGTTGACGGTTTCGTCGGCCGTGGCCGCAGCACCGGCACCCGTGCCCCCGAGCGCCAGCTTCTTGCGGGCATCGGTCAGCTCGCGCTCGAACTTCTTGATATTGTCCTGCAGTGCCGTGATCCGATCGAGCACCTCATGACTGCCCGAACGCAGCAGGCCGGCGGCAGCATCCACAATGGCCACATGCGTATTGCCGCGATGGCGGGCGGCCTTGCCGGTCAGCGCCTCGATGCGGCGGACGCCGGCGCCGACAGCGCTTTCGGCGACAATGGAGACCAGGCCGATATCGCCGGTGCGACGCACATGCGTACCGCCGCAGAGTTCGACCGACCAACCGAGGCCATTGCCCGTGGGCTCGCCCATAGCCACGACGCGCACTTCATCGCCATATTTTTCGCCGAACAGGGCGCGAGCGCCAGATTCCTTGGCCTCTTCGACACCCATCAGCCGCGTCTCGACCGGTGTGTTCTGCAGAACGATGGCATTGGCGATGTCTTCAACCGCGGCCATTTCCTGCTCGGAGACCGGCTTGGTGTGGACGAAGTCGAAGCGCAGCCGATCGGCCGAAACCATCGAGCCCTTCTGCGCGACATGGTCGCCCAGCACGATGCGCAGCGCCTCATGCAGCAGGTGGGTAGCCGAGTGATTGGCGCGGATCGAGGAGCGCCGGTCATGATCGACCAACAGCGTCAGCGGCTGACCAACCTTGAGCGTGCCCTCGGTGACCACGACCTTGTGGGCAAACACGCCATGGTGCTTCTGCGTTTCGGTGACGGTGGCGGCAAGGCCTTCGCCATGCAGCCGGCCGGTATCGCCGACCTGTCCGCCGCTTTCGCCATAGAAGGGCGTCTGGTTGAGCACGACAATGCCCTCATCGCCGCTTGCCAGCGAGGTGACTTCGGCGCCGTTCTTGAGCAGCGCCTTGATCTCGCCTTCGGCGGTTTCGGTCTCGTAGCCAAGAAACTCGGTTGGGCCCAGCTTGTCGGCCAGGCCGTACCAGACGGTGTCGGTCGCCGCCTCACCCGAGCCGGACCAGCTCTTGCGCGCTTCGGCCTTCTGCGCCGCCATGGCGGCGTCGAAACCAGCCTGGTCGACTGTTATGCCGCGGGTCCGCAGGGCATCCTGGGTCAGGTCGAGCGGAAAGCCATAGGTATCATAGAGCTTGAAGGCGCTGGCGCCATTGAGCACCGTGCCCTCGCCCATGTCGCGGGTCTCGTCGGCCAATAGCTGCAGGCCGCGCCCGAGCGTCTTAAGGAAGCGACCTTCCTCCAGCAGTACCGTCTCGGAAATCAACGTTTCGCCGCGGGTCAGTTCGGGATAGGCTTGGCCCATCTCGCGCACCAGGGTCGGCACCAGCTTGTGGATGACCGGCTCATTGGCGCCCAAGAGCGTCGCATGACGCATGGCGCGGCGCATGATGCGGCGCAGCACGTAACCACGGCCTTCATTGGAGGGCAGTACGCCCTCGGCGATCAGGAAGCTCATCGAACGCAGGTGATCGGCGATGACGCGCAGGCTGCGATTGCCCTCGCCATTGATATCGGCACCCGTGGCCTGCGCCGCAGCGCCGATCAGCGCCTTGAACAGATCGATATCGTAATTGTCGTGCACGCCCTGCATAACCGCGGCGATACGCTCGAGGCCCATACCGGTATCGATCGATGGTCGTGGCAAGCCAGTGCGCGACCCGTCGCCCTGCTGTTCGTACTGCATGAACACCAGGTTCCAGATTTCGATCCAGCGATCGCCATCTTCCTCCGGCGAGCCCGGCGGACCGCCCCAGATATGCTCGCCGTGGTCGTAGAAGATTTCCGAGCACGGGCCGCAGGGACCGGTATCGCCCATCTGCCAGAAGTTCGACTTGGCGCCGAGCCGCACGATGCGGTCTTCGCCGATGCCGGCAATCTTCTTCCACAGGCTCATCGCCTCGTCATCGTCCTGGTAGACGGTGACCATCAGCTTGTCCTTGGGCAGGCCCCAGTCCTTGGTCAGCAGGTTCCAGGCCAGCTCGATGGCATGGTCCTTGAAATAGTCTCCGAACGAGAAATTGCCGAGCATCTCGAAGAAGGTGTGGTGACGCGCGGTGAAGCCGACATTGTCGAGATCGTTGTGCTTGCCGCCGGCGCGCACGCATTTCTGCGCCGTGGTGGCGCGCGAATAGGGGCGCTTCTCGACACCGGTAAAGGTGTTCTTGAACTGCACCATGCCCGAATTGGTGAACATCAGCGTCGGATCGTTGCGCGGCACCAGCGGGCTCGATGCCACAGCGTGGTGTCCATTGCGGGCAAAGTAATCGACAAAGCTCGAACGGAGATCGTTTACGCTGGTCATCTAGAGGCTTTCATTACGGAAATTGGCGCCAGGCGCCATAGACGAGTTCGGCTGGCTTTCTATCGCGCAGCTTGCCGCCATGTCCAGCATTGCGGCGGCAAAGCGACGCCGTTGCAAAGAAAAGAGGCACCGCTTGCGCGATGCCCCATAAATCCCTGCATGGGAGAATGGCTTATTCGTCGTCGCCGCCGGCGACATCGTCGCCCCCGGCCACCAGCAACACCTCGCCAAGCAGACCCGAGCTTTCGCGCACGCCCTGTTCGATCGTGCTGGCAATGGCCGGATTGTCCTTGAGAAACTGCCGCGCATTCTCGCGGCCCTGCCCGAGGCGCTGGCTGTCCCAGGAGAACCAGGCGCCGGACTTCTCGATGATACCTGATTTGACGCCAAGGTCGAGCAATTCGCCGGTCTTGGAAATGCCTTCGCCATACATGATGTCGAATTCGACCTGACGGAATGGTGGGGCCAGCTTGTTCTTGACCACCTTCACGCGGGTCTGGTTGCCCACGATCTCTTCGCGGTCCTTGAGCGCGCCGATACGGCGGATGTCGAGGCGTACGGAGGCGTAGAACTTGAGCGCATTGCCGCCCGTGGTGGTTTCGGGCGAGCCATACATCACGCCGATCTTCATGCGGATCTGGTTGATGAAGATGACCAGGCACTTGGACTTGGAAATTGACGAGGTCAGCTTGCGCATCGCCTGGCTCATGAGGCGAGCCTGGAGGCCCGGCAGCGCATCGCCCATTTCGCCTTCGAGTTCGGCGCGCGGCGTGAGCGCAGCCACCGAATCGATCACCAGCACGTCGATGGCGCCGGAACGCACCAGCGTATCGGTGATTTCGAGCGCCTGTTCGCCTGCGTCGGGCTGAGAGATCAGCAGGTCATCGACACTCACGCCCAGCTTGCGGGCATAGATCGGATCAAGCGCATGTTCGGCGTCGACAAAGGCGCAGATGCCGCCGGCCTTCTGAGCCTCCGCGATGACATGCAGCGCCAGCGTTGTCTTGCCCGAGCTTTCCGGCCCGAAAATCTCGACGATACGACCCTTGGGCAGACCGCCGATGCCAAGCGCGATATCGAGGCCGAGCGAACCGGTCGAAATCGATTCGACCTCGATCGACGACGCTTCGCCAAGGCGCATGATAGAGCCCTTGCCGAAATTGCGCTCGATCTGGCCGAGCGCGGCGGCAAGCGCCTTTTCCTTATCCATCGATCCACCTTCAACTACACGAAGCGGGGCACTCGCCATCTAGTCTCTCCTTATTCCACGCTCTTGGAGGCTGCGCAACGCGCCGACGCCTGATGTGGCCATGCATTGGATGTGCGCTATTTGTTCTCATCTTGTTCCGGAACTGTCAAGGTACAAAATGAGAACATCGGCGCTACCACGAGAGAATCGGCGACTTCCCTGACAGAGCCTGTCAGCAGCGACGTCAGTTGGCTCAACTAAATAAGTATGATTTTTGACTTGCCTCACCGAACCATGTTGCGCTTTATGCCTCCAACCCGGGCCCGAGGGCTCAGCGAAGGAGCCGTGCCATGAACCTGATCCAGTTTTTCGACCTCAACGGCGAGCGCGCAGTCGGTGCCGTCGACAATGGCACCGCCCATGTCGTCAATGGCGCGACCAGCGTCTACGCCCTTGCGACCGAAGCGCTGTCCCGCCAGGGCGGCCTCGCCGCGCTGATCGCTGAAAGGGGCCTCGGCGCCACCATCGACCGCGCTGCCATCTTGGCCGAGGGCCGCATGCTGGCGCCGGTCGATCATCCCGATCCGGCTCACCTCTATGTCACGGGCACCGGACTCACCCATCTGGGCTCCGCCGCTACGCGTGACGCCATGCACACCGCCAATAGCGGCGCGACCGAAACCGGCCTCACCGACACCATGAAGATGTTCCGCATGGGCCTCGAGGGCGGCAAGCCCGCCGACGGGCTCAAGGGTGTGCAGCCCGAATGGTTCTACAAGGGCAACGGCTATTCGGTGATCAATCCGGGCCATCCGATCCCCTCCCCGGGCTTTGCCCTGGACGCCGGTGAAGAGCCCGAGATCGCCGGCATCTACCTGATCGACCAGAACGGCCAGCCGCGCCGCCTCGGCTTTGCTCTGGCCAATGAGTTTTCCGACCACGTGACCGAGCGGGTCAACTACCTCTACTTGGCCCATTCCAAGCTCCGCGCCTGTGCCTTCGGCCCCGAGCTGCGCGTCGGCGACCTGCCGGCACATATCGAGGGCAAGTCGCGCATCTGGCGCGATGGCAAGGTGTTGTGGGAAAAGCCGTTCCTGTCGGGTGAGGACAATATGAGCCACACCATCGCCAACCTCGAATATCACCACTTCAAGTACGACCTGTTCCGTCGCCCGGGCGACGTGCATGTGCATATGTTCGGCACGGCGACCCTGAGTTTTGCCGATGGCATCAAGACCCAGCCCGACGACATCTTCGAGATCGAGGAAACCCAGTTCGGCGCGGCCCTGCGCAACCCCGTACGGACCGAGACCGAGCACTCGGTCATCGTCGGCAACCTCTATTGAGCTTGAAGCCGGTCAACTAACATGTCAGTTATCCCTCCGCCGTTTGGAGGGATAACATGACTGCTCGCACGTTCGAAAAGCGCCGGATTGGCCGCACTGACCTGGAAGTGACGACACTGGGCCTGGGCGGGGCTTCACTGGCAGGCATCTTCTCCGGTGTTTCTCCCGAACAGGCACGCGCTACGGTAGCCCATGCACTGGACGTGGGGATAAATTACGTCGATACCGCGCCGCAATATGGCCTGGGCCGCTCCGAACACCTGGTTGGCGATGCCTTGCGCGAGCGCCGCGACGGCGTGGTGCTGTCGAGCAAGGTCGGGCGCCTGCTTAAGCCCGTCAGCGCCGCCGAGCAGGACAAGGGCAACTGGGTCGATCCCCTGCCCTTCAACCAGCTCTACGATTATTCCTATGACGGGGTGATGCGCTCATTCGAGGACAGCCAGCAGCGGCTGGGCCTCAAGGACATCGACATCCTCTATGTCCACGATATCGGCGTCGCCACCCATGGTGTTGAGGGCAACAAGCCGCTCTGGGCCCAGTTGGCCAGCGGCGGCTACAAGGCCTTGCGCGAATTGCGCGATGCCGGCGTGGTCAAGGCGATTGGCCTCGGCGTCAACGAGTGGCAGGTGCTGATGGATGCGTTTGCTTTGGGTGACTGGGACGTGTTCCTGCTCGCCGGGCGCTACACGCTGCTCGAACAGACATCGCTCGATCCCTTCATGACCACCTGCGTCCAGCGCGGTGCCTCGGTGGTCGTGGGCGGGCCGTTCAATTCCGGCATTCTGGTTGGCGGCGACAAGTTCAACTATGCCAAGGCGCCGGATGACATCGTCGCCAAGGTTAGGGCGATCGAGGCTGTGTGCCGCCAATTCGGCGTGCCCCTTCCTGCCGCGGCGCTGCAATTCCCGCTGACGCACCCCGCTGTCTGCAACGTGCTGCCGGGACCGCGCTCGCCGCAGGAACTCGATGGCATTCTCGACTGGTGGGACGTCAAGGTGCCGGGCGAGCTGTGGACGACGCTGGCCGCCAAGGGGCTGCTGGCATCCGGCACGCCCATTCCCGGCGGAACGGCTTGACGGGTTCATAGGCAAAGCGCAATATAACTGAACGGTTCTAGAACCTGAAAGTTATCGCCATGCCGACGCCAGCCCAACTCGATGCTACCTTCCAGGCGCTCGCCGATCCGACCCGGCGGGCGATCCTGGCGCGCCTGGCGTTGGGGGAAGCGTCGGTTATGGAGCTGGCTGAGCCTTTCGAAATGAGCCAGCCGGCAATTTCCAAACATCTCAAGGTGCTTGAAAATGCCGGACTGATTTCGCGCGGCCGGGATGCGCAACGCCGCCCCTGCAAGCTGGAAGCAGCGCCGCTGGCCGAGGCCACGGGCTGGCTGATCGAATACCGCAAATTCTGGGAAAAGCAGTTCGGCCAGCTCGACGACCTGCTGGATGAATTGAAGCGCCTCGAAACCGCTGCCGGCAAGAACTGAGGAGATCGTCATGGCCTTTGGCGGACCGCTGACCGTAACCACCCCCACCGACACGCAGATCGTCATAACCAGGCAATTCGATGCGCCACGGCACCTGGTCTTCGCCTGCTACACCCAGCCCGCGCTCATCCGCCGCTGGCTCAATGGCGCCGAAGGCTGGATCATGACGGTCTGCGAGTTCGACGCCAAGGTCGGCGGCAAATACCGCTACGAGTGGAAGGCGCCCAGCGGCTACGTCATGGGCATGGGTGGTGTGGTGACGGCCTTCGAACCAGTCTCGCATGTCGCCAGCGCCGAACTGTTCGACGACGACTGGACCGGCGGCGAGACGGTCTCGACGCTGGATTTCGACGAAGTCAGCAGCCGCACCACGCTGGTCAACACCATCACCTATGCTTCCAAGGATGCCCGCGACGGCGCCCTGGCGACGCCGATGGCCGAGGGGATGGAGTTTGGCTACAAGAAGCTGGACGAGCTGCTGGCCGAGCAACAACGATGAACGATCCTCGCATTTCGGCCCTGATCTGCGCCGCCGTGGCAATCTGGCTCGGCTACACCATCTTTTCCGCCACCGAGGCGCCGAGCACGTTCCTGCTGGTCGCCCAATGGACATTCTTCCTCGTGGCTCTCGCCGGGCTTGGCGCCGCCCTGGCGCGCATCCTGCGCGGCCGCTAAGAGAAGCAGTAGACCTCATCCCTGAGCCTGTCGGAGGACGAGGTGGTGGCATGGTGCCTCCACTCGCTCGACCTCGTGGTCCAAGCTCACCCTGAGGTCGCTCCCGCTCAGTTCAAGTCCAGAGCATACGCCTTCAGGACGTCAAGGGGGACAAGTCCGAGCACGGCCTGGTTGGTGGAGCGCAGGTATACCTTTGGCGCCATGCCCGCCTGGTGGGCCTGCAGCCAACGACCGGCGACCAGGCACCAGCGATTGCCGGCGACGAGGCCGGGAAAGGCATATTGCGGCATTGGCGTCGACAGATCGTTGCCGACCGACCTTGAGAAATCGAGGAATTCAGCCGTCGCCTCGATGCAGACCAGGTGCACCGCCGCGCTGTCCGGCCCGGCCGCGCAATAGCCAGTGCGGAAGAAGCCAGTCAACGGATCGCTGGAGCAGGCTTGCAGCGGTTCCCCGAGCACATTGAGCTCGGCCGGTCCCTCGAACCGCCCCTGGACGTTCAATTGACGTCGCTCTTGCCCACCATCTGCAGCACTTCCTTGACCTTGGTGTTGATCTGGTCGAGCGAATACGGCTTGGGCAGGAATTCGACGCTCTGGTCATCCTCGATATCGCGGCGGACGCTCTCTTCGGCATAGCCCGAAACGAAGATCACCTTGAGATTGGGCATGGTTTCGCGGACATGCCTGAGCAGGGTCGGCCCATCCATTTCCGGCATTGCGACGTCTGATATCATCAGGTCGATCTTGAAGTCCTCATCTTCCAGCACTTCAAGCGCCTGTTCGCCGCCATCGGCCTCGAAGACCTCGTAGCCCGTCGCCCGCAATGCTTTGGCTGAGAAGGCGCGGACGCTTTCCTCGTCGTCGACCAGCAGGATGCGCTCATGCCCCGTGAGGTCGCGCACCGGGGCCGCTGCGACGGCGGCCTTGGCAGCCTGCTCGGAGGCGCTGGCGACGTGGCGCGGCAGGAAAATCTTGAACGTCGTGCCGACGCCAACCACCGAGACCGGGTAGATATAACCCTCAGTCTGCTTGACGATGCCATAGACCGTCGAGAGGCCAAGGCCCGTACCTTTGCCCAATTCCTTGGTGGTGAAGAAGGGCTCGAAAATCTTCTGCAGGACTTCCGGGCTCATGCCGGTGCCGGTATCCTGCACATCGATCAGCACGTAGTCGGCCGGCACCATGCCTTCGAACGTCATGCGCTCAGCTTCGGACCGCTCGACATTGGCCGTGCGGATGGTGATCGAACCACCATTGGGCATGGCGTCGCGCGCATTGACCACCAAGTTGATGATGACCTGCTCGAGCTGCACCACATCGGCGCGTACCGGCCAGATATTGCGGCCATGCTCGACCGCCAGCGTGTTCTTCTCGCCGATCATGCGCTTGAGCAGCACGGTCAGGTCATCGACGATCAGCGGCAGTTCCAGCACCTGCGGGCGCAGCGTCTGGCGGCGCGAGAAGGCCAGCAGTTGCCGGGTGAGGCCAGCGGCGCGGTTGGCATTCTGCTTGATCTGCATCAGCTCGCCGAAGGACGGATCCCCCGGCTTGTGCTTGAGCAGCAGCAGATCGGAGAAGCCGATAATGGCCGTCAGCAGGTTGTTGAAATCGTGCGCCACGCCGCCGGCAAGCTGGCCGACAGCCTGCATCTTCTGGCTCTGGGCGAACTGCGCCTCAAGCTTGCGTTGGTCGGTCATGTCGAGCGCATAAACATTGACCTGCTCGGGCGAGCCAGCACTCATTTCCGACGACGAGAGGTAGAGCCGCACGGCGTGGTCGCCCTCGACGCTGAGCAGGGCATCGACCGGCTCGATCTCGGATCGATGCGCGGCGGCATCGGCAATGGCGCGCGCAAACTTCTCGCGGCTGCCTTCGCCGATCAACTCGCTCAGCGGCTGCTGTTCGAGGCTCTTCTCTTCGCCGGACCAGCGGAAGATGCGGCCGAACGGAGCATTGGTGCGGATGATGCGCCCTTCCCCGTCGAGCGTGGCAATGGCGAAAGGCGTATCGTTGAAGAAGCGGGAGAACCGCACTTCGGCGGCGCGCAGTTCTTCTTCAGTATCGGGCGCCTTGGATTTGTCGAGCACCAGGGTCCGCGTCTCACCCAGTTCACCATCCGCGAGCCGGGCGGCGCGGTGCATCAGCCGCACCGGGAAGCTGGTGCCGTTGCGGCGCACCAGGTCGATATCGATGATCTCGGTGCGGATTTCGCCATCGCCACGGCCGCGCATCAGCAGGCTCGCCCCATCGCCACGCACCAGGTCCGACAGCCGCAGGTGGCCGGAATTGAACTCGGCCAGGTCGTAACCCAGCCAGTCGGTGAGGGTGGAGTTGAGATACTGGATGCGGCCATGGGCATCGGCAGAGAAGAAACCGGCCGGTGAATGGTCGAGATAGTCGATGGCGCGCTGCAGGTCGCGGAAGGCGCTCTCGTTGTTGTCGCGATCGCGCGTAATGTCCTCGACCGACCAGATCACCATGGGCTTGCTGGTCTCGTCGGATTCGGGCAGCGGGCGCACGCCGACGCGGTACCAGAACGGCTTGGCGCTATCAGCCAGCGACCCACCCAAGCCACCGACGATGCGGATATCCTCCACCGCCGCGCGACCATCCTTGGCGGCACGCGACAGGCGGTAGATGGCCTCGCTGGCATCGGACTGACCGGCAAACAGTCGCGGCACGCCCACCGGCACACCATTGGTCACGGCGCCCGAGAAGCTGCCATAATGCGCATTGACGTAGGAAATCTTGCCATCGCGATCCGACACCACGGCGCCGAATGGCAGGCTGTCGACCACGGCATTGGAGATGGTGCGCCGTTCTTCGCCGCTGGCGAAGCGGAACAGACCGGCGGCGAGCCCAAACAGGCAGAACACCCCCACCACCGCCAGCACGCCGATAAAGGTCATGATCACATCGGCGGGTATCCGGTCGCTGAACAGCGCGAAGCCAACGGCGATGGCGACCAGCAGCAGGCCGAGCACCACCACGCGCCACAGCCCTGCACTGCCCCGTCCCGCTGCTACAAGCGGATCGGGGTAATTGTCATCGCCTGATGGCGTCGATGCCATGGGTCAGGATGCTCCATAACCAGTGAGTCGGGCCGAATCAGGCACTATCCAATGGTCTAGCAAATGGCCCGGTCCTGCGGGAGCTTGATCGCGCTTTTCAACACGGGATCGCGGCCAGGCGTGGCGTTTTCGCCGGACATGCCGAAGCGCCGCCTGTGATGCGGTTATCATGGCTGTCGCATGCCAAGATGGCAACGGGCCGTATGCCAAGGTGGCAACGGGAGGACCCCGAGACGGCTTTCGCCCCTGAGTAACAAAAACATGAGACGGAAGCCGCCTCGGAGTGCCGGCTTTTTGGAACAGTGCGGAATCGCGCTAGGGGACGCTCGCCCGGTCGCGGCCGCACTCGGACCTGTGGGAGAGGCAAAACCCCCACCCGGCTCACACCCACCACTGTTCGCCTGCAGGCCGCCCATGTGGGGTGATGAGGGGAGTATGCTGGAGGTTTTGGGGAGGGGGATAAGTTCTTGCTGAAGCCGTGCCGCGGTGGTTCCTCTCCCGTTTACGGGAGAGGGGGACCACGCGAAGCGTGGTGGAGAGGGGAGCCCCACGCGCCGACCCGGGATGCTTGCGCAAACATCGAGCGTGGGGCACCCCCCTCCACCGCCTCTCGGCGGTCCCCCTCCCCCGCAGGCGGGGGAGGATGGGCTCCACTCGTGGGGCTCGACCCAGCTCACCCACCGGCCGACACATCCCCCATGATGGGGGAGGCTGGGAGGGGTGGGCTGCCCACTCGGTAGATTCAAGTCAGCGGCATGCCCCTACCCGGCCTTCCACCCTGCCCCGCGTTTGAGGCGCAGGACGAAGCCGATCACTTCGGCGACGGCCTTGAAATGCTCGTTGGGGATGGTGTCGTCCACCTCGACGCTGGCGAATAGCGCGCGGGCGAGCGGCGGGTTCTCGACGATGGGCACGTCGTGCTCCTTGGCCAGTTCGCGGATGCGGAACGCCACGGCGTCGGCGCCCTTGGCCACGCATTTGGGGGCCTTCATGGCCTTGTCGTATTTGAGCGCCACGGCAAAGTGGGTCGGGTTGGTAATGACCACGGTCGCATCGGGCACTGCAGACATCATGCGCTTGCGCGAGCGCTCCTGGCGCAGCTGGCGGAGCTTGCCCTTGATGTGAGGGTCGCCTTCCATCTGCTTGTATTCGTCGCGGGTTTCCTGGACCGTCATCATCAGCCGCTTCCACCATTTCTGGCGGACATAGAAGTAATCAGCGGCGGCAATGACGGTGACGATCGCCAGCACTGCGGTGAAGATCTTGATTCCGATATCCTGGAACTGCGCCAGCATGATCAGCGGATCGGCGGTCATCATGGTGTCGAGCCGGTCCCGCTCGGGCCACACCACCATCACCACCACCGTACCGACGACGCTGATCTTGAGCAGGCCCTTGCCGAAATTGACCAGCGCATCGGTCGAGAACAGGCGCTTGGCGCCGGCAAAGGGCGATATCTTGGAGAATTTCGGCGTGATCGGCTCGACCGAGACGAGCGGCCGGTGCTGGATCAGGTTGGCGAGGATAGCGCAGCTCGAAAGCACGACGAGCGGAATGAGCACCGTGCCCAGCAAGGCCAGCGCGAGACGGTTGAAGAATGCCGCAAAGCCCGCTCCACCCAGCTCGAACTGGTCGGCATTCATGATGACGAGTTTGAGCGACTCGGTGAGGCCAGCGGCCGTGCCGGGCGCCATCATCGAGAAGATGACGGCCGAGCCGAGCAGCATGAACCAGGTGACCACCTCCTGGCTCTTGGCGACATCGCCCTTCTTGTGGGCGTCCTCGAGCTTCTTTTGGGAAGGGTCTTCTGTTTTGGCGTCATTTTCCGGGGCTTCGTCGCTCACTTAGCCCCTCCACATCGCCAGTTGGGCCTCGAAGTGGCTGAGATACCAGCCCATCATCATCATGAGCAGCATCGCGAAGAGCGCCAGCCCGATGAAAATGTTGGCGGGCATCAGCAGGAAATACACCTGCAGGGCCGGCATGAGACGGGCCAGGATGCCGGCCCCCAAGTTGAACACCAGGCCGAAGACAATGAACGGAGCCGACATCTGGACACCAACGCTGAAGGCACCCGCCACCGTGCGGATGGCCAGTTGCGCGGCATCGTCGAACATCAGCGGCGCATCGAGCGGAAACACCATATAGCTGTCATAGGTGGCCGCGAGCGCCATGTGGTGGAGGTCGGTGGCGAAGATCAGCACCATGCCCAGGAAGCTGAGGAAGCTGCCAAAGACGGCGCCCTGCACACCCACCTGGGTCGGATCGGCCGCCATGGCGCTGGAAAGGCCGGTCTGGAAAGCGATGATCGCCCCGGCAACCTGGGTGGCCATGACCGAAATGCGGACGATCGAGCCCAGGATGATGCCAATGATCAGCTCATGGAAGATCAGGCCGACAATGGCCATGACATCTTCGGGCATGGCGGGCAGGCTGGGCGACAGCAGCGGATAGAGCACCAGGGTGAAGGCCAGCGCGAAGCTGAGCCGCATGCGCATGGGGATCATGTCCTCGCCCAGCGCCGGCATCAGCATCAGAATGGCGCCGATCCGCGAGAACATCAGCAGGTAGAGAAAGGCCGTATTGGGCAGCCAGTCGAGCCCGATGGTCACCGTCAGCCGCCCACGATGATCATGTCGATCACCCGGTTCATGTAACCGCCCATGGTTGCGCCCAGGAACGGCAGGGTCAGCAGCATGGTGATGAAGATGGCGATGATCTTGGGAACAAAGACCAGTGTCTGTTCCTGGATCTGCGTCAGGGCCTGGAACAGGGCGATGATGACACCGACCACGAGGCCCACCAGCATCATCGGCGCCGATACGATGATCAGCGTCCAGATGCCGTCACCAGCTATGTCGAGCACTTCTGCGCCAGTCATCGTCGTTCCTGCGGGGCGAATCGCCGCCCGACGGTCATTCTACGCCCGCTGGGCCTAGATCGGCATCCGCATGATTTCTTCATAAGCCGAGATCACGCGGTCGCGCACCGTGACCATGCTTTCGATGGCGATTTCGGTCTCGCTGAGCGCGGTCACCATGTCCACGATATTGGCCTTGCCGTTGACCATGTCGACGGCCATGGCATCGCTCGTCTTGCCGGCATCGACCACGCCCTGCACCTGCTGGGCCAGCAGGTCGGCGAAGTTGTTGCCATTGCCCTTCGGATTGGCCAGCGCGGTGAGATCGGTATTCGGCTTGGCCGCCTGGCTGATCAACCGGCTGGCATTGCCATAGGCGGCGGTGGCGGCGTTGAAGGGGGTATTGATGGCCATCTACTTGCTTCCTGCGGTCCTTTAGTTGTCGCGCTTTCGAACGGGAAAACCGGTTCCCACTTTTCCTGAAAGCGATCCGTCAGCCGCGCAGGATGTCGAGCGTGCGCCCGAGCATCTGCCGCGTGACGGTGACGACGTTGAGATTGGCCTCATAGGTGCGCTGGGCCTCGCGCATATCCATGGTCTCGATCAATGGATTGACGTTGGGATATTGCACATAGCCGCGCGTATCGGCGGCCGGGTGGCCGGGCTCGTAGCGGGAGGTGAAATCGCTCATGTCATAGGCGAGGTTTCCCACCTCGACGATCTTGCCGCCGACTTCGGGATCGAAGGCAGCTTCGAAGGTAGGAATGCGCCGGCGATAGGGTTCGTCCCCGGGCGCCTTGCCGGCAGAGTCCACATTTGCAAGGTTTTCGGCGATGACGCGCATGCGCGCCGTCTGGGCGTGGAGCCCGGTGGCAGCGATGCGAAGCGACGAATTGAAGTCCATGCGGCATTACTCCTAGGACTGGCGGCCCATCGCTGTGCGGAGGATCTTGATCGATTTCTGGTAGAGGCTGGTGGCGGCCTGATAGTCCATCAGGTTGGTGGTCACCTTCATCATCTCGTCTTCGAGCGTGACGCCGTTGCCTTCCGGCGTGATCTCGAAATTGGCCATGCGCTGCGCGTCAAACACGCTGCCTTCGGCGCTGGACACGGAAAAGTGCATAGGCTGCGTGGCCGAGGTGGTCACGGACGCTGATGAGAACCCCGCCGAGCGGTCGGCATAGTCATATTGCGCCAGATCGCGGCCGCGATAGCCGGGTGTCTCGGCATTGGCGACGTTTTCGGCCAGCAGCCCTTGACGCGTCTGGTGCCAGCGCATCTTGTCGGTGAGTGCCGTGAAGACCGGCATGTTCATGAGGCCCATTGGCCGAAGTCCCCCGCCGAGTCCCCAAATGGGGGACGCGATGGGCAAATCTTGCCGGTCTATGGTTAATCAAGTGTTAACCCCAGCCCGATACGGCGATTGCGGCCTCGCATTCTGCACATTTGGCTTATGTGGTAGGCAATATGTGCCGCCCGGATTCGGGCGAGACGTGAATTGGAGTCGTTCATGCAGTTCATCACCAGCCTCTTCGGCGGTACCGGCAACACTTTCCTCACCGCGGCCTTTGCGCTTGGTGCGGTCATCGTCGCGATCCTGCTGGTGTTGTGGCTGCTCAAGCTGGTGTTCCGAGCCTCCGGCAACGCCGTCCGCGGACGCAACCGGCGGCTGGCGGTGGTGGACTCGCTGGCACTCGACCCCAAGCGGCAACTGCTCATCGTGCGGCGCGACAATGTGGAACACCTGATCCTGGTCGGTGGCCCGCAGGACATGGTGGTCGAAACCGGCATTGCCGTTGAAGACGCCCCTGCGGCACAGCCGGCGCGACGCCCCGTGCCGATGGCGGCCGTCCGCAAGCCGGCCCCGGCAAAGGCATCGGCTGCCGCCGCGGCCCCGGCAGTGGCCGTTCCGCCGGTTGCCGTTCAACACCAGGCGGAACCTGCCCCGGCAGCGGCCCCGGCCACCGCTATCGAGCGCCTGCGCGAACTTGGCCAGCCAACCAACAAGCGGGCGCATCTCTCGCTGCGTCATACCGGGCTGCTTCGCCCGGTCAGCGAGATGGAAATGCCGGTTTCCCCCGAAAACTCGCCGGCGCCAGTCGTCGCAGCCTCCGACTCAGCTAAAGAGGAAACGGCGCGGCGTGACGTAGAAGGCACAGACCTTGTCGAGGATACCAGCGAGGCAAACCGGAACTGAGGCGCCCTCGCCGCTGCGGCGGCTTGCGCCCTATGCCGGTCTTGTCGCCTTCGCGCTGGTGGTGCTGGTCCCCACCATTGCCTTCGGCCAGGACGTTTCGATCGATTTCGGCGACGACACAACGCTGACCGAGCGCGCCGTCCAGATCATCGGCCTCATCACGCTGCTGTCGCTGGCTCCGTCCATCCTGGTGATGGTGACGAGCTTCACCCGTATTGTCGTCGTGCTGTCCCTGCTGCGCACCGCGATTGGCCTCCAGACGGCGCCGCCCAATTCGGTGATGGTATCGCTGGCGCTGTTTCTCACCATCTTCGTGATGCAGCCGACGCTGCAGCAGAGCTATGACCAGGGCATTGCGCCGCTCCTGGCAGGCGATATCGAGATCGCCGAGGCGTTCGAGCGCGGCAGCGCACCGCTGCATGAATTCATGCGCGCCAATGTGCGCGAGCAGGATCTAAGCCTCTTCTACGACCTGACCGATGCGACCGTTCCCGACGAGCCCGAGGCGATTCCGCTCCAGCTGTTGATCCCCGCCTTCATGATCTCGGAGCTGCGGCGCGCCTTCGAGATCGGCTTCCTGCTGTTCCTGCCCTTCGTGGTCATCGACATGGTGGTCGCCTCGGTGCTGATGAGCATGGGCATGATGATGCTGCCCCCGGTGGTGATCTCACTACCGTTCAAGCTGATCTTCTTCGTGCTGGTCGACGGCTGGTATCTGGTCGCCGGTTCGCTGGTCCGCAGCTTCGTGAGCGGTGGCGGCGGGTAGCTATTGCGCGCTGGCCAGGCCCGCATTGGGTTCGGCCGCTGCGGTCGGGGCCAGGGCGCCCTCGCCAGCGTAGGTATCGCGGTAGGATGCCAGGAAGGCATTGATGCCGCCGACATCGGCGATCTGGCTGGCCACTGCCTTGAATTCGAGGCTGGTGACGGCAACCTGCCCGGTGACCAGGTCGAAGATCGGCCATTCCGGCGTCACCACCATGGCATCGCCGAATTTGGACCGCAGGCGCGACAGCCCGAACGTATCGCCCGCCAGGGCGAAACCCACCGCCGCCTTGATCAGGCCCATGCGTACGGGTTGATCGAGCGGCGCACCGGCCGGCTGGCCCGCATAGAGGGCTTCCAGCATCTCGCTGGCCTGATCGTAGCGCTTGGCCTTCCAATGCGCGTCGATGCGCAACAGCGTCACGTCCTGACCATCCATGTCGCGCAGCAGGTCCAGCGCCAGCTGGTCACGGCCGCCATCGATCATGGCGCGGGCCTCCAGCACGCGGCGCTGGCGCAGCAGTGTTTCCGGCAGATCCGGCAGGCGGGTGGTGTTGAGCACGCGCAACGCATCCTGCGGCTTGCGGTCAGCCAGGTAGATAATGGCGAGGTCGGCCGCAATCTGGGTGCGAGCGACGCCGGTCAGCCGGTTCTCCAGCTGATATTCGAGCAGCTCGGCCGCCTGCGGCAGCAGGTCCACCCGCACCAGCCGGCGCGCCAGATTGCGGATCATCTCGTCGCCACGTGACCCGGGAGGCGTCAGCTGGCGGAAATCATAGAACAGGCTGAGGGCGTCGATCGGCCCGAGCGAATCCGCCGCCCCGTTGAGGAACAGCTCGCTGAACATCCGCTGCGCGTCATCGCGCATGGCGTTGACCGGCGGGCTTTCCGGATAGTTGGCCACGGCCTGCCGAACGGTCTCGAAGCCGCTGCGATAGTCGCCGGCCCGGAAGTAGAAATCGGCCAGCATGGTCTGCATGTCGGCCTCCAGCGCATTGCCGCGCCACAGCAGCGCCTCGGCGGACAGCGTATGGGCCGCCTTCGCCAGGTCGAGCGTGCCTTGTTCATCCAGCAGGCGCAAAGTGCGGTAGATCGCTTCGGCCCGCGTCGGACGAATATCGGCGGCGATCACCTGGCCATAGGTATCAAGCGCTTCCGAAATGCGGTCGTGACCCTCGTCGATCCGGCCCGACAGCAGGTGGTAGAGGCTGGACTCCTCCGGATCGAGGCTGGCGAAGTCGATGTCGTTGAGGAAACGCTCGGCGCGCGGCAGGTCGTTGGTTTCAACGGCCGAGCGCAAGGCAGCAAAGTAGAATTTGTTGCGCACCCAGAGCGGATAGTTCTCGACGATGCCGCTGGCTTCGGTCGCATCGAAGCTTGCGCCCTTGAAGTCGTACGCGTCGGTACGGGCGATGGTCCGCCACAGCAGCGCATCCAGTTCCTGACCGACGGAGGAGGCATTGAGAATGCGCAGTGCATCGGCCGGCCGCGAAGCCAGCGTTTCGGCGATGGCGCGGGTGATGCGCACCTTGCGCGTCAGGTCCTCGGCCTTGAGATCGGTTTCCAGCACCTTGAGCACGCCGAGTGCCTCGTGGGCAAAGCGGTTGGCGACGTAGTACTGCGCCAGGTCGAGGCGGGCGACGTCGCGTTCCCGGCCTTCGCCACCGGCTGCCTTGGCCAGGAGATCTTCGATATGCGCGGCGAAGGCGCCATAGTCCTTCTCTTCAAGGCCAGCCAGGTCGACATAGCTGCCGCGCAGACTTTCGGTGATGCCATTGCCCAGTGTGCGCGGCGTATCGACGGCCGAAACGGTGAGACCGCCCGACGTGGACATGACGGCCAGGTCGCTCTCGATGGCGACGTCGAGTTCCGGCGTTTCCGGTTTGATGACGAGACCATGCACGCTGCGCAGCGCGGAGAACTCGACATAGTCGAGCGTTCGGGTCACGCCGCGAGCCGGCGGATAGGCCGTGACCACCTTGAGCAGGTCACCGACCAGCGGGTCACGGAAATCGTGGATGCGCGCCGGGCGGACGACATCGGCGACAACTTCGAAATCACCCTCGATATCGCGGCGGCGGCTCAGCTCGATCGGCTCGGTCGGGGTCAGCATGATGTCGCCGAGCGACAGCACCCAGGCCATGCCTTCAGAGCCCAGCGTCGCCAGCCGATCCTGCGTCAGGTCGATCCGCACCACCTGCGTGTCGCCCGACGGCACAATGGCAAAGTCGCTGGCAAGCGCGTCGAGTTCTTCGGAATGGTCGGGCGGCAGGATGCCGGACACGCTGTCGAACATCATCCACACCGTATCGCCGCGGCGGAACACCGCCGCGGGCGTATCCTGCTCGAACGGGAATACCACGCGGACGGTTGAGCCCAGCACACTGACAAACGGCGTTATGGTGCCAGCGGCATTTTCCGGGAAGAGCTTGTCGACCTGGGCATCGTCGGGTCCGCCCGCGGCTTCCGCCTCCGCACCCTCCTCCGGGGCAACATCCTCTGCCAGGCTCGCGGCGGTAAAGCTGGGCAGCCCCACACCGGCAATGTCGACGTCGAGGATGAACTGCCGTGGCGAGTTTTCATAGAAACGCGGCGTAATGCCCTCGGCGAGGGTCAGGGTGACCAGCGACCCATCGGCGCTGACCGAATTCTCGACAGTCGCGATCTCGGGCGGAAGGTCAGCGGTCAAGTCACGCAGGTCGACCCCGACGGGCCATTCGAATGCGATGTGGCTCGTCGTGCCTTCCTGGACGTATTCGGCCGTGGTCGGGACGGTCCAGTCAAACTGGACGCGCATGAAGGTAGGGTTGCGTCCGACACGGATACTCGCCTTGGGGTCGAGTTCGACGACTTCGGCGGCCTTGCGCTCGCGCTCGGCGGCGATTGCGGCCAGGCGCGCGCGCTCGGCGAGCTCGTCGATTATCTCCTGCGGCAAGGCCGGCGGCATGCCCTGCCAGGTCTCGGGCAGCAGATCGATGAACAGCTTCTCGCCGGCCTCGATACGGTTGAAATTGAACGCAGAGCGGAGGCCGAGCCGGAGGCCCTTGCCATCGGGGTCGACGCGCGCCACCGACAGATAGGGTGCCATGGTGGTTCCGACGTCGGGCAGAATGATCGAGACCTGTTCCCCGAACTCGAGCGAAAGCACGCCGTTCTCGATGCGCATCGTATATTCGGGGAGGTCGTTGCGGCCAGGAAAGCTGAGGATCAGGCGGCCATAGCCGTCTTCCTGGGTGGCAAAAAGCTGGCCCTGCTCCTCCGCAATAGCGGGCGTAGCAAAACCGAGCGTCACCAAGGCGACGCCAATCAGCACGACGCGCTTGGCGCGTCGCAAACCAGCCATGATCGCGGTCTTCACCGGCTTCTGCCCGCCCGACACACTTGGAGCGTCTTATGGCGCAGCCTTCGGCTCCGGGGACACAAAACGCATGGGTTACACGATAGTCTCGCGCCGACCCTAGCGACCCGTGCTTAACGTCGCCTTACGCCAATAGGTAAAGCCTTATTGACCAACGATTTGAGGCAGAGCAGCGAGATCTTCGGGGGTCATCTCGGCCGCCGGACGGTCGGCAAGGGCCGCCATTTGCACCGTGAGCTCCTGGGCCCGCGTCGCATCCATTTCGGCCAGGATCGGGGCCATCTTGCGCGGGCTCATGGTCTTGGCGACGCGCAGCAGCACTTCCATTTCGAGATTGTTGAAGATGTTGGCAGCGTCCTTGGGCTTCATGGTCTCATACATGGCCACGATGCCGGCAAACTGCCCGGTCTCCATCTCTTCGCGCTGATCGACCAACGCGGAAATCTGGGCTTCCAGGGCCTCCAGCGTGGCGGTCCGTTCCTCGATGCGCTTTTCGGCGGCATCGACGATGGACTCGCGCAATGCGAGGTCCTGTTCGTAGTCCTGCAGCTCGGTGCGGCGGGCCGTCAGGCGCTCCAGCAACTGCTGTTCGGTGGCGGTAACGCCATCGGCGCCAGCCAGCGGAACGAACTCGCCGTCGTCGCTGATCTCCATCGGCACCACGTCACCGGAAGGCAGGCAATCGGCAGCCATCTGCGCGGCAAAGCTGCCCTCAGGAACCACAACCGCAGGCTTCTCTGCCGCAGCGTCCCCGCCGCCCTCTGCCGGCGCGCCGTGGTCGCCGGCGCTGTTGGCCGCAGCGGAAGCCGGGTTCAGGATAAGCTCGCCACCTTCGGTGAGCGTGGCATCGGATTCAACGCAATTGGCGCCCAGTGCAACGCCCTGATCTGCCGCGGGTTCTCCCTCGGCGGGAACGCCATGGCCTTCGGCGGGCGCCGCCTCGGTGGTTGCAGCTGCTTCCCCGGCAGGGGCTGCCTCTTCCGCGGCCGGCGCGCCGTGACCGCCGGCAGCCTCAGCAGCCGGCTGACCCAGAGTGGGTGCGGAATCCGACAGGGTCGGGCTGGTATCTTCGATCGTGGGCTCGCCCGCCGGTGTGACGGTGGAGTCGGTCTCGGTCGTGCCCGCTTCGGAGCCCGAAGCGGTCCCCGAAGCCTGTACCGCGCCTATGCCGGTCAGCACATAGCCGCCATTGGTGACAAGACCGAGGGTCTTGAGCACCAGCAGCGCGGCAATGGCCAGAACAACGACCGGCAGGAGGCGGATTTTGGTCACGCGGCAGCTCCACGAGTGCGGACGCGGGCCGAAAGCTGCTCAAGCGCGGATTGCACCTTGTTGGGCTGCTCGACCGGTTCGATGGCCTGGCTGTGGCGGGCGACGCTGGTGATCTTGGCAATGCGCTCCATCAGCGTGGTGCCGGCATGCACGTGATTGGCCAGCTCGATGCCGAAGCGCTCGGCCTCTTCGAGGCGCGAATTGAGCGACAGGTCGGCTTCGACGGCCGTCTGCTTGAGCTCCTTGATCGCCTGGTTTGCCAGGTTGGTGGCGCCGACCAGGTCGGCCACCATCTGACGCATCACGTCCTTGTCGGCGTGCAGCCGCTTCAGGCGCTGGTTGAGCACGATGCAGTATCCGATTGTCAGCGCGAGCAGAACAGCGACAGCGCTTTCTACAAACAGCCCCAGAGGCAAGCCGAACATCATCGTCCTTCCATTTTCTCGTCGATCGCCTCAAAGGCCGCCATGGTGACCTTGGGCGGGTTAAGCGGCCGGGAAACCCGCACCGAAACGTGATTGCCGATATGGCCCATTACGGCCTCGGTGAGTTCGACATCGCCGCAACGCAGCCGCACCGGATCGGCCGGGGTACGCTCGAACATGACGGTATCGCCGGGCTTGATGCCGAGCATGCGCGACAGCGGCAGGGTCTGCTCGTGCAGCACCGCCTCGACCTCGACATCCGCCGAATAGATCTCGGTGGCCAGGTGGCCTTCCCAGATCGGATCGCGGCCAAACTTTTCACCCATGAACATCTGCAGCAGCTGTTCGCGGATGGGTTCGATGGTGGCGTAAGGCAAGAGGATTTCGATCTTGCCGCCGCGATCATCCATTTCGATGCGAAGCTCGATCAGGATGGCGGCATTGCCCGGCCGCGAGATCGCGGCGAAGCGCGGATTGGTCTCCATGCGCTCGAGCTTGAAATTGACCTGCGTCACCGGCTCGAAGGCGCGATGAGTGTCATCGAGGATCACCTCGATCATCCGCCGCGCCAGCGCCATTTCGATGGTGGTATAAGGCCGGCCCTCGACGCGGATATTGCCGCCGACGCGACGCCCGCCCAGCAGCACGTCGATCATCGAATAGATGAGGCTCGAATCGACGGTCAACAGCCCGTAATTCTCCCACTCCTCGGCCTTGATGACCGAGAGGATGGCAGGCAGCGGAATGGAATTGAGATAGTCGCCGAACCGCACCGAGGAGATCGAGTCCATGGTGACTTCGACGTTGTCCGACGTGAAATTGCGCAGCGACGTCGTCGCCAGGCGCACCAGCCGGTCGAAGACGATTTCGAGCATCGGCAGACGCTCGTAGCTGACCAGCGCCGAATTGATGAGCGCCTGGACACCCGTCAGCTCGACATTGCTGCCCACGCTGGCATCAAAGCCGAGCAGGCTGTCGATTTCATCCTGGTTGAGCACCCGATCGGCGCCGCCATCGCCATCGGCGTCGGTGCCCTCGAGCATCGCCGCCCATTCGGCAGCCGCGGCGGCGGCCTTTTCCTCGTCGGTCATGTCCTCGTCGCTGATGACTTCGTCGGCGCCCACGACTCCGTCGAGGCCCCATTCGTCAGCGAGTTTGTCCTGTTCGGTGGGACCAGCCATCACTGCACCAGGATTTCCTTGAACAGGATGGTTTCCACCCGGCTCGGATAGATCGCGACGTTGACGCGGCGCAGCAGCTCTTCCTTGAGGCGATAGACGCCGGCCGAGCCCTCGAGATCGGAGCGGCGCAGCTCACGCAGATAGACCTGGAAGGCGTCGACCACCTTGGCCATGCTCGGCTGGATCTCCAGCATGGTCTCCTCATTGGCGACTTCGAGGGCGACGGTCAGCTTCATGAAAGCTTCCTTCTGCCCCTCCTCCGCATTGAGGTTCACGATCATCGGCGGCAGGTTGAAGATAAACGTATGCCCCGCCGCCGCCGTGCCCCCGGCATGCTCGCCTTCAGCCGCCACGGCGCCATGCTCGGCATCAGTGGCCGGCGCCGAGGACGACGAGAGGAAAAAGAACAGGCCCGCACCACCAAGCAGCACGACAATGGCCGCGGCACCAATGATGATGAAGAGCTTCGGTATCCCCTTCTTGGCCGGGGCGCCTTCTTCGACTTCTGCTTCCGCGGCCATGCCAACCTGCCAAATACGAGGCTTCCCGGACGATTCCGGCTGTTCGTCCAGCTAAGCGTCCGATGGTTAACGATTGGTTACAAAGAGACCCAAAGCGGCAAAATTTGCCGGGCAGCTTTTGCCTGATGGGGAAAGGATAGCGCGGCAAGGTTAGCCTGCAGCTTTTGCTATCTATATGATTTTATTAAATTTTGTAGACTGGCATGGTTTCTGCAATGTGAATGGCGAGGCGGTGGGCTTGGGGAAGCACGCAGTCTCGGGGACGTTAACATTCCGGGGATCAGCAATGATCGAGAACGCGCAACTGATCGGCCTTTCCAGGCAGATTGCGCTCCAGCGGCAGATGGATGTGGTGGCCAACAACATGGCCAACATCAACACGACGGGCTTCAAGGCCGAGAACATCCTGTTCGAGGAATATGTGATGCCGGTCGCCCGCGACCAGGATTTCCCGCGCCTCGACCAGCCGCTGTCCTACGTCCAGGACTGGGCCACCATGCACGACCTCACCGGCGGCGCCATGGTTCAAAGCGGCAACGAACTCGATGTCGGCCTCAATGGCGACGGTTTCTTTGCCGTGCAGACGCCTGCCGGCGAGCGCTGGACCAAATCGGGTGCATTCCAGCTCAGCGCCAATGGCACGCTGGTCGATCTCAACGGCAACCCCGTGCTGGGCGAAGGTGGTCCGATCCAGTTCGGCCCCGAGGAAAACGGCATCCTGATCGCGGCCGACGGCTCGGTCAGCACCAGCGCCGGTCCCAAGGGCAAGCTGCGCATGGTCGAATTCGCCAACCCGCAGACCCTGACCCGCGAGGGCAGCAACCTGTTTGCCGGCGGCAATCCGGTCGCCGCCACCAATACCCGCGCCATGCAGGGCTTTACCGAAAAGTCCAACGTCTCCGGCGTGACCGAGATGGCCGAAATGATCCGCGTGCAGCGCGCCTACGAGTCGGCAGCCAACCTGGCCAGCAAGCAGGACGAGCTGCGCCGCAGCGCCATCCAGCGTCTCGGCGACGCGAATAGCTAACCCTGAGGATATGCCATGAAAGCCCTGTATATCGCATCGACCGGCATGAGCGCTCAGGAACGCAACGTCGAAGTCATTTCCAACAATATCGCCAACATGCGGACCACTGGCTACAAGCGCCAGCGCGCCGAGTTCGAGGACCTGCTCTACCAGCAGATTACCCGCGCCGGTTCGCAGACTTCCGATCAGGGTACCCTGATCCCGGCGGGCCTGGAGATCGGTTCGGGCGTGCGCACCGTATCCACCCCGCGCGTCATGAGCCAGGGCACGGTCAACATCACCGAGCGTGAACTCGACGTGGCCATCCGTGGCGAGGGCTTCTTCATGGTGCAGCTGCCCGATGGCCGCACCGGCTACACCCGCGACGGTTCGTTCGAGCGGTCGCCAGAAGGCACGATCGTGACCTCGACCGGCTATACAATCGATCCGGGCATCACCATCCCCGGCACGGCCGATGGCGTCGCCATCTCGCCCGATGGCACAGTCAGCGCCTATCTCGACAACGACACTACGCCCACCCAGCTCGGCCAGCTCCAGTTGGCCCGTTTCGTCAACAAGTCGGGCCTGGAATCGATGGGCGACAACCTGTTCCTCGAAACCGCCGCCAGCGGTCCGGCCCAGGTCGCCGTTCCCAACGCCGATGGCGCCGGCGACCTGCTGCAGGGCTATCTCGAAATGGCCAACGTCAATTCCGTCACCGAAATCGCCGACCTCATCGCTGCTCAGCGCGCCTACGAGATGAACGCTCGCGTCATCTCCGGTGCCGACCAGATGATGCAGGCCACCAGTCAGCTGCGTTGATAGGAGCCGTCAAGATGATCCTCCGTTCCGCCATCGCCACCTTTGCCGGCCTGCTGCTTGCCAGCGCCGCCTGGGGCGCGCCCGTGCTCAAGGCCGATATCGTGGTCACCTCGCCGATCGTTACCGTGGGCGACATGTTCGACGCGGCCGGCGCCGGCGCCGAACAGCCGCTGTTCCGCGCGCCCAATCTGGGCACCAGCGGCATGGTCAGTCTTGCCGATATCAGCGCCGCGATGGCGCGCATCGGCATCCGGGATTTCGAAACCGGTGGCCTCGACGGCGTCCGGGTGAGCCGCACCGCCACCGTCATCGACGAAACTGTACTCTCCGACCTCATCGCGACCGACCTGGCCGACCGCGGCATTATCGGCACCGGCATGACCGTCGACACCCTGTTCTCGGTTCCGGTCCAGCCGCTCAATGCCGAGGCCGTGGCCGAGCCGGCAAGCGTCATCAACCTGCGCTATCTACCCGGCAGCGGTGCCTTTACCGCCCGCTTCGCAATCGCCGGCGTCGAGCAGCCGCTCGACGTGTCGGGGTCGATCGAGCTGATGATCGCCGCACCCCACATCAATGCCACCCTGCCCGCCGGCACTCTGCTGTCGGCCGAGAACATCGAGATGCGGCCCGTCCCGCTCAAATTCGTCGAAAGCACCGGCGTCGCGCGGCTGGAAGACGTTGTCGGCAAGACCCTGGTTCGCCAGAGCCGCGAAGGCATGATGCTGAAGACCTCCGACGTGAGCGTGCCCCTGCTGATCAGCAAGAACGATCCCGTGACCATCTATTTCCGCCAGGGCCCCATGACGCTGACCGTCAAGGGCCAGGCCGTGACCGGTGCCGCCGCGGGCGGACTGGTTCAGGTCATCAACCTCATGTCCAAGCGCGTCATCAGCGCCACCGCCATCTCGGCGGGCGCCGTTGAAGTCAGCGCCGCCCCACTCGCACTTGCCGGCCTTTGATCGCCTTCAGGAGACTAGACCAATGAACCTCTTCAAACTCGCCACCCTCCTGACGCTTACGGCCAGCCTTGCCGCGTGCAACACCATGGACCAGCTCGCCAGTGTCGGCCAGGCGCCGCCGCTGACCGCCATTGCCGATCCCACCACCACCGCTGGCTACCAGCCCGTGCATATGCCGATGCCGGAAGCCATCGCCGACACCTACCAGGCCAATTCGCTCTATCGCACCTCGGCCCGTGGCTTCTTCAAGGACGAGCGCGCCCACCGCATCGGCGACATCCTGACCGTCATGGTGACCATCGATGACAGCGCCAAGATTGCCAACACCACCCAGTCGAACCGCAACTCGACCAACACCGCCGGCATGGGCGGCATCTTCGGCGCCGCCGTCGACAATCTCAGTGGCGGCGCCATCGATCCGTCGGCTGCCATCGAGTTCGACTCCGGCCTCACCAACCGCGGCAACGGCTCGGTCAATCGCTCGGAGAGCCTCGAGACGTCAGTGGCTGCCGTGGTGACCCAGGTGCTGCCCAACGGCAACCTGGTCATCGAAGGCCGCCAGGAAGTGCGCGTGAACTTCGAAGTGCGCGACCTGATCGTCGCCGGCATCGTGCGCCCCTCGGACATCCAGGCCAACAACACGATCCTGTCGTCCAAGATCGCCGAAGCGCGCATCTCCTACGGCGGCCGCGGCCAGATCACCAATATGCAGCAGCCGCGTTACGGCCAGCAGGCAATGGACGCCATCCTGCCCTTCTGAGGCGCATCCAGTTTCCCTCGTCGCGCAGTCCCCAATTGGCACGACGAGGTCCCCGGCAGTCGCCAGAAGGCCCTGCCCCGGTCGTATCCAGAACAGATCCGACCCTCCCTGAGGCGCAGTCCCCCCGGCTGCGCCTCTTCCCCTTTTTGGAACGATGTCGACGGAGCCGATTGGCATCGGGATGGGCTTCGCTATCGGCGCGGCACTTGGCCGAGGCCATGGCGAGCATTGCGGAAAAACGGGCGCTAGGCCTCTTCCTCGCGCCGCCGCGCCACGATGAAATCGCGCCCGCCCGGCAACTTCTTCCCGTTTGGCTTGTTCGGATCGACAACCCGCCAGAACGGCACGGCCTTGCGGCCGGCCTGGTGATCGGCGACCGACTTTGCGGCCACCACCTTGATCATCCGCTGCGTGGTGACCGGACAGGTTGCCTCGGCGCCATACTGCTCGGCCAAGGCAGCGCGCAACTCGGCCAGAGAACGGGTCTCTCCCTGGGGCACGGCCAGGATCTGCCGCACGATGGCCTCGGCGCTGGGCATCAGCATGGTCTGGTCAACCATGGTTCCGTTGACGTTGTGCGGGCGGATCTTGATGGTGCTGTCATCGGTCATGGCCCCAGCATAGCGCACCAGCGCGCCGCCGCTTGATCGAAATTGCGCTCTGTGAAAGACCTTGGTCAAACTCCGGAGTAACCGCATGTCCTTCCAGAAACTCGATGATCTCGGCCGCAAGCTCGAAGCGCTGGAGCACGCCTTGTCGATCCTGGGTGCCGACGAGGCCACCCACATGGCCGTGGGCGGTGGCGAAAAGCGCGCCGAAGCCATGTCGAACCTGGCCGGCATGTACCATGCCCAGGCCACGGCGCCCGAAATCGCCGACTGGATCGAGGCGGCCCGGCCTGAGACCGAAGACCAGACGCTGGCGCTGGCCGAGTTCAAGCGCCAATACACCAACGCCACCTGCCTGCCGACCGAGTTTGTCGAGCGTCGCACCGCCGCTACCATGCGCTCCGAGCAATTGTGGCGCGATCTGCGGGCCAAGGGTGATTGGGACAGCTTCCTGCCGGCGCTCGAAGGGGTCGTTGCGCTGGTGCGCGAGGAATCCCAGCTCCGCGCCGACGCGCTGAAGCTCGCGCCCTATGACGCCCTGATGGAACAGTATGATCCGGGCAACCGCACGGCCGACCTCAACCTGGTGTTCGACGACCTCAAGGGTTTCCTCAAGGCCTTCGTGCCCGAGGCGCTCGACGCGCAGGAGCGCCGGCTGAGCAAGCGTCCGCGCAAGGTGCTCAACGCCCCCTATCCGATCGAGAAGCAGCGCGAACTGGGACTCGCCGCGATGCGCGCCGTCGGCTTCGACTTCACCCACGGCTCGCTGGCCGTATCGCACCACCCCTTCTGCGGCGGCGTACCGTCAGACGTGCGCATGACCACGCGCTATCGCACCGACGAGTTCCTGAGCTCGCTCATGGGCGTGCTGCACGAAACCGGGCACGCGCTCTATGAGCAGGGCCTGCCCAAGGACTGGTCGCATTGGCCGTTGGGCAAGGCCCGTGGCATGGGCATCCATGAAAGCCAGAGCCTGTTCGTCGAGATGCAGCTCGCCCGCAGCCCCGAATTCTGGGAATTCACCCTGCCGCTGGTGCACCAGTATCTGGGCGAAGACGCCATTCCGGGCTGGGAGATCGCCGACATCCTCAACGAGGTGAACTTCGTCGAGCGCGGCTACATCCGCGTCGATGCCGACGAGGTCACCTACCCGCTCCACGTCATCCTGCGCTACGAACTGGAGCAGGACCTGGTCAACGGTAAGCTCGAGGCCAGCCAGGTCCCCGAAGCGTGGGACGCCAAGATGACCGAGTATCTCGGCATATCCACAATCAACGATCCCAAGGATGGCCCGATGCAGGACGTGCATTGGCCCGGCGGCGCCTTCGGCTATTTCCCCAGCTACACCTTGGGCGCCATGATCGCGGCCCAGCAATGGGCAGCGCTGGAAAAGGCACAGCCAGGCCTGCGCGACGACATCCGCAAGGGCGATTTCACCGGCGTCAACCAGTGGCGCAGCGAGCAGATCTGGACGCAGGGGTCGCGCTGGTCGACCCCGGACCTCATCACCCGCGCCACGGGCGAGCCGCTGAACGCCGACTTCTTCAAGGCGCATTTGAAGCGGCGGTATCTGGCTTAGTTGAATTCTCGGTCGTCTCCCTCCCCCTTGCGGGGAGGGATCAAGGGTGGGGGACGTTTGGCCCGGATATCGGGGCTCTCGCACCCCCACCCTAGTTTCGCTACGGCCTGACGGCCGAGCTGCACTACCCTCCCCGCAAGGGGGAGGGAGGCCCGGTGGATGGCGCGGCATCTCACCCCAAACTTGACATCGCCGCCTCCATCCCTATCTTCGCGCCATCCGCAGCACTGACCGGACGGTACCCAATGGAATTCTCGATGAACGACTGCCTCGCCCGCATCGCTCACCTGGATTCCGCCCATGCCCGCTTCCGTTTCGCTGCACCAGCTTGCCTATTCGACCTCCGATAACCAGCCGCTCTTTTCCGGCCTCGATCTCTCGTTCGGCAACGAACGAACGGGCCTGATCGGCCGCAACGGCACGGGCAAATCCACCCTGCTTCACATCATCGCGGCACAGCTGGCACCAGCTGCCGGCGCGGTGACTGTGCAGGGCAGCATCGGCATGCTCGACCAGTCGGTGCAGGTTACGCCGGGCGATACTGTCGGCGACCACCTGGGCGTGGCCGGTGACCTGGCGCGGCTCGACCGGCTGGAACAGGGCCTTGGCAGCATCGACGATGCCGGCGAGGCGGACTGGACCCTCCCAGGCCGCATCGAGACCGCGCTGGCCGATGTCGGGTTGCCGGCCTATGCGCCGGATCGACCGCTGACCACGCTGAGCGGCGGCCAGCGCACGCGGCTGGCTCTGGCCCGGCTGATCCTGGCGCAACCGGACATCATCCTGCTCGACGAACCGACCAACAATCTCGATGCCGATGGCCGCCGGGCCGTGGTCGACCTGCTGCATCGCTGGCGCGGCGCTGCAATCGTCGTCAGCCACGATCGCGCCCTGCTGCGCGAGATGGATGCGATCGTCGAACTGACCAAGCTCGGCGCCACGACTTATGGCGGCAACTGGGACCACTATGCCGAACGCAAGGCCCTGGAACTGGCCGCCGCCGAGCATGAACTCGGCACCGCCGAGCGCCGGGTCGCCGAGATCGATCGCAAGATTCAGGCAGTGGCGGAAAAGAAGGCGCGCAAGGATGGCGCCGGCAAGCGCAAGGCGGCCAAGGGCGACATTCCCAAGATCCTGCTCGGCGGCATGAAGGAAAACTCGGAAAACACCAGCGGCAGCAATGCACGCCTCGCCAACCGCCAGCGTGGCGATGCTGCCGAAGCCGCCAGCGAAGCCCGCGCCAGGATCGAAATCCTGACGCCGCTATCGGTGACGCTGACACCGACGGGCCTGCCCGCCGGACGAACCGTGCTGCAGGCCGACGCCCTCAGCGGCGGCCCGGAGGGCTTGCCGCCCATTGTCCGCGATCTGTCGCTGACCCTGATCGGCCCCGAGCGCGTGGCGATCATCGGCCCCAATGGCTCGGGCAAGACGACGCTGCTGCGGCTGCTGACCGGCGCCCTGCCCGCCAGTTCGGGGGTGGCACGCATCCTGGTGCCCTTTGCCATGCTTGACCAGACCGTGAGTCTGCTCGATCCGGCCCTGAGCATTCGCGATAATTTCCGGGCGCTCAATCCCGATGCCGACGAGAATACCTGTCGCGCCGCGCTCGCCCGCTTCATGTTCCGCGCCGATGCGGCCCTGCAACTGGCCGGCACGCTGAGCGGCGGCGAGATGTTGCGGGCGGGCCTGGCCTGCACGATCGGGGGCAATCACCCCCCGCAGTTGCTCATTCTCGACGAACCCACCAACCACCTCGATATCCACGCCATCGAGCAGGTCGAGGCCGGGTTGCGCGGCTTTGACGGTGCTCTCCTGGTGGTGAGCCACGACGCCGATTTTCTTGATGCGATCGGAATTGGCCGCACGATTGCCTTGCCGATGAACGGAGTCTGAACTCGCCGCTCAGAAGCCATTCCAAATCACTGCGCTAATCCTCGTGACATCGGCAAGAAGCGCTCCCCACCGAGTGCAGCCAAGACAGGAGAGACCCAAAATGATCCGCAAGCTCGTCATTACCGCAGTCGCCGCCGTCGTCATCGCTGCCTCGGCTGCCCCCGCCATGTCCAACGACATCTTCGTCGACCAGTTCGGCTTCGGCAACGCTGCCGGCGGCAGCCAGCTGGGCTGGAACAACAAGTTCGGCGTCAAGCAGACCGGCAACTTCAACACCGGCGTCTCCAACCAGACCGGCATCAACAATGTCAGCGCCATCGGCCAGCAGGGCAACAACAACTATGGCGATGTCTGGCAGAACGGCATCAACAATGCCGGTGGCGTTGGCCAGTTCGGCGACAACCACACCGCAGTCCTGACCCAGGACGGCAATGGCAACGTCGCCGCCGGTGTCCAGGTCGGCAATGGTTGCAACGCCAATGTCACCCAGGCCGGTTCGGGCAACGTGACGGCTTTCGTCCAGGCCTGCCCCTGATCGGCTCCTGACGTGAGCTGCCCATAGCCGGAAGGGCCATCCCTTCCGGCTCGCATGCCCCAACCGACTTCAGGAGGAAGCCATGACCATCCCATCCCGGCGCAGCAGCGCCATCGCCCTCGGCCTTATCGTCGCCACCCTGGCGGCCAGCGCGGGCCTCGCCAATTCCGGTGCCACCACCCAGTGCGGCGTCGCCACCAGCACCCAGGGCGGCATGCTCGCCCTCGAAGGCACCATTCTGAGCCCCGTGGCGCTGAGCGGCGAATACCGCTTTGCCATCCAGAGCTCGGGCAATGGCGGCTCGTCCAATATCAGCCAGGGCGGCTATTTCACCGCCAATGCCAACGAAGCCACCCCGCTTGGCAAGGTGCTGATCAATGCCGGCTCGAACTACAGCGTCGTCTTCGACGTCACCGCCGACGGCAAGAAGATCGATTGTGACCAGGACATTGCGAGCCTGCGTTGAAAACACCAGACATGTTCGGCTGAAGGGCTCCGGGATACCGGGGCCCTTTGTTTTTTGCACCTTCAAGGTCCTGCGACGCTCCCTATGCGCTGCGTTCCCTCGGGTTCGACCCAAGGGCCTTTCGCCGCTTGTACCCGGCTTGAGAGCGGCCCTCGGGTCAAGCCCGAGGGAACGCCGGTGGGTGTGGCACGTGCCAGGGACAAATCACTTCGCCCCGACAATTTCCCCTGAACCCATTCTGAACACCCCGCTCCGGATCGGTTCAGTCCATGCCCACTAGGGTCAGGTCATCGGCTGGAACACCCCAGCAAACGCCAACACCCTCAGGGAGAGATGCCATGACCACCAAGTTCACCAAGACTTTCGCCGCCGCTGTCGCTGCCGCCGTCCTTGGCGTCGCCGCCCTTGCTGCTCCCGCCATGGCCGCCGGCCAGGTGTCGATCAGCTTCACCCCCACCGATCCGGACCAGCAGCAGGCGCTCGGCACGGGCCTCCAGCTGTTCTCGCTGATGCAGGGCCTGTCCGCCACCGGCGCCAATGCCAGCCAGCACGGCAATTTCAACGCCGCCGGCTTCAACCAGAATGGCTCGGGCAACCACGGCCTGATCGTCCAGGAAGGCAACGGCCACAACGGCACCATTTCCCAGAACGGCGACAACAACAATTGCGGCCTGTTCCAGTTCGGCGAAAACACCAACGGTGAATGCGTGCAGAACGGCAACGGCCAGTCGAGCGTCACCACCGTGTTTGGGTTCTGAACGAACCATCCAGTTTCAACGCGACGGGCCCCTCGGGGCCCGTTTGCTTTTTGGCGGCTGTGGTCCTTTAATAACCTCTATCCCTCCCGACCCGCCGCGTTCCTTCGGGCTTGCCCCGAGGGCCAATCGCCGCTTGCGCCGTGTTGAGAATGCCCCTCGGGTCAAGCCCGAGGGAACGCCGTGGTTGTTGCGAGATGAGCGACGGCGACCGCTAGTTCAAGAACACCGTCACCGTATCCGCCCTGCCCTCCGCATCGACGACGGACAGCGTCACGTATCCAGGGCCGTCGGGTTGCCAGAGGCTCTGGCGGGCGAATTCAGGGCGGCCGAAGGGCGCGCCATTGGCAAAGAAGATGAAGGGCGGCACGCCGTTGCGCACCTTGACCATTAGGGGCGACGCGTCGCCGCTGCCCAGCCCCAAGTCGACATCGACGCCATCGCCGGGAAAGGCGATCTCGGGCGCCGCCACGCGCGCCACCATGTCCTCATCGGGATGGCGGAAGCGGCGCAATGGCGTCGGCAACTCGCTGTTGGATGCCAGAACCGCCCCCTGCGGCGCGCGCGGCAACGGCGCCTTGCGGTCGCCCAGGCGATCGAAGGCCTCGAACAGGATCGGCGCGGCGCCAACAATGCCGGAGAGGCCCGGCACCGGCGCGCCATCGGGCCGGCCGACCCAGACGCCGATGACCGTCTTGCCGTCAAAGCCGATGGCCCAGCCATCACGATAGCCGTAGGACGTGCCGGTCTTGTAGGCGATGCGACCGGGCGAGCCGTTGAGCGGCGGCGGCACATCGGCCAGGATATCGGACACATACCAGGCCGCAACCGGATCCAGCACCGGCGCCGCGATCTCAGCCACTGGCGCCGGCCCGACGCCGTCATAGAGCCGGACGGGCGTGCCGCCATTGCCTATGGCGGCATAAACCGAAACCAAGTCGCGCAGCGTGATGCCGACACCACCCAGGCCGACAGCCAGGCTGGGGGCGGTATCGACGGGCAGCCGGGGATCGGCATGGGCCCGCCGCAGGCGTGACACCAGCCGCGCCGGACCGACCGCATCGAGCACCACGACGGCGGGGATATTGAGCGACTCGGTCAAGGCATCGTGGATGGTGACGGTGCCGCGGCTGAAACCGTCGAAATTGACCGGGACATAGGCGCCAAAGGCGGTTGGCCGGTCCTCGATCAGGCTTTCGGGATGGGCGAGGCCCAGTTCGAACGCCAGGCCGTAGATCAGCGGCTTCAGGGTGGAGCCGGGCGAACGAACCGCGCTTGTCATATCGACGAAGCCGGCGCTTTCGGTGTCCAGCAGGCCGGCCGAACCCACCGAAGCCAGCACCTCGCCGCTCTCGATATCGGCGGCGACAATGGCGACCGAGACCCGCGGGTCAATCAACCGCGCGCGGCCCGCCGCCAGGTGCTCCAGAGCGTCCTGCAGTCGCTTGTCGATTGTCAGCCGGACGGACCGCGCCGTGGGCTGTGCCTTGACTGCCTGCTCGGCCATATGGGCGGCCAGCATGGGAAAATCGCGCCGCGCCGTCGGCACCGGCTCGCGCTTGGCAGCGGTGGCGTCTTCGGCCAGCACCGCACCCATCGCCACCAGCCGGTCCAGCACCATGTCCCGACTGCGCTGCGCTGCCACGGGATCGCGATCCGGACGCCGCGCTTCGGGGGATTGCGGCAGGGCAACCAGCAGAGCGGCCTCGGCAGTGGTCAGCCGGGTCGGCTCCTTGCCGAAATAGGCCAGGCTCGCCGCGCGAATGCCCTCGATATTGCCGCCATAGGGCGCCAGCGTCAGGTAGAGATGAAGGATCTCATCCTTGCTGAGATCATGCTCCAGCCTGTCGGCATGCACCATCTGGCGCAGCTTGCCCCAGACATTGCGGGTCGGCTCGCCCTCGATCAGGCGGGCCACCTGCATGGTCAGCGTCGACCCGCCAGAGACCACATGCCCCCCGGCGCCAACGAACTGCCCCGCCGCCCGCAGCATCGAGTTCCAGGCGATGCCGTCATGCTCGGCAAAGCCCCGGTCCTCATAGGCGATCAGCATTTTGATGAAGCGCGGATCGATCGACGCCTGGTCCACCGGCAGCCGCCAGCGTCCATCGGCCGTGGTGAAGGGCCGGAGCAGCAGGCCGTCGCGGTCGGTCACCGCAATGGAAACCGGCAAGGTCGCCGCGTCCGGCGTCGGCGGCAGGGTGGCCGAGATGGTCGTAATCGCCGAGCTGAGCTGGATGGCGCCGGCGCAGACGAGAACGAAGAGCGAGAAGCCAGTGATGGCCAGCCAGCGGGTCCACAGACGGGACTGATCGGTGCCCATCATGACCAACCCGATTCCGCGGTCGTTACCCTCGGGCCTGACCCGGGGGCTCTACACTTGATGACGGCTCCGCCAGTACAGGGCCCTCGGGTCAAGCCCGAGGGTGACGCGCGGTGGGTGTGGAAGGCACCCTCACCCGTCGGCTTCGCCGCCGACCTCTCCCCCAAAGGGAGAGGCGAAGCGGTTCCGCCCCATGTCATCACGCCCCTCATGGCCCGGTCGGCGTCACCTCGATGGCGCCGGCGGCGGTGTTCGCCCGGAATTCTGGGCGATACATGTCTTCAACCGTGGCGCCGGGCAGCACGAACGCGCCCGGCGACACCGCACGCACCAGATAGGCCGTGGTGAACGTCCCGGTGCTGTCATAGTAGCGGAAGGCCGCAACATACTGGTCGGTGCGGGATTCCACATGGGTGGCGCTGTCGAGCGTCAGCCAGCTGAAATCAGCCACGCCGCTCCCCGCCGAGAGGTCGGGGTTCTCGATTTCGAAGCCGGCAGGCAGTGGATCGGCCACTACGTACTGGCCCGAGCCCAGCGTCTGCGGACGCACCTTCAGCACCACGACCAGTCGCTCGTTCTGTGCGATGGGCGCAGCCTGCGGATCGATCGGCGTGCCATCGGGCAGGAAGTATTCGCGGCTGATGGTGAAGCCGTTGCTGCTGGCTGCCGGGGGCGTAACCGGGAATCCGGTGACCGTCACCTTGGCCTCGGTGTCGGCGCTGCCGGTATTGGCAACCTCCACCGCTTCAAAGCCCGCCTGGTCGTAGCGGCGATACACCTGGCCGGCCAGGGCCTCGCCATCCAGCGTCACCGTGCCGTCGGTTGCCGATGCGCCGAGAGCCGCGGCCGCCAGCAGGGTCCAGCTGTCTTCCTGGGTCGAGGTATAGGTTGCCCGGTCGCGCAGCTTGGCCAACTGGTTGGCCAGGTCCGTCAGATCCACGCCCTCGGGCTTGAACTCGGCGGCCAGCGCCAACACGCCGGCAAGGTCACGCATGCGGGTGCCATAGTCACCACGATAGCGGCGGATATTGTCCGGCTCGCCCAGCTTGGCCACTGCGGCCGCAAAGGCGGAGTTGGCCCGGGTGGGATCGCCATAGAGCGACAGGGCGGCACCCAGCTGTGCCTGGGCCAGCGCCGAGCCGAAGGCGTTGAGGCGCGCCTCGTGATAGTAGCGAAGGTCGCCCATCGATACCCGCCCGGCACGCGCCAGATCGTAGAGCGCGTAGGCGATATCCTCGCCGCCATTTTCGAAATCGGCAGCATAGGACAGCTGGTTGGCGAGATTGTCGAAGGCCATGGTCATCGACTGCTCGGGCACGTCATAGCCAGCGGCCTTGGCGCGCAGCAGGAAGTCGGTGACGAAACCGTCGAGCCACAGATCGCCACCATCGAATGGCCCCCAGAGGCCGAAGCCGCCGGCTGAACTCTGCTTGGACAGCAGGTTGGCAATGGTGTCGATGACGGTCTGGTTGAGCTTGTCGTCCTCAGCAATGCCGACCAGTTTGGCCACGTCGTTCAGATAGAGCAGCGGCAGGGCGCGGCTCGACAGCTGCTCGGCGCAACCATAGGGGTAGCGATCGAGCGCCAGCAGCAGGCCGGGCACATCGAGGCGGGCAATCGGGCCGATGGCCAGGGTCATCGCCCCGGTATTGGCCATGTAGGTGTCGAAGTGGTCCGGCCCGACGGTGACGGTCTCGCCCGCTTTGATGGGCACGAGACGGGTCGTTGTGATCGGCGCACTGGTCGGCCGCACACCGAGCAGCAGTTCCTTGGTCTGCGTGCTGCCATCGGGTGCCGTGATGGTCAGCACCACCGGCCAATCGCCGATCTGCATACCGTTGAGGTTGAGTTCGAGCGCCGTCCGGTTGCCCTTTTCGAGCTCGACATCGTTGTTGGCAGCCGGGGTTGCAATGCCCTCGCCGGTTGTGAGCGAAACACCGTAGGTGCCTGACTCGCCATCGATATTGTTGATCTCGACCAGGAGGCGGGATTCATCGCCCACGCGCAGGAAGCGTGGCGGGCTGAGAGTGACGACCACCGGATCGCGAACGATCACGTCGGCCGAGGCATGCCCGACCGCCGTTTCCGTCCAGGCCATGGCCATGACCCGCACCGTGCCCGAGAAGTCGGGCATGTCGAAAGTGATGGTGGCCTTGCCCTCGGCATCGACCTCGACAATGCCCGAATGAAGGGCAACCAGGACCGAGGTGGCCGGCGGCGTGCCGGAGCGCGAGGATTCACCGTCGCCGCCCGAGCGCATGGCACCGGCCAGGCCCTGGGTCGGATCGATCAGCGAACCGTAGAGATCGCGCACTTCCATGCCGAGCTGGCGCTGGCCGAAATACCAGCCGTCCGGGTCCGGCACCTTGAAGTTGGTGAGGTTGAGAATGCCCAGATCCACCGCGGCGACCGCCACATAGGTCTTCTGGCCGGCGGCGAGGTTACCCAGCTCCACCGTTGTGGTGAAGCTCTGGCGCGGCAGGGTGACTTCGGGCGTCCCGAGTGTCACATCGAGCTTGCGGTCACCCGGCTCGACATCGGCAAAGGCCAGACCCAGCGCACGCGATGGCATGCGCTTTTCAGTAACATCGGACGGACGATAGAGGATCGCCGTCACATAGGCGCCCGGGCCCCATTCCTCGGTCACCTCGAGCGGCACGGTGGTGCCGCCTTCGGGGACCTCGACCGCCTGCATGGCGATGATGCGATTATCGACCACCATTACCAGCGCGGTGCCGGCGAACTGCGGATCGAGCTTGAGCTGGGCCGTGTCGCCGACCTTGTAGGCCGCCTTGTCGAGCGCGACCTGCAGCGTGTCGGGCGTGTCCGAGCCGGCATCGGCATAATAGTAGCCCGCATAGAACTCGTAGCTGGACGAGGTCGGGTTATCGCCCGTGCTTTCGACCTCGACCCGGTAGAGGCCCCAGTCGACATTGGCACCGATGGTCACCGGCCCGCCTTCGGGCGTGTCCACGGTGCCGGTAGCGACTTCACGCGAGGTGGTGATCGCTTCCCACTGCCAGGTGCTGCCGTTGCGGTACCACTGGTAGTTGGTATCGATGCGCGAAATGGTCCAGTTGAGGCCGGTCTTGGCGATGGCCTCGCCCTGCGGCGATACCGCCAGGATGTCGAAGCTGGCCTGACTGCCCTCGGCGAGACCCGAGGCGTCATCGAAGGTCGGCTTGATGCCGATGCGGTCGACGGTGGCCAGCACCGGGCGGCTGATGCTGCGCTCGATGGTACGGCCATTGCTGTCGACAAGGCGCAGCAGCACCTGTGCTTCAAGCGGACGGGTGGTCGCCTGCGGTTCCGGCAGCACGACTTCGGCAACGGCATTGCCGGCCTCATCGGTAGTGCCGACCACGCCAAGCGGTTCGCGGGTGGTTTCGACGGTGTCGTCGACGCGGCCGAACGTGTAGCCGGGGAAGGCGTCGAGCGTCGTCCGCGGGCTGATAATCGCGTCAGCCTCGACGGCCAGGTTGGGTGCGGTTGCGCCATAGAGATACTTGGCGGCAACATCCACCGCAGTGACCTCGCCGATGGCCATCGGCCCGTCGGCGGCACTGACCTCGAAGGCCAGCCGCTCGGGCTCGAAATCTTCCACGAGGAAAGTGCTGCTCGACAGCGCCTCGGCCTCGGGATCGGCATAAAGCCGGGCGGTCCACGAGCCGCGCATGGCTTCGGCAACCATGGGCAGAGCCACGAAATAGCCGCCGGCGCCCTGATCGTTGAGCACCTGCTTGCTGGCCACGACGCCGTCGGGGCGCTCGACTTCGAGCGTCAGCGGCAGGCCGGTCACGGCCGCAGCGCGCTCGTCGCGCAGCAAAGCCGTGAGATAGACCGTTTCCCCGGGGCGATAGACGCCGCGTTCGGTAGTGGCAAAGACATCGAGCGGACCGGGAGACGGACGCCCCTCGACGCCGCGATCGGTCAGATCGAAAGCCGGGCGCGACAGATCGAGGAAGGCATAGTCGCCATCCGTGGTCTCGGCGACCAGCAGTTGGGGCGCCCTGCCCCCCTCGCCCCGTGCCAGGCCCGGCGCAAAGATGGCACGGCCATCGGCATCGGTCGTGGCTTCGCCGAGGATCTCGTTGTTGACGGCGACAAGGCGGACCGTGGCGCCCGCAATCGCCTTGGCATCATCGAGCCCGCGCACGAAGGCATGGACGCCATCGTCGCCAGAAATGGTGGTGAGGCCAATGTCGGTGACGATGAACCACTGCGTGGCAACGCTATCCCAATATTCGGAATATTCGTCCTTGATCTTGGCGGTGATGACATAGGCGCCGGCCTCCATCTTGCCGATGGTCTCGGCAACAGGGATGGCGGTGGTGGTCAGCTCATTGGCTTCGCCGCGCGCGAGATCGACCTCGCCCTGCCAGACCTGTTCGCCGACGCGATCGGCAATGCCCTCGGCGTCGTATTCGGTGAGGCTGCCCTGGAAGATGCCGTCACGCACCGCGGTCGCGATGGAGCGATCGCCGATGCGATAGATCATGACCTGTGCGACATCGGCATTGACCGAGGTGATGGGCAGTCCGCCGCCGAGGCCGGCCGGCATGACATAGGCATCGTTGGCAAAGCCGACGAAGGGCGAGCGATCGGGCACATAGATGTCGAGCACGACATCCTTAAGCAGTTCCTCACCATCCACGGACGGCAGGCCGGCCCGCAGGCGGATGGCATAGCGGCTGCCATGTAGCAGGCCATCGACGCAGATCTGCTGGTCTTCGGCCTCGACCGAGGCCTGCGGCATGTCGGCGACCACCACATAGGCCGAAAGATCAGTGGTCGAATAGGGCAAGGGCTCGGAGAATACGGCGCAGATGCGCGGCGAAGCCGCGTCGGCATCGACAACGTGGTCGGTCACACGAAAACCGTGCTGAGCGACGACCTCGTCGAGATGGGCATCAACAGCATCGTTGGCGGCCAACTTCAGGCTCAGCCGATAGCTGGCGATCACCTCGCGCCACATCTCGCGATATTCCATGGCATTGGCCAGGGCCGCCAGCGCATCGGCCCGATCCTGCACCTCGGTGGAGCGGAGAAAGGCATTCATGGCCGCAGAGGTGGCGAGGAACGCCAGGCTGCTGCCGCCGTCTCCGTCGGCCTGCCCCGCAACCGCTTCGGCCTGCGTCAGCGCAGCCTGCGCCAATGCCTGCCAGACCGCGCGGTCATTGGCGTTGATGGCGAGGGCCTGGCGATAGGCGACGATGGCTGCCGACTGATTTTCTGCGGCTGCGGCCTCTTCGGCGGAAGCCACCAGGCTCGCATAGGTCACTTTGGGCGGCGGCGCATCGCTTTCCGGCAGGCCAGCGGCAAAGCTGCGCGCGGTGTCGATGATGCCTTGGGCGGGAAACGGCAATTCGGCCTGGCGGACGGCGTCCGTCACCGCCGGCGACGGCGCGCGGCTGACCCGGCCCGAAGTGGCGCCGGAAAACTCGGTCGGCTCGCCCGCCGCGCCCTTGAGGAAGCACCAGTTGGACTGCGAATTGAAGGTGAAGGCGCGGCAGATATTGTCATCGGCACAGGCGGCGCTGCAGGCGTCGAGATCGGTATCGCGGATGATGGAATAATCGAAGCCGGGAAGGTCGGTATTGTCGAGCAGCGTGATCTTGTGATCCGTCGCCATTGCGGGTGCAGCCAGCGCGAGAACCAGCGCCAGACCCAGCGCGCGCATTTTAGAAGCGACCTGCAGCATCGTTGCCCTCCCAAGCTCGACGCCACCATATGGACGAGAAGCTGCGGCGGAAACAAGGCCCTAAGAATATCGCTTTATCACAATTTGATGGTTGCGATCCGGCCAAGAAAAAAGGCCCGCATCTACTGCGAGCCTTTGAAAAACCAAGGAACGAGACTTTATTCGTCCCGATATACCTTTTCGCGGCGCTCATGCATTTCCTGGGCTTCCAGGCTCAGCGTAGCGATGGGGCGGGCATCGAGCCGGGCAATGCCGATCGGATCACCAGTCTCTTCGCAATAGCCATAGGTACCATCGTCGATGCGCTTGAGCGCCGCGTCGATCTTGGAGATGAGCTTGCGCTGACGATCACGGGTGCGCAGTTCCAGCGAGCGATCGCTTTCCGAGCTGGCACGATCGGCCATATCGGGATGGTTCTGGCTCTCTTCCTGCAGGTTCTCGAGGGTTTCGCGGCTCTCGCGGAGGATGTCATCCTTCCAGGCGTTGAGCTTGGCCCGGAAATACTCGCGCTGCCGGGGATTCATGAACGGCTCGTCGTCACTGGGCCGGTATTCAACCACTTCTGCAATCGAAGACATCAGCAGACTCAACTCCAATGCACCCCTAAGGCGGCCTATATATGCGCCTGGAACCCACCGGGCAAGCGCACAGAGCGCGGGTGCTTAACACGGGAAAGCGCCAACTCGTCAGGCGCATAGCGCGATATTGACAACATTTTGATGACCGGCGCTCAGCCGGCTGGATAGCGCCCGGCCTTGGCCAGTTCCACGCGCACCCGCAGCTCGATATCGTCGAGCAGGGCATCGAGCCCGGGAAGCGATCGCTCGCGCGCCTCCGAAAGGACGACCGTCATGCGATCGAGCCGCTCCGGATCAATGCGCCCGATCAGGAGGTCCGTCCTCATTTCGTCGAGACTATCGAGGAGCGATGCGCCGCGACGCACGGCCTTCTTGCGCCCGGTCAGCGGCCCCTCGGCGGCCTGCAGAGCCAGGATGGCGTCAATTCCGGTCATCGCTTGGGCCGGGGCGCTGCCGGCGACCCGCGCAGGCGCGTCCTCCCCGGCCGGCACGAAAGCCACGCCCGAGCCGGAGCGCCCCGCGGCACTGCCGCGGCCTACGCCTGTCGTCCGGTTGCTGGTGTCGATGCGCAAGGGCTGGACTCAAATCAGTTTGGTGCCGTCCCCGGCAAAATCTGCCGCCAGCCCTTAACAAGGTCTTAATAAGCCCGGCAAGAATTGCTCATCGACGCCGTCGCGCGAATTCCGCCGAACCAACTCGCGCCGCAGAACCGTTTAATTTCAATATCTTAGGAAAACTTCCACCGACTGGCACGGTTTTCGCAATGTGATCGGCGAATGCTGCGTCATGGGGATGGTGCAGCCGGACTACGGGGATGCCGGATGACCAAATCGCTGCTGCACAGGCTGATCGCTGGGGCGCTGACCATATCCATGGTGCTGCTGCCCACCATCGAGACCCAGGCCGCCGCCGCTCGCATCAAGGATATCGTCGATTTCGAGGGTGTGCGCGAGAACCAGTTGGTCGGCTATGGCTTGGTCGTCGGCCTCAACGGCACCGGCGACAGCCTCAACAATTCGCCTTTCACCAAGCAGTCGCTGCAATCGATGCTCGAGCGGCTCGGGGTGAATACGGCCGGCGAGAACGTCCGTACCGCCAACGTGGCCGCCGTGATGGTGACCGCCAACCTGCCCCCCTTCGCAACGCAGGGTTCCCGCATGGATGTGTCGGTCGCCGCACTAGGCGATTCTGACAGCCTGCAGGGCGGCACCTTGCTGGTGACGCCACTGCTCGGCGCCGACGGCGAAGTCTATGCCATCGCGCAAGGCCCCGTCGCCATTAACGGCTTCAAGGCAGAGGGCGACGCCGCCACGATCATATCGGGCGTTCCCACCACCGGCCGCATCTCTTCGGGTGCACTGATCGAGCGCGAGATCGAGTTCCACCTCGGCAGCCAGACCTCGCTTCGCCTGGCTTTGCGCAACCCCGACCTGACCACGGCCCGCCGCATCGCCCTGGCCGTCAACGACTTCATCGGCGCCCCCACGGCCACCCCGGAAGATCCGGCCACGGTGCGGCTGACCCTGCCCAACGGCTTCAACGGCAACATCGTGGACCTGCTGACCGATATCGAGCAGCTCATGGTCGAGACCGACCAGACGGCCAAGATCGTCATCGATGAAAACTCGGGCATCATCGTCATGGGCCGGGACGTGCGTGTGTCGAGCGTTGCCGTCGCCCAATCCAACCTGACGGTGACCATCGCCGAGGACCCGACCGTGGTGCAGCCCAACCCGCTGAGCCTGGGCGTGACCACGACCGAGGCCAACACCAATCTCAATGCCAATCTGTCCGAGACCGCACTGACGATCGTCAACGAGTCCGTGACGCTGCAGGAACTGGTGGATGGCCTCAACGCCCTGGGCATCTCGCCACGCGACCTGATCGCCATTCTCCAGGCGATCAAGGCCACCGGTGCCCTGCAGGCCGAGATCGAGGTGCTGTGATGCTGCAAACCATCAAACAGCCGGGCTCGACCCTTACCCCAAGCGAGATCGCCAAGGTCCGCCAGCAGGCCGAGGATTTCGAAGGCGTGTTCCTCAATACGCTGACCAAGGAACTCTTCTCCTCCATCAAGACCGACGAAAGCGTCATGGGGGGCGGCTTCGGCGAAGAAACCTGGCGCTCCATGCAGTCCGAACAGCTTGCCGCCAACATGGCGCAGAATGGCGGGCTGGGCATTGCCGAACAACTCCTGCCCGACCTGCTCGCCATGCAGGAAGCGGCCAACAACCAGAACACCATCTTGCCGGGAGCCTATAAATGACCGCAGCCGCACGCCTCGCCGCACTCGACAGCCTGCCGGCCGACGAACTGTGCCGCATGGCCGAGATCGCCCTGGCCGCCCTGGTCGATGTCATGAACCAGGAGACCACCCTGCTCCGCGCCGGCCATATGCGGCAGGCCAGCACCCTGACGCCGGAAAAGACGCGACTGGCACAGGACTATGTCGGCTTTGCCCGCTCGGTGCAGCGCCAGAACGCGCGCCTCAAGGCTCAGGCCCCCGCAGCCATCGACCGGCTCCGCCTCGGTCATGAGCGCCTCGCCACGCAGATGGCGGAGAATTTACGTGTGCTGGCAACCGCCCGTATGGTGACCGAAGATCTGCTCACAGATGTCGCCAAGATCGTGGGTCAACAAAACAAGGCCAAGACTTACGGACGTGGTGGCGCCATCACAGCAGACCCGGCAGCATCGGCCCGCGGCATCGCAGTCAACCGGGCACTTTGATTTAGACTCAATTTACATCAATTGCGGAGAACGGCGGTAATCGGGAGGAAATCGCGGTAGGTTTACGGTGCCCACTGGCATTCGTGGATGCAAGGACAGCGTCATGATCACCGCAATCACGGCCGATCCGCTTTCTACAGGCAGCGTCGGCCTTTCAAGTTATCGCCCCAGGCCCGTCGACGGGGAGCGCAGCGTGCTGCCTGACAGCACCCCTCCTGCGCCGAAAAATTCCAGCTCCAGTGACGGCGGACAATTCCCCCGCAAGGACCCGCCCGCCGAACCGGCGCCGGAGCCAGATCGCTACGGCGCCGCCTCCATGTTCGCGGCCGCCGTTATTGCCGGCAAGATGCCGCCTGCGCCCACCACTATAGAAGAGCTGATCATGCGCATCGGCTCGATCCCGTTGCCCCCCGAATCCGAGGCGCGGCTCAAGGATCTGATTGCCTAGGTTAATGGCTCCTGACCGGACCAAACCCGCGCCGACAAGCGAAAGCCCCGGATCTCCGGGGCTTTTTGTTTTTGGACGCCGTACTATCGAGCGCAATTTGCCCAAATATTCATCAGCCGCTTAATCCTTCTTTAGAGCCTGTCGGATGAGGATCGCCCTGCCTCAGGAAGAGGCGTTTTAGTTTGCGTAATCCTAGAAAAGGACTCTCAAATGGCCGACATTTCTCTTTCCAAAGCCGTCCGCTCCAACCTGCTCTCGCTGAAGGGCACTGCGGACATGATGGCTTCGACCCAGAACCGCCTGTCCACCGGTAACAAGGTGAACTCGGCTCTGGACAATCCTTCCAGCTGGTTCACTGCACAGGGCCTGTCCAACCGCGCAAGCGACCTGGGCTCCCTGCTCGACTCCATGGCCAACGGCGTCAAGACGCTTGAAGCCGCTGACAATGGCCTCACCGCCATGACCAAGACCCTGGAATCGATGCAGTCGACCCTCCGCCAGGCTCGCCAGGACAAGTCCTTCCAGACCACTTCGATGACGGTTGACTCCGCCACGGTTGGTACTTCGGCTGCCGAAAACCTGACCTTCAGCGGCGGTGCATTCACCGCGGCCAAGTCGGTTTCGATCCACAACGGTACCAAGTCCGGCAACAATGGCTTCGTTGGCGGCAATGGTCGTCTCGGCTTCGCCGGCACTGTTACCCTTCAGGCAACCAGCCTCAATGGCAACGCTGCCGTCTCTGTTGCCCTGGTCAAGGGCGACACTGCCGAGACTTCGGCCGAGAAGATCAACACCGCGCTGAATGGCGTTGCCGGCGGCAATGGCGGCGTCAAGGCGACCGTTGTTGATGGTCAGCTCAAGCTCGAAAGCTCCAAGGGCGAATCCCTGACGCTTGGCGGTACGGCCGCCCAGTTCGCCGGCCTGTCCGCTGGTGCCGCGACTGCCAATACCGACGCGACCCTGGTGGCCGCCGGTGGTACCGACTGGTCCGCTGCCGATCCGGACATGTCTGCCCTCAACGGCAAGACCGTCACCTTCACCAGTGAAGGCGGCGACACCGCTAGCTACACCTTCACCAACGCTGCTGCCGGCCAGAAGGCTGCTCTCGTTGCCGCTGGTGCCACTGCCGGTTTCACGCTTGCCGGCGTTGCCGGTGGTGTGAACTTCACCCGTGACGACGGTCGTAACTTCACCGTCGATACCAGCGACGCGGCACTTGGTACCGCTCTGGGTCGTGGCGCCACCACGACGACGACCTCGACCAACGGTGTCATCTCTTCGGGCACTGTGACGGCCGTCAACCAGACGTTTGCGGTCAAGAGCGTTGACGCTCTCGTCAGCGAAATCAACGCCAACACCGACCTGACCGGCAAGATCCGCGCTTCCAACGACAACGGCAAGCTGCGTATCGAAAACCAGTCGACCAAGGCGCTGGAAATCGCCGGTGCTGCTGGTGGTGCCGTTACCGGTGCTGCCCTCGCACTGACCGAAGTTGCTGGCAACACGGTCCGTGCTGGCCTGGCCGATCAGTTCAACGAACTGCGCGACCAGCTCGACAAGCTCGCCGACGACGCCTCGTTCAACGGTATCAACCTGCTGCGCGGCGACAAGCTGGCCATCACCTTCAACGAAACTGGTACGTCGTCGATCGACATCCAGACCGATGACGGCGAGACCATCAACTCGGCAAACCTGGGTGTCTCGACCACCCTGAAGGCATCGGACCTCGACAGCGATGACACCATCGACGGCGAACTGTCCAAGCTGAAGACGGCTCTCAACGACGTGCGTTCGCAGGCTTCGAGCTTCGGTTCGAATCTCTCGATCGTGCAGAATCGCCAGACCTTCACCAACTCGATGATCAATACGCTGGAAGACGGTGCTGGTAACCTGACCCTGGCCGACATGAACACCGAAGCGGCAAATCTGCTGGCTCTGCAGACCCGTCAGTCCCTGTCGCAGAACTCGCTGTCGCTGGCCAGCCAGGCCGACCAGTCGATCCTGCAGCTCATCCGCTAATCCGGAAAAAGCCTTACAGGTCAAAGAATTGGGGCGGGTCGCAAGACCCGCCCCTTCTCTTTTGCACCGCTGCTTCTCCACGGCCATTATGGTTTATGACCCGTCAACTGGCATGGTTAACGCCCCTTTAACGAACCGCTGTTAACACTTCTTACTAGGGGGCCAAGAAGGCCCAGGGCAAGGATTGCATAAATGTCGGATATCTCCCTTTCAAAGGCCGTTCGGTCCAACCTGCTCTCGCTGAAGGGCACCGCCGAGATGATGGAGACGACGCAGAATCGTCTCGCCACTGGCAACAAAGTGAACTCGGCTCTGGACAATCCTTCCAGCTGGTTCACCGCCAAGGGCCTCACCAACCGCGCCAGCGACCTGGGCTCGCTGATCGACTCCATGGCGAATGGTATCCAGACATTGGAAGCCGCCGACAATGGCCTCACCGCCATGACCAAGACCCTGGAATCGATGCAGTCGACCCTGCGCCAGGCGCGTCAGGACAAGTCGTTCCAGACGGCCTCCCTGTCGGTCGACCCCACCGTCGTCGGCACATCCGCAGCCGAGAACCTGACCTTCAGCGGCGGCGCATTCACCGCCGACCAGTCTGTGTCGATCCACAACGGCACCAAGACCGGTAACAATGGCTTCGTTGGCGGCAATGGTCGTCTCGGCTTCGCCGGCACTGTTACCGTGCAGGCCACGAGCCTCAACGCCAACGCTGCCGTCTCCGTGGCCCTGGTCAAGGGCGACACTGCCGAGACTTCGGCCGAGAAGATCAACACCGCGCTGAATGGCGTTGCCGGCGGCAATGGCGGCGTCAAGGCGACCGTTGTTGATGGTCAGCTCAAGCTCGAAAGCTCCAAGGGCGAATCCCTGACGCTTGGCGGTACGGCCGCCCAGTTCGCCGGCCTGTCCGCTGGTGCCGCGACTGCCAATACCGACGCGACCCTGGTGGCCGCCGGTGGTACCGACTGGTCCGCTGCCGATCCGGACATGTCTGCCCTCAACGGCAAGACCGTCACCTTCACCAGCGAAGGCGGCGACACGGCCACCTACACCTTTACCAACGCCGCTGCAGGCCAGAAGGCCGCGCTCATTGCTGCTGGCGCCACCGCCGGCTTCACCCTGGCTGGCGTAGCCGCTGGTATCAACTTTACCCGTGACGACGGTCGTAACTTCACCGTCGATACCAGCGACGCCGCCCTGGGCACTGCCCTGGGCCGTGGCGCCACCACGACGACGACCTCGACCAACGGTGTTATCTCTTCGGGCACCGTGACCGCCGTCAACCAGACGTTTGCGGTCAAGACCATCGATACGCTGGTCAGCGAGATCAACGCCAATACCAACCTGACCGGCAAGATCCGCGCTTCCAACGACAACGGCCGGCTGCGTATCGAAAACCAGTCGACCCAGCCGCTGAAAATCGCCGGTGCTGCCGGTGGTGCAGTCACAGGCTCCGCCATCGCCCTGACCGAGATTACCGGCAACTCGGTTCGCGCCGGCCTGGCCGATCAGTTCAACGAACTGCGCGACCAGCTTGATAAGCTCGCCGACGATGCCTCGTTCAACGGTATCAACCTGCTGCGCGGCGACAAGCTGGCCATCACCTTCAACGAAACCGGTACGTCGTCGATCGACATCCAGACCGAGGACGGGGAAACGATCAACGCCTTCAACCTGGGCGTACCCACCCAGCTTGAAGAAAAGCAGCTCGACAGTGACAACACCATCGACGGCCTGCTGACCGACGTGAAGGCGGCGCTGGACCAGGTCCGCTCGCAGGCTTCGACCTTCGGCTCGAACCTGTCGATCGTGCAGAACCGCAAGGCCTTCACGACCTCGATGATCGATACGCTGGAAACCGGCGCCGGCAACCTGACGCTGGCCGACATGAACACCGAAGCGGCTAACCTGCTGGCTCTCCAGACTCGCCAGCAGCTGTCGCAGAACTCCCTGTCGCTGGCCAGCCAGGCCGACCAGTCGATCCTGCAGCTCCTGCGCTAAACGCTCCGTTCAGGACGAAATACCTCGAAGGCGGGCCATGTGCCCGCCTTCATTGTTTTCGCGTTGGTGGCGAGCTAGACCAATCAGGACGAGTTACGAGTCGCGGAGGCTGGCAGAATGGCACTCAAGGTGGAACTGAAGCCTGGCGAAAAGCTGCTGGTGGGCAATTGCATCATCACCAATTCGGACCAGCGCACCCGCCTCTTCATCGAGGGACGCGCGCCGATCCTGCGGGAAAAGGACATTCTCACGTCCGAGACGGCGACCACGCCCGCCAAGCGCATCTACCTGGCGGTGCAGCTCATGTATATCGACGAGGATCTAGACACAGCCAGGACCGCCTACACCGCCCTGTCGAGGGACTTTCTCGAGGCTGTCCCGTCGGCTCTGGACATCATTAACCAAATCAATAACGAGATATTAACTGGGGCTCTGTACAAAGCTCTGAAGGCCGCTCAACGGCTGACAGAGTACGAACAGGAACTGCTTTCCCATGCATCAGCAAGGCGCACAAGCCTACCAGCAGACGACGAAGATCGTTGAGTCGGCCCGGGAGCGTGAATCGGCGCTCCTGATGAAGGCAGCCGCCGGCCTGCAGCGGGTGAAGGACGAGTGGGCAACCGGCACCGACCAGGATCTCAAGGCCGCACTGACCTTCAACCGCAAGATCTGGACCATCTTCATGGCCGCGGTGACCAAGGAAGATAGTGCCCTCCCCCGTGAAATCCGTCAGAACATCGCCAATCTGGGCATGTTCATCATGAACCAGACCCGCGAGATCCTGTTGGACCTCAATCCGCAGCCACAGCAACTCGATGTGCTGGTCCGGCTCAATCGCCAGATCGCCGCTGGCTTGCGCGGTAACTGAACGCAAATTCCCGAATGACAAAAAACCCCCTCGGCGACGCCGTGGGGGTTTTTGTTTGCAGCCCGTTCGGCGCTAGAGGAAGTTGACCAGGCTCAGCTTGCTCACCATCGAGGTCGCCTGATAGCTCGCCTGCAGGCGCGTCTGCAGCGCCATGATCTCCATGGCCACATCTTCCTTGCTCACCGTCTCGACATCGCTCAGCAGGTTATCGAGCTGCGCCTTGTAGTTGACGTGACGCTGGGACGAGGTGTTGAGCGAGATCCGCGCCACCGCCAGTTCCATGGTCAGGATTTCCACCGAGCCGCGTTCGGCGTTGTGCGACTCCGATAGCTGTGCCTGCTGCCGGGTGGCCATGGCGTCAAACCGGCCATTGGCGCTGCGGCGATCGGCGGCAACCGCCTTCTCGTAAGCGGCAAGGTCGGCAGCGCGTTGCACGGGGTTGAGTTGGGCCATCGCGGCGAGCCGCATAGGCTCCCGTGAAGCCAGGATGTTTTCTTCGGTCGGATAGGTCTCGACCGACAGCGAAGCCATCGTCCGCACCAGCTTCAGCAGCCCCGATTCATTGCCCTGGATGCCGTAGGCAACGCGCGTGGCGTCATCGACCTGAGCCGTCACGCTCTGGCGGGGGTTGCCCTCGGCGGCCGCGGCAGCCTCGGTGGCCACCACATTCAGCGCCTTGGCAAAGTTGGCGGTGGTTTCGCCAACAGTGGCGCCGATCGAGAACTGGCCGGCGCCGGCTTTGCCGGTTACCGCGGTCAGCGACAGGACACGCGTGTTTCCGCCGGGCTCGGTGAGCGTTATCTGCACGGCCTCGCCGGCCGCAGGATTGGCGGCGAAGGTGGCGGTCACGGCGCTGGGATCGGCCGCCGAATAGGCCGTGGTGATATTGGCGGTGCTGGCCGACACACTGCTGATCTGGAAGCCATGGCTGGGGGAGACGGGAGCGGTCTCGCTCAGCCGCACGGCATTGGTGGCCGTGTTGGTGCCGATCTCCATCCGGCCCAGGCCTTCCCCGGCCACTGCCGGCGACTGTCCCGTATACCACATGATGGTGTCGGTCGCGTCGGCGACGCGCAGCGCGGTCGCATTGGCAAAACCGCCGCCACCATTCTGGACACGCAGCACCGGCTCGCCGGCGCCGTTGAAGAAGTTTGCCGCTGCCGCGAAATTGGATGCGCCGGAGAGTTGGGTCTCGCCAACAGCGACCAGCTTCGCATTAAGCGCTGCCTGGAAATTGGTGGCCGTTACACCGGCATCCGCGCCGATGATGAATTCGTCGGTGCCGCCGTTGGATTCAGCGGCAGTAGTCGCACGCAGGGTGATCTGGGTCTCGGTACCGTCTGGCAGGGTGAAACCCATGGTTACGGTCTGCCCCGACTTGATCTGTTCGGCCGGATCAGGCTGGAACGTGACCGTGAGGTTTTTGGCGACCGGCGGGACCGAAACGACGGGCGAGGTATAGGTCAGGGCCGAAGGCGCCGCCGTCGACGAGATGGTGGAGAGCTTGTAGCCGAACGGATGCACCCCGTCTTCGCTGAGCGTCAGCACCGAGGCGGTTGCCGGGCCAGGCACCGGCGGGTCACCGACGACCAGGGCGGAGTTCAGCCGACCCAGCCCGTCATCGCCGATATCGGCCGCCTTGCGTTCGTTGAGGACGGTCTTGAACCCGGCCTTGCCCCCCTGCCCGTCGAGCAGCACATTGGTATCAGGCAGCGGCGCACGGTCGGTATTGGAGCCGCCGAACAGGTAGCGCCCGGCGACGTCGGAATTAAGCAGGGTCACAAGCTCGTCCAGCCGCGCCCTGGAGAGGCCCGGCAGCGTCGCCATATTGATATTGTTGGTGCCGTACTGCCCCTGCACCGCCGCATTGCGGGCTTCTGCCTCCATGGCATCCATGCGGGTGATGGTCTTGTCGAGAAAGCTCAGGCGCAGGTTGACCGTATCGATATTGGCCGAGAAGCCTTCAATCTTGCCCAGGCGCGAGCGCACCGACAGCGACATCGGCAGGTCCCGGCCCATCTCGGACAGCTTGGACGCTTTGTCGCCGGTACCGAGCTGCATCTGCAGCGTGGCGAACTTGTCCTGCATCTGGGAGATGACGCCGAACCCGGTCTGGAGCGGGAACATGGATTTGTTGACGATCATCTTACGCTACTCCTCTACCGCACACAGCCATCACGTCGACGCCAGCAAGGCATCGAGCAGTTCCTTGACGACGGAAACCACTCGCGCATTGGCAGCGTAGGCGTTCTGCAACTCCATCAGGCGGGCCATTTCCTCGTCGACATTGACCCCGTATTCGCTCTGCATCTGGTCGACGATCGTATCGAGCGTCAGCTGGCGGTCATCGCGCTTGGTGAGAGCCGCATTGACCGTCGAACCCTGGAAGCCGACGATCTGCGAGATGACCTCGCTGAGATTTCCGGTGAGCTGGAAACGTCCGGTATTGGCGGCAGGATTGCCACCCGACACGAACTGCATCTTGCTGAGTTGGTCGATGACATAGTCGGCGCGATCTGAATCGCCCAGCGTACCGCCAACCTCGTACTGCACCAGCAGGCGATTGTCGGCGACGACCGCCGGATTGATCGAGATACGGGCCGCGAAGCCCTGTATCTGCTGCGGATCGGTATCGAGGTTGTTGGTGAAGGCCTTGTTGCCCTGGTCGACGAACAGGTTGAAGCCGAGCCCGGCGCCCTGCAGCCCCGTGGAGCTCGAGCGCGCGACCGCGGTGCGCACGTCGGTCCGGCCAGCCGCGCCATCGTCGAGGATGCGCAGGTTGTTCGCCCCGGTGCTGGTGATATCGAGGTTCGGCAGCTTGGCATCGAGCGCCGCAGCGACTGCAGCCGCGCCGGTCGAAAAGTCGACGCCGATCACCCGCTGGCCGGAGGCGTCCACATAGTCCGACGCTTCGGCCGTGTTGATGATGCGGACGCGCTTCTCGACGCCATCCTCGGCATAGGTCAGCAGGACGTCATTGCCCGGCGCCAGGTTGGAAATATCGACATCGAGCCCGGCTGCCGCGCCGCTGGTAGCCGCAACGCCGGCACTCTTGTTGGTCGAAAATGCCAAGGCCAGACCGGCTGCGATCTGGTCGAGCTGCTCCTGTGCTTCGACCAGCGTCCGGTCGCGCAACGTCACCAGGCCGCCCAGCTCGCCGCCCTGCAGCACACCCTGCGTCACCAAATCGATGGTGAGACCCGAGGGCGTCGTCAGCGTCATCTTGCCGACCTTGGTCTGTGCCGGGTCGGGATCGAAGATCGAATTGGGTGACAGGTTGCCGGCGCTCTCGAACTTGAAGGTCGAGATGCCATTGTCGATCAGGCCTACGCCCGAGCGCGTCATCAGCGCCACCGTGCCGTCGGCACGATAGTCGGCCCGCACGTCAATCATCTCGGCCACCGACCCGACCAGCCGGTCGCGCTGATCGAGCAGCGCGGCGCGGGCCGTTTCGGTCATGCCCAGATCGAGCATGCGATTGTTGACTTCGGCGAGCGAGCTCAGCATCCCGTTGAGATTGTGGACGTCTGACGCGATCTGCCCTTCCGTCTCCTGGCGCATGCCCTGGATGGTGCTGGACAGGCGGTTTAGGGTCTCCACCATGCTCTGTGCGGCGGACACGGCCTGGGCGCGGGAATTGTAGTCATCCGGGCTGGTCGCAATGCCCTGCAGGGCGTTCTGCAGCCCGCTGAAGACCTTGTCGAGCGAGCCCGCCGTGCCCGGCTTGCCCAGAAAGCCCTGCAGCCGATCGAGATAGCTGGCGCTGACGCTGGAATTCGCCGTGTCTGACACCTGGCGGTTGTAATAGGCCTGCAGGCTGGAATTGAAGGCCCGGTTGGTGCCGACCGAGCGGGCGTAGCTGCTGTCCTGCGAATTGTAGTCGACAATGTTCAGCTGCTGCCGGTGATATCCGGGCGTACCCGAATTGGCGATATTCCGGCTCAGAATGTCGAGGGAATCCTGGTTGACCCGCAGACCGGACACAGCATTCGTGAGTGATGACGTCAGGCCCATTGAGGGGACTCCACACTGAGAAATCCGGCCCGGAACCCTGGTCCCGGACCGCTACTGGCTGGACCCGCCTCAGCGGATCATGTTGAGGGCTTCTTGCAGCATCTTGTCGGCGGCGGTGACGATGCGGGTGCCGGCCGCGTAGGCCTGCTGCGTCACGATCAGCTTGGTGAATTCGTCGGAAATATCGGTATTGGAGGCTTCCAGCGCGCCGCCGATGACACCCGAGCCGGACAGATCGAGGATAGCCTCGCCCGATTCCGACGTGGTGGCGAACACGCCGCCATCAAGCCGCTTGAGCTTGTTGATGGCGTTGAATTCGGCGGTCACCACCTGCGCCATGTCGATGCGCTCGCCGTTCGAATACGTGGCGACGACTCGACCGCTGTCATTGATGGCCACCGACACGAACTCGCCGGCGCCGTAGCCGTTCTGGTTCAGCGTGGAGACGTTGACCGTGCCGTTGACGTCGGCGAACTGCGAAATACCGTTGGTATCGTGCTTGAGTTCGACATTGCCCAGTTCCACGCCATTGACGACCAGGTTGTTGATCGTCGCGGTGGGGACGCCCGGCGGCAGCAGCGAACCGTCGCCGGCAAAGGCGTAGGTCTGGCCGATATTGGTCCACATCGGCGACGTACCCGTCGCCTCGCTGTTGGACATGTAGAACAGGTTCCAGGTGTCCACGCCGCCGGCGGCGGCGCTATCCACCTTGGCCCAGCGCAGCTGAACGTTGGCGGGGGCGCCGTTCTCGGCGTAGACGGTGATGGCGCCGCCAGCCACCGAGTTCGCCTTGAACTCGGCGTCGAGGTCGGCCGAAACGGTGGTAACAGCCGGGCGGGTCGGCGCGCTGGACGCGCCGGCCGTCATACCCAGGGCCGCCATGGTGCCGGCCGAGCCGGCCACGCTGAAGGAAGCGTGATAGTCGGTGCCCAGGGTGATTTCGAGATTGTTGGCGCCGTTGAGGCCCACGGTAGCCGAGCTTGCCGCCGAGCCGCCAGCCGAACGCAGGCCTGCCTGCATGGCCGCCAGTGCCTGAGTTATGGTGATGGCCGGCGCGCTGTCCTTGATGTTGATGCCGATATTGGTGCCGGCATAGGCGCCCGCATCGCCGTCATAGAAATCGAACTTCACCGCGGTGCCGTTGACGGTGACCGTGAGGGATTCGCCAGCCGTCATGACCGTATCGGCTTCGTTGGCACCCGTCAGGGCAACAGTGCCGGCCTTGGACGCCGTGGTCGAGCCCGGCAGATAGTCAGCAGCCTCCATCAGTTCGCTGTTGTAGATGGTGGCGTTGTAGCCCGTGTTCTTGGGCAGCTGCGGCAGGTTTGCCTGGTAGTTGACGCGTGTCGTCGCCTGGGCAGGCAGGAAGTTGTTGGAGAGCTTGATCACCTCCGGCACCGAGCCGGAAATGTTGCCGGTCAGCGTGTCGATCGGCAGGCCCTTGAGGTAGTAACCGGCGCCATTGACCAAGAGACCATCCTTGTCGATCTCGAAGTCGCCGCGACGAGTATAGAAATTGGTGCCGGCGAACACGGCATTGCCGTCCGACTGGCCAATCTTGGGTTCAACGACAAAGAAGCCGTTCGAATTGAGGGCGATGAAGGTCTCGTCCGACACCGTCTTGATGTCGCCCTGCACGCTGTTGGTACCGCGCGACTGGGCCAGCACGGCGCCGGGAACCTGGCGCGAGATCGGGGCATCGGGGATCAGATCGAGGAAGTCGGTCTCGATACGCTTGTAACCCGTGGTCTGCGAGTTCGCGATATTGCCCGAAATGTTTTCCAAGGCATGCGCCTGGGCCCGCAGCCCGGTCACCGCACTGGAAAGAGCGCCATAAATGCCCATGTGATACTCCGTAAAACCCGTTTGCGTCGGCGGACGCGTTCGCAAAGAGTAATGCAAACGCGATGCCAACTGCTTTTGTCGTTGATTTCATTGAGTTATTTGCGGCAGAAGCCTCGAAATGTGGCGGCATCCCGGCAATTGAGTCCGAGCCCGCGGCAGATTTTGCCGCCTGCTTGTGAACGCGGGGCGCTTGCAGTAATGCAGGAGCCTGAAATTCCGGGGCATTCCATGCTGTTCAGTAGTGCCGATGAGTTCGTGAAAGCCCCGCGCCGCGCGGTGACGGTGTTCGGCATGGCCGGCGTCGGCAAGACGCGGCTGAGCAATATGCTGCGCGCCAGCAAGTGGTTTCACTACTCGGCCGACTACCGCATCGGCACCCGCTACATGGGCGAAGCCATCGTCGACAATTTCAAGCGCGAGGCCATGAAGGTCCCGTTCCTGGCGCAACTGCTGCGCTCGGACTCGATCTACATCTCATCCAACATTACCTTCGACAATCTCGATCCGCTGTCGACCTATCTCGGCACGCCCGGCAATCCGGACAAGGGCGGCCTGCCGCTGGCCGAATACCAGCGCCGGCAGGAGCAGCACCGGGTGGCCGAAGTCGCCGCCCTGCAGGACGTGCCGCACTTCATCGAGCGCGCCAAAGCGCTCTACGGCTATGACGACTTCATCGCCGATACCGGCGGTTCGCTGATCGAGGTCATCGACCCGCAGAACCCCGAAGACCCCGTGGTCAAGACGCTCGCCGCGTCCACTGCCCTGCTCTACATTCGTGGCACGGACAAGGACACGGCCGAACTGGTGCGCCGCTTCAAGCAGTCTCCCAAGCCGATGTATTACCGGCCGCCGTTCCTCGTGGAGAAATGGGCCGAGTACAAGCTGATCAACGGCATCGTCGAAGACTGCGACGTCGATCCCCTGGGCTTTGGCGCCTGGGGCTTCGAGGCATTGCTGCATGACCGGCTGCCGCGCTACCAGGCGCTGGCCGACAATTTTGGCTATGTCGTCGAAGCTTCGGACCTGGCCACCGTGCGCGATGGCGACGAATTCATCGATCTCATGGCGGCCGCCATCGAAAAGCGAATGCGCTAGCGCGCTTCCTTCGGGGAGACGCGCAACGCCTGAATCGTTTTTCGATCAAACTCGCTCAAGAGGCTGATATGCCTATTCGAATTCCCGACAACCTGCCCGCCCGAAAGACCCTCGAGGACGAGGGCGTCTATGTGATGGATTCCACGCGCGCCGCGCGGCAGGACATCCGTCCGCTCTCCATCGGCCTGCTTAACCTGATGCCCAACAAGGAGCGGACCGAGACGCAGTTCACCCGCCTGATCGGCGCGACGCCCCTGCAGGTGGAACTGACGCTGGTGCGCGTTACCGACCACCAGTCCAAGAACACGTCCGAGGACTATCTCAAGACCTTCTACCGCACCTGGGAAGAGGTGCGGAACAAGAAGTTCGATGGCTTCATCGTCACCGGAGCCCCCATCGCCAACATGCCGTTCGAAGAGGTTCGGTATTGGAAGGAGATGGTGGAGATCATGGATTGGACGCAGACCAACGTGCACCACACCATGTTCATCTGCTGGGGGGCGCAGGCTGCGCTGCACCATTTCCATGGAGCGAGCCGCTATCGCATGCCGTCCAAGGCTTTCGGTGTGTTCCGCCACCAGGTGGTCAACCCGCGCTCGCCCTTCCTGCGCGGCTTCTCCGACAGCCCGATGATCCCGGTGTCACGCTACAATGACATCGATCGGACGACGCTGGGCGCCGACCTGGAAGTGCTGATCGACAATGCCGAAATCGGTGTCTGCATGCTGGGCGACGAGAAGCACCGCGCGGTGCATTTCCTCAATCACCTCGAATACGACAACCGGTCGCTGGCCGACGAGTATGAGCGGGACGTCAAGGCAGGCCTCGACACGCCGCCCCCGACAAACCTGTTTCCGAACGGCGACACCTCGGCGACGCCGGAAAATCGCTGGCGCAGCCACGCCCACCTGCTGTTCCAGAACTGGATCAACGAGATCTACCAGACCACGCCCTATGATATGGCAGAGATCGGCAGCCAAAGGGTCTGACGGAGCTCAGCCCAGGCCGGGGACCACGACGCGCAGATCAAAGAGCTGGATGGGCATCAGCCCGTCCAGCCAGGCCGGGTCCGCCCATAGGCGCGCCACCAGCCAGCTCGCCAGCGAACTGACGAACAGCATGGCAAGGGTCAGCCAGCGCATCCAGGGCCGCACACGTGTCGCGCAGAGCCAACCCATGGCGGTGGCCATCACGGCAGCGGCAGGTGTCCAGGGGGTCAACTGCCAGTCGAAGATACTATTGCCAACCGCCAGATAGAGCGGCAGAGCCAAAGCGACCACGGTGGTTAGCGGCTTGCGCCGGCGGTCCGGGATGGCACCGTGGATGACCAGGATCGCCGCTACCGGTGCCGTAACTGCCGACAGGGCGATCATGGCTGCCACGGGGCGGCGGACGGGGACGAAATCCTGGACGAACGGCTGAACAAGCAGGTCCAGGCTCAATCCCGCGCGCGCCGCCATGGCCCAGACACCCGTTATGATGATCAGCGTGGGCACAACGGCCACAAGCAGCATGGCGGCGAAGACTTGCGGCTTCTGCCGCGCGTCGTTCTCTCGCAATGGCACTACCAGCACCAGAAACGGAACGAGGATTGCCAGTGATGGCCCGGCCATCAACAGCAGGGTGAGCGTCAGGCTGTAGTTGATGACCGATTGCACATCGCCGACCGCCTCCAGCCGCCGCTGCGCCGGGATCAGCGCCGCAACCGCCAGCAGGAGCAGGAATTCCGCGCTGGTCGTCGTCGTTGCGTAGATCAGCACGCCATGGGCGGCGATCAGAGCCAAAGCCAGCATCGCCTGGAGCGCCGGCCAGCCGCTGACCAGCAGGAACCGGTAGGTGAGAAAGGCGCCGATGCAGGCCATAAGGACATAGACCAGCAGAAGCCCGGTACTGGCATCGACGAACACGAACCAGCTTGCCACCCACACGGCCAGCACGCGCAGCAGGCTGCCATGCTCCCACCCCGGCAGCGTTGTGGCGGCCGTTGGGTCGATCTGGCCAAGCACCCCGTTGCCCGCCAGATTGCCGCCCAGGAACAACAGGAATGCCGCGACCAGCAGTCCGGCGGGCAGCGCCAGATCGCGACGGCCTGGGGTGACGAGCGTGATGCCCTGGCTCATGCCGCCTTCTCCTGATCGGCTTTGACAGCTGCCAGGTTGGCCTGCGTCATGGCTGAGGTGCCGTGCTCGGTCTTCTCCCAATAGTGGGGATTGCTGATCAGCTGCTTGAGCGCCTTGTAGCCGGCGATCGAATGCAGCACCCAGTAGAACGGCAGGGTCGCCCCAACCAGAACCAGGTCGAAATAGCGCCGCTTCAGCGCCGCGACGATGCCGAAATAGATCAGGAAGAGGTTGCCCACGACCAGATTGAACACCGCCATGGTTCCAAAGGGCTCGGGAAACAGCCAGCCGAAGGGCTGCGTTTGGGTGACGAACACCATGAGCGTGATGACCCAGAGGATCGGATTGAGCAGCACGGTGAAGGCCGGCGCACCGATGAAGAAGTGGAAGGCGAAAAAGCCCACCGGGCCAATGGATTTGTAGAGCTGCACCGGGTGCCGCATATGCACTAGCCAGGTCTGCATGTAGCCCTTGATCCAGCGGCTGCGCTGCTTGATCCAGCTGGGCAGCACGCCATTCGCCTCTTCATAGGTCGTCGAATTGATGACGCCGACCGTGTAGCCTTCCTGCGCCAACCGGACGCCCAGGTCGGCATCCTCGGTCACATTGTAAGGGTCCCAGCCGTTGACGCGGCGCAAAGCCGCCAGCTTGAAATGGTTGGACGTGCCGCCCAGCGGAATGGGCACGTTGAGCCTGTCCAGGCCCGGCAGCATGAAATCGAACCACTGCGAGTATTCGAGCGTGAACATCTTGGTGAGCCAGTTCTCACCGCGATTAAAGTAGTTCAGCCGCCCCTGCACGCAGGCCAGGTTCGGCTCGGCGGTGCGGAAAGCCAGCACCGCCTTCTTGAGCTGGTCGGGCTCCGGCTGATCCTCGGCGTCGTAGATGGTCAGGAACTCGCCACGGCAGAACTGCAAAGCGTAGTTGCAGGCCTTGGGCTTGGTCTTGGGTTGACTGGCCGGCACGCGGATGATCTCAAAATTGCCCGGCAGGTTGAGCGCCTTGGCCGCATCGATGGTCTCGTCGTCATCCTCTTCGAGCACCAGCTTCACTTCAACCTTGGAAGCCGGATAATCGAGGCCCTTGAGTGCCTTGGCGAGCAGCGGCAGCACGCGGGCTTCCCGATACATCGGCACCAGCACCGTATAGGTCGGCAGGTCGCGATCAACCAGGCTCGCCACAGCTTCGTCCGAGATCACCATGTCGGCGCGGCGGCTGGCGCCGACCCAGGTCAACAGGAACTTGAACGCGAAGGTGAGGGTGTAGAGCGCCGTCGCCGCCGACATCAGCGCGACCAGCGTCGGGATGGGTGCAAAGCCCAGCGCCAGAATGACCACGGCCAGGCAGACGCAAATGGTGGTCTTCTGCGGATCGGTGACGGTGTATTTGGCCGAATGCTCGGGCTTCCACTCGTAGAGCCCTTCGCGCGCCGTGTGGCTGTCACGCTCGCGGAACATCGCCTGGGTCTGCCACAGGATGTCGTAGGGCGAGGTGATGACGAAGCCGTGCGAGCTGCCGTAGCGGTCTTCGGCCCAGCGCCTGTTCTCATCGGAGATGGTGGTGGTCGCGATCAGCACCTTGCCGCCTTCGGCCCGCCACGGCGTGAGGTTCTGTGCCGTGTAATCGGTCCGGTCATCCGGGTCGACCAGCAGCGGATCGCTTGGCTGCTCACGCAGATTGACGAAGGGCAGGCCATAGACCGCGGCGAGGGCCTGATAATACTGCATGCGCCGAACATAGCCCTGTGCGATCAGCACATGGGCGAGCTCGTGGCCCCATTCCACGCTCGCTCGGGTCGCGGTCGCCAGGTCCACGAGCGAGAGGATCCCCTGCTGCACCAGGAGTTCGGCCACGGCCAGTTGCAGGGCGTCACCGGTGGGCGGCTCATCTGCACTGGCTGTGCGGTCGACATTCAGGTCGATGGCTAATGCGGTCTTCAGCATCAGCAGACGCTAACGCGCCGCTCATGAAGCTTTCCTCAATCTGAAGCGGAAAAGCCCAAATGCCCCGCTCATTTAGCATTAATGACTTTGTCCGGAGGGCGTTCGATGCGCCGTGCTTGAACCGCCCCGGCAAATCCCTATCTTGCGATCGGACAAGTGAGACCAGCGCGTGCCCCAAAACCCCACGACTATCGTCGACGAACTGGGCATTGCCCTGTCCAACCTCGCCGACGCCGCCACGGGCGCTTTCACACCCACTTTGCGCCTCGGCGTCACCGGCCTCAGCCGGGCTGGCAAGACCATCTTCATCACCGCCCTGGTACACAACCTGCTGACCGGCGGGCGCCTGCCCGGCTTCGCGCCGCTGGCCGAGGGCCGGTTCATTGGGGCCCGTCTTGCCGAATACCCCGACGCCACCATTCCCCGCTTTGCCTATGAGCAGCATCTGGAGGCGCTCACGGGCAAGACGCCGAGCTGGCCAGAGAGCACACGGCGTATCTCACAACTCCGTCTCGTGCTGAAATTCCAATCGAAGAACTGGTATTCCGGCATGACCGGTCCCTCGACGCTCAACCTCGATATAGTCGATTACCCCGGCGAGTGGCTGCTCGACCTGCCATTGCTCGGCCTGAGCTTTGCCGAGTGGAGCGCCGAGGCACTGGAACGAGCGCGCCGACCGGGATCGGGCAAGGAGGCAGGTCCGTTCCTCAAGCTGCTGGACAGCATCGACCCGCACAAGGATGCCAACGATCCCGATGCCGAACGGCTGGCGGCCGCCTTCACCGACTATCTGCGGCGCAGCCGTGAGCACGGCGCCCTGTCGACACTGCCACCGGGTCGCTTCCTGTTGCCAGGCGATCTCGAGGGCTCGCCGGCGCTGACTTTCGCGCCCCTGCCCCCGCCACATCGGGCCATGCGCAGCGACAGCCTCCATGCGATGCTGGAACACCGCTACGAGGCGTATAAGGACCTGATAGTACGCCCGTTCTTCCGGGATCACTTCGCCCGGCTCGATCGGCAGATCGTGCTGGTCGATACCCTGCGCGCCCTGAACGCCGGGCCAGCCGCGGTGGCCGATCTCGAAACCGCGCTGACGGCAGTGCTGGGCTGCTTCCGCCAGGGCGAAACCAATCCCCTGTTGCGACCCTTCGTGCGCAAGATCGACCGCATCCTGTTTGCCGCCACCAAGGCCGACCACGTCCACCACACCAGCCACGATCGGCTCGAAGCCATCCTCAACCGGCTGGTGGCCAATGCCGGCAAGCGCGCCCGCTTCGCCGGCGCCGATGTCAAGCCCATCGCACTCGCCGGCATCCGCGCGACGCGTGAAGGCACAATTGTCGAAGGCGGCGAAACCCTGCCGACGATTATCGGCACGCCTATCGCCGGCGAGCAGCTCGACGGCACCGCTTATGACGGCAGGACTGAAATCGCGTTGTTTCCCGGGGACTTGCCAGAGCGGCCGGACTCATTGTTCGAGGACGGAACGCCGGTGGCGCTCAACTTCCTGCGCTTCACCCCGCCGCAGAAACTCGACCGCAATGCCAATGGCGATGTGGTCCTGCCCCATATCCGCTTCGACCGGGCGCTGGATTATCTGCTGGGAGACTGGCTCGCATGAAACGCCCTGTTGCCCGCCCCACCGCTGCGGAGCCCGAAAGCACCGTGGCCAGCCGCGTGCCCCGCGCCTTCGCCCCAGCCAAGGTCGAAATTGCCGAGCCTGAATTCGACGCGCCCGCCGATGAAACGCTCGTAGCACCCGCCCCGCGCCGCATGGGCTGGGTCGGGCGCCTGGCCTGGACGGCGGGCAGCGTTCTGGTTTCCGCCGGACTGGGGCTCGCTGCAGACCGGCTGGTCCGCGACCTCTTTGCCGCCAACGAGTGGCTGGGCTGGCTGGGGCTCGGCGTGCTGGCTGTTTTCGTCCTGGCCGTATTGGCGCTGGCGGCACGCGAGATCTTCGCATTGCGCCGCCTGCGCGTGCTCGACGCGCTCAAGCACGACGCGGCCCTTGCCACCGCCGACAATGATGCCACGAGGGCCCGACATGTGGTCGACAGCCTTCTGTCTCTCTATGCCGGGCGGCCCGACCTGGCTCGGGCCCGCCAGACCGTGGCGGATAACCTGCCCCACCTCTTCGATGGCAACGCGATGATCGAGCTGGCCGAGCGTAGCCTGATGGCGCCGCTCGATGCCCGGACCAAGGCCCTCACGGCCGCTTCCGCCCGGCGCGTCGCGCTGGTCACGGCGGTGTCGCCACGCGCGCTGGTCGACATTGCCTTCGTCATCTACGAGAGCATTCGCCTCGCCGGGGCCATTGCGGCGCTCTACGGCGCCCGCCCAGGCTTCTTTGGCTTCTGGCGGTTGACCGGTGCCATCCTGGCGCATCTGGCCGTCACCGGTGGCCTGGTGCTCACCGATGGCATTGTCGAGCAACTGGTGGGCCAGGGCCTTGCCGCCAAGCTGTCGGCTCGGCTGGGCGAGGGCGTCGTCAATGGATTGATGACCGTGCGCGTCGGCATCGCGGCAATGCGTGTCGTCCGCCCCCTGCCCTTCGAGACGCAGCCGCAGCCCGTGGTCCGCGACTTCATTCCCGAACTGACCAAGCTCACAGGCGAAGCCGCCCAATAGCTATTGGGCATCCAGCACCTGTCGCTGCGGCTGTCGTGCGGCAACGGTGATCAAGCCACTGAAGACCGGCTCCGGCGAGGGCCGCTGACGCCTCAGCAAATTGATCGCAAGTCGGCTCAGTCCTTGGCGGCGCTTGGGGCCAGGGTCAGTTTGAGCCCGTCAATCGCATCACTGCACAGGATCTGGCAGCTCAGCCGCGAGTTGGAGCGAACATCACCGACGCTGTCGAGCATGTCCTCTTCCTCGTCATTGGGTGCGCCAACGACGTCGAGCCAGTCCTTGTCGACATAGACGTGGCAGGTGGCGCAGCTCAGCGCGCCGCCGCACTCGGCCTTGATGTTGAGGCCCCAGTCCCGGATGACCTCCATGACGCGCCAGCCCTCGAGCCCTTCGAGCTCGTGGTTTTCACCCGCTTGGTCGGTAACATGGATGATCATGGGCGCGTCCCTCAACAACAGGGGCGTCCATACCCCTGGATGAGCCCTTCCCGCAAGGGAAAGGCTCTGCACATTTCGGCCTAGGCGACGCCGAGCTTCTTCTGCAGCTTGGTCGAGCTGGTGGTGTACTGGAACACCACCCGCTCACCCGGCGACACGATCGCCTTGGCCGCCTGCGCCATCAGAGCCGCTTCGTGGAAGCCGCTGAGGATCAGCTTGAGCTTGCCCGGATAGGAGTTGATGTCGCCGATGGCGAAGATGCCGGGCACCGACGTCTCGAACTTCTCGGTATCGACGACGATGGTGTTGTCGTTGAGCTCGAGGCCCCAATCGGCCACTGGACCCAGCTTCATCGTCAACCCGAAGAAAGGCAGCAAACGCGTTGCCGGAACTGATAGATCACCCGCATCTGTCGCCAGGTGCACATGGTTGATCTGGCCGTTCTCGCCGTCGAGCTTGGCGATCTGGCCGGTCAGGAAGTTGATCTTCCCCTCGCCCACCAGCTCCTGCATCTTGTTGACCGAGGCCGGCGCCGCCTTGAACACCGCGCGGCGGTGCACCAGCGTCAGCGAGCGGACGATCGGCTGCAGGTTGAGCGTCCAGTCGAGCGCGGAGTCGCCGCCGCCAACGATGACCACGTCCTGGCCGCGGAAATCGTCCATCTTGCGGACGGAATAGAATACCGACTTGTTTTCGAAGGCTTCGATGCCCTCGACCGGCGGACGCTTGGGCTGGAACGAGCCACCACCGGCCGCGATCACCACCACCTTGGTGTGGAAGATCTCGTCAGCATCGGTCGCCAGCTTGAACGAGCCGTCTTCCAGCTTCTCGATGGAATTGACCATGCGGTTGAAGTGGAACTCAGGCGCGAACGGCGCGATCTGTGCCATCAGATTGTCGGTCAGATGCTGGCCCGTCACCACCGGGAAGCCGGGAATGTCGTAGATCGGCTTTTCCGGATACAGCTCGGCGCACTGGCCACCCGGACGGTCCAGGATATCGATGAAATGGCATTTGATATCGAGCAGGCCCAGCTCAAAGGCCGCAAACAGCCCGCAAGGGCCGGCGCCGATGACGACGACATCGGTGGTGATTTCAGTGGTCATTTCGTCTCGAAGTCCGTTTTCGCCGGGGTTCTGGGGATCCCGGGTTAATATGAGTGACGCGATCCGCTTAGCTTAGGAAACGCGGCGAAGGAAGGGGCGTGTCCCGACCGGGACTTCGGTAGTGCCAACCGGCTGGTAGAAGATCGCCACTTCCGGGAGGCGGTTTTCGATCAGCGCTGCGCGGGTCGGCTCATGGGTCACGACCAGCGCATTGAAGCCGCAGCGCCGCATATGCGGAATCTGATCCTGCAGCACATCGCCTACAGCCCTGATTTCACCGGCATACTTGTAGCGCTCGGCCAGCAGGCGCGCCGTCGAATAGCCACGACCGTCGCTGAAGGCCGGGAACTTGATGGCGATCGAAGCAAAGCGCCCAAGGTCGGCTCCCACATCCTCGATCCGATCACCCGGCACCACCAGCAGCCCCAGCGGGTGCGGGTTGGCGAGGAATGCCTCACGATTGGCGAGGAACACCGGAAGCGGCACATGCTTGTAGCCGGCCGTAGCCGGATCGCTTTCCTCGGTCCATTCGTGGAAGGGGTCGGCGATGAAGGCGCCGTCTTTCCACAGCGTATGGCGAGTTGCGGCGGTCATCGGCGAGGCGATCGCTCCGTTGAAATCGAAATGGATGCCGCACTCTTTCTTGTTGAGGCCGCGCCACCGTCCGGCGCGCGGATCCTCTCCCTCGGCGACAACCGAGGTGCAGGGCGCGCAGCCAATCGACTTGTAGCCCTTAGCGAACAGCGGATGCTCGGGCAAGCCGTGGTCGATCTTATACTGGTTGACGTCCGCATCGGAGAAGTAGGCCAGCGGATTGACCTTGATGCGGTTGTCGCTGGTCAGCTCGAAATGCGGCAGCACACCGCGTTCCTTGGTCTGGAAGCGCTTGCGACCGGTGACCCAGCCGCCATACATCTCGGTGATCGGCTCGAGCGGCTCGGTCTTGCGGATATGGCAGCAACTGTCGGGATCGGTCTCCCACAGGTCGCCATTGGGATCGAAGCGCTTCACGTCATCCGGATTGGGATGGATGGCATGGACGTTCATCAGGCCTAGATGCCGCTTCAGCGTCTCGACATAGTCGAGCGTCTCGGCGAAATGCTTGCCCGTCTCGAGGAAATAGACGGGCATGGACGGATCGACCTGCGCCACCAGATGCAACAGCACCGAGGAGTCGGCGCCGAAGGACGAAACGATGGCCAGATCGCCCGGCAGCACATCGCTGACCGCGTAGCGCAGCACGCTGAGCGCGTCCATTTCGTCGAACATGCCGTTGAGGGCCAGGATGCCCAGCGCGCGCAGCTTGTCATGCGCGGGCTGAACTGGCGCCAGTTTAGGCATTGCCATAGAGGGCCTCCTTGAACGGCGCTTCGCCCAGGCGGCGATAGGCGTCGATGAATGTCTCGTCGGCGCTGGTGCGCCGCGCGATATAGGTATCGACCAGCGTCTCGATGGCGCCGGGCACTTCGTCAGCTTCAAAGCCGGGCCCGATGATCTTGCCCACCGAAGCGTGCTCGGTAGCGTCGCCACCCAGCGTGATCTGGTAGAGTTCGCCACCCTTCTTCTCGACGCCCAGAATTCCGATATGGCCGACGTGATGGTGGCCGCAGGCATTGATGCAACCGGAAATCTTGATCTTGAGCTCGCCGATCTCGGCCTGGCGCTTGGGCTCGGCGAACTTGCGCGAGATTTCCTGGGCGATCGGGATCGAGCGGGCATTGGCCAGGGCGCAGAAATCGAGGCCCGGGCAGCAGATCATGTCGGTGATCAGGCCCGTATTGCCCTCGGCAACGCCCGTGGCAACCAGCGCGTCATAGACGGCGCGCAGATCGGCAATGGCGACATGGGGCAGCACGATGTTCTGCTCATGCGTCACGCGCAATTCGTCGAAGGCGTAGCGCTCGGCGATATCGGCGATATCGTCCATCTGCTTGTCGGTCGCGTCGCCGGGGGCGCCGCCCACGGGCTTGAGCGAGATCGTGACCGAGGCATAGCCGGGTTCGCGGTGCGAATTGATGTTGTTGTCGAGCCAGCGGCCATAGGCCGGGTCGACGATCGACTCGTACGCGACGTCGATCTTGGTGGCCGCCTGGGCCTTGAACTGCGGCGGCGCAAAATAGGTCGTGATGCGGTCGACTTCCTCCGCCGGCAGGGTCAGCACGCCACCGCGGACCTCGGCGAACTCGGCTTCGACCTGGCCCTTGATGGTCTCAAGGCCTTCTTCGTGCACCAGAATCTTGATGCGTGCCTTGTACTTGTTGTCCCGACGGCCATAGCGGTTGTAAACGCGCATGATGGATTCGAGGTAAGCCAGCAGGTGCTCGTTGGGCACGAAGCTGTTGATCAGCTTGCCGATCATCGGCGTACGACCGAGACCACCGCCAACCCAGACTTCCCAGCCGATCTCACCGGCCGCATTGGTCGCCGCCTGGAGGCCGATATCGTGGAAACGGATGGCGGCGCGGTCGTTCGGCGCGCCGGTAATGGCGATCTTGAACTTGCGCGGCAGGTACGAGAATTCCGGATGCAAGCTTGACCACTGCCGCAGGATTTCTGCTATCGGGCGCGGGTCGATGATCTCGTCAGCAGCGGCGCCGGCAAAGTGGTCGGCCGTGACATTGCGGATGCAGTTGCCCGAGGTCTGGATGGCATGCATCTCGACCGAGGCCAGCTCTTCCAGGATGACCGGGATGTCCTTGAGCTTGGGCCAGTTGAACTGGATGTTCTGCCGCGTGGTGAAGTGGCCATAGCCGCGATCATAGGTGCGGGCGATATGGGCGAACATGCGCATCTGCTTGGACGACAGCGTACCGTAAGGCACTGCAATCCTTAGCATATAGGCGTGGAGCTGCAGGTAGAGGCCGTTCATCAGGCGCAGCGGGCGGAACTGGTCCTCGGTCAGCTCGCCGGAGAGGCGGCGCTTGACCTGGTCGGAAAACTGCGCGGTGCGGCCCGCAACGAAAGCCGCGTCGAATTCGTCATATCGATACATGACCGTCCTCACCCAGGTGCTGGCGGTCGTAGATCTCGCCGTTCAAAGTCAGGGGCGCGGTGGGACCCGCCGCCCTTATGCGTTCGCGCAGGCGCTTGGGGGTGATAACCCCTTGTTCCAGCGTCACTTCCTCGATCTCGAGGCTGATGACCCGGCCGCCCGCCTTGGTGGCCGCAAGCGCGGCATCGCGCTCGGCGGTCTCTTCCTTGGCGAAGAGGCGCGAGGCCTGCAGGTCCTCGACCCAGTTATTGTTGATATCGAGGTACACTGTGCCCCCCGATGTCAGCTCGTTGCCCGTCAGAATTTCCATTTTGCTGCTATGCTACCTTGAAGCTCATGCCGGCGAGTTGGGCAGCGTCTGCCCAGTCTCCGGCCTCAACGGCTTCGCCTACGAAGATGATTGCCGGACCGTCGCTGAACGTCACCTGACATTCGATCAGGGACCGCAGATTGCCCGAATATGTTGTCATATTGGGGCGCCCGGCATTGACGACTATGCCCACAGGCGTGGTCGGGCTCGCGCCATGGGTGACCAGCCGCGCTGCGACATCGGATGCGATGGATTTGCCCATATAGAGCGCCAGGGTCAGCCCGGACTGCGCCAGCGCCGCCCAATGGGTGAGGTCGCTGTCATCGGCGCCATGCGCGGTCGCCATGATAAAGCCACTCGACACCTTGCGCAGGGTGACCGGCGTGGCCGTATCGGCGGCAGCGGCCAGCGCGGCGCTGATGCCGGGCACGATGCTGTAGTCTATGCCGGCTTTGCGCAAAGCGGATATCTCTTCGCCGGCGCGCCCGAACACCATCGGGTCGCCGGACTTGAGGCGGGCGACGCGCTTGCCCTCGCGGGCCAGCCGGACAATCAGCGTATTGATCTGCGCCTGCGAAAAGCTGTGGTGGCCCTTGGCCTTGCCGACATCGATGCGCTCGGCATCGCGGCGACCCATGTCGACGACGACGGATGGCACGAGCTGATCGTGCACGATGACATCGGCTTCCTGCAGCAGCCGCTGGGCGCGCAGGGTGAGAAGGTCTTCCGAACCCGGACCAGCGCCGATCAGCCAGACAACGCCCTTGGCGGTGGCCGAGACATGCTGGGTCAACAGGGCGTCCGCTGCGGCAGCGCCCTGCCCCTTGAGCTCGGCGGCTTCGATCTCGGGCGAGGTCACCAGCGCCTCGTAGAAGCGGCGGCGGGCGGCATTGTCGTGAATCAGGCTCTCAACCCGCTTGCGCAAGCCGCCGGCAAGGCTGGCGATTTTGCCGATGCGCGGCGACAGCATGGCCTCGATGCGGGCGCGCACCAAGCGGGCCAGCACGGGCGCGTCGCCTTCGGTGGAGATGGCGATGGTCAGCGGCGCACGATCAACGATCGAGGGCGTGTAGAAATCGCATTCGGCGGGAACGTCGACGACATTGAGCGGAATGCCACGGGCGCGCGCCTCGGCCTTGGCCAGGTCGGCATCGGCGCTTTCTTCGGCGATAAAGACGAGGGCGGCGCCATCGAGGTCATGGGGCGCGAAAGCGCGCTCGACCAGCTCGACCGCAAAGCCGCTGAACTCGGTCTCGATGTGACGGGAAATAATCACGACTGATGCAGTCGTCTTAGTAACCAACCGGACTTTATTGAGGGCTTCTTCTCCACCGCCGACGATGACGATGCGCTGACCCTGAACTTTGTAGCTCAACGGAAATGTGTTGAGTTGGCCCATTGGATTCCTAGTGGTGAACGCTGCGAAAATAATCCAAACCAGCCCATTGCAACAAGGCGTTGAAATTCAATCGCTTTTATATTTCCCTGCGAGGGCCCTGCGTGGAACGTCCGGCGCAGCTTGGTCCGCAAGTCGCCAAATGAATCTTTCGCTGACGCACTGATAGAATATTTTGCTTGCCAATATGCGAACGGGCGGACCGCCAGCAGGAAAGAGGGTCAACAAAATGCTTCCGAATATCACCCGCACGCTGGTTGTTGCGGCCAGCCTGTTGGCCGGCCACGGCCACGCGTTTGCGCTGATGCCACTGGCGCAGCCGGAACCGTTCGCCGAGGTTGATCCCGGTCGCTCCGAACCGTTTGTGGGGTCTTGGGCCATCAGCATTCCAACCATGGAGGTGGGTGTGCCTGACACCATTCTGGCGACCTGCGAACTACCGGTCCGCATCCAGGCGGCAAACGACACCCACATCTTCTCCCTGGGCCCACGCGAGACGGAGGCGGACGCGGCCATCGAACTGCAGAGACTGGATGGTGGCGCGATGTGGGAGCCCATCGCAGGCGGACCCAGCTTCTTCGCCTTCTGGATCAGCGCGGATGTGTTCTACCTGTACGATCAGGTTCCGAAGGCAGAGGCCGACTGGGGACTGCCCTACGTGTATCGGCGGTGTTCAGGCGCGAGCTGACGGACGAGACCGCGGTCAGCCCTGACGGCTGGGCACGTGCACAACCAGCCCGTCCAGCGCATCCTTGACCTTGATCTGGCAGCTGAGCCGGCTCTGGGCTTTCACGTCGAAGGCGAAGTCGAGCATGTCTTCTTCCATGTTGGACGGGCCGCCGACGGTCTCGGTCCAGGCGTCATCGACATAGACGTGGCAGGTCGCGCAGGTGCAGGCACCGCCGCATTCGGCAATGATGCCCGGAATGCCGTTCATGATGGCGGTTTCCATCACGGTCGCGCCGTTTTGCGCCTCGGTCTCGATACGCTCGCCGTCCTGCTGGACGAATGTGATCTTGGTCATGGTCTCAGGGCTTGTTGTGTGGGACCGATATAGGGGATAGGCGCCGGGTTTGGAAGGCGGGGGGCTGGCAGCCGCAGAGCCTGCTATTCTTCTCCCCATCGGGGAGAAGGTGGCGCGCAGCGCCGGATGAGGGGGTGCGGTCATCGGCTCAGGGTCCTGGGTCCGCACTGGCCTCCCCCTCACCGACTCGGCTTCGCCGAGCCACCTCTCCCCGACGGGGAGAGGAACAGGTGCAACCTCAAAGCCCCAGCAGCCCCTCAAGGTAATGCCGCTCAATCCCGAACATCGCCTTCACTTCGGCGATCTGTTTCAGCACCGCCTCGCGGTCGCGCCCTGCCCGCCCGTCCTTCTCGGCGACGATCAGGTTGTTTTTGGGCGTGTGGGCGTCGGAGACGAATTCGAAGACCTTGGTGCGGTAGCCGTTGAGCTCGAGCAGCAAGGCGCGCAGCGTGTCGGTGACCATCTCGGCCTGGCGCTCGAGGAAGATGCCGTGGCGCAGCAACACGTCGAGCTGGGTGGCCGGCTTGCCCGCTTCCATCTGGCGCCGGATCTGCTTGTGGCAGCAAGGGGCGACGGCGATGAGGGAGGCGCCGGCGCTGATGCCCTTGAAGATGGCGTCGTCGGTGGCGGTGTCGCAGGCATGGAGCGCGATGACGGCGTCGCTGCCTGACGCGTCATAGTCGAGAATAGTGCCGGGCACGAAGCTGAGGCCGGAAAAGCCCGACGCGGCTGCGGTCGCGTTGCCGTCCTCGACCAGCTTGTCGCGCATCTCGACGCCGACCATTTCGGCCGGCCGCTTGGCGACATTGGCGAGGTAGTCGTAGAGCGCGAAATCGAGGTAACCCTTGCCGGCGCCCATATCGACGATAACGGGTTTCTCGGCCTTGATGGCTTGAATCAAAGGCGCGAAGATTTCGACCATCTTGTTGATTTGTCGAAACTTATCCTGCGCGTCATTGCGCACCTGGCCGTCCTTGCCGGTGATGCCAAGGGCGTGGAGGTATGGCTTGCCAGTTTCGGTCAGCGGTCGGTTCTTGGCGCGGTCATGATCGGTGGACGGAGCCGCCCGGCCCTCGATTTCCGTGCGCCTGAGACGCGCCTTGTCGCCGTTGCGCTCGAAGCTCAGGTCGAATTCCGACGTGGCGAGCTGGGCGCTGCGGAACTCGTCCTTGAGCGCGGTACGCAGATGCCCCAGCGCTTCGGGCTGGATGAAATTTTTGATGATGTCGCGCGTCTTGTAGTGGAAGGTGAAGCTGAACTTCTCGCTCCCCTTGGCGACGATCTTCTTGACCTCGATCGATTTGAGGTCGGCCTCACTACCGTGATAGCCGCCCAGCTTGAGCTTGATCAGCGTGTTGCCGGCAAAGGCCGACTTCACCGCGCTCAAGAACTCTTCGATGCGTTCCGCGCTCAATGCCGTTCCTTCGTGGTGAGGAAGCGGATCTTGGGGAAGTCCTGCTTGGCGCGATCGGCCCACCAGGCGTTTTGGGCGAGGAACACCGGGGCACCGGTGCGGTCCTCGGCGATGTTCATCTTCTGGGCGGTGATGAAGCGATCCAGTTCCTTGGGATCGTCGCTCTCGATCCAGCGCGCCACCTCGTAGTTGAGGCTCTCGAAGGTGATGGGCACGCCATATTCTCCCGCAACGCGCGAGGACAGCACTTCGAGCTGCAGCTGACCGACTACGCCGACAATCCAGTCGGCGCCGACGACACGGCGGAACACCTGGGTGACACCCTCTTCCGAGAGGTCGCTGAGGGCCTTGGCCATCTGCTTGGTCTTCATGTGATCGGTGAGGCGCACGCGGCGGATGATTTCCGGCGCGAAGTTGGGAATGCCGGTGACGTTGATGGTGGCGCCTTCGGTCAGCGTATCGCCGACCGACAGCGTGCCATGGTTGGGGATACCAACAATATCGCCGGCCACGGCCTGCTCGGCCAGTTCGCGGTCATTGCCGAAGAAGAACATCGGGTTGGAAACGGCCATGTCCTTGCCGGAGCGGACATTTTTGAGGCGCATGCCGCGGGTGAAGGTGCCCGAGCACAGGCGCACGAAGGCAATGCGGTCGCGGTGGTTGGCGTCCATGTTCGCCTGCACCTTGAACACGAAGCCGGTGACCTTCTTGTCATTGGGCGCGATGGGCGCGGGGATGGCCGGCTGCGGGCGCGGCTCGGGGCCCCATTCGCCCAGCGTGCGCAGCAGTTCGGCGACGCCGATCCCCTTGAGCGCCGAACCGAACAGCACGGGGCTCAGATGCCCAGCATGGAAGGTTTCGAGATCGAAGGGCGGCAGCATGGCCGTGGCCATTTCCAGTGTCTCGAGCGCGGTCATGAAGACCGGATCATCGACCAGCGTCTCGTTGTCGAGCAGGTCCTCGATCGCGCCATACTCGGCCACCGACTTGCCCTGCGGCGACAGCACGCGCTTTTCGAGGAGGTCGAGATAGCCGTGAAAATCCACGCCCTGCCCGATCGGCCACAGCACCGGGGTCAGATCGAGCGCCAGCTTGCCCTGGATTTCGTCGATCAGGTCGAGCGGGCTGAGGCCTTCTCGGTCCACCTTGTTGATGAAGGTGATGATCGGGATATCGCGCAGGCGGCAGACTTCGAAGAGCTTCAGCGTCTGGGATTCGATGCCCTTGGCGGCGTCGATGACCATGATGGCCGCGTCGACCGCGGTCAGCGTGCGATAGGTGTCCTCGGAAAAGTCCGAGTGGCCGGGTGTATCGAGCAGGTTGAGGGTCAGCCCGTCATAGTCGAAGGTCATCACCGACGAGGTGATGGAAATGCCGCGCTGCTGCTCCATCTCCATCCAGTCCGAACGGGTGGAGCGAACGCCGGCCTTGCCGCGCACGGCGCCAGCCTGCTGGATCGCACCCGCCGCGGCAAGCAGCCGCTCGGTCAGCGTGGTCTTGCCGGCGTCCGGGTGCGAAATGATCGCAAAGGTACGACGGGTACGAAACGGCTCGGCGGTGGACCGGGGCGCAGCCTCGGCGGCGGTAGCTAGGGACATCGGTACTGCTGGACTGTTGGGGCTGCTGCCTCCGGAAACCCAGGGCGCAGCACGTCAATATTGGGCGCTCTATAGGCTTTGACAACCGTGCGGTCAAACCGCCCGGCCCCGCAACGGCCGCAACATTGCGCCACAGGAGCAGTCGGGCTAACCTCACGGCGCAACCCGGCGAGGTCAATCTTGCATCAGGTAGAGCGGCGCGACGACGTCCACCCCCTGGTGGAGACGGTGACCCATAGCGTGTTCACCTCGACCGGTTCAGTGGAATTCCTGCCCGACCAGTGCTGGGACATCACCTTCATCCGCAATCGCCAGGGAACGTTCGTCCTGCGCACCGGGCTGACCACGCGCCCCATCCAGTTCGACGTGGAGCCGGGCGACGAGAACTTCACCATCGCCTTCAAGCCGTTCGCCTATATGCCGCTGATGCCGGGCGACGTCATGCGCGACGAGGGCGTGATGCTCGACATGGCGGGGCCCGATCGCTTCATGCTGGGGACGCAGAGCTTTGAAATCCCGCGCCTCGACAGCGTCGAGGATTTCGTGCGACGCCTCGCCTCGACCGAGGCAGTGGAAGCCAACAGGCTGGTGGCCTCGGTGGTATCAGGCCATCCCGATGCCGCCACCGAACGCACGCTGCAGCGGCACTTCCTCAAGACGACGGGCCTGACGCTCAAGACTTATGGGCAGATCGCCCGTGCGAGGCGAGCCCTCACCATGCTGGGGGCTGGAACGCCGGCAGCCGAGGTCGCGTACGCCCTCGGCTATGCGGACCAGCCGCATCTCATTCGAGATCGGAAGAGCGTCGTGTAGGGAAAGAGTGTAGATCTCGGTGGTC
>NZ_CAMLHM010000014.1 GCF_946479885.1 uncultured Devosia sp.
TCGACATGTTCTGCTACCGCCGCTTCGGCCATAACGAAGGCGACGAGCCCAGCTTCACCCAGCCGCTGATGTATTCCAAGATCCGCGCGCACAAGTCGACGCTGGAGCTGTATGCGGAAAAGCTGATTGCCCAGGGTCACCTGACGGCCGCAGAAATCGAAAAGATGAAGGCCGACTGGCGCGCCAAGCTCGAAGGCGAGTTCGAGGCGGGGCAGGACTATCGCCCCAACAAGGCCGACTGGCTCGATGGTGCCTGGAAGGACTTCAAGCCGGCCGAGCAGGAAGGCCCGCGCCGCGGCGAGACCGGCGTCGAGATCGAACGCCTGACCAAGATCGGTACGGCGCTGACACGCATCCCTGATGACTTCAACGTCCACAAGACGGTCAAGCGCTTCATGGACAACCGTCTGGCGGCGATCGAGTCGGGCGAGGGTATCGACTGGGCGACCGCCGAGGCACTGGCTTTCGGTACGCTGGTGACCGACGGTCACCCGGTGCGCCTCAGCGGCCAGGACGTCGAACGCGGCACGTTCAGCCAGCGCCATTCGGTGCTCAATGACCAGTTGGTCGACAACAAGAGCTATACCCCGCTCAACAATCTCGACCCGGAGCAGAGCCGCTACGAGGTCATTAACTCGATGCTGTCGGAAGAGGCCGTGCTCGGCTTCGAATACGGCTACTCGCTGGCGGAGCCCAAGGCGCTGACCATCTGGGAAGCCCAGTTCGGTGACTTCGTGAACGGCGCGCAGGTGGTGATCGACCAGTTCATCTCCTCGGGCGAGCGCAAGTGGTTCCGCATGTCGGGCCTCGTGATGCTGTTGCCGCATGGCTATGAAGGCCAGGGCCCGGAGCATTCCTCCGCACGTCCCGAGCGGTTCCTGCAGCTTTGCGCCGAAGACAATATGCAGGTCGCCAACTGCACCACGCCGGCCAACTACTTCCACGCCCTGCGCCGCCAGGTGACCCGCGACTTCCGCAAGCCGCTGATCCTGATGACGCCCAAGAGCCTGCTGCGCCACAAGCGCGCCGTCTCTGGCCTGGCCGAAATGGGTCCGGATTCCTGCTTCCATCGCCTGCTTTGGGACGATGCCGAGGCACCGGGCGCACCCAAGACCACGATCAAGCTGGCGGCCGACGACAAGATCCGTCGCGTCGTGCTGTGCACGGGCAAGGTCTATTACGATCTGCTCGAGGATCGCGAGAAGCGCGGCATCAACGATGTGTACCTGCTGCGCATCGAGCAGCTCTATCCGTTCCCGGCCAAGGCGCTGCTGGACGAATTGAGCCGCTTCAAGAATGCCGAGATCATCTGGTGCCAGGAAGAGCCCAAGAATATGGGTGCCTGGGCCTTCATTCAGCCTTATGTTGAATGGGTATTCGACCAGATGGGCCGGAACGGTCAGCGCGTGCGCTATACCGGCCGCCCGGCATCCGCCTCCACGGCGACCGGTCTGATGCGCACCCATCTGGCCCAACTGCAAGCCTTCCTCGACGAAGCCTTCGCCAACTAAAGGACAAGACAATGTCGACTGAAATCCGCGTCCCGACGCTGGGCGAAAGCGTTACCGAAGCCACTATCGGCCAGTGGTTCAAGAAGGTGGGCGACACCGTCGCCGCCGACGAACCCATCGTCGAACTCGAGACCGACAAGGTGACCATCGAAGTGCCGGCGCCTGCCGCCGGCGTGCTCGAGGCGATCGCTGCCGAAGCCGGCGCCACCGTCGATGTGGGTGCGCTGCTCGGTGCCATTGGTGGCGCTGGTGCGGCCACGTCCGCTCCCGCTGCGGCCCCGGCTCCGGCCAAGACCGAAGTGCCCGCCGCCAATGCGGCTGGCCCCGAGCCGATCAAGCCAGCTGGCACGACCATGCCCCCGGCCCCTTCGGCGCAGAAGCTGATCAACGAGAGCGGCCTCAACGGTGGCGACATCGACGGGTCGGGCAAGCGTGGCCAGGTGCTCAAGGAAGACGTGCTCGCCGCGCTCGCCAAGCCCGCTGCTCCCGCCGGCGCCCCCGCCCCGGCAGTTGCCGAAGCCCCAGCCGTGGCTCAGGCCGCGCCCGCTTCGGCTCCCGCCGCCGCCAAGCCGGCTGAAGCGCCCAAGGCTCCCGCCGCGCCACGTGCGCCGGTTTCGGCCGACGATGCGAGCCGCGAAGAGCGGGTCAAGATGACCCGACTGCGCCAGACCATTGCCCGCCGCCTCAAGGATGCGCAGAATACCGCCGCCATGCTCACCACCTTCAACGAGGTGGACATGAAGCCGGTGATGGACCTGCGCAATTCCTACAAGGAGCTGTTCGAGAAGAAGCATGGCGTCAAGCTGGGCTTCATGGGCTTCTTCACCAAGGCCGTGGTCCACGCGCTCAAGGAAATCCCGGCCGTCAATGCCGAGATCGACGGCGATGACCTGGTCTACAAGCAGTATGCCCATATCGGCGTGGCTGTTGGCACCGACAAGGGCCTGGTGGTCCCGGTTGTGCGCAATGCCGACCAGATGTCGATTGCCGAGATCGAGAAGTCGATCAACACCCTGGGCAAGAAGGCCCGTGACGGGCAGCTGTCGATGGCCGACATGCAGGGCGGCACCTTCACCATCTCCAATGGTGGTGTCTACGGCTCGCTGATGTCGACGCCGATCCTCAATGCACCGCAGTCCGGTATCCTGGGCATGCACAAGATCCAGGAACGCCCGGTCGCTGTCGGTGGCCAGGTGGTGATCCGTCCGATGATGTATCTGGCGCTGAGCTACGATCACCGGATTGTGGACGGCAAGGAAGCGGTGACCTTCCTCGTTCGCGTCAAGGAAAGCCTCGAGGCGCCGGAACGTTTGGTGCTTGACCTCTGATTGTTGCTAGATCGGTAAATATTCAGGGGCCCGCTTCGGCGGGCCCTTTGTTTTTTGGCAGTGGAGCGAGGCCGCTCAGAAGGGGCGTGCGGCAAAGGGCCAGATAGCAGAACAGGTAGGCCGGGACCAGGCAGGCGAGATACAATGAGACACCTAGCAGTATGGCGAGAATGGGCGGCATGTTGTCTGGATACTTCGGTTCGTAATTGGCAGACGCAATGGACATCACCCCGGCGGCTGTCAGTACCAGGACAGTTATGATGGCTATGCCATCCGACAGTGGCTGGCGCCTGCCGCGCCACGCCAGAGCCGCTAGCAGGATCGAGGTGATGAGGGCGACGGCGCAGAAGAGCAGTACCTGCAGCGCATAGAAGACGAAGTCCCCGGTCGGACCCAATAGGCTGACATATCCCCAGCCTATTGCCGCAGCCACCACGACCATCGACACGAACAATATTAGCCCCGAGCGCAGAATCGTCATCGCAACCTCCATCAGCTCAGCACATGACCATGCCGCACCGCGCCGGGTAAACACTCGCAGTGTAGGCGGCGTTTGCGTTCTGTCCCTTGCCGGCTACAGTGGAGGTTAGGGAGGAAGTCATGTCCGATAAGGTGTTGATTGTCACGGGCGGGTCGCGCGGCATCGGCGCGGCAACGGCCAGGCTCGCTGCCGAGCGTGGCTATGCGGTGGTGGTCAATTATGCCGCCAGTGCCGATGCGGCGCAGGCGGTTTGCGCCGATATCCACGCCCGGGGCGGCACTGCTTCGGCGGTGCGCGGCGATGTTTCGCTGGAAGCCGATATCGACCACATCTTTGCCGCGGCGGACCGGATGGGCCCGCTGGTGGGGCTGGTCAATAATGCCGGCGCAATCGATGTGGCGGCGCGGGTCGAGGCGTTCGACGTGGCGCGCCTTACTCGCATGTTCGCCGTCAATACGCTGGGCACCATCCTCTGTGCCGGACGCGCCGTCCGCCGAATGTCGACACTGCATGGCGGCAAGGGCGGCGCCATCGTCAACATCACCTCGGCTGCGGCCAAGCTGGGCGCGCCGGGGCACTACGTCGATTATGCCGCGGCCAAAGGCGCGGTGGATAGCTTTACCGTCGGCCTGGCGCTGGAGGTTGCCGGCGAGGGCATCCGCGTCAATGGTGTGCGTCCGGGGATTATCGATACCGAGTTCCACGCGTCGGGCGGCGACCCGGGCCGGGCGGCGCGCATGGCTGGCGACTTGCCGATCCCGCGCGCCGGGACGGCGGATGAGGTGGCGCAGGCGATCCTGTGGCTGCTGTCGGATGAGGCGAGCTACACGACGGGTACCGTGATCGACGTGACCGGCGGCCGCGGTATCAGGCCCTAGAATTTGCCGCATTGGGGTGTGAAGAGCGGGCATAGGCGGGCTTTCACCGGCTTGTTATGTGGCGCTGCGGCCAATGCTAACAGTCTGTTAACGTCAATGGTCCAGATGCGGTGGGCTGCCAACGCGATGGTTCGGAGTAAAAGGCCTTTTGCGACCCCTGATCCTTACGGCCGTCATTTGGCTTCATGTCCTGCTTCCCGCTTCCGCACAGGACGTCTCCGATGCCGAATTGATCGGCGAGCTGATGGCGTTTCATGGCTCACAAGCCATCGTTTCGGCGATGACAACCCATTGCTACGAAACCACGGGGCTCGATCCGGCCTACCAGGCGGCCAATGACAATTGGTACTTGCGCAACATCGGCTTCCTCGATCTGGCCGATCGGGTCATCGCCCGGCTGGGCGGCGGTGTCGCCGGCGAACAGCAGGCCGCCGAGACCTATGGCGGTAGCCAGATCATGAGTGCCTATAACCAGGCCGAGGACAAGGACGCGTTCTGCCGGGGTTTTCTCGAGCAGGTCGATGGCGGCGCGCTCGATATAGACAAGCAATTGCCCGACGCGCTGGCCAAGGCCCAAGATATCGCCGCGCAGTAGACACCCCTAGGCATGGGTTGGTCCTCTTTTTCTCCGAGGCTAGTGTACCCTGGGGAACCTGCTGGGGGATAAATGATGCTGCGACTGACTATTCTGGCCATTGTGCTTCTGGGCGGCAGCGCCCAGGCGGCCGAATGCACGATCAGCAATGCCCGCTATGAACATGACCAGGCAGCCTGGTGGCTGAGCTTCAAGCCGGTGCCCAAGTTCAGCGCACCCAACCAAACGGCCGCCTTCATCATCGAGATGCCCAATTCGGACGTGGTGCTGGAGGGCGCTGTCCACCGACCCAACGGCTTTGGCTCGCCGCTCTGGTCGATCAGCGGTCCTTGCTCGGAAGACAGCACAGAGAGTTGCACCTTCGTCGAGGGCAATCCGGCCGCCTATGGCAATTATGGCGGCAAGGTCGGCTGGTTCGACGATGCGCTTGGCGCGAAGGCGCCTGATCAACTCATCCTGCCGCAGCTGGCGGTGAGCCTCTGGTATTCGATGTATCGCGAGAATGAGTTCGTTGCGGACATGAATGAAGGCGACGTGTTCACGCTCACAGGCTGCGACTGACGGGAATCTCCGTTTCCCTCCATGACGGACTTCGATAAACAGAGATTCCCGATTTCCTTCGTGTGGCGCGCAAAGCGACGCCGCGTGCGGGAATGACTCCGTGGGATGGAACAAATGGATTTTCCCTGGCTCGAATTTGCGGCCCTCATGCTGGCCTTCGGCATCAACGCGGTCATTCCCGGCGCCGATTTCGCCATGGTGCTGCGCCAATCGATCGCGCATGGCCGCCGTGCGGCGCTGTTCACCTCGGCCGGTATCGCCACCTCGATCCTGGTCCATGGCAGCTATACGCTGCTGGGCATCGGCGTCATCGTCGGGCAGTCGCTGCTGGCCTTCAACATCATCAAATGGGTCGGCGCGGCCTACCTGGTCTGGCTGGCCATTCAGGCCCTGCGCAGCCCGGCGCCAAAGCCGCCGGCCGAGGGTGACCTTGCTTCGGCTCGATCAGGCGATTTCGCCGCCTTCGCGCTGGGTTTCCTGACCAATCTGCTGAACCCGAAAGCCGTGCTGTTCTTCCTCGCGCTCTTTACCAGCCTGGTCTCCGCCCATACCGGTGGCGACATCAAGGTGATCTATGTGCTGTGCATGAGCGTCATGCTTTTTGCCTGGTTCGCTTTGGTCTCGGTTTTCTTTACGACAGCCTCGGTACGGCAGGGCTTTTTCCGTTTCGGCCGGTGGTTTAATCGGGTCACCGGCATTACATTCATCTTGCTGGCGGTGCGTGTCGCACTCGCCCAGCAGCACTAACCAGCTTCGGGGCATTAAATGGCAGACGCGTTCGATCTCACCATCATCGGCTCGGGTCCGGGCGGCTATGTCGCGGCGATCCGCGCGGCACAGCTCGGGATGAAGGTCGCGGTCGTCGAGAAGTGGGCCACGCTGGGCGGCACGTGCCTGAATATAGGCTGTATCCCGTCCAAGGCGCTGCTGCACGCCTCGGAACTGTTCGAAGAGGCCGGGCATGGCTTCAAGGCGCTGGGCATCGATATTCCGACGCCCGTGCTGAACCTGCCCGCGATGATGAACCACAAGACAGAGACGGTCGCGGCCAATGTCGGCGGCGTCGACTATCTGTTCAAGAAGAACAAGATCACCACCCTGCGCGGCATCGGCACCATCGTGTCGCCCGGCAAGGTGCTGGTGACGCCGCAGACCGGCGACGCCACGGAAATCGAGACCAAGAATATCGTCATCGCCACCGGCTCGGTGTCGGCCGGCCTGCCGGGCATCGAGATCGACGAGAAGCGGATCGTGACCTCGACTGGTGCGCTTGGTCTGGACAAGGTGCCGGGTAAGCTGCTCGTCATCGGCGCCGGCGTGATCGGGCTCGAGCTGGGTTCGGTCTGGGCGCGGCTGGGTGCGCAGGTGACTGTCGTCGAGTATCTCGACCGCATCCTGCCGGGCATGGACAGCGAAGTGGCGCGGCAGTTCCAGCGCATGCTGCAGAAGCAGGGCATGGAGTTCAAGCTCTCGAGCAAGGTCGCCGGCATCGACAAGCAGGACGACGGTTCGCTGAAGGTGCGGGTTGAGCCGGCCAAGGGCGGGGATATGGAAATCCTCGATGCCGACGTGGCGCTGGTGGCGATCGGCCGCAAGCCATACACCGAAGGCCTTGGCCTCGACATCGTTGGCGTGGCGCTCGATGAGCGCGGCCGGGTGCGGGTCGATGCGCATTACAAGACCTCGGTCGACGGCATCTATGCCATCGGCGACGTGATTGCCGGCCCGATGCTGGCCCACAAGGCCGAGGACGAGGGCATTGCGGTGGCCGAAATCCTCAGCGGGCAGGCCGGACACGTCAACTACGCGGCCATTCCGGCGGTGGTTTATACCAATCCCGAGATCGCTTCGGTCGGCAAGACCGAGGATGAACTCAAGGCCGAAGGCACCGACTACAAGATCGGCAAGTTCCCCTTCACCGCAAATGGCCGCGCCAAGGCGATGCTGGCGACGCAGGGCTTCGTCAAGATCCTGGCCGATGTCGAAACCGACCGGGTGCTGGGCGCCCATATCGTGGGCAAGAATGCCGGCGAAATGATCCATGAGCTGGTCGTGCTGATGGAGTTTTCCGGCTCTGCCGAAGACCTGTCGCGCTCGACGCATGCCCATCCGACCCTGTCGGAAGCGGTGCGCGAAGCGGCCTTGTCGCTGGGCGACGGCGCGATCCATATCTGAGGACGACTAAACTCTCCGATCGAAGGGCCTCGGCAATGCCGGGGCCCTTTTTGCTGGGACGTGCGGAATGTGGTTTGGGGAGGGGACAAGCCTCGCGGCGCGATGGTGCAGTCGACACCCTCCCCCTTGCGGGGAGGGATCAAGGGTGGGGGATGTTTGGCCCGGATATCGGGGCTCTCGCCCCCCACCCTACCTTCGCTACGGCCTGACGGCCGAGCTGCGGTACCCTCCCCGCGAGGGGGAGGGTGTGGCCCCACGCTTGGGTTCAGTCATCATACAACATCCTGAGTTTTGTATGTTGACTTACCAGTTTGTCTTCCATACCAGTTTCAGCACCAGGTTTGTCCGGAGTCCAGAGGGCGCGGGCGGGCTTGAGCGATGGGCAGAACCTGTCGCGTGAAACGGCATCGGCAAACGGCGCGGAGGACGGGCCGGACCGGTGCACTTTGGGAGGACATCCATGTTTCATCTGCCTAAACTGGCAGCGATGGCGCTCGTCGTTGCGACCCTGATGGTATCGACCGCCAGCGCCCAGACGGTGCTGCGCTCGTCCGACACCCATCCGGACGGCTATCCGACCGTTGAGGCGGTCAAGGCTTTCGGCGAGCTGCTGAAGGAAAAGACCGATGGCCGCTATTCGGTGGAAGTGTTCCACTCGGCACAGCTTGGCGAAGAGAAGGACACGATCGAACAAACCCAGTTCGGCGTGATCGACCTCAACCGCATTTCGATCGGCGCCTTCGGTACGCAGGTGCCGGAAGCCACCGTGACCCAACTGCCCTACATCTTCCGCTCGGCCGACCATTTCCACGCCGTGCTCGATGGTCCGATCGGCGAAGAAATCCTGGCGGCGTTCGACAAGGTCGACGTAGTGGCGCTGGCCTTCTACGATGGCGGCGCCCGCTCGTTCTACAACAGCGAGAAGCCGATCAGCTCGCCTGCCGACATGGCCGGCATGAAGTTCCGCGTGATGCAGTCGGACATCTTCGTGGACATGGTTGGTGCCCTGGGCGGCAACGCGACGCCGATGCCCTATGGCGAAGTCTATTCGGGTATCCAGACCGGCGTCATCGACGGCGCGGAAAACAACTATCCGAGCTACGACACCGCCGGCCATGCCGAAGTCGCCAAGTTCTACTCGCTGGACGAGCACCTGATGGTGCCCGAGGTGCTGGTGATTTCCAAGATCGTCTGGGATGGCCTCACCCCCGAAGACCAGGCGCTGTTCCGCGAGGCGGCCAAGGAGTCGGTTGCCAAGCAGCGCGAGCTCTGGGCTGCCAAGGAGATCGAATCCAAGGCTGCCGTCGAAGCGCTGGGCGCCACGATCAACGAGGTCGACAAGGCCCCCTTCATCGAAGCGATGAAGCCGGTCTACGAAAAGTATGTCACCGATCCCGCGCTGAAGGATCTCGTAGCGCGTATCCAGGCCACCGAAGGCTAGTCAAACCCGGGCCGGTGCACCGCACCGGCCCATTCTTGCCGACCGGGAGGCCGCGATGAAAACCTGGCTCATGCCAACCAGCCGCGCGCTGGGCAAGCTCTCCAATGCGATGCTCTATCTATCCGGCATCGGGCTGGTCGCGATGACGGTCATCGTCGCCTACCAGGTGTTCATGCGCTTCGTGATCAACCAGTCGCCGCCATGGACCGAGGCGGGATCGATCATGATCATGACCTGGTTCATTTTCCTGGGCGCCGCCGTGGGCGTGCGCGAGAACTTCCATATGGGGTTCGACGTGCTGCTCTATGTGCTGCCGCCGGGCGCCAAGCCATGGCTGCGCGCCATCAGTGACGCCTGTGCCTTCGCCTTTGGCCTCGGCATGGTGTTTTACGGGGGCGAACTGGTCCTCCGCTACTGGTCGACCCGCATTCCGGTGCTCGGGCTGCCGACCTCCTTCACCTATTTCCCGATCGTGGTTTCGGGCGTGCTGATCTGCCTGTTCTCGCTGGAGCGCATCCTGCTGCGCGCTGCGGGCGAGCCGATCGACGACGTTGCCGCCGACCCCACGATCACCGAGGCCTGAGACCATGGAATACTGGATACTGTTCGGCGTATTCACCCTGTTGATGGTGATCGGCACGCCAATTGCCTATTGCCTGGGCATCGCCAGCTTTGCCACCATCATCTATCTGGGCCGGCCGGCCATCGTGGTGTTCCAGCAGCTCAATTCAGGCGTGTCGGCCTTTTCGCTGCTGGCCATTCCCTTCTTCATCTTTGCCGGCGATCTGATGATGCGCGGCGGCATCGCGGCGCGGATCATCTCGTTTGCCGGGTCGATCATCGGGCATGTCCGCGGCGGGCTGGGGCAGGTCAATATCGCGGCCTCGACGCTGTTCGGCGGCATTTCCGGCTCAGCCGTGGCGGAAGCGGCGGCGGTTGGCGGCATCATGATCCCGCAGATGAAGGCGCGCGGCTATGGCGCCGACTATGCGGTCAACGTTACCTCGATGGCGGCGCTGATCGCGCTGCTGCTGCCGCCCAGCCACAACATGATCATCTATTCGCTCTCGGGGGGCGGAAATATCTCGATCGCGGACCTGTTCACGGCGGGCATCATTCCTGGACTGCTGCTGGCGGCGGTGTTGAGCGTCACCGCCTACCTCGTGGCGGTGAGGCGTGGCTATCCGACCGAGCCGTTCCCCGGCTTCAAGAAGGCGGGCTATTTCTTCGTCGTCTCCATCCCCGGCCTGATGCTGATCGCCATCATCTTCGGCGGGGTGCGCTCGGGCATCTTCACGGCGACGGAGTCATCCTGCATCGCCGTCATCTATGCGCTGCTGGTGACGCTGCTGATCTACCGGTCGCTGAACTGGAGCGAGTTCGTGCATGCCGTGCTCGGCGCGGTGCGGACAACGGCCATGGTGCTGTTCATCATCGGCGCGGCGGCGTCGTTCGCCTGGTTGATGGCCTATATGAAGGTGGCGCTAATCCTGACGCAGGGCATGGCCACGATTTCGTCAGACCCGCTGCTGGTGCTGCTGATGATCAATGTGATCCTGCTGCTGCTCGGCACCTTCATGGATATGGGGCCGCTGATCATCATCACGACGCCGATCTTCCTGCCGATGGTCAAGGCGTTTGGCGTCGACCCGGTGCATTTCGGGGTGATCATGATCCTCAACCTGGGCATCGGGCTCAACACCCCGCCACTGGGGCCGGTACAATTCGTGGCGGCCGCGGTGGGCAAGATCACCGTCATGGACGCCATGAAGAGCATTTGGCCGTTCTACGGCGCGGGGCTGATCGTGCTAGGACTGGTGACCTATATTCCGGCACTGTCGCTATGGCTGCCAGCACTGTTCCGGGGATAGCCATGAGTCTGAGCGAGGAGATATCGGTTCCGGGGCGCAAGCCGAAGCTGGCCGATCTGGTGATCGGGACGCTCCGCAAGCGCATCAGCGCGGGCGAGTACCGCGCCGGCACCAAGCTGCCGACCGAGAGCCAGATGACCACGATTTTCGGCGTCAGCCGGACGGTGGTGCGCGAGGCGATCGCGGCTCTGTCGGCCGATGGCCTGGTGCAGCCGCGTCAGGGCGCCGGGGTGTTTGTGGTCGGCAATGCGGCGAGCCCGTTCACCGCTATCGGCGCGGATTCATCCAACAAGATCTCGGTGGCGCTCAATGTGCTCGAGGTGCGCATGGGCATCGAGATCGAGTCAGCGGGGCTGGCGGCGCAGCGGCGGAGCAACAGCCAGGACGCGGCGATCCAGGAGGCATGGAACGAGTTCGAGCGGCTGCTGAAGCTGGGTACGCCCACCGGCAAGACCGACTTCGCCTTTCATCGCGCCATCGCGGCGGCAACCAATAACCCGTTCTACATCGAAGTGCTCGACGGGCTGGGGAGCCGGACCATTCCCTGCGACGTCGCCTCGCCCTGGGGCACCGAGAGCGTGCTGACTTATGAGTACCAGGCCGGATTGCAGCGCGAGCACCTGGCGATCCTCAAAGCCATTTCCGCGCAGGACGCCGAGGGCGCGCGCGAAGCCATGCGGCAGCATCTGTCGCGGAGCCAGGAACGCTATCGCACACGCCTGCGCGAACAGACGACTGCCACACAGGAATAGACCATGACCACCGCCTTCGACATCCGCTTCGCCATCGATCCGGTGAGCGCCTCGACCATGAATACCGAGGAACTGCGCGACCATTTCCTGATCAATGACCTGTTCGTTCCTGGGGCGGTCAACTGGACCTACACCCACTATGATCGCATGGCGGTGGGCAGTGCCGCGCCGGATGGCGAGGCGTTGGCGCTTGAAACCATCAAGCCTGCCGGCACCGAGAATTTTCTGGACCGCCGTGAACTGATCGCCGCCAATATCGGGGAGGCCGGCACGATCTCGGTCGACGGCAAGGACTATGCCGTGGGGTCACGCGACATGCTCTATGTGGGCATGGGCGCCCGGGATGTGCGGTTTTCCGGCGAGGGCGCCAAGTTTTACCTCTTGAGCGCACCGGCTCATGCCAGCCACCCCACCACGCTGATCAAGCAGAGCGACGCCAAGCGGCTGGACCTGGGCAGCCAGGAAACGGCCAACGAGCGCAGCATCTTCCAGTTCGTCAATGCCGATAGCGTCAAGACCTGCCAACTGGTGGTGGGGCTGACCAGCTTCGCGCCGGGCTCGGTGTGGAACACCATGCCGGCGCATGTGCATGACCGGCGCATGGAGGCCTATCTCTATTTCGACCTCAAGCCGGATGCCTTCGTGGTGCATCTGATGGGTGAGCCGGACGAGACGCGGCACCTGATCGTGCGCAACGATGAGGCGGTGATCTCGCCGCCCTGGTCAATCCATTCGGGCGCCGGCACCGGCGCCTATACCTTCATCTGGGCCATGGCCGGCGACAATGTCGACTATACCGATGTCGACAGGATCGGCATGGACGAGTTGCTGTGACCGATCTTTCCGCGTTCGGGCTTAGCGGCAAGACCATCATGGTCACCGGCGCCAATACCGGCATCGGGCAGGGTATTGCGCTGGGTATCGGGCGGGCCGGCGGGCGGGTGATCGGAGTCGGGCGATCCGGCATGGAGGAGACGGCCACGCTGATGGCGGGGCAGGGCGCTGATTTCGTCGAGATGCGGGCGGATCTTGGCTCGACTGCCGCTGACCAGGCCATGTTCGAGGCGGCCTGGGCGAGCCATGGCCCCATCGATGGGCTGGTCAACAATGCCGGCATCATCAAGCGGGTGGATGCGGTGGATTTCACCGAGGCCGACTGGGATGCGGTGATGGATATCAACCTCAAGACGATGTTCTTCCTGTGCCAGGCGCTGGGCAAGAAGGCGATTGCGGCGGGCCGACCGGCCAAGATCGTCAATATCTCGTCGATGCTGAGCTTTCAGGGCGGCATTCGCGTCGCCAGCTATACGGCGTCGAAAAGCGGCGTGCTGGGGATCACGCGGCTCCTGGCCAATGAATGGGCGGCCAAGGGGATCAACGTCAATTCGATCGCGCCGGGTTATATCGAGACCAACAATACCGAGGCGCTGCGAGCTGATCCGGACCGGTCGGCGTCCATTCTCGGGCGCATCCCGGCGGGGCGGTGGGGCGTTCCCTCCGATATTGGCGATGCAGCGGTGTTCCTGCTGTCGCAGGCTTCCAACTACATGCATGGCGCCGTCATCCCCGTGGATGGCGGATGGCTGGCGAGGTAATCGAGATGATTGAGCAGAAGGTCTTTGCGCAGGCGAGTGAGGGTGACGTGACCGTGCTGGCGCCGGGCAATACGCGCCGGGTGCTGATCCATACGCCGGAACTGATGCAGGTGGAGTTCTGCTTCGACAAGGGCGCGGTGGGTGCGCTGCATAGTCATCCGCATATCCAGGTGAGCTATGTCGCCGAAGGCTCGTTCGAGGTGACCATCGACGGGGTGACGCAGGTGGTCGGCACCGGCGGCAGCTTCATCGTGCCGTCAGGGCTGGTGCATGGTGTGCTGGCGCTGGAAAAGGGCCGGCTGGTGGATGTGTTCACGCCGCATCGAGCGGACTTTTTGTAGGCGCTGCGGTTGCAGTCGTCTCCCTCCCCCTTGTGGGGAGGGATCAAGGGTGGGGGTGCTGCGGGCGTCGCGGATGCCGAGTTCGTGGATGGCGCAGCACCCCCACCCGACCCCTGCGGGGCCACCCTCCCCACAAGGGGGAGGGACGTCGACTGAGAGTCTAGGGGCTAAACCATCTCCGCCAGCATCGCGGCATAGGCATCGTCATGCCGGCCCGCCCAGTTCGGCTTTCCCGGCTTTGTGAGCACGCCCCGCCGGGGTGGGATGAAGCTGTAGATGCTGCGAATGGGTTCTTCGCGCCATTGCAGGTTGAAGGCGGCGAGTTTGGGGAAGAATTCCATGTCGGAATAGGGCAGGTGGCCATGCACCCACCAGGCCATGGCCTCCCAATCGCCGGTGCGCTCGTAATAGGGCACGAAGCGGTTGACGACGATGCAGGCGGTGGCGCCCATGCGGCCTTGGGCGTCGCGGCGGTCCCAGATGTGGCCGGCATAGTTGGTTTCGTTGCGGCCGCAATTGAGCTTGTTGACGTTGCCGAAGTGGTTGACCTCGGGGGAGCGGTAGGCCGAGCGAATGGAGATTTTGCCGAAGCGTGCCTGCAACGGTTCGAGCAGGGTTTCGCAGAGCACCTTGCCGGCCGCGATGGCAAGGTCGGGGTCATCGGGGATGTTGAGGAAGCCGTGGATCACGGCGATCTCCGAGTAGAGGAAATCGCGCAGGAAGAAGTTCTCGCTGAGCCTGACGCGGCCGAGATCTTCGAGGGCTTTGACGGATTTGGGCTGGCGCATGCTGGCTCTCACTGGACGCGGCAATCTCTTGCGGTAACGTGGTGGCCGACAACCCGGTTTCTACAGGACGCCTGATGCTCGAGGTCATTTTCTACATCGCTATCACGGCCGAGGCGATGACTGCGGCGCTGGCGGCGGGACGGCGCAAGATGGACTGGTTCGGCGTGTGCCTGCTGGCCTGCGTCACCGCCTTGGGCGGTGGAACCATCCGCGACATCTTTCTCGACCACTATCCGCTCTACTGGGTCAAGAATCCCTATGTGCTGCTGCTGGTTTGCGGCGCGGCGCTGCTGACCATTGCCATGGCGCGGGTGGTGCATCGGCTGCGCTGGCCCTTTCTGCTGCTGGACGGGCTGGGCCTTGTCGTTTTCACCATCATCGGCTGCAACGTCGCCATTGAAATGGGCTCCCATCCGCTGATCGTGCTGATTGCCGGCATGGTGACGGGCATTTTCGGCGGTATCCTGCGCGATGTGCTGTGCAACGACATGCCGCTGGTGTTCCGCGGCGAGCTCTATGCCACCGTCTCGATCGTTACCGGGGCGATCTACTATTTCGGCCTGCAGGCCAACATCTATCCGGACGTGGTGATTGTCGCTGCGTTGGCGGTGGGCTTTCCATTGCGGGTGCTGGCCATCGTCAGGAAGTGGGAAATGCCCAAATTTGTCTATGACAAGGAGCTGTAATGCAGCCGGTTCGCATCGTGCTGTCGCGGCGTGCCGGGTTTGACCTGCAGGCCATTTCGCAGGCGCTGAACGGGCTGCCGGCCCAATCGGTGGCGCGGCCGGGGCCGTGGGGCAATCCCTTCAGCATTGCCGAGGTGATGGAAGAAACCGGGCTCGACAAGGACCGGGCGCAGGCCGAAGCGGTGTCGCGCTATGGGCGCTGGGTTGCCGGCGCGATCGACGGACCCAAGCCGCCGCCGGCGCGGGAGAAGATTCGGGCGGAATTGGCAGGGAAGAACCTTGCCTGCTGGTGCCGGGAGGGGTCGCCCTGCCATGTGGATGCGTTGCTGAAGCTGGCGAACGGTTAGGAAGAGAGGCCCCTGACCCGGATTGCTGCGCAATCCGACCTCTCCCCGGAGGGGCGAGGTAAGGAAGGGCTTTTCCCTCTCGCCTGCTTGTGGCAAAGCACTTCCATACAAGAATGAGGAACGGTGATTTGCGACAGACGTGGCGGTGGTTCGGACCCAAAGACCTGTGCAGCATCGACGACATCACCCAGGTGGGTGCCGCAGGCGTCGTGAGTGCGCTGCACCATGTGCCGAACGGTGCTGTCTGGACGCCTGAGGAAATCGCCCGGCGGCATGCCGAGATCGGCACGCGCAAGGACGGTACGCCTTCCGGCCTCACCTGGGACGTGGTGGAAAGCCTGCCGGTTTCCGAGGACGTCAAGAAGCAGAAGAACGCCTGGCGCGAGCATATCGAGAATTACAAGATCTCGATGAAGCACCTGGCCGACAGCGGCATCGAGGTCATCTGCTACAATTTCATGCCCGTGCTCGACTGGACGCGCACCGACCTGCGCTGGGCGGTGCCCAATGGCGGCTCGTGCATGCGCTTTGACATCAACGATTTCGCGGCCTTCGACATTCATGTGCTCAAGCGCCAGGGCGCCGCGGCCGACTACACCAATGCCATTGCCGACGAAGCCGAACGGCGCTTCGCCGGCATGGACGACGCGGCGCGCAAGCAACTGGCGCGCAATGTCACCATGGGCCTGCCGGGTTCGACGGAGTCGATGTCGCTCGAAGACGTGCAGGCGCACCTGGACGAATATGGCGCCATCACGCGCGAACGGCTGCGCGCCAATTTCGTCGATTTCCTCGATGCGGTTGTGCCCACGGCCGAAGACCTGGGCCTGCGGCTCTGCTGCCACCCCGATGATCCGCCGTTTGCCCTGCTGGGCCTGCCCAGGGTGATGTCGACCGAAGCCGACTACCAGTACATTCTCGACGCCGTGGACAGCCCGGCCAATGGCATGACGCTGTGCTCGGGCTCGCTGGGCGCGCGGCCGGACAACGACTTGCCTGCCATGATGGAGCGGCTCGGCGACCGGGTGCATTTCCTGCACCTGCGCAACGTCAAGCGCGACAACGACGACATTGTAGGCTCGTTCTACGAGGCCGAGCACCTGGCCGGCGATACCGACATGGTGGCGCTGATCGCGGCGATCGTGCGCGAGGAAAAGAAGCGCAAGGCGGCGGGGCGGAAGGATCACACCATCCCGATGCGCCCCGACCACGGCCAGGACATACTCGATGACCTCGGCCGGCGCTCGCAGCCGGGTTACCCCACTATCGGCCGAATGAAGGGGCTAGCCGAATTGCGCGGGGTGATGATGGCGCTGGAGCATGCGGAAATGGGGCTCTGAATCGCCCCATTACATTCACCATCAGAACAATAGTTTACGACTTGTCAAAATGTTGGGGCCAGAGTCGCAGCGAAATTATCGCGTGAGGCGACCCCCCGTGGCTTTCCTGACCTTTCTGCAGCGGGTGATGAACTGGTTCGTCCCCGAGCACCTGAGCGGCGACCTGCACACGCGCAAGCGCGTGCAGATGTTCATCATCAGTCATGTGTTCGGGCCGATCATCGCCACACCCATTCCGCTGTTCCTCTGGTTCGCCGATCCGCAGCCCTGGCCGCAGGTGCCCATCCTGGCGGCGTCGATCTATGGCTTCTGGCCGTTCCTGGCGCTAGTGAAGCTGTTTCCGCGCGCCTATACGCCGCTGGCCATGGCCTCAGTGCTCAACCTCACCTTCTGTATCCTGTGGGGCACCTACAATTACGGCGGCACCAGCTCGCCATTCCTGGTCTGGTTCGTGCTGACGCCACTCCTGGCCTTCATGTATATGGGGTCGACCTGGACGGCGCGTGTCTTCGTCTTCGGCCAGATCACCCTGGGCATTGCCGGGCTTTACGGCGTCTATCTCTTCAGCAACTTCCCCATACACATCCCCGTGGAGAACATGGTGGTGGCCGGTGTGCTGTCCGCGCTGGGGTCGAACATCTATGTGTTCATGATGGCGGCCTACTATTCGAGCGTGGTGGACAGCCAATCCGAGCTGATCAAGGAAATCGACCGCCACCAGTCCACGCTCAAGGCGCTGACCCGCGCCAAGGACGAGGCCGAACGCGCCAATGGCGCCAAGTCGGAATTCCTGGCCAAGATGAGCCACGAGCTGCGCACCCCGCTCAACGCGGTGCTGGGCTATTCCGAGCTCATGCTGGAAGACGCCGAGCTTGACGGGCGGGGCGAGCAGATTGCCGACTTGCAGAAGATCAGCGCCGCCGGCAAGCACCTGCTGGCCATGGTCAACGACATCCTCGACATCTCCAAGATCGAAGCGGGCAAGATGGTCCTGCATGTGGAGAATGTCGACCTCGACCAGCTGATCGACGAAGTGGAGTCGACGGCGCGTCCGCTGGTGGCCAAGAACACCAACAGCTTCACGGTCGAGCGTGGCCCCAATCTGGGGACCATGCGGGCCGATGTCACCAAGCTGCGGCAGGCGATTTTCAACCTGCTGTCCAATGCCGCCAAATTTACCCATAACGGGCAGATCACCCTGGTCGTCAGGCGGAACGGGGACTGGATGGAGATTGCCGTTGTCGATACCGGCATCGGCATTTCGCCGGAACAGCAGAAGGTGCTGTTCTCCAATTTCAGCCAGGCCAGCTCCAAGATCGCTGCCGTCTATGGCGGCACCGGGCTGGGGCTGTCGCTGAGCCAGAACCTGTGCCGCCTGATGGGCGGCCGCATCGAGATCGAGAGTGAGCTGGGCAAGGGGAGCCGGTTCACCATCCGGCTGCCGGCGCAGGCGGAGCACACCAGCCACGACACAGGGGCGTCGCCGCTGCCGCTGCGTCCGCGGCAATCGACCGAGGTTTCCATTCACGCCGAACACGAGCACGATGCTGCTGTGGCCGAGACCGAGCGCGCTCCGACGACCCTGCATGCCGCCAATCCCGACCAGCGACCGCGCCTGCTCGTGGTGGATGACGACCGCAATTTCCTCGAAATTGCCGAACGCCTGTTCGCGCGGGAGGGCTATACGCCCATCTGCACCGACGCGCCGCAATCGGCGTTGCAGATTGCACGTACGGCCAAGCCAACGGCGATTTTTCTTGATATACTGATGCCGGGTTTCGATGGCTGGGACGTGTTGGCGGCGCTCAAGGCCGATCCGATCACTGCTGATATCCCGGTCTTCATGATCTCGATCCTCAGCGAGCGCTCCAAGGCGCTGGCGGCAGGAGCAGACGGGATCGTGATGAAGCCGTTTGACGGCAGCAAGGTCAAGGCAGCCCTGGCTGGGCTCAAGGCCACGCGCGGCCGGCCGCGCGCCAAGGCGGCCAACGGATAAGACGGAGTATCGACATGGCCCTGGTTTTGATCGTCGAGGACAATCCGATCAATCGCGACGTGCTTGGCCGGCGGCTGGAACGACGCGGTTTTTCCATCCGCTTTGCCGAGGACGGGCCAAGCGGCATCGCGGCGGCCAAGGCGCTGATGCCCGACGTGATCCTGATGGATATCGGTCTGGGGGAGATGGATGGCTGCGAAGCCACCCGCCGCATCCTTGCCGACCCCGACATGGCGGCGATGCCCATTATCGCGCTCACCGCCAGTGCTTTTGAAACCGACCGGGCCAATGCGCTGGCGGCCGGCTGCATCGACTTCGAGACCAAGCCGGTGGACCTGCCGCGTCTGCTGGGCAAGATGCAGGCCGTGCTGGGGCCGAAGACGCCGCCAGCGGCCATGAACTTCGCCTAGGCGGCAGCCGGCTTCGGCTCCGCCTCAAGCGCGCCCTGACGAGCCGGGCGAAGTCGTCAGGCGTTGGCGACGCGGGTCCGGCCTGCGTCGGCCTCGCCCTCATGGCCGAGACGATATTCGAGATCGGCTTCCCGCATGGCAGTGGCCAGGATGGCAACGACCTGGTCGATGTCGTCCTTGCTATGGGAGGCCATGACCTGGAAGCGGAAGCGGGCGCCGCCCTGGGGCACGGCGGGATATTCCACCAGATTGGCGATGCCGCCCATGGCCATCAGGCGCCGGCTGGCGAAGCGACCGACACCCTCAAGACCAAGGCTTACCGGCACGATGGGCGAAGGATCACCCAGGACTTCGAGGCCGGCGCGGGTCATTTCGGCGCGCAGGTAGAGGATATTGTCCATCAGCTTGCGGCGCAGCAGGCGACCCTCTTCGGAGCGCACGATATCGAGGGCGCGGAGAACCGTCGCCGCCTGCACCGGCGAGAGGGCGTTGGAGAAGGTGTGCGTGGCGCTGTAATATTTGAGGTATTCGGCGGTGGCGCGGTCCCGGACGGCGATGAAGCCACCGTTGGATGCGAAGGTCTTGGAGAAGCTGCCGATGATGATGTCGGCGGCATCAAGGGCATTCTGCAGGCCGAGATGTCCCAGGCCATCTTCGCCGATGGAACCCAGATCGTGGGCACAGTCCACAAGGAGCGTGGCCTTGTAGGTGTCGCAAAGCGCCCGCATGGCCAACAGGTCCGGGGTATCGGAGTGCATCGAGAACAGGCTCTCGGTGACGACAAGGATGCCGTTTTCCTTGTCGTTGACGCGGATGCGCTCGAGCTTGCGCGCCATCGCGTCCAGGTTGAGGTGGCCGTGATAGTGGATGTTGGTCGTGGCAGCCTTGGCGCCCTCCTGCAGGCAGGAATGGGCCAGGATATCCATGACGATGTGGTCGCCGGCACGGACAAAGCCCTGCACCGAGCCGTAACCAGCCGCCCAGCCGGTGGGATAGAGCACGATCTCGCGGCCGCCCAGAAACTGCGAGAGCCCCTGTTCGAGCAGCAGCGAATTGGCAGTGTTGCCCAATAGGGCCGCCGAGCCGGCGCTGTGGACGCCATAGTCCTCGATGGCCTTGATGGCCGTGGCCTTGATGGCCGGATGCGACGAGAGGCTCAAATAGTCCTGGCTGGCGAAGTTTATGCCGGAGAAGGCGGCGCCGGTGTCGCTGCGGGCTTCGCAGCGCGCCTGGGGGGCGCTGGAGGTCGAGCGGGCATAGGGCCAGAGGTCATACTCGCGACGCAGGTTCTGCCATTCGTAGAAACCGGACACGCGCTCGATCAGATCGGGGCCATGGGGAGACCGGAAATCGCGCAGGCTGCCCGTCAGCGCGCGCTCGGGAACCGAGTTGGTCTTAAAGGTCATGGTCTTCTCCGCAAAGGGACCTGCCGTGTTTCAATAAGGCAAGCGATGGGGTGGCGCTCAGAGCTTGCCTAGTGCCGCAGTTTATTATGAATTGCCCCGCCAACGTGCATTCGAAATTAAGAAAAGGTTAATTGTAGCATTTTGGGGCCGAGACGCAGCCAAGCTCACACGCAAAATTAAGTGCTGCGCGACATCCTGCGGTCCATGAGCGTCATACCGGGTTCGGGCCTGATTTCCCTGATCAACGGCTTCGTCGACCGGGCTATTGGCGCGGACGGCCTGACGCCGCGTGTCCGCGACAAGCTGCTGCGCCAGCAACTGGGGTCGGTGGCGCGCATGGCGCCCGCCATGCTGGCGGCCTCGCTGGTCGTTTTGGCCGTGTTTTTGGCGTTGACCTGGCAGACAGCACAGTTCTGGCCCGTGCTGGTTGCCGCGGGGGTCATCGTCCTGATCGGGGTGCATGGCAGCTACCTTTCCGTCGTCAAAGTGCCCAGCAGGGGTGACGGAACGCCCCGTGCCGCAGTCATGCGCACCATCATCTATGCGACGCTGCTGGGGTGCCTGTGGGGCTTTGTCCTCACCGTGCTGCCGCTGGACCAGAACCCCACCATGCGCGCTGCCTCGACCATCGGCGTTGGCGGACTGTTCTGCGTGGCGATGATGGCGCTGGTCCACTACCCGCAGGCGCTGGCGGCATTCTGCATCCCACTCATCGTCGGCGCGCTGAGCACGGTGCTCAGCCTCGACAGCGTGCCCGACATCTGGGTGCAGGCGACGCTGCTGATGGGCTTCACGTTCATCATGGTGGTGGTCACGCTCCATCATGCGGCGGCCTTTGCCGCACACCGGGCTTCGGAAACGCTGGTCAAGGAGAAGGGCGAGATCATTGGCCTCTTGCTGCGCGAATTCGAGCAAAGCGCCTCCGACTGGATCTGGGGCTTTGATGCCGATGGGGCCATCAACCGCATGTCGGCCGGATTTACCGCGGCAACCGGGGTGGCCGAGGACGCGCTGCGCGGCGCCGATTTCATCCATTTCCTGCGCTGCATCACCCCGCCCGATGACCCGCTGATGGTGCATGTCGAACGCGATGTGTACAAGCGACATACGTTCCAGGACATCGAACTGCGGGTGACCGCCGACGGGCGAGAGTGCTGGTGGAGCCTGACCGGCAAGCCGGCTTTCGACGAAACGGGCAATTACCTGGGCTATATCGGCACGGGATCGGACGTGACCGAGCGCAAGATTGCCGAGCGTCGCATCACCATGCTGGCGCATCACGACCCGATGACCGGGCTGCTCAACCGCATCAAGTTCACCGAGCAGCTCAGCAGTTGCGTCGCACGGCTGGATCGCTACGGCACGCCGTTCTCGGTGATGTTCCTGGACCTCGACCAGTTCAAGTCTGTCAATGACAACCATGGCCACCTGGCCGGCGACAAGGTGCTGATCGAGATTGCCCGCCGTATCCAGGGCCTGGTGCGCGAGACCGATCTGGTCGCGCGGCTGGGCGGGGACGAGTTTGCGATCATCCTGCCCAATGACAGCAACGCGGATGGCCTTGGCCGCATGGCCATGCGCCTGATCGAGGAGATCAAGCGACCGGTGGCGATCGACGGCGATCAGGTGAGCATCGGGGTGAGCGTGGGCGTGGCCATCGCGCCGATGAATGGCACGCGTGCCGACGAAATCCTGCGCAATGCCGACCTAGCGCTCTATCGCGCCAAGACGGATGGGCGCTCGGTGTTCCGCTTCTTTGAAAGCCAGATGGATTCGGACGCACGCGATCGCCGGTTGCTCGAGGTGGAGCTGCGCGATGCGATCCACAATGATGAGCTGGTGCTGTATTACCAGCCGCAGGTATCGGCGGCCGACGCGACCCCGACGGGCTTTGAGGCCCTGATCCGCTGGAACCACCCGGTTCGCGGCCTGGTGTCACCGGCCGAGTTCATTCCCATTGCCGAGCAGTCGAACCTGATCGTCGATATCGGCGACTGGACGATCCTGCAGGCATGCCTCACGGCCGCAGGTTGGCCCGAGCATCTGACTGTCGCGGTCAACCTGTCCACCAAGCATTTCCGCCGTTCCGACATTGCCGAGGTGGTGAAGCGCGCGCTGGCGATTTCCGGGCTCGCGGCCCGGCGGCTCGAAATCGAGATCACCGAAGGGCTGCTGATGGAAAATTCGGCCGAGGTGATCGACAAGCTGCGCGAAATCCGGGCGCTGGGCGTGACGATCGCCATGGACGATTTCGGCACCGGCTATTCGAGCCTCAGCCACCTGCTGAAATTCCCCTTCGACAAGATCAAGATCGACCGTTCCTTCGTCGACGCGTCCGGCAATGACGAGGTGGCACGCGATTTCCTCAAGGCCATTGCCTCGCTGGGCAAGACGCTCAAGCTGGAAATCACCGCCGAGGGGGTCGAGACCAGGGCGCAGGCGGAGTTCCTGGCCGAGATTGCCTGCCACCAATTGCAGGGCTTCTACTTTTCTCGGCCGCTCGACCACATCGCGCTGGCCCATTACCTGCTGACGCATGTGGCGCCGCTGGCGCCCGCGCTCAAGGCTGAAGCGGAACGGCGGCTGTCGGCGCTGGCTGGGTAGCGGCGGAGATGAGTCTTGGTTGGGATACCCCCACCTAACCTCCCCCTGATAGGGGGAGGAATCCGGGCAGTGGTTGGGGTAGCATCGAGCCTCAAACCCGATCTGTCCCTCCCCCTATCAGGGGGAGGTCAGGAGGGGGTACTCCGAGGCCTCAGTCCTCCAGCAGATATGCCCCGGCCCGGGTCGGCAGCACCTCGGTTCCCACGATCTTGGCGATGCTGGCGCCGCGCACGACATATTTGCCCATGACGCGCGACAGCACGAAGCCATCGGTTCCGGCCAGGATCGGCCGGCGCGCTACGAAGGCCTCGGGGCCGTCCATGGCGATGAGGTCGGCGATAGGCTGTCCCTTGTGCACGCGATCGCCGAGCTCGACGCGATAGGCCAGCAGGCCCGGGGCGTCGACGCGCAGAACTTCGGTCGCCTCGAAGGGCGTCGGTGCGGGCGCCGGAGCCGGTTTCGGTTCGGGGTCGGCCTCTATGAGCCCGCGGCCGGCGAAGAAGCCGAAGAGCCCGGCGGCATCCTGCTGGCCGATGGCATCGAAGCTGTCGGCACGACCACGATATTCCAGCGTCGCCGCTTCTGTAGCCGCTGGAATGGGGTGGTCGGGATGAGCAAGACGGGCCTTGCGATAGAGCGTGGGCAGCACCTCGTCGAACGAGCCGCCGCCACTATCCTCGGCGGTGAGGGTCGCCGCGACACCCATCCAGTCGGCCAGGTCCTGCAGGCCGGGCATCAGCTCGGGCGAGGTGAAGATGTGCTTGAGGCTGTCGTCGTCGCAGTGCAGGTCGAGGACAATGTCCGCAGCGGCAGCGGATTTGAGGACGAGCAGGCGCAGCTGCTGGATGGCCGTGCGTGGCTGCTGGCTGTCGATCCAGTCGGCAACGGCGGCGCGGATGATGGCGACATTGGCGCTGATATCGCCGGTCAGCTTGCCGGCAATGGCTTCGGCCACCTGCGGATAAAGATCGGGCCAGCGGCGGTTGTAGTTGACGCCGGTCTCGATGTCGTAGCGGCCGATGTGATGGCGCAGCGAATAGTTGGCGAGGCCGAGCGGGTTCACCGATGGGAAGATGGTAAAATGTGCCTTGAGCTGGCCAGCGGCATCGGCATCGCGCAGCCGGGGCAGCAGGTGGTGCAGGGCCATGGTGCCGGGCTGCTCGTCGGCGTGGAGGGCCGCCTGCAGGTGGACGCGCGTTTCGGCATCGGCCGGCCCCACGGTGTACCAATAGAGCCTGGTGGTGGCGCCGGGCGTGTCGCCAGCAAGGTTGGTGTGGTGCAGCTGAAAGGTCATGCGAAGTCCTCAGGCGAGGGCGGCCAGCTTGTCGGCCATGGTCTGGGCTTTGTCGTTTCGGGTGGAAAACGACATGGTGCAGAAGATGCGTTCGACGCCCATGTCATGCAGCCGGGCGCAGCAGGCTTCGACGCAGGCGGTGACGGCGGCCATCTCGCCTTCGATATTGGTGCCGTTGGCGTGCATCTGGTGGCTCAGCCCCGAGGCGTCGATGATGGTCGCTACCTCCCTTATGTAGCGGGAGACGGATGGGCCGGCGCCCATCGGGACGATGCAGAGATCGGCAATGATCTTCATGGTGTTCCTCAGCGCAGCCATTTGGGGGCGAAGCGCAGGCCGGGCGCCGCCGGCATGTGACGCATCAGCCGTCGATAGACCAGACCGAACAGGAAGAAAACCACCAGCGACACGGCCAGGAACCACAGGGCGGCGACCGAAAAGTGGAGGAACGCGTTGTAGTCGCGCTCGAACAGATCCTTGGCCGTGATCATCAGGTCCCGCTGCTGGCCGATGACCGGCAGGGCGAAGTAGACGATGGCCGTGGCGTGGAACAGGAACACCACTTCATTGGTATAGGCGGGCCAGGCGAGGCGGATGAGGTTGGGCCAGACGATATGGCGGAACTGCTGGGACTGGCTCATGCCATAGGCGCGGGCCGCCTCTATCTCGCCGCGTGGTACAGCACGCAGCGCGCCATAGAAGATCTCGGCGGTGTAGGCACCGGTATTGAGCGTCAGCACCAGCGGGCCAATGAACAGCGGATGCAGCACGAACCAGGAGATGCCCCAGGGCTTCCACAGGGCCACATTGAACGACAGGGCCAGGGAGTAGAGCATGAAGAACTGGATGAAGAGCGGCGAGCCGCGGAAGGCGTAGATATAGCCGCGGCTGAGGCGCGAGATCACCGGGTTGGGCGATGCCTTGCCAAGGGCCAGGACCACGGCGAAGAGGAAGCCGAGCGGGATGGATGCGGCAGCAAAGTAGATGTTGAACACCACGGCCGGCGCAAAGGTGGCGATTTCCTGGAACAGGCGATCCATCAGTGGCGCACCTCGGAGAGGATGCCACGGCCGGCGCGGCGCATGATGGCCTCGAAGGCCCGCTCGGAAATCATCGTCACCAGGATGTAGAACACGAACAGCACCAGGTAGTAGCGCCAGCGCCAGTCGTCATGCACCAGCCCCACCGACGGCAGGAAATTGGGCGCACCGAGCCTGTCGGCCCAGAGCACGATATCGGCGATCTGCAGCAGCGAGAGCAGCGACGTCGCCTTGATGATCAGCATCCAGACATTGGAGAGGCCGGGCAGGGCATAGACCCACATTTGCCGGATATGGACGCGCCACAGCAACTGGCTGGCCGACATGCCATAGGCGCGGGCGGCTTCGAGCTGGCCCTTGGGCACCGAGCGCAGCGCGCCATGGATGACGTTGGTGGCGAAGGCGCCATAGACCAGGCCCAGCGAGACGGAGGCGAGGACAAGGTATTCGGGGGTGCCGAGGAACCAGTTGGCTTCCTTGCAGGGTGGCCAGGCGGCGGCCTGGGCGGCCAGCATGTCCGGCGTGCAGACCTGGGCGGCGATGACCCATTCCACCGCTTGCTCGAAGGCCAGGGGGAAGAACAGGAAGAACAGCACGTCGGGCACGCCGCGCACGATCGATGAGTAGATCGTGCCGATGAGCCGCAGCGGCAGGAAACGGGAATTCTTGAGCGTGGCGCCGATCAGCCCGAAGACGACGGCCAGCAGGCCGCCGAAGACAGCGGCAAAAATGGTGAACTGGAAGCTGGCATACCAGGTGAGATGCTTGCCGTTGGTGATGTAGCTCAGCCAGAAGGCGAGGTCTTCGCTCATGGGCTGGTCGTCCGGGGCAAGGTCATAGGTTATCCTGGATGCGGCTCCCTCCCCCTTGTGGGGAGGGCTGGGGTGGGGGTGTCACAACCTCCACTCCCGTGGCGAGAACCCCCACCCTTGATCCCTCCCCACAAGGGGGAGGGAGACGCAAGAGCGGAGAGACTATTACTCGGCGAAATAGGGGCCGCGGCCTTCGAACCACTGGGCGATCAGCTTGTCGACGGTGCCATCCTTCTTGAGGGCGGTCAGGGCGTCGTCGAACTTGGCCTTGAGTTCGGCTTCGTCCTTGCGGAGGCCGGCGCCGACGCCGTTGCCGATCATCACGTCGTCGCCGACGAATTCGAGCGAACCGCTGGAGGCAGCGACCACGGGCTCAAGATAGGCGCCGTCGGCCAGGATGAGGTCGAGGTTGCCGCCAGCCAGGTCAGCCATGGCCTGATCGGCCGTGCCGAAGGAGACCACGGTGTTCTTGCCGCCGAGGTTTTCCTCGGCATAGGCGGCCTGGATGGTGCCGCCCTGGACGCCAACGCGCTTGCCTTCAAGAGCGGCCAGATCGAGGCCGGCGCCAGCGGCGGCGACATACTTGGACGGATCGGGCGGGAAGTAGTTCTGGGTGAAGTCGATGGTCTCAAGGCGCTCGTCGGTGATCGACATGCCGGCCATGATCACGTCGTAGTTGCCGGCCAGCAGGTTGGGGATGATGGAATCCCAGTCGTTGATGATGAACTCGCAGGTGAGGCCTGCCTGGGCGCAGATGGCATTGCCCAGATCGATTTCGTAGCCAGCAGGTTCGCCGGCATCGTTGAGGAAGTTCCAGGGCGCATAGGCGCCTTCGGTAGCGATGCGCACCGTTTCCTGTGCCTGCGTGGCAACGCCCAGTGCCAGGGTGGCGACTGCGGCGAGGATGAGCTTTTTCATCTGTTTCTCCGTTGGTTGTTCTTGTCGTTGGGCCCGGGTAACCGGGACTTGTCGTCAACGCCGCTGGCCTATTGGTGGCTCGCGGCGTTGAGGAATTGCTTGAGGCGGGCCGATTTGGTGGCCCCGAAAACCTGTTCGGGCGAGCCTTCTTCCTCGATCATGCCCTGATGGAGGAAGATGACGCGGTCGCTGACCGAGCGGGCAAAATCCATGTCGTGGGTAACCAGGATCATGGTGCGGCCTTCGTCGGCGAGGATCTTGATGACGCGCAGCACTTCGACCTCGAGTTCGGGATCGAGCGCCGAGGTCGGTTCGTCAAACAGCATGACGCGCGGATTGATGCACAGCGCACGGGCAATGGCGGCGCGCTGCTGCTGGCCGCCGGAGAGCTGGGCGGGATAGGCGTCGGCCTTTTCGCGAATGCCGACCTTGGCCAGCATGGCGAGGGCCTCTTCCTGCACTTCACCGCGATTGCGCTTCTGCACGATCAGCGGCGCTTCCATGACGTTTTCGAGGATGGTCAGGTGTGCCCACAGATTAAAGCTCTGGAACACCATGCCCAGCTCGGAGCGGATGCGGCGGATCTGGTTCTCGTCGCCGATATGGCGATGAGGGCGCGTGCCGCGCAGCTTGATTTCCTCGCCATCGATGGCGACGGTGCCGCTATCGGGCACTTCGAGCATGTTGATGCAGCGCAGCAGGGTCGACTTGCCTGAGCCCGAAGACCCGATCAAGGATACGACCTCGCCCTCGCGGGCGGAGAAGGAGATGCCCTTGAGCACTTCCAGTTCGCCGAAAGATTTGTGCAAGTCGCGGATTGCCACGACAGGCCACTTCTCCGCGGTGGCGGCAGCAGCTTGCGCCATATTCACCCTTTACCCGCCGAGACGGGCGCCTTCCTGACCGGGGACTGCCTTTTTTTGAGGCTGGCAATCCTTCCCGCCGCCAAGAAAAGCAAAAGCACGGCATATGGCAAGGGAAATGATGGATCACCTGCCGTTGGCTGGGGAAGGGCGTCTCGCCTGGGCATGGCCCGTGCCCTATGGTGCGCTGGCAATCGGGTGGGGCGACCGCATGTTTTTTGTTGTTTCGAAGGTGTTCTGGGGTCTGGCACAGCCGGTCAGCCTGATCTTCCTGTTGCTGCTTGTCGGCTGGCTGCTGACCCTGCGAGGGCGCCGCCTGGCGGGGCTGGCGACGGGAGCCCTGGGCCTGCTGCTGTTGGCTGCGAGTAGTTTCACGACGCTGGGCGTGCTGCTCGTCGAGCCGCTGGAAGACCGGTTTGTGCGACCACCAGAGATGCCGGCCGAGGTCAATACCATCGTCATGCTGGGAGGCGCGACATCGGGACGGGTCAGTACCGCGCGGGGCATTGCCGAACTGAGCGAGGCGGGCGACAGGCTGGCGGAGACACTGCGGCTGGCCGAGTATTATCCGGAGGCGCGCATCGTGCTCAGCGGTGGCGCCGGCCTGCTGGTGGCCGACGGCGAACCTGAGGCCGAGACGGCGGCGCGGTTCTTCACGGAGCTCGGGATCGCGCCGGAGCGCCTCGCGCTGGAATCGGCCTCGCGCAATACCGACGAGAATGCGGAACTGACCAAGGCCATGTTGGGCGATGACCCCGGCGTCGTGGCGCTGGTCACCTCGGCTTTCCACATGCCCCGCTCGGTCGGGTTGTTTCGCAAGGTGGGCGTGGAGGTGGTGCCGTGGCCCACCGACTATCGCAGCGCCGGCAATGAGGGGATCGGGCTCGATATCGTCAACCCGATCCTCAATCTCACCACCACGGGCGTGGCGATGAAGGAGTGGATCGGGCTGGCGGTCTATCACTGGACCGGCAGGATCGACGAACTGCTGCCGGCTCAGCTTTCGAACTGATCGGCAGGCACGACAAGCCGGTAGCGGACGCTGTCGGCTTCAATGCTGAACTCGGCGGTGCCGCCCACAGAGAGGGGCACGATGCGTTCGAGCACCAGGGTGCCGAAATGCGGCTCGTGTCGGACCAGGCCGATATCGATCCCGGTCTCCTGCCACTCGATGACGAGCTGGGGCGGCTGATCGAGCTGATTGAGGATGTGAGCGTCGATCCACACTTGCCCCGGCTGACCCTCGCCCATGGCGCCGTGCAAGACGGCATTGGCACCCAGTTCATGGATGGCGAGGCCGATATGCAGCGACGCATTGGGGCCCAGGCGCGGGTTTTCGCCCGTGACGCGCACATTGGCGAGGATGGCGTGGCCGACGCGGGTGAGCTGCGAGGCGATCAGGGACTGCAGATAGGTGCCGCGCCAGTTACTCTCGGTCACCAGGTCCTGTGTGCTCGACAAGGCATGCAGGCGCCCGCGGAAGCGATCGAGGAAATCCTTGATGTTGCCGCTGTGGTGGGCGGTCTGCATGGCGACCGACTGGACGATGGCCAGCAGGTTTTTCGAGCGGTGACTGACTTCGCGCAGCAGTGACGCCACCGCGAGATCGCGCGCGCGCTCGTCGGTGGTGTCGGTGACGACGGTGGTCACGCCGGCTTCGTCGGCGACCAGGCGCGCCTGGAAGCTGCGGCGGCGGAGGCTGTCGCCCATCTCGAATTCTATGGTCTGTTCCTCGTGGGTGCCTCGCGCCCGCTCGAAAGCGGCGGCAAAGGCGCCGGCAACCTCGGTGGGGAGGATATCGGCCTCCACCCGGCCGATGAAATCGGTTCGGGGCCAGGACTGGGGGGAGTTTTCGGCCAGATCGAAGCGGTGGTCCGGCCCCTGGTGCAAGATGCAGATGTCCTGCAGGCGCAGGCCAGCTGACAGGGCACCCAGCCGTATCTGCGTTTGTGGATCAGGCGGTGGGGTAGGCATAGAACAGAGCCCCTCATGCGGCCGGGGACGAAAACGGCCTCGCCGTGGGGCGAGGCCGCATCAACTACCTGGCCGGGCCGCGATGATGTGGTCAGGCGCGCCGGAAGAAACCGATGACCAGCGAGATGACCAGGAAGGCCAGGAACAGGAAGAACAGAATTTGCGCTATGCCCGCCGAGGCACCGGCAATGCCGCCGAAGCCAAGAACGCCAGCAATAAGCGCGATGACGAGGAAGACGAGTGCGTAGTAGAGCATCTTACTCTCCTATTCGAAGTTATTGGTCTAACAACGTTTCTCGGGTTGGCCGGTTCCTGAGGCGCAATAAAAAAGGCCGGGAAGTTCCCGGCCTTGATGGTTGCTGTCGCGATTCGATCAGGCGGCGGCGCGCGAGCCTTCGTCGAAGAACAGCGCCTGGCTGATCAGCGCCTTGACCATGTCGGGATTGAACGGCTTGGTGACGAGGAAAGTCGGCTCGGGCCGCTCGCCGGTCAACAGGCGCTCCGGGAAGGCGGTGATGAAGATCACCGGTACCGAATGATGGTTGAGGATGTCGTTGACCGCATCGATGCCCGAACTGCCGTCGGCAAGCTGGATGTCGGCCAGGATCATGCGCGGCTGGGTCTGTGCAAACAGGTTGACCGCTTCCTTGTGGGTGCGGGCAACGCTCACCACCTTGTGGCCGAGGCTCTCGACGAGCTGCTCGATGTCCATGGCGATCAGCGGTTCATCCTCGATGATCATGATTTCGGTGGCCACCTGGCGGGAAATCTCGATCGAGGCTTCCTCGAGCAGGGAGGCGAACTCGGCGTCCGAGACGGAGAGGATTTCAGCAGCCTGCCCGTGGGTGAAGCCTTCGACGGCGACCAGCAGGAAAGCCTGCCGGGGACGTGGCGCCAGGTTGCCGAGATTGGTGGCTGCACGCTTTTCCCACGCAAACGTTGAGGTGGGTTGCGGGACTTTGACGGCCGAGGATGAGAACAGCGCCGAAAACAGCTTGTAGAGCGCTATGCGGTCGTTGGATGCCTCGGGAAACAGCGAGATATCGGCGATGAGCGCTTCGAGGGTGGCCGCGACATAGGCGTCGCCTGAGGTTTGCGACCCGGTTACTGCGCGAGAAAACCGCCGTAGATACGGCAGATGCGGAGCAATCCGCGTGGACAAAGTCATTAAGTGAACTCCCAGTGACGCTAAGGCTCGTGGTTACACGAAACCGGAAAACGTGACTTCCCTGAACAAAGTTCCGGTCGGCCCGGAACTTTTTTTGTCATGGTGCATTGTTGGCCAAACGTGGGCAAATTCAACAATCTGACGGTCAAGACACGGCATGATGAAGGAAAAACTGGTGACCCAGCAACGTGTGCGAGTGCAGGCGGGGCGGGCAGAGGATGGGCTGGGTCCCAATACGGACATCGGCGCACGACTGCGCGCCCTCTATGGAGCGGTGCAGGAAGAGGGTGTTCCCGACCAACTCCTCGACCTGCTTGAACGTCTTGATAGCGCGGAACAAGCGCACAAGGCCAAGACTGCCGCTCGTGACGGAGAGTAACGTGGTGGCCGCCGAACCGACTTCATTCAAGCGTGAAATGCTTGCGACTCTCCCCAGTCTGCGGGCCTTTGCCGTTTCGCTGACGGGCAAGCACGACAAGGCGGACGACCTGGTGCAGGACACCGTAATGAAGGCCTGGGCCAAGCAGTCCAGCTTCGAGATGGGCACCAATATCAAGGCCTGGCTCTTCACCATCCTGCGCAATGAGTTTTACAGCCAGATGCGCAAGCGTGGCCGCGAGGTCCAGGACAGCGATGGCGCGTTTACCGAGCGCCTGTCGGTGCACCCGGCCCAATATGGCTCGATGGACATGCAGGACTTCCGCAAGGCGCTGGCGCAGCTGCCCGATGATCAGCGCGAGGCGGTGATCCTGATCGGTGCATCCGGCTTTTCGTACGAGGAAGCCGCCGAGATTTGCGATTGCGCGGTCGGCACGATGAAGAGCCGGGTGAGCCGCGCCCGCACGCGGCTCCAGGATATCCTCAAGATCTCGGGCGAAGCCGATTACGGTCCTGACGCGGTTTCGGCCCAGGTGACCACCAGCAATCATTCGTTCTAGCGGCGAGCGGCGAGCGCCTGTTGAATGGCGCTCGTCAATGCCTCTTCGGGCAATGGCTTGGGCACGACGGCGAGATCGGGAAACGCCGACGAGCCTTTGCCGAGGGCGATGTCGGCGGTGGTCAGAACCATGGGAATGCCGGCCTGCCTCAGGCCATCGACAAGCGCGTGGGCCGCGTTGCCGTGGCTGCGAACCTCGACGATAGCAAGGCCGATCTCCGGCCAGGACGACCGCAATTGCTCGGCCTCCGCGGCCGTGCGCGCAAACAGGGTCTGTTCGACACCAAGGGTCTCAAGCATGCGCTGGATGTCGAGTGCGATCAGGAATTCTTCCTCGACCACGAGGGCCGTCCGGCCTTTGAGCATGTGGGATTCCGCTTGTCTTGGCTTCTTTCAGTGGCCCTGCGCGCAGCACCTGTCATTTAAGTTTGACATGTCGGGGAACGGCAGTTGCGCAATTGCGTTTGGCTGGCGACATCCTTCCAGCGTCAGCGGTGCCATTTGAGTCTCGTCCTGCCCAGTTCCGGACGCCGGGTGCCCTGCGAGCAGTGCCCGCTCCGCGCCATGCCGAATTTTCGCGCCTTCGAGCCGCAGGAACTGAGGTTCGTCTCCTCGTTCAAAACCGGCGAGCTGGTGGCGGAAGTCGGCACGACCCTGCTCTCGGAGGGTAGCCACAGCGCGCACCTCTATACGCTGCTGTCGGGCTGGGCCTTCCGCTACAAGACGCTGCAGGATGGGCGGCGCCAGATCCTCAACTACATGCTGCCCGGGGATCTGATCGGTCTGCAGGGCTCCGTGATCGGGGAGATGCAGCATTCGGTGGAGGCGCTGTCGCCGCTGGTCTTGTGCGTGTTCCAGCGCGATCGACTGGGCGAGCTGTTTCGCAACCATCCCGGGCTGGGCTTCGACATCACCTGGCTGGCGGCGCAGGAAGAGCGGATGCTCGACGATCATCTGCTGAGCCTGGGTCGTCGCAACGCGACCGAGCGGGCGGCCTATCTGATTGCCTTTCTCTACCAGAGGGCGGCTTCTGTGGGCCTGGCGGAATCGCGCAACCTCTACGTCCCGATCACCCAGATGCATGTCGCCGATACGCTGGGGCTCTCGATCGTTCACACCAACAAGACGCTGCGCAAGCTGGCCGACAGATCGCTGATCCGCTGGCTCGACCGGTCCTGCGAAGTGCTCGACGCGGAAGGATTGATGGAGCTGGCAGGCTGGGAAGGTCTCCCCGAGCGCCGGCGGCCCCTCATATGAAGCGGCCGCCAGCCTCAAATCCGCCATTGGCATGGGTCAAGGGGATTCGGTCGGCGATTTGCCCCGCGCGGCTGACGGCAGCGGACCAATGAACACGATGAGCATCGCGAGCGCATTGATCAGCCAGGAGCAGGGAACGAGAGTGCGGCGTCACGTTGGCCAGCGACTAGTCGTTTTCGTGTCGCTGGCGCTGGTCATGCTGGCGGCCGTGGGCGCGCTGGTGCTGGTGCAGGGCATCGACCGGCAGATCGGCGACGTGATCCGCACCTACGAGGTGCGCAACCAGGCGCGCGAACTGACCATTTCGCTGAGCGAGGCCGAGAGCAGCCAGCGTGGCTATCTGCTGACGCGGGACCCCAGCTATCTCGAGCCCTATCACGGGGCTGCCGCCTCGATAGACACACGCCTGATATCGCTGAGCGCGCTGACCAATGGCGACCCGGAACAGGCCGAACGGGTGCGCAGCATCAGCACCGAGATCGTGGCCAAGACGGCCGAGATGGCGCGGGCCGTAGCGCTGGTTCAGCAAGACCGCGCGGCCGAAGCACGGACGCTCATCGAGACCGGCATGGGCGAGCGGCTGATGGACAGCCTGAAGCTCGCGCTCGAGCGGTTCATCGGCGAAGAAAACCAGAAGCTGCTCGATCGCAACCGGGAGATCGACCAGTCGCGTCGATTGCTGGTGGGAGCGCTCATCACGGCTTTGGCAGGCGCGGTGCTGCTCTCCTACATGCTGTTCTCCCGCACGCAGCGGCAGGTCAGCGCCCTGGCCGAGAGCAAGGAGCGGCTTGTGACCGAGAACGAGGTGCTCGAAGCCCATGTGCTCGAACGCACCCATGCGCTGGAGGAAGCGCGCGGGCATGCCGAGCGGGAGCGACAGCGGGTGGAGGCACTGCTGCAGGACGCCAACCACCGCATCGGCAATTCGCTGGCGACCGTCTCGTCCCTGCTGGGCCTGCAGCTGCTGCGCACCCGATCAGACGAGGTGCGCGCGGCGCTGGAAGCGGCACGGTCGCGCGTCCATGCCATTGCCTCGGCGCATCGTCGCCTGCGCCTTGGCGGTGATTTCGAGACGGCCAGTGCCGATGAATTCCTCGACGCCGTGCTCGAAGACATAGCCACCACGGCCAGCGACGCCAGGAATGTGCGTTTGGTGGGAGAGTTCGACACCATCATTGTCGGCGCGCGCGATGCCACGACGCTGGGTATCCTGGTGGGCGAGCTGGTGACGAACGCGGTCAAGCATGCCTTTCCCGCCGGGCGCAGCGGCACGATCATGGTCACCCTCAAGCGCGATGAGGACGGGGTCCCCAAACTGCAGGTGCTCGACGATGGCGTGGGCATTGCCGGCGAACAGATGCCCGGCGATGGCGGCCTCGGTTCGGTCATCGTCCGCCAACTGGCGACGCAGTTCGGTGGCGAGCCGCATTATGAACGGCGCTCCGGCGGCGGCCTGAGCGTCAGCGTATCCTTGCCCGGCATCGAGGGCGTACCCCCGCCCCAAAGCCCCTGACCAGGAGCTGGCATGCGTATCATCGCCGTTCTCAACCGCGATGGCGGGACCTTGCGGACCATGGACCTTGCGGCATTCAGCGCCAATGCCGTGGCGATCTTCGCCCGGCATGGGCATGAGCTCGAGTGCCAGATCGTTTCGGGGGGCGAGGTGGACAGGGCGCTTCGCAAGGCAGCCACGAGCAAGGGCGTCGATGCGGTCATGGCTGGCGGTGGTGACGGCACGATCTCGACCGCTGCGGGGATTGCCTATGAGACGGGCATGACGCTGGCCGTGCTGCCGGTCGGAACGATGAACCTCTTTGCCCGGGCGCTCAAGGTGCCGCTGGTGCTCGACGAGGCCCTCGAGGCCATTGCGGCGGGCGAGGTTGGGTCGGTGGACATTGCCACGGCAAATGATCGGCCGTTCGTGCATCAGTTCGGCGTGGGCGTGCATGCCCGCCTGGTGCGTATTCGCGAGAATCTGAGCTATGGCAGCCGCTACGGCAAGATGCTGGCCAGCCTGCGGGCCATCGGCGCGGCCGCGATCAATCCGCCGCAGTTCGACGCGGAATTCCACACCGGCGCTGATATCGAGACGCGGCGGGTATCGGGCATAGCGGTGTCCAACAATCCGCTCGGCGACGGGCAGATCTATGCCGGCCAGCTCGATCGGGGGGTGCTGGGGGTCTATGTCGCGGCGCCGCTTTCGACCTCGGCCTTGCTCAAGCTGGTGGCCGACGTGTTCATGGGCACCTGGCGGGCCAGTCCCGCGGTCACCGAACAGGAGGTCGACGACGTCACGCTGCACTTTCCCAAGCGCAAGAGGGGAGCCCATGCGGTCATCGACGGCGAACTGATCAAGCTGGATCGGTCGGTGACGCTCAAGATCCACCCTGGCGGCCTCAAGGTGGTGCTGCCCAAGGCAGCGCCTGGGCCATCGGCTCCTTAGAATTTCTGGAACCAAGACGCATCAGCGGCGTTGCGAGTGATTAGCCGGGGAGCTTTGGGTTGTACGACACATTGCGTTAGCGTCAGGACGGAAATTGAAAGACAACGGGGCCCACCTTCCGGACGATGTCCGGCGGGTCGTGGATGATCCAGCGCGATTGCAGGCGCTGGCGGCGCTGGATGTGCTCGACAGCCATCCCGATGCCGAGTTCGAGCGTTTGAGCCGGGCTGCTGCTTTTGCATTCAATGCCGAGATTGCCCTGGTGACGCTCATCGATAAGGAGCGGCAGTGGTTTCGCGCCTGCTTCGGCCTGGACAACATGACCGAGGCGCTGACGGAAACCTCGTTCTGCGCCCACGCCATCGCGTTACCTGACGATCAGGACGCTCTGGTTGTGCTGGACGCAACCAAGGATGCGCGGTTCAAGGACAATCCGCAGGTCACCGGTTGGCCCGGTATTCGCTTTTACGCCGGCGCGGCCGTCGTGGTCGGCGGCCAGCGGGTGGGGTCGCTCTGCGTGATCGACACAAGGCCACGGGTGGCGTTGGAGCCGGGCCTGATGGAGCAGCTGGTCAATCTGGCCGGGCTGACCTCGACACTGTTTTCACTCAAGGACGAAGCCCGGGTGCGGGCACGCACCGCGGCGGCGCTGGTGCGCGAGGAGTGGCGCCATGCGCTGACCCTGGAGGCCGGCAAGGTCGGAAGCTGGGTCTGGGACGTGCGCAGCGGGGAAGTGGCCTGCAACGACATGTTCCGGCGGATGTATGGGCTGGCGGAGGGTGAGACGGTTCGGGTCGAGGACGTGATGAACGCGACCCATCCGCTGGACCGCGCGATGGTCGAGTCCAGTATCGATGCCAGCTTCCGGGATGGCATGGATTACAGCGCCGAGGCCCGCATCGCGGCGACCGGGCGCTGGCTGACCATGCGCGGCCGGGTCTATCAGCGCGACGCGGACGGCAAGCCGCTGGTGATGATGGGCGTCAGCATCGACATTACCGACAGCAAGCAGAGCGCGGATCATACGCGGCTGCTGCTGCGCGAACTCAACCACCGGGTCAAGAATACGCTGGCCATGATCCAGTCTGTGGCGCGGCAGACTATCAGGCAGAATCCCGATCCCCAGGACTTCATCGAGGCTTTTTCGGGCCGGCTGCGGACGATTTCGGATGCGCATGTGCTGCTGGCCGATCGCGACTGGTCCGGAGTGCAGCTCTATGAGGTGATCGCCTCCCAGCTCGGGCCGAAGTTCAAGACCAATCCTGACAGGGCGGAAGTCCGCGGGGATGACGTCACCCTGCCGGCAGATCATGCCCTGGGGCTGGGGCTGATCCTGCATGAGCTGACGACCAATGCGCACCACCACGGCGCGTGGTCAGGCTCGGCTGGTACTGTCAGCATCGACTGGGAAATCAAGCCCGCGCCGACCCGCGGCCTGTCGCTGACCTGGCGGGAAAGCGGCGGACCAAGGGTCGCGCCCCCGGACGAGTACGGCCTGGGCGCGCGGCTGATCGAGCGCAGTCTCGCCAAGGTGCTCGATAGCGAAGTGGCGCTGACCTTCGAGCCCTCGGGTGTTGTCGCCCATGTCTGGATGCCGTTGCCGGCGGAGGACGCCTAGTGGCGCCTTGAGGACGCCTAGTGGCGCCTTGAGGACGCCTAGTGGCGCCTTGAGGACGCCTGAGGGCTAGTCCTCCTTGGGCTCGTTGCTCTTGCGCACCAGGAGATAGGCGGCAAGGGCGGCGGCCGGCAGGGCGATGGCCCGACCCATGGGCGATCTCAGCACCACGGGCAACGCCGTCAGCGCGGCGGTGGTGACGAAGGCGCTGGTCTCGGTCGACTTGCGCTTGTCGGCCACCTGGCGGCGATGGCGGTTTTCGCCGATGCGCGTGCCCAGATAGACCGCCAAAGCGAGCACCAGGAACACGCCAGCCATGATCAACGCTGCGTAGATCGCGCCATAGAGATCGGCGAGGGCGAGAAAACCGGCGACGAGCAGAAACACCGCGCCGATCAGCGCCAAGCCAAGCATCACCACGTTGACGATGATGGTGTTGCGAATGCGCGCGGTGATGGATTCGACCTCGATGCCGAGCAGCGCGGCAAGCGGAACGAGCAGATGCATGATTAGTGCCGCGACAGCAGCGCGAGAATGAAGCCGATGCCGACCGCGCTGGCCACCGCCGTCAGCGGCTTTTCGCGGATGGTGTCCTTGAGTTGCTGTTCGAGGGCGCTGGCCTGTTCCTGCACGTCTTCGACCACATGCTGGCCCTGGCGCTGCAGATGGCGCGCCTCGCTCTTGGCCACGTTGCGCACTTCGTTGACCTTCTCGTTGCTGAGACGGGCAAGGGTGGCAGCGATCGCCTTGATGTCATCCTGCAGTTGGGACACCTGGTCCTCAAGCTGGGCTTCGCGAGCCTTGCTCGTGGCCGCGCTGGCGCGGGCATTGCCGGTGCTGCGGGTGGCGCGGGGCGGCGTGGGGGTGGTGCGGCCGGGGGCCATATCAGGGGTATTTGCCATTTGACGCTCCTGTGATTGTTGATGGGTCAACGTCCGGAAAACCCAGCGGTTCCAGCGGCCTATAAAAGAAGACACCCCAATGCACGCGGGGCGCATCGGGGTGGCAAGGGGCGGGCGAAAGGGGGGCGGCTTTCGACCCGCGGGCGCCTCTCAGCGTGTGAGAACCGGAAAACCGGCTGCGCCTGTTATCGTTTCTGGGTGCCTAGATGCGTCCCATCAAAACCAGGATGAGGACGACGACCAGCACAACACCCAGGATGCCGGAGGGGAAGTAGCCGAAGCCGCGCGAATAGCCCCAACTGGGCAGCGCGCCGATCAGCAACAGAATAAGGATGATGATGAGGATTGTTCCCAGACCCATGGTCGGTCTCCTTGGTTATTATTCTTGTGACGCTTCGGTGCCAGCCTAGAGGATTGCCAGCATCAGGCCCGCGGCGGTGACCAGGATGAACAGAGCCGGTGCCAGCGCCTTGAAGACGTCGGCATAGTGGGTTTCCCCGTCATAGCCTTCGGCCCACACCGAGGCGGTGCGTCCAGCATTCTCGAGCGCCTTGATTTCCATGTGAGTCACGCCGGCCTCCGCCCTTTGAACATCGCGCTGTGTTGCGCTTGCCCAATGAACGGAGCGAGATCGGCTTTGGTTCCGTGGCGGCAATTGAAACAATTGAAGGGGCTATTCGACCCGCAGCACGTCCACCGATTGCCTGGTTTCGTGCGATCCGTGGGTCTTCAATACACCCACGATCGGCGAGATATCGGCGTAGTCACGGCCATGGCCGATGGAGATATGGTCGGGCCCGGCAATCATGGCATTGGTGGGATCGAACTCGACCCAGCCCACATGCTGGCCGCACCAGGCGCGCACCCAGGCATGCATGGCGTCGGCGCCCTCGAGCCGCGGCTTGCCCTTTGGCGGGTTGGTGCGCAGGAAGCCTGAGACATAGCCGGCGGGAATGCCGATGCCGCGCAGGCCCGATATCATGACATGGGCGAAGTCCTGGCAAACGCCCTTGCGCAGGGCGAAGGCTTCGGCGGGCTTGGTTTCGACGTCGGTCGCCTTGGGGTCGTAGGTGAAGTTGCGGTGGATCGCCATGCACAGCGCCAGCGCCGCCGTCATGGTCGAGGGCATGTCTGCCGTCACCTGCTCGGCATATTCGGTGATGGCGGGCACGAGCTGGACGCGCGGGGAGGCAGCCAGGAAATGATGCGGGCTGTCGGGCTCCACCGACCAGTAGCGCGCGATCTCCTGGCGGAGCCCGGCGCGCGACGGTGAAAGGTCGGCGGGGGGATGGAGATCCTCCACCTGGACACGGGCGGTCAGGCGGATGGCAAGATGGTCGTGTGGGGTCTGGTAGGTGAGCGTGGTGACCGAATTGCCGAAGAAGTCGGTAAAGGTGCTTTCGCGTTGCGGACGCGGCTCGAAGGACAGGCCGGCGGCCACGACGCGCTGCACGCCGGGAATGGTCATCGGCGCAACCCGGATCAGGTGACGGCCGCCATGCACCGTGGCGTCGTAGTCGTAACTGAGTTCGAGGCGCACATCGTAGAGCATCAGGCGGCCCTCCCGCAGATGGCCCAACAGACCTCATCCTGAGCCTGTCGAAGGACGAGGTCGTGGCACCATCCCGCCACGCCCTCGTGGTTCGACAGGCTCACCATGAGGGCTATTGCAAGCATGGCGGCTACACGAAGTAGGCCGCGGCCACGAGGCCCGCCAGCATGCCGATATCGGTGGCGAGCTTGTCGAGCGCCTTGGGCGTCATGTCGGCGGCCACGGCAATGCGCAGGTCCGCTTCTATCCGCAAGGCGGCCTTGGCGACCGGCGACATGATACCGTCCTCGATACCGCCGGGCAGCATTTCGATCTGATTGCGCAGCTCGGTGACCTGGAACTGTACAGAGCGCGGATTGAGCGGATCGAGCACCAGCAGGTCGGTTGCGCTCTGGGTGCCGGCACTGACCGAATAGCGCCGGCGATGCGACATGACGCTGTCGCCGATTTCGAGCAGCATTTCGAGCGAGCCGTCGGGGGCATCCTTGTCGGTCAGCCAGCCGGTAATGCGCGCAAGCTGGATGGCGCGTTCGAGGCGGCGGCCGAGCTCCAGGAAACGCCAGCCGGCAAAGCGGTACATGTTTTCATGCACGAGACCGGAAAAGCCGGCCAGCTTGCGCAGCAGCACCGTCATGGCGCGCGTGGCGTCGTCGCCCGGCTCGATCCTGGTGGCAAAGCGCTGGGCGGTCTTCTGCAGGTCGTTGAGCGCCAGCCAGCCATCGGGTGAGAACCGGTCGCGGATCTGGCCGGCGCTATGGACGGCGCTGTCGATGGAGGCGAGCAGCCCCTGCGGCATGGCTTCGCCGGCATCGACATCGATGGTGTCGAGGAAGGTGGCGCAGTGGGTCAGGATGGGCAGGTCGGCCTTGCTCAGCTCCGCCAGGCGCGCATTGTAGGCGCGCAGAATGCGAACCGTTGCCTCGCAGCGTTCGGCGTAGCGGCCGAGCCAGATGAGATTGTCGGCAGCGCGGCTGGGCAGGCTGCCGGGCACGTTGCGCACCAGCTTCTGCCCATCCTGCGGCAGCAGCGAAATGCGTTCCACCGGCTTGGAGGACAGCACCCAGACGTCGGCCGCCTGGCCGCCGCGCTGCATGGCGATGGCTGAAGTGTCGAGGGTCGATCCCACGCGGGCAAAGCCGCCGGGCATGATGGTCCAGCCGTCGGCGGTGCGGGCGGCATAGACGCGCAGGGTGATGGGGCGTGGCTGCAGCTTGCCATCGACATAGACCGGCGCGGTCGACAATTGTACCGGCTCCTGGCCGACATAGTCGGCGCCATTGGCCTTCATCCGCTCGATCAGCGCCGCCTTCTGTTCTGGCGGGATGGACGAGCCGAGCGCGGTGCCGCGCAGGTCGTCGAAGGGCAGGGTGGTGGCAAAGGCCGGACCGACCAGCAGGTTGTCGAAATTGTCGATCACATGCTGCTGCTCGCTCGGCTGGCCGCACCACCAGGTGGCGATCTCGGGCAGCAGCAGGTCGGTATCGAGCAGCTTCTGCGCCAGGCGCGGCATGAAGGCGGCGAGCGCCCGTGTTTCGAGGAAGCCGGTGCCGATGGCGTTGATCATCGAGATCGAGCCATGACGCAGGGCTTCGACCATGCCGGGCGTGCCGATGCGGCTGTCGTAACGCAGCTCGAGCGGATCGACGAAGCTGGCATCCATGCGGCGCCACAGCACGCTGACCGGCTTGAGGCCGGCCACGGTGCGCACCATGACATTGCCGTCCTCGATGATGAGGTCCTCGCCCTCGAGCAGCATCAGGCCGAGATAGCGGGCGATATAGGCGTGCTCGAAATAGGTCTCGTTGAGCTGGCCGGGCGTCAAGATGCCGACGCGGCCGCCATCGCGCTTGGCGTCGGCGAAGAGCGTGTCGCGGAAGTCGCGGAAGAAGCCTGCAAGACGCTGCACATTCATGTCGGCATAGATGTCGGATAGCGCGCGCGTGGTGGCGACGCGATTTTCCAGCGCGAAGCCGGCACCGGACGGGGCCTGGGCGCGATCGCCCAATACCCACCAGGCGCCATCGGGACCCCGGCCCAGCTCGAAGGCGCAGAAATGCAGGTAATGGCCGCTGACCGGCTTTACACCGACCAGCGGTCGCAGGAATTCGCCATTGCGGGCGACCAGCTCGGGTGGCAGCAGGCCCTGCTGCACCAGGGTATTGTCGCCATAGACATCGGCAATCACGGTTTCGAGCAGCTCGGCGCGCTGGATCAGGCCGGCGCTGATGCGCGACCAGTCGGCCTCGTCGATGAGCAGCGGCACATGGGCCAGCGGCCAGGCGCGTTCCTTGCCCTCGGCACCGTCATACTTGCGGTAGAACACCCCGGCGTCGCGCAGATATTGGTCGGCGCGCTCGAAGCGGGCGGCAAGCTCGGTGGGGCCAAGCTTGTCGAAAGCCGCCATGAGCTGGGCCCAGCCGGGCCTGACATTGCCGGATGGATCGATCATCTCGTCGGGTACGCCCGGCTGCAGGCGATAGTCGGCGATGATGCTCGGCCCGGCCGGCGGCGTGTCCCGCGTCTTTTGATTCCGTGTCATCGGCTACCAGAAGCGCGGGGGCCGGCGCAGGTCAAGCGTCAGCGGGAATTCGTCCGCAGGCTTTTCCGGGCGCAGGGCATAACCGCCGGCCGTATAGTTCTGCGGGACAAACCGGGCGAGGCGGCGGGCCTCGGCCTCGTTGCCATTGACCGGGAAGGTGTCGTAGCTGCGGCCGCCGGGATGGGCGACGTGGTAGACGCAGCCGCCGACCGGGCGCTGGGTCCAGGTGTCGTAGATGTCAAAGACCAGCGGGGTGTTGACCGGCAGGACCGGATGGAGACCCGAGGCGGGTTGCCAGGCCTTGTAGCGCACCCCGGCGACCGAGGTGCCCTTGGTGTCGGTTGGCTTGAGAGGCACCGGGCGCTGGTTGCAGGTGACGACATAGCGGTCCGGGTTGAGCCCTTCGAGCTTGACCTGCAGGCGTTCGACCGAGCTATCGACGAAGCGCACCGTGCCGCCGATGGCGCCCTGTTCGCCCATGACGTGCCAGGGTTCAAGGGCCTGGCGCAGTTCGAGCTTGATGCCCTCGTATTCGACCTCGCCGCAAAAGGGGAAGCGGAATTCGAGCTGGGCGGCAAACCAGGCCGGGTCGAGCTTGAAGCCGTGCCGGTCGAGATCGGCGAGGATGTCGAGAAAGTCCTGCCAGACGTAATGGGGCAGCATGAAGCGGTCATGCAGCGTCGTGCCCCAGCGGGCGAAGCTGCCGTCGGCCGGATCGGTCCAGTAGCGGGCGATGAGGGCGCGGATCAGCACCTGCTGGGCCAGCGACATGCGGGCATTGGGCGGCATTTCGAAGCCGCGGAATTCGACGAGGCCGAGGCGTCCGGTGGGGCCGTCGGGCGAATAGAGCTTGTCGATGCAAATTTCGGAGCGGTGGGTGTTGCCGGTAACGTCGACGAGCAGGTTGCGGAACAGGCGGTCGACCAGCCAGGGCAAGGGCGCCGGTTCGCCCGAGGCAGGATTGGGCACCTGCGCCATGGCGATTTCAAGTTCGTAGAGGCTGTCGTGCCGCGCCTCGTCGAAGCGCGGCGCCTGGCTGGTGGGGCCGATGAAGAGGCCTGAGAACAGGTAGCTCATCGACGGGTGGCGCTGCCAATGCAGCACCAGCGACTTGAGCAGGTCGGGCCGGCGCAGGAAGGGGCTGTCATGCGGGGTGGCGCCGCCGACCACGACATGGTTGCCACCGCCGGTGCCGGTATGGCGGCCATCGATCATGAACTTGTCGGCGCCCAGGCGGGACTGGCGGGCCTCTTCATAGATGGCCGACGTCGTCGCGACGCAATCGTCCCAGCTTGCGGCCGGGTGAATGTTGACCTCGATGACACCAGGATCAGGCGCGACGCGGATGACGTTGAGGCGCGGATCGTGCGGTGGGGCGTAGCCTTCGAGGTGAACCGGCTGGCCGATCTCCCTGGCGGCGGCCTCGGTGGCGGCGACGAGTTCGAGATAGTCCTCGAGCTTTTCGACCGGCGGCAGGAAGACGCAGAGGCGGTGGTCGCGGATTTCGGCGGTGACGGCAGTGCGCACCTGGCCCTCGATCTCGCTGATGACCTGCTCGGTAATGTCCTGCTGCTCGGTAGCCGCGGTGAAGTCGGTGGTGGCCTGGGCGCGCGGATCGGCTTCGAGGCCGGTCTTCTGGCGAGCGAGGATTTCGACCGGGTCGGGCAGGGCGCCGCGCGGCGCGCCGGGATCTTGCGCCACGACATGGGGGTAGGAGGTGGGGCTCAGGTGCTTGAGCGAGCTCAGCGGCAGGCGGTAGCCGGCCGGGCTGTCACCGGGGGCGAGGAACAGCTTGCCGCGGCGGGTCTTCCACTTTTCGGTGAGCCAGGGGCTCGATGCGGCCGCGTTCCAGCGCTGCACCGGCAGCACATAACCGGTGGGGTTGGTCAGGCCGCGCTCGAACACCTTGGCGATGCGCGAACGGGCTTCGGGATCGGCCAGTTCGGAATTGGCGGGATCGACATTGGCGGGGAGGTTGGCCTCCTTGAGCAGCCATTCGCCCGGGTCTTCATAGGCCTCGGCAATGGTCTCGCCGGTAAGGCCAAGACTGCGCGCGAACGCTGCCAGAAATTGGCGAGCATGCTCGTGGGTTGCCGACGTCTTGACGCCTTCACGGGCGATGAGCTTCTCGTCGGTCCAGACCGGCTTGCCATCGAGGCGCCAGTAGAGCGAGAAGGTCCAGCGCGGCAGGGTTTCACCGGGATACCATTTGCCCTGGCCATAATGCAGCATGCCATTGGGGGCGAAGCGCTCGCGCAGGCGGCGGATCAGGTCGTCGGCGAGGGTGCGCTTGGTGGGACCGACCGCGCCGGTATTCCACTCGTCTGCTTCGAAATCGTCGATGGACACGAAGGTCGGTTCGCCGCCCATGGTGAGGCGAACATCGTTGTCCGCCAATACCTTATCGACCTGGTGGCCAAGGGTATCGAGCTCATCCCAGCTCGCATCGGAGAACGGCTTGGTGATGCGGGGATGTTCGGCAACGCGGGTGACGCGCATGTCGAAGGCGAAATCGACCTCGGCATAGGAGGCAAAGCCGGAGATAGGCGCGGCATTGCGGTAATGCGGCGTGGCGGCAAGCGGGACGTGGCTTTCGCCGGTCAGCAGGCCCGACGTCGGGTCGAGGCCAACCCAGCCGGCGCCGGGGAGGTAGACTTCGCACCAGGCGTGGAGGTCGGTGAAATCGTGGTCGGTGCCGGCGGGGCCATCGAGCGAGACCAAATCTGGTTTAAGCTGAATGAGATAGCCGGAGACGAAACGGGCGGCGAAGCCGAGATTGCGCAGGGTCTGAACCAGCAGCCAGCTGGAATCGCGGCAACTGCCCTTGGCATTGCCGAGGGTTTCCTCGGGCGTCCAGACGCCGGTTTCCATGCGCACGATGTAGGCAATGTGCTGCTGGATGGAGGCATTGATGGCGGTGACGAAGTTCACCGTGTTCATGGGCGACTTGTCGATACCATCGAGGAACCGCTGCAGCAGCGGGCCGACTGGCTCGGGCTGCATGTAGATGGAGAGATCGGCCCGGATATCTTCGGGATATTGGAACGGCCAGATCTCGGCGCTCTCCTCGACGAAGAAGTCGAAGGGGTTGTAGACCGTCATGTCGGCGACGAGATCGACCTCGATCTTGAGCTCGGTGACCGGCTCGGGAAAGACGAAGCGCGTGAGGAAATTGCCGTAGGGATCCTGCTGCACATTGACGAAGTGCAGCGAGGGCGAAACCTTGAGCGAATAGCTCAGCACCTTGGTCTTGGAATGCGGCGCCGGTTGCAGCCGGATGATCTGGGGCTGGAGGACAACCGGACGATCATACTTGTAATGCGTCAGATGATAGACGGCGGCTTTGATCGACATGCGTTCAGGTCGCTCGCTTCAGGCCACGAATTTGACTTCCCGATAAAGAGCTTAGCGGGGATTGCCTGGCAGGGCTAGGCGCATGGTCGCGTTCCTTGCAGTCGGCCTTCCCTCCCCCTTGAGGGGAGGGATCGAGGGAGGGGGTAGTTTAGTGACGAACAGAGGGACCCCCACCCTCATTCCCTCCCCTCAAGGGGGAGGGAGGCGCAGACTATCGGCTTCGGGGCACAAAGTATCGCTCACACCATCGCGTCGATGGCCTGCCTTTGCCGCAGCATCTCGAGGAAAATCCGGTAGTCCTTGTCGAAATGCTGCCGTGCCGCGGCATCGGGGGCGCGTTCGCGGCCGCCTTGCTGCATGGCGATGCAGGCGGCGTCGAGGCTGGGATAGAGGCCCGCGGCGGTGGCAGCGACCATGGCCATGCCGAGAAGCGTAGCGTCGCGGGCCGAGGATTCGACCACGGTGCAGCCGGTGGCGTCGGCGTAAAGCTCCATCAGCACCGCATTCTTGGTGTGGCCGCCGGTGACATGCAGCGTATCGATGGCATAGCCGCGGGTATTGAGAGTTTCCAGGATGTGGCGAACGCCCAGGGCGATCGAGACGGCGGTGCGCCAATAGAGGCGGCAGAGCGAGTCAAAATCGCTGTCGAGCGTCAGGCCGGAAATGACGCCGAGGGCAAAGGGGTCGCCCAGCGGCGAGCGGTTGCCATGAAAATCGGGCAGCACATGCAGGCGTTCAGCGAGAGCCAGCCCTTCACGCTTGCGCAATTCGGCGATGCGCTGGGCGATGCGGTGGTGCATTTCGGGCGTCGGGTCGCCGCCGGCGCCATGCCAGCGGATGATATGATCGAGCAGGGCACCGGTGGCGGACTGGCCACCTTCATTGAGCCAGACCCCCGGCAGAACGGCGCCGAAATAGGGGCCCCAGACGCCTGCGGTGGGGCGGTCTTCGGCTGATAGGGCCATGACGCAGCTGGAGGTGCCCGCGATGAGCGCCAGGTGCCGGTCGATGGTATCGACATCGTGCGTGAAGGCGCCGAGGACCCCGAGCGCCCCGGCATGGGCGTCGATGAGGCCAGCGCCGACGCGGCAGGTGGAGGTCAGCCCGAGGTCGGCTGCGGCGGTGTCGGTGAGCGGACCGAGGTCGCTGCCGACGGGGCTGGCCTCGGGCGGTAGGCCGGCCTTGTCGAGCAGGTCTTCGAGACCGACGCTGGCAAGGAAATCGGGCTGCCAGCCGGCTTCGGTGTGGGCGAGATAGGTCCATTTGCAGGTGAGGGTCGACTGGCTGCGGGCGAGCGAGCCGGTGGCTTTCCACGACAGGAAATCGGCCAGATCGAACATCATGCCCGCGCGTGCCCAGGTGCTCGGCATATGACGCTTGAGCCACATCAGCTTGGGCACTTCCATTTCCGGGGACATGACGCCCCCGGCGTAATCGAGGACCAGATGGCCGGTAGCGGTGCACTCCTCGGCTTCAGCCAGAGCGCGATGATCGAGCCAGACCACCGTGTCCCAATTATCCTCGCCGTTGGTGGATACGGTGACCGGATGCCCGTCCGCATCACGCACGACAAGCGAGCAGGTGGCGTCGAAGCTGAGGCCGACGACATGGGTAGGGTCGGCTCCGGCGGTGGCCATGGCTTCGCGGACTGCGGCACAGACTGCGTGCCAGATCTGCTCGCTGTCATGCTCGGCGTGATTGGCGTCGGTGCGGTTCATCACGATGGGATGTTCGGCCCGCCCGACCAGCACACCCTGCGCGGTCAATACGCCCGCCCGGGCACTCCCTGTGCCCACATCCACAGCCACCAGGAGGCTTTGCATAGTGATCGGGCGCCTTCTTCTCGGTTAGGGCGCGAAAGTAACCGAAGGGAGAGAAGCGGGCTAGGGGGAGGGGGCGTGCAATGTCTGCAGTCGGCCTTCCCTCCCCCTCGAGGGGGAGGGATCGAGGGTGGGGGTGGTTCAGTGATAGCCGAGGGACCCCCACCCTCATTCCCTCCCCTCAAGGGGGAGGGAGGCGCAGACTATGACCGCTTGAGGATCGCGGTGCTAAAGCTGATCCGCCAGGTAGCGTTCCAGCGTCGCCTTGGTGCCGATGTCCCACAGCGTGGTCAGCGCATGGCTGAAGGCGGCGACGAAGCTGGGGTGGCGGGCGAGGTCGCCGTAGATGTCGACCATGGAGAGCCAGGCTTTGGGGTCGGCTTTGGCGAGGTGGGCCTGGGCGGTCAGGCGGTCCCAGCTTGGGTCGTTGGGTTCGATGACGGCGCCGGAATCTGATGTGCCGTAGCAGTAGCGGCACCAGAGGGCGGAGACGAGCGCGAGGCCGGTGGCGGACTGGCCTGATGTGACGCGATCGAGCGCCGAGGGGATGATGAATTTGGGCTGGCGATTGGAGCCGTCCAGCGCCAGGCGGCGGATGGTGTCGCCGATCTTGGGATTGGCGAAGCGGCGTTCGCACAGGGCGATGTAGTCGTGCAGGTTGGTGTCGGGAACCGGGGGCACGACCGTCACGATCTCGTCGCGCTCGACCTTGGCGAGGAAGGCGGACACCAGCGGGTGCTGCATCGCTTCATGCACGAAGTGGATGTCCATCAGCCCAGCCGGATAGGCGATGGTGGCGTGGCCGCCATTGAGGATGCGGATCTTCATGTGCTCGTAGGGCGCGACATCGGGCACGAACTGCACGCCGACCTTTTCCAGCGCCGGGCGGCCGGCGGGGAAGTTGTCCTCGAGCACCCACTGGCGGAAACTCTCGCAGAAGACGGGCCAATTATCTTCGATGCCGAAGCTTTCGGCGAGGAGGGCGGTCTCGCGGGGGGAGGTGGCGGGGGTGATGCGATCGACCATGCCATTGGGAAAGGCGACATTGTCCTTGACCCATTGGGCGAGCGCCGGATCGATCAGCCGGGCCAGGCCGACCACGGCATTCTCCGTGACATGGCCATTGCCGGGAATGTTGTCGCAACTCATGACGGTGAAGGGGGCGATGCCGGCATCGCGTCGGCGGACAAGGCCGGCCAGGATCAGGCCAAAAGCCGTCTTGGGGTCGGCCATGTTGGCGGCGTCGAAGGCGATATCGGGGTGGTTGGGATCGAACTTCTGGCTGGCGGGGTCAATATAGTAGCCGCCCTCGGTGATGGTCAGCGAGACGATGCGAATGGCCGGATCGGCCAGAAGCGCGATGGTGGCGGCGCTGTCGCCCGGGCGGAGATAGTCGATCATGGCGCCGGTGATGCGGGCGCTGCTGGTATCGGCTTCCTGCTCGACGACGGTGGTCAGCCAATCCTGCGACTTGAGCTTCTGCCGCATGGCCTCGTCGGCTTCGCGCACGCCGGCGCCGACCAGGGCCCAATCGTGATCGGCACCCGACGCGAAGAGGTCGTCGAGATAGACGGCCTGATGGGCGCGATGGAAGTTGCCGACACCGAAATGGACAATGCCGGCCGTAAGGGTGCCTCGGTCATAGGCGGGGATGGCGGCGGTGGTGATCGAGGGCAGGGCGGCGGCGGAGAGTTTGGTGGTCATGGGAATGTGCTCGTGCCCGGGGCGGTCGGCTCCCTCCCCCCTTGAGGGGGAGGGTTGGGGTGGGGGGTGGTGCGGGTGGCGTTGTGGCCGAAGCGGGCTGGATAAGCGACCCCCTCCCCAGCTCTGCTAGGGCCCTTCGGGCCCAGCGGCGCTACCCTCCCCTCAAGGGGGAGGGTGGGGCCAGCCGATGGTTCGGTGGTATGCATGGCTAGATTGCCTTGCCGGCCGCGTCGAACTTGTAGATGCGGGCCGGGTCGGGCGTGAGGTAGACGTCGTCGCCATGGCTGAAGGTCTGGTCGCCGTCGGTGCGGATGGTCATCAGGCCCAGGCCTTCGACATGGACGTGGAGGAAGGTGTCGGAGCCGAGCTGTTCGGCGACGCCGACTTTACCCTTCCAGGTTCCAGCGACGTTTTCTCGGCTGAGCTTGAAATGCTCGGGGCGCACGCCGATCGAATGGGCATTATGCTTGCCGGCTTCCGGGCCGTCGACGAAGTTCATGCGCGGGCTGCCGATGAAGCCGGCGACGAAGCGATTGGCGGGCTTCTTGTAGAGATCGAGCGGGCTGCCGAACTGTTCCACATTACCTGCATTGAGCACCACGATGCGGTCGGCCATGGTCATGGCTTCGACCTGGTCGTGGGTCACGTAGATCATGGTGGTCTTGAGCTGCTGATGCAGCTCGGTGATTTCGAGGCGCATGTTGACGCGCAGGGCGGCGTCGAGGTTCGACAGGGGTTCGTCGAAGAGGAACGCCTTGGGCTCGCGCACGATGGCGCGGCCGATGGCGACGCGCTGGCGCTGGCCACCGGAGAGGGCGCGCGGACGGCGATCGAGGTAGGAGCTGAGGTTCAGCGTACGGGCGGCATATTCGACCTTCTGGTCGATCACTTCCTTGGGCGCCTTGGCCATCTTGAGCGGGAAGGCGATGTTGTCGCGCACGCTCATATGCGGATAGAGCGCATAGGATTGGAACACCATGGCGAGGCCGCGACGGGCGGGCGGTGCCTTGGTCATGTCCTCGCCATCGAGCAGGATCTGGCCGGACGTGGTGTCCTCGAGGCCGGCGATGAGGCGCAGCAGGGTGGACTTGCCGCAGCCGGAGGGGCCGACGAAGACGACAAACTCGCCGTCTTTGATATCAAGGGAGATGTCCGGGATGATCTGGACTTCGCCGAAGGACTTCTTGACGTGTTGCAGGGAGATGGAGCCCATTTCAGTAGTCCTTTGCCGGCGAAGAGTTGATGGCTACGTCCTCCCTCCCCCCTTGAGGGGGAGGGTTGGGGTGGGGGGTGGTGCAGTGGTTCACTGAGGGACCCCCACCCTCGGTCCCTCCCCTCAAGGGGGAGGGATGCAATGGAGCCGATGGATCGACGAGCATCATTTCACCGCACCAAAGGTGAGACCGCGGACGAGTTGTTTCTGGCTGAACCAGCCCATGAGCAGGATCGGCGCGATGGCGAGCAGGGAGGCGGCCGAGAGCTTGGCCAGGAACAGGCCCTGCGGGCTTGAGAAAGACGAGATGAAGGCGGTCAGCGTGCCGGCGCGGCCCGAGGTTAGCGTGATGGTCCAGAAGGCTTCGTTCCAGGCGAGGATCACGTTGAGCAGCAGGGTCGAGGCGATGCCGGGCACGGCCATGGGGACGAGGACGTGGACGATCTCGTTCCACAGTTCGGCGCCATCCATGCGGGCGGCTTCGAGGATGTCGACGGGGATTTCCTTGAAGTAGGTGTAGAGCATCCAGATGATGATGGGCAGGTTGATCAAGGTCATGATCAGCGTCAGGCCATGCACGGTATCGAGCAGGCGCAGGTCGCGGAAGATCAGGTAGATCGGGATCAAAACGCCGACGGCGGGCATCATCTTGGTGGAGAGCATCCACATCAGGATGTCCTTGGTGCGTTTGGCCGGCGCGAAGGCCATGGACCAGGCGGCGGGGATGCCGATGATCAGGCCCAGCAGGGTCGAGCCGACCGAGACGAGGATCGAATTGGTCGCGTGCTTGAAATAGTCCGAACGATCCTGCACGGCCGCGAAGTTCTCCAGCGTGAAGTTCTGCGGGAAGAAGGTCGGGGTCGAGGCAATGGCCTCGGCTTCGGTCTTGAAGGCGGTCAGCAGCACCCAGAGGATGGGCGAGAACAGGATGAGGGCGACGGCCCAGGCGGCGATGGTGAAGCCGACTTTGGTTGATGTGGAGACGTTGCGTGCCATGATCGTTTCCCTCAGGCGTCCAGGTTCTTGCCGACGGCGCGCATCAGGAAGAAGGCGACGATGTTGGCGATGACGACGGCGACGACGCCACCGGCGGAACCGGCGCCGATGTCATTGGACAAGATGCCGGTGCGGAAGACGAGGAAGGCGATGTTGGTCGAGGCATAGCCGGGGCCGCCGCCTGTGGTGACGCGGATTTCGGCGAAGATGCCGAGCAGGAAGATGGTCTGGATCAGGATCACGATGGTGATCGAGCGGGCCATGTGCGGCAGGATAATATAGTAGAAGCGGTTGATGGCGTTGGCGCCATCCATCTCGGCGGCCTCGCGCTGCTCTTCGGAGAGCGACTGCAGAGCGGTGAGCAGGATCAGGGTGGCGAAGGGCAGCCACTGCCAGGCGACGATGACAATGACCGAGAACAGCGGATACTGATTGAACCAGTCGACCGGCTGCAGGCCCATGGCCTTCCACAAATGTCCGAGCATGCCATAGCCGGGATGCATGAAGCCATTTTTCCAGATGAGGGCCGCCACCGGTGGCATGACGAAGAAGGGCGAGATGACGATGATGCGGAGGATCCCCTGGCCCCAGATGGGCTGATCGAGCAGCAGCGCCAGGAAGGTGCCGCCGATGACGGTGATCAGCAGGACGCCACCGACCAGGATGAGCGTATTGACCAGCGACTGGGTGAAGCTGGGATCGCCGATGACGTAGAGATAGTTCGCCCAGCCGGCAAAGCCGGTCATCATCGGGTTGATGAGGCTATAGTTCTGGAAAGAGAACCAGAGCGTCATGACCAGGGGCACGATCATCCAGATCAACAGCACGATCACCGATGGTGCCATCATGATGCGGGCGAGTGTGCGGGTTTGTGCGGTGGCCATAGTGTCCTCAACCGAGCGGGGGCGGCAATCTACCAGTAGGCCTCATCCTGAGCCTGTCGAAGGACGACGTCGGGGGAAGATCAGTGTGCCCGCCCTCGTGGTTCGACAGGCTCACCATGGGGTCTCATGGCTGGTCGTTGGTGTCCGCCCGGTCGCCAGAGGGGACCTTTGACCGGGCGGGGTCGTCGTCGGGAGGGAGACTACTTGATATAGCCGGCGCGGGTCATGTCGCGCAGGGTGGCTTCCTGGGCCTGTGCCAGAGCGTCGTCGGCCGACATCTGGCCGGCCAGCGCCGCCGAGAAGAGCTGGCCCACATTGGTGGCGATGCCGGCAAACTCGGGGATGGCGACGAACTGGACGCCGACATAGGGAACCGGGTCGACCGTGGGATGGGTCGGGTCGGCGGCGTAGATGGAACCCAGGGTCATGTCGGCGAAGGGAGCCGCAGCCTTGTAGTCCGCATTCTCATAGAGCGAGATGCGGGTGCCCGGGGGAACGTTGGCCCAGCCGTCCTGCGCTGCGACCATTTCGAGATAGGCCTTGTCGGTTGCCCACTTGATGAAGGAAGCAGCGGCATCCTGCTGCTGGCTGCCCTTGGGGATGGCGAGCGACCAGGCCCACAGCCAGTTGCCGCGCTTGCCCAGGCCGTTATCGGGCGCCAGGGCAAAGCCAACCTTGTCTGCGACGGTGGAGTCGGTCGGGTTGGTGACGAAGGATGCAGCGACGGTGGCGTCGATCCACATGCCGCACTTGCCCTGTTGGAACAGGGTCAGGTTTTCGTTGAAGCCGTTGGAGGAGGCACCAGCCGGGCCGGCATCGGCCATCAGCGACAGGTAGGTGTCGAGCGTCGACTTCCACTGCTCGCTGTCGAACTGGGGCTTCCAGTTTTCATCGAACCAGCGGGCGCCGAAGGAGTTGGACATGGCGGTGAGGAAAGCCATGTTCTCGCCCCAGCCGGCCTTGCCGCGCAGGCAGATGCCGTTGATGTCGTTGGCGCGGTCGGTCATGGCGCGGGCCGCCTGGCCAATGAACTCCCAGGTGGGCGCTTCGGGCATTTCGAGGCCGGCTTTTTCCATCAGGTCCTTGCGGTACATGATGAAGGAGCTCTCGCCATAGAAGGGCGCGGCATAGAGCTTGCCATCGACCGAAAGGCCGTCGCGGATGGGCGGCAGCAGGTCGTCAACGGCGTACTCGGCATCGTTGCTGAGCGCATCGAGCGGCACCAGCCAGCCCTGCTTGGCCCAGATTGGCACTTCGTAGGTGCCGATGGTCATCACGTCATACTGGCCGCCATTGGTGGCGATGTCGGTGGTGACGTTCTGGCGCAGCGTATTTTCTTCGAGCACGACCCAGTTGAGTTCGATGCCGGTCGCTTCGGTGAAGGCCGAGGACAGGCCCTGCATGCGGATCATGTCGCCATTGTTGACGGTGGCGATGGTGAGCGTCTGCGCCGAGGCGGATGCCGCCAGCGCAAGGGTAAACGCGCCCACGAGAATGGGTGTCAGTTTCATATATTCCTCCCAGTAACCGAAACGGGCATTTGTTCCGGCAATGGGCAAATACTCACAATTCGCGCGCCAGAGTCAAGCGTGCTATGCGCCTGTCGCAGGACGCGTGGGCACGGAAATCGATTTCGGTGGAGAGATTGTTTAATCAGATCAACTGATTACGCGACTTGCAGTAAGCCTTCTGCCGTACGTTCGTCAGTGATCAGTCCATTGACCAGACGACGGTTGAGCGTGGCCCGAATGCCGGGCAATTTCCTCTTGCCCATGGCGATTGCCACGACGAGCGAGGTTTCCCGGGATGGAATCGGGGCCGAGGCAACCCGTTCATTGGTCAGGCCCTCGATCATCTTGCCCTCGGCATCGAAGCTCCAGCCGCAGATCTCGCCAACGGCACCGGCCTTCTGCAGGGCCTTGAGTTCGGCATCGGTGATGAAGCCGTCGAGATAGAGCGGGGCATCGGGGCCGATATCGCCAACGCCGACAAAGGTCACGTCGGCCTGGGCGGTGAGCGCCAGGGTCTCGCGGATCATCGGCTGGGCGTGCAGCAGCTCGCGCTCGCGGGCGGAGGAGGCGATGACCGGCAGGGGCATGGGGAAGCTGCGCGCCTTGACCGTATCGGCGACGTTGAAGATGACGTTGTAATAGGCGGCCGAGCCATCGGGCGCGATATTGCCGGTGAGCGAGACGACCTTGTGGTGTGGGCAGGCCATGGGCGTGAGCTGCTCCACGGCGGCCTTGAGCGTGCGGCCGGTGCCGATGGCCATGACGATGGGGTCGGTGCGCTTGAGCCAGCGCTCGATTTCGGCAGCGGTGGCTTCCGCCACGCCGATTGTCGTCGACTCGCTGGCGGGATCGGAGGGCACGACCTCGACCAGGTCGAGGCCGAAGCGCGCGCGCAGGCGGCTGGCCAGATCCATGCAGCGGCCGATGGGGTGATCGAGGCGGACCTTGATCAGGCCCTCGCTGACCGACAGCGACACCAGGCGCTGCGCCGACTGGCGCGAAATGCCGAGCTTGGCGGCAATCTCCTCCTGGGTATTGCCGGCGACATAATAGAGCCAGCCGGCGCGGGCGGCGTCATCCAACCTGTTCATCGAGCTATCAATTCTCTGCGCCATGGCCCGTCTCGCCAATTGTGCGGATTATTCTGCCATGCGCGGCCGGGTCGCAAGGCGATTCTCGGCAAGTGGCCGCAAACTCTATTGCGCCGGAGGGGAGGGGTTGCGGGCAAGCTGGCTCAGGGCAACGCGGATATCGCGCTCGGTATCCTTGAGGTGGATACGCATGGCCTCGGCGGCGGCGCGGCCGTTGCCGGTCTTGATGCAGTCGACGATGCGCTGATGCGCCTCGATGGTGTCGTGCAGCGTGTGGCCGCGCTGTTCGTGGCCACGGCGGCTGATGAAGAAGCCTTCGCGCAGCGGCTGGGCCATGGCCTCGAACAGGAAGCCGAGCACCCGGTTGCCGCTGGCCAGGGCCACGGCCTCGTGGAAGCCGACATCATGGGTGTGAAATTCCAGCTCCTGCTCGGCGCTCATGGCCTGGCCGCGCTCGCCCACCGTGTCGCGCATGCCCTGCAATTCGCCTTCGATGGCAGCAATGCCAGCGCGGGTGGCGCGCTTGGCGGCCAGGGTCGCAGACTGGACTTCGAGCGACAGCCGCACCTCGACCAGATCGAACAGCCCCTTGGGGTCGTAGCGGATGATGGAGGTGAGGAAGTCGGCAAAGGCGGCGCCGTCCGGTTCGCGCACCACGGCCTTGCGGCCGCGGGCGATGACCAGCAGGCCGCGCCCCTCGAGCAGCTTGACCGCCTCGCGTATGGTGAGCCGGCTCACGTCGTAGCGGGCGGCCAGCTCGGCCTCGCTCGGCAAGGTGGAGCCGGGCGCCAGTTCGCTCAGGATGAGATGCGCCAATGCATCCGCCACTGTCTGCGCAGCAGTGGGGTGGTCCGGGCGAAAACGCTCGTCGGATGTCGTCACAGATCCTCCAAGGTATCAGATACCTTTCTAGTTCCCGCGACGCTTTGCGCTCTTTCCGGGTACGTACCTTAACAGGCGACAACATCTTAACGGCCGGATTGGCGCGCCGCAATCGCCGTAAAACATGGGTTACCGTTAATATTCGGTGATCGAAAAAATTCGTGGTGCGCGGGAATCCGGCTTTACACTGGTATCTGATTATCCTAGTTTCCGGCCCGTGGGCTTGGGAGGGCCCGGGCGGTAACCGCCGCCACGCAGGAGGACCTTCATGCACGATAGACTGGCAGCACGCCCGCGGGTGTCGGCTCAGCTTTCGGTCGCTCGCGATTCCCATCTCGATGTGACGCATGAATCGTCCACGGCTTCTCCCCTGACGACCATCCAAAAAGCTTCTGAACTCGAAATACAAAAGGGAGTCGAGACGTGAAGATTATCAAGACGCTTGCCACCGTGCTGGCCGTCGGCGCCATGGCGCTGACCGCTTCCACCGCGGTCTTTGCCCAGGACAAGGGCGCCATCGGCATCGCGATGCCGACGCAGTCCTCGCTGCGCTGGATCTCGGACGGCAACGAACTCAAGGCCGCGCTCGAAGGCAAGGGCTACACTGTCGACCTGCAGTTCGCAGAAGACGACATCCCGAACCAGCTCGCGCAGATCGAAAACATGGTCACCAAGGGCGTCAAGGCTCTCGTGATCGCTTCGATCGACGGCACCACGCTGTCGGCTGTGCTGCAGCAGGCCGCTGACGCAGGCATCAAGGTCATCGCTTATGACCGCCTGATCCGCGACACCGCCAACGTTGACCTCTACACCACCTTCGACAACTTCCAGGTGGGCGTGCTCCAGGCCAATTCGCTCGTGAAGGGCCTCGGCGAACGCTTCCCGACCAAGCCGTGGAACGTTGAACTGTTCGGCGGTTCGCCGGACGACAACAACGCGTTCTTCTTCTACGACGGCGCAATGTCCGTCCTGCAGCCGCTGATCGACTCGGGCGACATCGTCGTCAAGTCGGGCCAGCAGGGCATGGAAACCGTTGGTACCCTGCGTTGGGACGGTGCCGTTGCACAGGCCCGCATGGACAACATCCTGTCGGCCAACTACTCGGACGGCTCGACCGTTCAGGGCGTTCTGGCTCCCTATGATGGCCTGTCGCGCGGTATCATCTCGTCGCTCCGCGGCGTTGGTTATGGCTCGGCCGACCTGCCATGGCCTGTCATCACCGGCCAGGATGCGGAAGCTCCGTCGGTGAAGGCGATCATTGCCGGCGAGCAGTACTCGACCGTCTACAAGGACACCCGTGAACTGGCCAAGGTCACTGCTGACCTGGTTGACACCGTTGTCTCGGGTGGCACGCCGGAAGGCCTCGACACCACCACCTATGACAATGGCGTCAAGGTTGTGCCGTCGATCCTGCTGACCCCGCATGACGTTGACCTGACCAACTACCAGGCTCTGGTTGTTGACTCGGGCTACATCAAGGCCGAAGACCTGCAGTAAGCCTCGGCTTTAGCTAATGAGGGCCCCGCGCTAGCGCGGGGCCCTTTCCCGTACACGGGCCCAGGCGCTATGATATGGGCGACGGTCCGACGAGAAAGCACCCAATGACCAACACCATTCTGGAGATGCGCAGCATCACCAAGACCTTCCCCGGCGTGAAGGCGCTGTCGGATGTGAACCTCGATGTTCGCGAGGCGGAAATTCACGCCATCGTGGGCGAGAACGGGGCCGGCAAATCCACCCTGATGAAGGTGCTGAGCGGGGTGTATCCCTCCGGCAGCTATGACGGCCAGATCGTCTACAAGGGCGAAGAACAGCACTTCAAGTCGATCCGCGACAGCGAGCACAAGGGCATCGTCATCATCCATCAGGAGCTGGCACTGGTGCCGCTGCTGTCGATTGCCGAGAACATCTTCCTGGGCAACGAGCAGGCCAAGGCCGGCGTGATCGACTGGGACGAGACCCGCGACGGCGCGCGCAAGCTTCTGGGCATGGTCGGGCTCGACGAAGATCCCGATACGCTGATCACCAATATTGGCGTGGGCAAGCAGCAGCTGGTGGAAATCGCCAAGGCGCTGAGCAAGGAAGTCAAACTCCTCATTCTCGACGAGCCGACCGCATCGCTCTCCGAAAAGGACAGCGCGGCCTTGCTCGACCTGCTGATGGAATTCCGCAAGCAGGGCATTACCTCGATCCTGATCAGCCACAAGCTCAATGAAGTGAGCAAGGTGGCCGACCGCATCACCGTCATCCGCGACGGCCGCAGCATCGAGACGCTCAACAAGGAAGACATTACCGAGGACCGCATCATCACTCTGATGGTGGGTCGTTCGCTGGAAGACCGCTACCCGGCCAGGGTGCCCCAGATCGGGGAAGTGGTGTTCGAGGTCAAGAACTGGAGCGTCTACCATCAGCTGCACCGCGAGCGGCAGGTGATCAAGAATATCGGCATCAATATCCGCAAGGGCGAAGTCGTCGGCATTGCCGGCTTGATGGGCTCGGGCCGTACCGAATTCGCGATGAGCCTGTTCGGCAAATCCTATGGCCAGAAGATCACGGGCGAAGTGTACTTGCATGGCAAGCAGATCGACACCTCGTCGGTCGAGAAGGCCGTGTCGCATGGCCTGGCCTATGCCACCGAGGATCGCAAGACCTATGGCCTCAACCTGATCGACCATATCAAGCACAATACGACGATCGCCAACCTGGCCGGCATTTCGCGGGTCGGCGTGATCGACGACATGACCGAGATGGATGTCGCCAACGAGTATCGCAAGAAGACCAATATCCGCTCGTCAAGCGTCTATCAGGTCACCGGCAATCTCTCGGGTGGCAATCAGCAGAAGGTGGTGCTCAGCAAGTGGCTGTTCTCCAACCCCGAAGTGCTGATCCTGGACGAACCGACGCGCGGTATCGACGTCGGCGCCAAGTATGAAATCTACACCATCATCAACCAGCTTGCGGCACAGGGCAAAGCGATCCTGGTCATCTCCTCGGAGATGCCCGAACTGCTTGGCATCACCGACCGCGTCTATGTAATGAACGAAGGCCGCATCGTTGGCGAAATGCCGACCAGCGAAGCCAGCCAGGAAAAGATCATGCGCTCGATCGTGCGCGCTGAAGGGAAAGCATCATGACCACCGAAACCGCCCAGCCGGGCATCACGTCGACCGGCGAACCGGTCAAGGTCCAGGAACTGACCGTGTGGGGCGCATTGCAGGCCAATCTGCGCGACTACGGCCTGTTGCTGGCGCTGATCCTGATCATGCTGTTCTTCCAGTATTTCACCGCTGGCGTGCTGTTCAAGCCGGTGAACCTGACCAATATCATCCTGCAGAACAGCTACATCATCGTGATGGCGCTGGGCATGCTGCTGGTGATCGTGGCCGGCCATATCGACCTCAGCGTCGGCTCGATTTCGGGCTTCGTGGGCGCGCTCGCGGCCATGCTGATGATCGGCTGGCGGTTCCCGCCGGAGCTGGCCTTCCTCGCCAATCCCTTCGTCGCCGGCGCGATCTGTCTGGTCGTCGGGGCGGCTATCGGGGCGCTGCAGGGCTACCTGATCGCCTATCACAAGATTCCCAGCTTCATCGTGACGCTGGCCGGCATGCTGATCTTCAAGGGCCTGTCGCTGGCCATTCTGGCCGGCAAATCGGTGGGTCCGTTCCCGGCCGAATTCCAGCTGCTCTCGGCCGGCTTTATCCCCGACCTGATCGGGCCGACGACGCTGGTCGCCGCCAGCGAAGGCGTTCAGCCGGTTGTGCTGCACACCACGACCATGGTCATCGCCATCGTGGCGATCGTCGCCATGATATTCTTCGCCATTCGTGGCCGTGCCCGTCGCAAGACGCGCGGCTATGAGAGCGAGCCCTTCGGCCTGTTCGTGGTCAAGAACCTGGTGATCGCGGCGCTGGTGCTGTTCTTCGCCTATATGCTGGCCTCCTATCGCGGCCTGCCCAACGTGCTGGTCGTGATGGGCATCCTGATCGCGCTCTTCGTGTTCATCACCAAGCGCATGACCTTTGGCCGCCGCATCTATGCACTGGGTGGCAACCTTAAGGCCGCGGCGCTGTCGGGCATCAAGACCGAGCGGATGACCTTCTACGTCTTCGCCATCATGGGTGCGCTGGCGGCTTTGGCCGGCATGATCTATGCGGCCCGCCTCAACTCGGCGACGCCCAAGGCAGGACAGGGTCTCGAACTCGACGTGATCGCGGCCGTGTTCATCGGCGGCGCCTCGGCGCTGGGCGGCGTGGGTGCCGTGGCCGGTGCTGTCATCGGCGCCTTCATCATGGGCGTGATGAACAACGGCATGTCGATCATGGGCGTCAACATCGACTGGCAGCAGATGATCAAGGGCGTGGTGCTGCTGGCCGCCGTGTTCTTCGATCTCTACAACAAGAACCGCTCGGCCTAAGCCGCCGTTCTGGAAATGACGAGGCCGCCGGGGAGACCCGGCGGCCTTTCTTGTTGACGTCCCGGCGGTGTCAGTCGGGGCGAGCCTGACTCGGCCTTTGCGACTCGCTACAGTCGGGGCGGCTGTCACCTACCGATTGGCGAGCGATGCTGACTTTCCTCTCCGAAATCATCTCGCCCTATTGGGGACCGGCGCGGCTTTTTGCCTTCTATCCGGTGCTGGCGACTGTGGGCGCGTTGCTGTCGGCAATGCTGTCGCTGCTGGTGCTGCCGCGGGTGTGGCATGTGCTGACGACCGACAAGGGCCGCGCACATGCCGTCAAGGCCGAAGAGAGCGTCGGCAAGCCAGTGGGCGTAGGGCTCTTCGTCGTGCTCATCACGGTAGGCGTGCTGCTAATCTGCCTGCCATACGATCCGCAGCTGTATTTCTGCCTTGGCGCGATGCTGATCGCCTCCTGTGTGGGTTATCTCGACGACAGGAAGCCTGGTGGCCTGAGTGAGCTGACGCTGGGCCTTACCGACCTGGCGATATCACTCTTCGTCTGCATCGTGCTGATGAATGGTGAGAATGCCCATGTATGGCTGCCTTTCACCTCGGCGCAACTGACCCTGCCGTGGTGGGGTGGTGTGTTGCTCTATACGCCAGTGATGTGGTTGTGCATTAACGCGGTCAATTGTAACGACGGCGTCGACGGTGTCTCGGGTACGCTGTCGTCATTCACCATTTGCGTACTGGGCTTCATCCTCTATTTCGTCGTCGGTGACGTCGCCAACGCGCGATATCTGCTGATCCCCTACAATCCGGACGCCGTGAGCTGGGCGCTGGCGGCGGCGGTGTTCTGCGGCGCCATCCTTGGCTATCTGTGGCACAATGCACCACCCAGCGCGGCGTTGATGGGGGATGCCGGGTCACGCCCGATTGGTCTGTTCGTGGGCATGTGCGTGGTGGCTACCGGTAATCCGGCCATGGTCTTCTTCGTCGGTGCGCTGCTGCTGTTCAACGGTGCGACAGGGCTGGTCAAGGTTGCGCTGATGCGGCTGTTCGGCTGGCGGGTTCTCAGCTCGATTCGCTTTCCGTTCCACGACCATGCGCGCAAAAATCTCAACTGGTCGAACTCACAGGTGCTGCTGCGCTTCCTGCTCATCCACGTGGCCAGCATCTGGGTATTGGTGATCCTGCTGATCAAGGTGCGCTAGGTAGGATCGGCTGCCCTACTCTGGAGTCTCGGCGACGACGGTGCTCGGCCTCAATCTCGTCCCGCGTCAATTTCACCACGGCGGCCCCTAGTCTCGGCCAACCTAGCTGGGGTTGCCGGGGAATTTCTTGTCGGTCTGGTTCGGGTCGTTCCGCGGCGATTTCTGCCCTCGATCGTCAGAACACGAACTTGCCGTTCCGGTTCTTTCAGTCACTCGGCTGAGGCTGTCCGGTCTGGCTGGCGACCGCGTAGCTGAAGCGACCGAAATCCGCGTAGCCTTCGCCTGCCGACGTGCCCCCGCAGGTGAACAGGCCAACCCGATCACCTCGATAGTGTCCCCATTTGAGCTGGAAGGCGCTGCCCGCTGGAGCAAACGCCTGGCCATCGACACTGTAAGCAAAGCTAGCGGTTCCCGCATCAGTCCAGCTCGATGAGAGCCAGATTTTCCTGTTGCCGTCGGACGGCAAGGCGAGTGTCGCGGCCGGTTCCTCGCCTGTCCGAACGATCAAGCGCTGGCCGCTCCGATAGGTCTCGACCTCGATAGAGGCGAACTCGCGCGACGCATGGCACAATCCGGCGCGCTGCCCCTGAACCATCCCGTCGTATTGGAGGCACACCCGGACCTCGTTGCGTGCTGTGCGCCAGGCCCGCTGGCTGAGGACGTTGCTGATGCCCGTGAAGTCCGGCCTCGCCGGCGGAGACGAGCGTAGGCGCAACCAGCCGGGTCGAGCCGACAGACTCCATGCTTCGGCACGCGGGGCATGGTTCCACTCCCATTCGGGACGCAGCGTGGGGTGCGTGAAATCGTCGGGCATCTCGGGAGGTTGGGCGCCCAGGGCGTTGGCGGGTTCCCTGGACCGCCAGACCATGTTGCCGATCCCGTCGGGGCCAGGCTGGCCAATAATCGGCCATTTGTCGCGCCACGAGACCGGCAACAGGCACAGCGCTCGACCTTCCCAATCTCCGGTGCCCTGGTGCGTCAGGAACCACCAGTCCCCGTCGCCGTCGGTAAGAAAGGCACCCTGGTTCGGCTCCTTGTCGCGCCTGGGATCGACGTGGTTCAGTTGCGCCTTCTCCGCCTCCGCGAGTTCCGGCAGGGTCGCAGCGCGCTTGCACATCGCTACGCGGCCTTCTGCCTTCACTTCGCTGAAGAAGAGATAGAAGAGGCCCCCTATCCGATAGAGCTTGCTCGCTTCCGCGCCGGGCCCCCGTTCTATCGGAATGGCGGATTCGAGGTCGATCGACCGGCCGTCGGATGACATGCGGTACAGGAAGATCGTGTACATCCGCGGATCGTCAGGATCGCCCGCGAAACGAGTCATTACCAACCAAGACTGGCCCTCCTCCCAGAAGGGGCAGGGATCGTCGTGACCTGGCACGCCCCAAAGGCAATGCGGCTCGTCCCATGGCCCCTCCGCCGTTGCCGACGAGGTCATGAACAGCCCGGTATCGGGGGTCGTGAAGAAGACATAGAGACGGCCGCCGTGCTGCCGAAGCGCGCCGGCCCACACGCCGCGACCATACCGCGCCATCGCCTGCCCGCCCAGCAATGGATCCAATGTGGACACGTCCGCGATTGCATGTCCAACCACGCGCCAATTGACTAGGTCACCGGAGCGCAGAATCGCCATGCCCGGCGACCCATGGAGCGTGGAACTGATCGCGACATACTCCGCACCGACCTGAATGGCGTCGATATCGGAGAAGTCGGCGGGAACGATCGGGTTAACGAAAGTGCCGTCGCCCTGACTGCCCCATAACCCGTTAAGTTCATTAGGCCTGATGGGAATGGCCGAAGTGGTGGGCGTCATGGACGAATACCTGCAACTGCGTCTTTATCGGACGTATGCTGCCTTAGGAAACTCCGTCGGCAATCGGTCCAGTTCGCTCCTAAGGCTGACGTTAGGAAGCATACCCTTGGACGTCAATCCGCCTGATCCTGCCGCATGGGGACGCTTCCTCAATCGCCTGGTGGTTGGGTCCAGCCGATGCGGGTCGCCCATTCCTCGGCGCCATCCATGATGATGTCGAAGACCGGGTCCTTGATGTCGTAATAGGCCTCGACATCGTCGGGAAAGCGTAGCGCCAGCTGGCGCTTGACCTGGGCATAGGCCTGGGCGGCGACCGGGTGGGCGCGCAGGAAGTCGCGGCAGAGCAGGGGATAGCGCTGGTTGAAGCGGCCTTTCTCTCTGACATGGATATGGGCGGCCCGGCCGGTGCTCTTGAAGAACAGCTTGGTCAGGTCGGCATCGGGCAGGTCCATGCCCGGCGGACAATGATCGCCGGTGCCGGTCATGATGCGCTGGATGAAGCCGAGCGCGACGATGCCGGCGGCGTCGACCAGGCCGAGGCTGTCGACGCTGACCTGGACGTCGATCACATCCTTGGCGGCGAGGCCGGGAACGGCGGTGGAGCCGATGTGATGGACGACCGAACCCGCGGGCACGACCGGGGCAAGGCGCGCCCTGAGCGCCCGGTAGTCATCCGGCCAGGCAGGATTGGGGGGATGAATCTCGATCTTGCTCATGATGGGGCCCGCTGACGGCGCTCAGGTCTCGACCTCGGCATCCTTGCGGGCGCCCCATTCGGCCCAGGAGCCGTCATAGACCGCGACCTTTTCGGCGCCGGCCAGTTCGGCCGCCAGGGCAAGGGTCGCGGCGGTGATGCCGGACCCGCAGGAGGTGATCAGGGGCTTGGCCAGGTCGATACCGCGATCGGCAAACAGCTGGGCGAGTTCGGCCGGCGGACGCATCTGTCCGTTGTCGGTCAGCAGGCTCACCGGCAGGTTGGCACTATTGGGAATGTGGCCGCCGCGCAGGCCCGGACGGGGCTCGGGCGCCTCGGCATGGAAGCGCGGGGCGGGGCGGGCATCGGCGATCTGGGCGGCGCCATCGTGGCTGCGGTCGCGGACCAGTTCGAAGCTGGCGACGCGGCTCGGGTCGAAATGGGTGTGAAAGGTCTGGCGCGGTCGGGTGACGAGACCGATCTCGGTGGCGCGGCGCTCGGCGCGCCATTTGGGGCCGCCGCCGGCGAGGATGCGGACGTCGGTGGCGCCCATGGTGCGGAACGTCCACCAGACGCGCGGTGCCGAGAAAAGACCGAGTTCGTCATAGACGACTGTCGTCATGGTCTCCGAAATGCCCAGGGCGCCCACCATGCGGGCGAAATCATTGGGGGCGGGCAGCATGTGCGGCAGGTTGGTGCCGGTATCGGCCACGCCGTCGATATCGAAGAATACGGCGCCGGGAATGTGGCCGGCGAGGTATTCCGCCTGGGCGTTGCGGGCCGCGTTGGGCATGTGCCAGCTGCCGTCGAGCACAACCAGGTTGGGGTCGCTCAGGTGGGCCGCCAGCCAGTCGGTCGAGACGAAGGGGGATTCCATTCTGGTGTCGACTCCTTCGATACCGGCCAGTCGTACCGCCCTCCCATCGTCCCCCGCAAGAGGGGAGGTGTTCGCCCAGCGAAACCGGGCGGCCGACATGGGTATCGCTAGAGCACCAGCAGGTCCTTGCCGGCCAGGCTGACGGTGACGGGTTCGCCGCGGCTGGGCGGGGCCGTCCGCTGATCGTTGAACGTGTCGAGGCTCAGGATGTTCCGTCCCAGAGCGACGCGAAGGCGGATCACCGAGCCGAGGAAGGTGACGTCGGCAATGGTGCCCGACAGTGTGATATCATTGCCCTCACGCGCGCCGACGGACAGCACTTCGGGACGAAGGGTGAGCGAGATGGGTGCGCCGGGGGCCGCCGTTGCGGGCAGGGTGGGCACGTTGGCGGTCTGGCCATCGATATCAACGCGGCCAGTGGCCGGATCGACGATCGTCGCCTCGATGGTGTTGAGGTGGCCGACGAAGGTGGCGACGAAGCGGGTGGCGGGCTTGTTGTAGATTTCGTGCGGGGCGCCGAGCTGCTCGATATTGCCCGCATGCATCACCACGATGCGATCCGAGATCGAAAGCGCTTCTTCCTGATCGTGGGTGACGAAGACGGTGGTGATGCCCAGGTCGAGCTGGATGGCGCGGATTTCCTCGCGCAGGGAGACGCGGATCTTGGCGTCGAGTGCCGAGAGCGGCTCGTCGAGCAGCAGCATGCGCGGACGCGGGGCGATGGCGCGGGCGAGGGCAACGCGCTGCTGCTGGCCGCCACTCATTTCGTAGGGGTAGCGCTTCTCGTAGCCGGGCAGGCCGATGAGCTTGAGCATCTCCTCGACGCGGGCGCGGCGTTCCTCGGCCCCCATGCCGGCGATCTTGAGGCCGAAGCCGATATTGTCGCCGACATTGAGATTGGGGAACAGCGCATAGGCCTGGAACACCATGCCGAGCTGGCGCTGATTGGGCTTGAAGCTGGTAATGTCCTGGCCGTCGACCTTGATGGAGCCCGAGGTCGGGTTCTCGAAGCCGGCAATCATGCGCAGGATGGTGGTCTTGCCGCAGCCCGAGGGGCCGAGCAGCGAGATGAACTCACCCTTGTCGAAGGCGAAGCTGACGTCCTTCACCACCGTGGTGGTGCCGAAAGTCTTGGTAAGGTTCTGGACGTTGAGAAAGGCTGCCATGGGTCAGGGGCTCAGTCAGTTCTGGCGGAGGTGCGGGGGGCGAAGCGGCCAAGCACGTTGATCATGCCCATGGCACCCCAGGTGATGATGAAGGAAATGACGGCCAGAGCCGCCGGCTCATAGGCGCGGTTGGCGCCGATATTCTGAAGATACGGGCCGAAGGCGGGCCGGTTGAGCAGGCTGGCAATGGTGAACTCGCCAATGACGATGGCGAAGGTGAGGAAGGCGCCCGAAAGCACCGCCACCAGGATATTGGGCAGGATGATGCGGGCGATGATCTGCGCGGTATTGGCGCCGGCGATCTGGGCCGCCTCGGTCAGGGTCTGCACGTCGATGGTGCGCATGCCGGTATCGACGGCCCGATACATGTAGGGCAGCGCAAGCGTGACATAGCCGCAGATCAGCAGGATGTCGGTGCCGATGGCGCTGCCGGTGAACGGGATGATCGAGGACGAGTTGTAGAGCCGGATATAGCCATAGACCAGAATGATGGCCGGGATGATCAGCGGTAGCAGGGTGACGAATTCGACGAAGGGGCGCAGCTTGGGCAGGCGCAGGCGGACGAAGTAGACCGCGGGGACGACGACCAGGATGCCCACGATGATGGCGAAGATGCCGATGACGGCGGAGTAGCTGAAGGTGCGCTGGAAGTTGGGGTCCGAGAAGACCGACGCATAGCTGTCGAAACTGTAGTAGCCGCGGCGCATCTTGAGCGAGAACTCGAAGGTGGCGATCAGCGGGACCAGAAAATAGGCGAGGCCGACAAGGAAGACGAGCCAGGCCCAGAAGCGCGATTGCTTCATTTCATCCACCTCTCGGCGCGTGCGGAAATGACGAGATAGATGATGTTGGCACAGGCAGTGATCAGGATCATGCCAAGCGCCAGGGCGGCGCCGAGGCCGGGATTTTGCAGGGCATCGCCGCGTATCTGCGCGTAGAGCAGGATGGGGACGATATTGAGCGAGGACCCGGTGAGCGCGTAAGCGGTGGCGATGGCGCCGAACGCATTGGCGAACAGCAGGCTCAGCGTGCCCAGGAAGCTGGGCCACAGGATCGGCATGCCGACATAGCGCCAGAACTGCCACGGGCTGGCGCCCAGGATTTGTGCGGCCTCGCTCCACTCCTTCTTCAGCCCGTCGATGGCCGGCGCGATGATCAGGATCATCAGCGGGATCTGGAAATAGAGGTAGGTGAGCGTCAGGCCCCAGAAGCTCAGCAGGTTGAAACCGGACTTGTAGAGGTCAAGGCCGAAGACCGTCTTGAGGACGATGGTGACGAGGCCAAGGCGACCCAGCGTGGCAATGAAGGCGAAGGCCAGCGGTACGCCGGCGAAATTGGAGGCGACGCCGGAAAAGGTCATGACGGCGGAGCGCAGGCCCGCCGGCAGTCTGCCACGGATGAGGGCGAGGGCGATGGCAAGGCCGATAAGGGCGCCCAGGATGGCGGAGGCGCCGGAAATGCGGATCGAGATCAGATAGGCGGCCATGATCTGATCGGTGAAAAGGCCGGTGATATTGTCGAAGGTCAGCTGTCCCTCGCGGCCGACAAAGGCGGCGCCGATGAGGTAGAGCGTAGGCAGGATGAGGAACATCACCGCGAAGATGATGAAGGGCGCCACGCCCAGCCACTCCAGGGAGAGGCGGCGGCGGGCGGGTGGTGATGCGGTTACGTCGGTCATCGAGGCGCCCCAGTAGACCTCATGGTGAGCCTGTCGAACCACGACGTCGTGGCAGAAAGGCCGAATATCCAGCCACGACCTCGTTCTTCGACAGGCTCAGAATGAGGTCTGTTGAAGCGGTCGTGGCTGGCTTAGTCATGCGAAGACGTTACTCGACGTTGGCGCCGACGACGGCGTCCCACTGGCCGGTGATCGTGGCCTTGGCCGCATTCTGCTGGTCGATGCTCGGGAACACGGCAGCTTCATAGGCAGCGGCCGGCGGGAGCGCGTCGAGCAGTTCCTGCGGGATCTTGCCGTTGGCAGCCAGATCGTTGAAGCGGATCGGGTGGCAATAGCCCTTCAGCCAGCCCAGCTGACCTTCGTCGGAGTAGAGGTATTCCATCCAGAGCTTGGCAGCGTTCGGATGGGGCGCGTAGGCCGAGATGGCCTGGATGTAGACGCCGGCAACGACGCCGGTGGCCGGGACGACGATCTCGGTTTCCGGGTTGCCGGCAAAGCCGTCGCGGAAGGCGAGCAGGTTATAGTCCCAGGCGAGCAGGATCGGGGTCGTGCCCTGGGCGACCGAAGCGGCCTTGCCGATGACCGGGACGAAGTTGCCGGCAGCATTGAGGTCGGCGAAGAACTTGAGGCCGGCATCGGCGGCACCTGCATCGGCACCGGTCGAGGAGAGGCCAGCGCCATAGACGGCCTGGATGGCCTGGTTGGAGGCGCGCGGATCGCCGGCGAGGCCGACGCTGGCGCTGTATTCCGGCTTCAGCAGGTCAGCCCAGTCGGCGGGAACGGTGGATACGAGATCCTTGTTCACCAGCATGGCCATCACGCCGTAGTAGTCGCCGTACCAGTAGCCTTCTTCGTCCTTGGCTTCGGCCGGGATGGAGTCCCAGGTCGCGACCTTGTACGGCTGGATCAGGCCATCGGCCTTGGCCGAGGGGCCGAAGCTGAGGCCGACGTCGATCACGTCGGGAGCCTGCGGGCCGGTATTGCCCTTGTTGGCCTTGACGGCTTCGATTTCGTCGGCCGAGCCGGCATCGGGGTTGAGCTCGTTGACGGTGATGCCCGGATACTTGGCCTTGAAGCCGTCGATCACGGCGCCATAGCCGCACCAGGAGTGGGGCAGGGCGATCGTGGTGAGCTGGCCTTCGGTCTTGGCGGCTTCGTAGAGCGCGTCAATATCGGTCTGGGCGAAAGCGGGTGCAGAAACGGCGAGGATGGCGAGCATCGAGACGGATGCGCCGAGGGTCTTCTTGATGGACATGTCAGTCTCCCTGAAGGTCGTTCGTGATCGCCCGTTGGGGGACGATCCGGCGAACTCAGGAGGCCAGTAGTGTGGTGGTATGACAGCGCGATGACGGCATCAGGAAGCGTACATGACAGCCGCCCGGCGGCCGATGACGCCCGCTATTCAACCGTTTGCGTGAAATCCCCGTCCAAGCCCGAGCCTCCCAGCTGCAATTGTGACAGTGCCCGTTTGTGACAGTTTCGTCCAGATGGTCAAAAATTTTCGAAGACGGTGGAAAAAGACAAGCGCCGGAAGGGATTGGCATCTTCGCCGTTTTAGGGAAATCGGGTGGTACCAGTACTTTAGACTTCTTCTAAACTATTGAAATTTCATTGCTTTCTGAAGGTGACCGGCGTAGTCCACTTGGCAAAACTATCTGGAGGATCGTTGATGATCTCGGTCAAGCGCGTCATGCGCGGATTCGCTCTTGCTCTTACCCTGTCCGTAGCGCCGACAGCCGTCTTCGCGCAGGCCCCTGCTGATGCCGATGTGCTGGCGGCCTATGCCGACCTGGCGCTGGCCGGTTACGAGGATGCGCTGGCAACGGCCAAGGCGCTTGACGTCGCCGTCGATGCACTGATCGCCAATCCGAGCGAGGCTACGCTGCAGGCGGCCAAGGATGCCTGGAAGGCCGCGCGCATTCCCTACCAGCAGACCGAGGCCTTCCGTTTTGGCAGCCCAATCGTCGACGAGTGGGAAGGACGGGTGAATGCCTGGCCGCTCGACGAGGGCCTGATCGACTATGTCGATGCCAGCTATGGCAGCGAGAGCGACAGCAATGCGCTCTACGTCGCCAATGTCATCGCCAACCCGAAGATCACCATCGACGGGGTCGAACTGGACGCTACCGAGATCACGCCGGCGCTGCTGCAGGACAGTCTGCAGGAAGCTGCCGGCGTCGAATCCAATGTGGCGACGGGCTACCATGCCATCGAGTTCCTGCTGTGGGGGCAGGATCTGAACGGGACCGGACCTGGCGCCGGCGCGCGGCCGTTCACCGACTATTCGACCGCCGAGCATGCCGATCGCCGCGCCGCCTATCTCAAGGCCGCATCGACGCTGCTGGTCAGCGATCTCGAGGAAATGGTTGCCAACTGGACCGCCGATGGCGCCGCCCGCGCGGCGCTACCGGATCTGGGGATTTCGGCAATCCTGACCGGCATGGGTTCGCTGAGCTTTGGCGAAGTGGCCGGTGAGCGCATGAAGCTGGGGCTGCTGCTGCACGATCCGGAAGAGGAGCACGACTGCTTCTCCGACAATACGCATGTGTCCCATCTCAACGACGCCATCGGCGTGCAGAATGTCTATCTTGGCAAGTACACGCGGACCGATGGTTCGGTGGTGGAAGGACCGTCGCTGTCGGACGTGATTGCCAGCAAGGATGCGACGCTCGACACCGAGATCAAGGCGTTGCTCGACGACACGATCGCCAAGATGAATGTGATGGCCGACCGCGCCATTGGCGGCGAGGCCTATGACCAGCAGATCGGCGAAGGCAATGCAGAAGGCAATGCGGTTGTGCAGGCAGCGATCGACGGGCTGATCGCGCAGACGCGCGGCATCGAACGGGCCGTGGCATTGCTCGAGCTCGAAGACGCGGTGACGATCGAAAACAGCGACAGCCTGAGCAATCCGGACGCCGTGTTCCAGTAAGGCCTCGGCGGCGACTAAGCACGGCGTCATTCCCGCGAAAGCGGGTATCTCCCTGTCACTTTGAGGATGACGAAGGGGATTCCCGCTTTCGCGGCAATGACGCCGTGGATAGAGATGTTCGGCGCCAATCCGGCAGAGCAGATCGACTTAAGATTATTCCATGAAAACTCAGCTCACCATTGCCCTTGCCACCCTGCTCGCGGGAGGACTCGCTTTTGCGCAGGACCATGGGGTGCGGGGTGACCTGACGCCGGAGGACCTGGCGCGCGTTGCGGCGGTGACGGCGCCCACGACCGATTTCTCCAAGCCGGAGAATTTCGAGAGTAAACCCGCCGGAGCGGGGACGACGACATTCGACCCCAATGCGGATTCGTTCAGCCACTTCCTCGACAATCTCAGCTTCGAGCAGGAAGAACAGTTCAAGCTGGGCAATGCACTGTTCCGCAAGATCTGGGTCTCGTCGCCGAGCTCGACCCAGGCGTCGGACGGGCTGGGGCCGCTGTTCAACGCGCGCGGCTGCCAGAGCTGCCATGTCAAGGACGGGCGCGGCCATCCGCCCTTCGAGGGGCAGGCCGAGAATGTGTCGATGTTCCTGCGGCTGTCGGTGCCCCCTGGCGCGGACGACAAGCGATTGGCCATGGACGGGGTGATTGCCGGCGAGGTGGGTGACCCGACCTATGGCACGCAGCTGCAGGATTTTGCCGTGCCGGGCCTCAAGGCCGAGGGGCGGATGGTGATCGACTATGTCGACCTGCCGGTAACGCTGGGCGATGGCACCGAAGTGACGTTGCGCGAGCCGCATTATTCGGTGGCGGACCTGGCTTACGGCCCCCTGGCAGACGATGTCAGGCTATCGCCGCGGCTGGCCAATCCGATGATCGGCCTGGGACTGGTGGAGCAGGTTCCGGCCGAGGATATCCTGGCCCTGGCCGACCCGGAGGATCTGGATGGCGACGGCATTTCGGGCCGGCCGAACTGGACCATCGAGCCGGTGAGCCAGAGCGTCATGCTCGGCCGGTTCGGCTGGAAGGCGGGGATGGCCAGCATCCGCAGCCAGTCGGCGGGGGCCTTTGCCGGCGATATCGGCATCGCGACGCCGCTGGTGGACCTGCCACATGGCGACTGCACCGAGCGGCAGACCGAGTGCCTCGCCATGCCAACCGGGGTGCAGGAGCGGCTGGGGCCGAGTGAAGCACCCGACCCGGTGCTCGACCTCGTGACATTCTACGCGCAGACGCTGGGCGTGCCGGAGCGGCGCGACGTGGGGGACGCGGCGGTGTTGCGCGGCAAGGCGGCATTTTACGGCGCCGGTTGCGCCAGTTGCCATGCGCCGAAATTCGTCACCAGCCGCGATGCTGAAAATCCGGCGCACCGGTTCCAGCTGATCTGGCCATATTCGGATTTCCTGCTGCATGACATGGGCGCGGGCCTTGCCGATAACCGGCCGGAGGGGCAGGCGGATGGTCAGGAATGGCGGACCACGCCGCTCTGGGGCATCGGGCTCACCGAGACCGTATCGGGGCACACGTTTTTCCTCCATGATGGGCGCGCCCGCAATCTCGTCGAGGCCATTCTGTGGCATGGGGGAGAGGCGCAGGCGGCGCGCGACGCCTTCGCGCAGATGTCTCAAGCCACGCGCGATGATGTCATCGCCTTTCTGGAATCGCTGTGATGCGCCTGCTGCTCGCCGCTCTGATGCTGTTCTGCGCCGGGCCGGCGCTGGCGCAGACTGTTACGCCGACGCAGGTGCTGGATGCGGCGGTGAATGAGGTGATCCGCCCCGGCGTAGCCGCGTTCAAGACACGGGCCAGCGGGCTGGAAAGCGCCATGGGCGGGCTCTGCGCGGTGCCGTCGGAAGGCGCGCTGGCCATTGCCCGGCAGCAG